>JAPZRK010000063.1 GCA_027531445.1 Leptospira sp.
GCAAAAGTGATCATTCGAGAAGGGAAATACCGTCAGATTCGACGAATGTTTGTTATGCTCGGAAAGGAAGTGACATACTTACGTCGAGAAAAGATGGGTTCCATTTCACTCGACCCAAGTCTAGCAGTTGGAACTTATAGAGAATTGACACCTGAAGAAATTTCCTCACTACTCACAAATTAAGATTGCATCTCTTTCTCTCATTGCTTGAATCAAGTTCATGGTAATTAGCACTTTTTTGTCAGATTTTTTTCTTTCCTGCGTTTCCTTATTTATGGCCTACAAGTTCAAAGGATTGTCATCCGTTTCCGCACGTGCCGCCCTTTATGCCTTTTCTTTTGTTGGTATATCAGCAGGTCTTGGTTCCTTGCACTTTTTGGGAGTCAATGCCATAGATCCTGTTTACAAGTTTACGATCGGCCTGGCGGGTTGCGTTGGTGTCCCTCTACTCGGTGTTAGCTTTTTTCATTTCGGCATTCGCCCATTATCTGATAAACTTTTCTTTTTTAAGTTTTTCGGAATGCTCATCGCGTTTCTTTTTTTCACTTACATCTATCCGTTTCCACTTTACGCAACCATTGCAAGTGGTCTTGCGATGGTCATCGTAATCGTCGTTAGTATTATGAAATTTTCCAGGGAAAGAAATGGAGCCATTTTAGGTCTAGTAGGTGCGGTCCTTTTTATCCTTGCAGGACTTGTGATCGGTACATCCGGTTCTCGCGGTCCCATATTGAATGTGGATCTCTTTCACGTGGGTCTTGCCATTGCCAATTACTGCATTGGAAGCTCGATCTTGAGATTGAAGTAGATCAGCTACGCCTTTTCAATAAAGCGTTCGACTCTGGCAAAGAATTCCTGAGGTGCCTTTCTAGGACGAGAAGTAGAGAGGGCCACAAACAACTGTTCATCTCTCATTGAGGCGAGAAGATTCCCTTTCTCGTCTAAGATATCTTGTCGAAAGTAAAATCTGATTTTTTCAAAAGAATCGATCCAACTGAGTAGTTTGATTTTGGTTCCAGGTTCGGGTAGTGAATAAATTTGGATTTCACCACCCATAAAGAAAGTCGTTGAATCTGTTTCTTTGATAAGATTTAAGTCCACGATCTCTTTAAAAAATAAAAAACGTCCTTCTTCAAAAACCTTCCAAACAGATTCAGATGGAAGGTTCCAAAAACAGCTCATATCACTGAATGGAATGGAAAGAGTATGTTCGATACATACTTGTTCATTTTGCCTTTTGCGCAATGTACTTTGATTCCAAGGTTCTTGTCTCACCGGAACAGAATCTAATATGAGTTTTGTGCCATCGGGATTTTTTAAATAAGCGGATGCAAACATCTCACATGCTTTTTTACCAGTTTGGTCTTGGATTGTATGGTGGAAGTACAACTGGCCCTCGGTATCTCTTTGTAAGTCCGTGATGATGTCGAGCAGTGCTCCAGCAAATTGTTGGCTGAGGAAACGAACGAAGGTGGCTCCCGATACAAATTGGATGCCCTTTTCTAGGCAGGTGTGAACACCATATCCCAACTCCTCAAGAAGAGAAAATCTTCCATCATAGCTGAACCGTTCATAGGTGCGACTTGTAACATGTCGATTCCAATCAAGATCATAGAAATGTGTGTGCAGCGAGATGGTTTTCTGAAGTGCCATGCCTCATTCGGCATTGGGGTCAGGTTCCTGTAAAGAGTTTTTGAACATTGTTCATGAACGGCAAGTGCAATTGTTCTGATACAAGTGCATTAAAATCCGAAAAACTAGCAAATGCCGACCAGACTTCCTTAAAAGAAGAGAGTAGTAGGTTGCGATAGTATTCACGATCAATCCGAACCTTGCGACTGTTTGGAGATGATTGCAAAACTTCTTCTGCGATGTAACGATTTTCCTTGCTCTGCGATCTGCGATTGGAAACAAGATAGCGAATCTTTTCACCTGCTTGGACGCTCATACCCATTTCCTTCAATTGGCCAAGTGAAAGGGAAGTCGCTCCATCCACTTCGTATTCTTCTGGCTCTTGTGATGTTGATTTTTGAATCAGGAGATCTTTCCAGTCTACAGTTTCTTTCTTTAACGCCTCATCATATTTATGATAGATGGCTAAGATATAGGACTCACCATCACGTATCTCTTGTATGGTGGAACAAGTAGACATCCATTCAATCATTTCGAGCTGTGCTTTACGAATTAGATAGGGAAGATCTTTTCTACGAGAGCCAATCCCTCTTGATTTTAATACTCCTGTCTCAAATCGTCCCAAGTAACGATTGGCAACTGGCATCTGTGGATCCGCAGTAGAAGGAGGAAAGAGCAACCAACTATAGACTCCGTCTACATCAATTTTAACCTGTGTCTTTTGTTGGATCGCCTGACAAAGTATATACAACTCTTCTTTGGAAAATGGACTCCTATCTGCCTTTTGTATGAAGATACTATCTGTAATGGCATGGATCAACACATAACCAAAATCTTCAGCAATGTCTTTTGCAGTAAGAAGCTTTTCGCGACCAAATGCAGTGACCGACTCGTGACTTTCCAAACGACCAAATTTTGCATTACGATATCCGAGATAACCGAAGGAAGTGACAAGCATCCATTTGAGGCTGGATTGTTTTGCGTTATAGGAATCTGACAACACGCCTGTATGTTCTTTTTTTTTGTCTTTATAATATGCCCTTCGTTCTAGAATGTGAGCCAGGGCTTCAGAAACTATGCCTGTCCTTCGATCACAGATCGTATAACCAAGCTTTGGTACTTTGGGGACATTTGGATCATCATGACAACACTGACAATTGACACACTCTGGCGAAATGTTGTGAATTACCATAATGCTGGGATACATTTGTGCAAAATCAAGCTGAGCGACATTTTCCATGGCCTTGCCGAGTGAAACATCTGGCTGAAATACAAGTCCACCTCTATCTGCATTTAATAATTGCAAGGCGGTCTTAGGGGATTCGATGGCGCTCTTTTGCCAAGGCACGAGATATTCCATACGCAATGCCACATCTGTTTCGATGTAGGTAAGTGCTTTGCCCGTTGAGGCACGGGCCATCTTTTGGATGGGCATCCGCGAAATCCGAGCCAGTTCAATGATACCAAGGAGATCCGATTCTTTGTATAAAAAGCTATTTCTTGAATCGATATGCCAACGACCAAACAGTGGATAGGAGGGAGCACGAAAGACAGTCATTCCATAAGTATTGAAACTTGTACCTTTGGTTTGGATCTGCCGACGGATGGGCGCAAAAACATCCCGATCAAAGTTGGTTTTGAATTTTAATCTTTGAGCATGAGCAAATAAATATGGGAATATAACTTGGTCTCCATAGGCAGTGAGCACAATGTCGGGATCTTCTTCTTTTAGAAACTGATTGATCTCTCTCAGGATTTGTTCGGGGCTTCGGCTAGGAACGGCGACTCTCCTCGTAGAAGTGGACAATAGAATCGTGTTGTTTTCTATGGGAATCCTTTGGCTTTTTTCTAGGGCAAGCGAAATGGTCTTTAATGGCGGCAGATTATATTCCAAATCACGAATATTTGTGAGAGCTCGTAGGGTTGTGATTTTATTTTCTAGGCCAATTTGTTCAAAGACAACTTCCATCTTGCACATTGGGTAGATATTTTTTTCTAGCATATAACTAATCGTTACATCAATGTCTGAATGGTAGATATCAAACTTACCGTACAAAGCGTAGAGTTTGCGAGTGATTTTGGAAAGTAGAGAGGGTTTTGAAATGACAAGTTTTAGAACTTGCACCTTTCTATTTTCGTAGAATAGAATTCTTTCTGCGAAGGTGGGAATTTCAGCTAGGCTGTCCAATTCATATAAACGTTTTACAAGTTTGCGCAAAAGTTCCGGTGCACCTCTCGCATAAATCGTAGGATGGAACTGGTCATAGTAGAGGGTCGTATTGCCTACATCGTCTTTCAACCAAATGTAGATCTTGTTTTCGATATGATAGATATCGAATAGATAACCTGAGGATCTCATCCGTCCTGTTGCCGTTGCATCTGGATTTGTTTGAGTTCGTTTCGTAAAACAGAGATCTCTTTTTTGAGTTCGATGACCATGGTCATAAGCATCGAGTCAATGGGGTAGGGAGATGCGGCCATCACACCTGCTTGCACTTGGAGCTTAGCTGTGCGAATCAAATCATCGAATATCTCTTGGTCAGATCTCCGCAAGGCACGCCGGAACTCAGAAAGGCTCTCTTCGATTTGTGCCACTTGTCTGGAATAAGGAGCAATCGTTCTTCCCATACAATCGATTAGGCGGCAGACAGTTCAGGTACCTTTCGTACCTTGATGCGAGAAAGTCCATCGTCTATTTGTAGCTCCCAAAGATCACGTGAAGCATTTAACAACTTTGGAAAGAAGGTCTGAAAATTCTCATGACGGTAGCGCATCGACTCGATCACCACAATTGGGATCTTCTTTGCATGAAAGCCCTCAAGGCAAGCAAGCATCTTATGTAAAAGGTGCAACCCTTCGTCATTCTGCACATCTCCGTCTAAGAACTGTTTGCAAGGAGCTAGTAAAAAATAGATCGTATTTTCAGCGACATGATTCGAAATATCATACAAGGTATCAAGGATCTGGTAGGGAGTGAATGCCCTTTGGACAAAAATACTTTCGAGTAAGGGCTCAGGTGCAATGTTCTGCTTGCGTGTCTCATTCGTAATCACAAATGGATTGAAACGTATGGCGCAGTCTAGGTTGAAAACATGGAAGCCGGAACGAGCAAGGGCATACTCCCAATGGAGGCCGAGCCTGTAGATGCCCTTATCTCCCGTAAGCATAGCCATACCCTTTCGGTCCCATTGGGCAATGGGTGCATAGATGTCGGATTCACGTAGAGGGAGAACAGAAGAAGCCATGTATACTATATATATGTATGGTATTTATTTGTAAAGTATTTTTGTTTTATTTGGGTAGGCTAATGTGGAATAGGTGAAACCGGAAAACTACAATCACGCAAGTATAATGGAGAATTAAAGTCGCAAGCGTGGGGAATTATGTCTCATATCGCAAAGAAGAGAATGCCTCTTTCTTTTTTCTCTCAGATTTTCGCAAAGCAAGTGGGGCAATGTAGATTCAAATTAAAACTGGATTCTTGTTTCTAAAGATAAAGATTAGTCACATATGCCGAAC
>JAPZRK010000012.1 GCA_027531445.1 Leptospira sp.
TGAAATCTTTGGATCGTATTGACGAGAATGTTCATTCCGCCATCAGGTAAGTTGATTTTTTTGAGAATCCGTGCGATCACACCAACTTGATAGATATTCGTCTCTGATGGTTCATCTGAATCATCCTGTTTCAAAAGGATAAGGCCAATAAATCCAGCACCCTTCGAAGTTTCTTCAATTGAAGTGATGAACCTGCCTGGAGGGACTATAAGTGGTGTGATGATACCTGGGAAAACAGGTCGGACTTTGATTGGCAATAGAAATATCTGTTTTGGAAGGGCGTCCTCGATTCTGACTAATTTTGTCGGGCTTTCCCAAGTGTCGTTTTGATCCAATGAATACTCCTAAAGGTTCCCTTTCAATTTGTTGGAAGGGAAGGAAGGATGCAACGATTTTTAGTTACTTCGGCTCTATAACATCAGGTCCAATGCTTAACATTTTATCTCGAAATAGTGCGGCTTTTTCAAAATCCAAATTGCTCGCAAACCGAAGCATCTCCTTTTTAAGTGCCTCACGTAGTTTGTCTTTGGTTTTGTATTTTTTCAGTGTGAATTCTTTTTCTAATTGTTTGAGAGCTTCTTCTTGTTCGGTCTCTTCAGCCATTTCTCTTGGCAAAATATCATGAATCTCTTTTAGAATCGTTTGAGGAGTGATACCAAACTTTGTATTGTGATCCTCTTGGATTTTTCGTCTACGATCTGTTTCACTAATCGCTTTTTTGATGGATTCAGTCATTCTATCTGCATACAAAATTGCCTTGCCGTTGACATTTCTTGCGGCTCGTCCAATTGTTTGAATCAGTGACTTAAAATTACGAAGAAAACCTTCTTTGTCAGCATCCAAAATCGCGACAAGAGAAACTTCAGGTATATCAAGACCTTCTCTCAGAAGATTGATGCCCACCAAACAGTCGTAAATCCCCTTTCTTAGATCGCGAATGATCTCAACCCTTTCAATGGTATCAATTTCGGAATGCAAATAAGCGATTTTTAATCCGACTTCTTTATAATAATCTGTCAGATCTTCGGACATTTTTTTAGTGAGAGTGGTAATGAGAATACGTTCTTTTTTTGCGATTCGCTTGTGTATCTCTTGTAATAGATCTTCAATTTGATTTTGTGTTGGGCGAACTTCTACAATCGGATCGAGTAAACCAGTAGGGCGGATGATTTGTTCCACGACTGCCTCACTTTTACCAATCTCAACTTGGTCAGGTGTAGCCGAAACATAAAGTGTGCGCGGTGTTAGAGTTTCAAATTCCTTAAAGTTGAGAGGACGATTGTCAAGTGCACTAGGCAATCGGAAGCCAAAGTCAACTAAGGTTTGTTTACGAGATCTGTCCCCCGCATACATGCCCCCGATCTGTGGAAGTGTCACATGTGACTCGTCCACGATCAAAAGGAAATCCATATTGGGGAAGTAGTCGATGAGGCAGGCGGGTCTGTCCCCTTCGTTGCGACCCGTTAGATGCCGAGAATAGTTTTCAATCCCGTTGCAATACCCAAGCTCGGCTAACATCTCCATATCGTAATTCGTTCTGGATTCTATCCGTTCTGCTTCGAGATGTTTTCCTTGTTTAAGGAAAAATTCTTTTTGTAATAACATCTCTTCTTTGATTTTGATAATGGCATCTTTTACTTTAGGGCCGGAAGTTATAAAATGTTTGGCGGGATAAACCACCATCCTTTCTAGTTTTAACTTGGTTTTTCCTGTAATTGGGTCAAATTTAGAAATAGACTCTATCTCATCCCCAAAAAGCTCGATGCGAATTCCATCTTCTTGGTAAGATGGCATGATTTCGATCGAATCACCTCGAACACGAAAATTTCCCCGGCTAAAGTCTATGTCATTTCGATTGTATTGGATGGCTAAAAATTTACGAATGATTTCATCTCGATCCATTCGTTCGCCGACTTTTAACATCACTACAGAATTAACATAATCCTCAGGTGAGCCTAAACCATAAATACAGGAAACAGAACTAACAATGATAACATCATCACGTTCCAAAAGACTGGATGTGGCTCGAAGTCGAAGTTTATCAATCTCTTCGTTGATGGACATATCCTTTTCGATAAATGTATCGGAAGTAGGAACATAGGCTTCCGGTTGGTAGTAGTCATAGTATGAGACAAAGTACTCCACTGCATTCTCAGGGAAAAAATCTTTAAACTCTCTGAATAGTTGTGCCGCCAGTGTTTTGTTATGTGAAAGAATGAGTGTGGGTTTGCCCACTCGAGCGATCACTTCGCCCATTGTGAAAGTTTTACCAGACCCTGTAACGCCAACTAACGTTACCTTGTTTTTACCATCTTTGTAGGCATTTGCAATCGATTCTATAGCAGAGATTTGGTCTCCAGCCGCAGAGAAAGGAGAAACCATCTTGAATTGAGCCATAAGCTTTGATTATAACTTGCGTGAAGCTTTGAGATACGCTTGTTTGCGATTGTCCAAGATATCCAAGTCAACTGCATCAAAGAGTTTTTGCATCACCATCATACCACGCATAAGAGTGGCTGTGGAAGAAAACTTCCCTCTTTGTATGTCTTCTTCCAAATCAAAGTCTTTTACCGTATTCGTCATTTCGATGGTAAAAAGTTTTGATTTGTCTATTTGATACACAATGTCCACATTCAATCCATCGCCATACTTCGCGGCATTTTCAACGGCTTCCACAGTCGCAATGCAAAGATCCATACGGGTATCTTCGACTATCTGATTGACTTTTAGGAAATAGTCCAGCCTTGCGCGAACATACTGCATAGGATTGAAGGCAAGTGCTCCTAAAATGGTGTACTTTTCTGAGTTCCCAACCTTTTTAATCAGGCTAGATTTTTCAGCGATCATGTATTCGCGAGGATCTAAGGGGTTTGTAATGATATCACCTAATCCATTTAAGTGATCTAAGTAGGCTTGGACTTGTTCGAGACCCGTTGAGGGTGAATCTTTGAACTTGCGTTGGGTTTCCATTTGAACCCAAGAAAGAAAATCCCGAGTGTTCCCAGAGAGTCCGTAAGAAAATAGAGATTTGATTTCTTTTTCTAATTCTGTCTGAGAAAGCGGGAACGCCATAATATTCCCATTTCAATGAGAATGAAAGTGTTGTAAATTGTTTTATCTATTCTAAATTTCTTTGACGCAGTGCTTCATAAAGTACGATGGCAACAGCATTGGCAAGGTTGATAGAACGTGACTTTGCGCCCATTGGTATGGATAGAACTTGTTCTTTTGGGTGAGCGAGCCGAATTTCGGGAGGAAGGCCACTTGTCTCTCTGCCAAATACCAGAACATCGTTCCTATCAAACTTTGCATCCCAGTAGGTTGTAGTTCCAAATTTTGAAATGAGAAAGATTCGTTTTCCCTCCGCAAGTTTGGCAGTCTGAAAGGTTTCAAAATCTTGGTATTGAAGTAAGGTGAGATCCTGCCAATAATCAAGCCCAGCCCTTCTGACTGCTTTTTCTGACAAATCAAAGGATGGTTTTCCAATGATCGAGAGCGGGACATCTGCATTAACGCAAAGTCTCGCTATATTTCCCGTATTGGGAGGAATCTCGGGTTCAAAGAGCGCAATCTCCAAGAAAGACTCTATTTCTTCTTTTTGTTTTCAAGGGACTGCTTCAAAAGTAGCCCAAAACTAGAAACTCCTTTCGGATCTTCCTCTACCTTTAAGTATTGTTGGTATTCTAATCTTTCTTTCGCTTCGGCGGCTTTTGAAATGGAAAGGGCAATTTGTTTTTTTTCTGGATTCACTTCCAAAACGAAAACTTCCACTTTTTGACCTGGAGCAAAAACTGTATTAACAGGCGTTCTCTGAGGAACACCCGTCTCTTTATTGGGAACGAGGCCACTGAAGGAGTCATTCAGTCTGACAAACATTCCAAACGGTTTGATGGATTCTATCTCACCGGTTAAGATATCTGACTCACGGAACGGCACTTTTTGTGCCCAAGGGTCTTGTAAAAAATCTTTGGCACTTAAAGAGAACTTTCCTTCTTCCCAATTTAATGTAATGATCTTCGCTCGTAGAGATTCACCCACTTGAAATTCTTTTTCTAAATCAGAATTCTTTTTGAAAGATGCTTCACTTGCAGGAACAAGTGCATCGAATCCATCCATGTCAACTATGAGTCCAAACTTATGGATCGATTTGATACGACAGGTAACAAACATCCCTTCTTTTAACTCACCTTGTAAGATTCGTTTCTTTGCTTCCTTTTCTCGATCGCTGATTTTTTTCTGAGACAAAATGGCTTTGTTAGTTTTTCCATTCAGTTCTGTAACTATAAATTTAAACTTTTGACCGTAGATCTCTTTTCCTTTGTGTTCCGCATCCAATTGCGAAAATGGAACAAAACCGTGAAGCGACCCAAGTTTAACCTCATAACCGCCGTTTGATTCCATTGCTATCTGTCCCCAAACTGGGATCTCAGAAGACATAGCAATCGCTAAGTGGTCTTCAGATATATTTTCTCCAGAAAGGCAAGATGTAAAATAATAGTCACCGGACTCTTCCTTTAAAAAATAAACCGTTAGAATGTCCCCCGGCTTTGGAGGGTTTTCATCGATCCACTCATCGGTTGAAATATTTCCAACAACGTTCGATCCAACTGTCCGAATGAATACATAATCGCTTTTGACCGACACTACTTTGCCTTCATGTCGGGAACCAGGTTCGATCGACTTGCGTTTTTTGAAACTTTCTTCTAAGAGTCGATCAAATTCGTTTGTTTGGCTTAAATTCCCTTTCATGGCTTTTTACCTACTTTTTCTGGTTTTGGGGTATAAACCAGTTTTCCACCCAAGACCATGGATTCAATTGCAAATATTCCCAAAGGCTGAACAAAAGGGTTCCTTTTATGAACCGAAAAATGAGCAGGACCTCCCAATCGAATTCGCCCTTCATGATCCGCCTTAATAAACAAACACGTATTTTGCGTCAAAACAGTAATCAAATCGCGTTGATTCTGGTTTATGGTTTCAGGATCCTGATTCACTTTTCTGATGGAGTAGGTTCTTTGAAAGGAACCCCAAAGTTTTTGCCAAAAGGACGTGGATTCACTTTCTCTATTTGTTTGAGATTCGGGTAGAAGGTGAAGTTTCCATCTCTTGAGCCAAAGGTCCGCTTCGATGATGGCACCAAGTCCAGGATAAGACCCAAAATGTCCAGAGCCACTTGCAAAAATAAGTCTGTCCTGCGGAAACCCATCCAAAGAGCTATACAAACTCTCAAATTGATCCGCCATTTTTTTACTCTGGGGTGAAGCCTCCCCCTCTCCTATGCTCAATAAAAATGACTCTAAAAATTTCTCTTGGAATACTGGATGAAACTTAGCATAGGATTTTACTTTGGATCCGAGAAGGGTCGGATCAACTTTCATAGATTGCAAATACGTAATATTCAACATGGGAGCCCAAACAAAACTTCGTCTCTGGATTGCTTCCAAATGCGCATTAGGTGGCAGTGAGTGAAACAATACTTGGTAACCGGCATCCAATGCATCTTCCCAAGAATTCGGATCAGCAAAAGAATATACAATCGGTGTATATCCATTCTTTTGTGCCTCTTCTCGAAGCTGAAAAAGATCTGCTTGCGAAAACATCTCTTGGGACGCTCGTTTTAAAAAAATCGGTAGGTGTTTGGAGCGAGAGGGATCTGCATCTTTCAAAAACGTGGGATGGTTAATGTCCTTTAGATTGTACTGTTTGGTTGGAGCATCACCAGATCCGAAATGAGATTGTAGGAGGATGGGTTTTTGGGATTGAGAAATGATTGGCCCCACGAGTCTTGCCTTTGAAATCTCATCTTTCAAATTTTGAAGGTCTGGATCTGACACTGATTCTACGTGGCTAAATCCTGTTGCCAAAAAACTTTGGAGATGAAAGGGCAAGGCATCTTTTGAGATCTCACCACCCAACGCATCTGATCCTAATGTTACACTTGCATCACAAAATCCAGGCAAGAGATAACGCACTGTTTCTGTTTGGGTCTTTGTTGATGGTTGAATGGATTTAACCAAACCCTTTTGAATTTCTATGTCACTTAAAACACCAAATGACTTTTTTTCACTGTCCCAAATGCGAACTCCGATCATTTTCAAGTTTTGTGATAAAAGAATTGAGGGTTGAAAAACCGATATATAAATGAGTACGGAAAGGCAAACTTGCTTCTTGTTTTTCATATTTGTCGTCATACTATCTTGACAATGGGGCCATTATTTAAATGATTTCGGGTATGGGAAAGGAAACAAGCGAGATTTCTGACCACATAAAGTTACATGTGGAAAATGGAAAGATTCTTTCCCTTAAGACCCACCGCGTCTCAAAAACCGTCGAAGATCATATCAAAAAAGCCGTTGAACTCATTTTAGATCGCCTCACTCATACGACGCTCATTCCCACATTGTATACCATCATCAAAGAACTTGCCATCAATGCCTGCAAGGCGAATCAAAAGCGGGTATTTTTTGAAGAGCGTAATTATTCATTTTCGATCCCTTCCGAATATGCAAAAGGAGTGAAAGAATACCGGGAATTATTTTCAGAAGAAATGTCGAATGAGTTTGGTGCCAAGGCAAAGAAGAAAGGATATTACTGCCTAATCAACTTCAACTTCAATGAACACGGTATCACCATCGAAGTGATCAACAACACGCCTATCGCCAAACAAGAAGAAAAAGCGATCCGAGAACGTCTAGAAAAAGGAATGCTTTATGATGACATTGCCCAGTTTTATATTGACAATGCTGACAACACAGAAGGTGCGGGGCTGGGTCTTGCTCTCATATTAATTATGTTAAAGGGTGAAGGCATTGATCCAAATTTTTTCCGAATCATAATTGGGGAAGATTCTACAACCGCAAGATTGGAAATTCCTTTATCAAATAGCTTTACATCTGTACGCGAAAATAAACCTTCATAATATTGATGCCTCTTCCTCTTTCCGCGACAATCATCACTCTAAATGAAGAGGACAATTTAGAACGGACACTTCAGGCACTTCATTTTGTAGACGATATTGTTATTGTTGATTCAGGTTCGACAGACCGTACTTTAGAGATTGCAAAAAAATACAATACCCGAGTTTTCCACCGTCCTTTCGATAACTACGCAAGCCAAAAAAATTTCGCCATCTCTCACATCAAAAATGACTGGGTGATTGCGCTTGATGCAGATGAAGTCGTATCTCCCGGTCTGAAAGAAGAGATACTATCAATATTTAATAATCCAAACCTTTTACAGTCAAACGAAGGTTATCTGATTCCAAGGCTCACTTGGTATCTTGGGAAATGGATCAAATTTGGCGGGTTCTATCCGAATTACCAAATCAGATTGTTTCAAAAATCCAAAGGTAAGTTTGGGGGTGGAATCGTTCACGAGAAGGTATTCCTTCAAAATCAACCTAAAAAACTCAAACACCCCTTATATCATTTTTCTTATCACAACCTGTCGGATCATTTGAGTTTTATTGATAGATATTCTAGTCTTTTCGCTGAAGAAGAATTTCGGAAAGGTACCTACAGTTCCATCCCATGGGCTTTTGCGAAGGGAGCATTCAAATCGTTTTATATGTACTTTGTAAGATTCGGTTTTTTGGATGGAAAACAGGGCTTTGTCTTAGCCGTGCTTGGATTCTATTATAATTTTTTAAAATATCTCAAATTGTATGAAAAGCGACAAAATCTATCAATCCCGCCTTTCCTTGTTATGGTTGATCCGGTTCATGACGTAAAGCGCGATGAAACCACCCAAAAAGATCGCGACCAAATTCACATTTGAAAGCTGAGTGGAACCAATTTTTGGTGACATGAGCCACATAATTACGTCTCGAATATAGGTTTGTAAGGTGGCAAAAACGATCAAGGCACCAATGCCTGCAACAAAAGTAGAGCCCCAAAATTTTCCTAAAAGATCTTTTCGTTTGTAATAATAAAAGTAATAGGCACAAGCGGCTGAAGCGAGAAAAAAGAATAATATATCAACTAAAATGGTCCAAGGCTCGGACGGAGCCGCTATCGGGGTATGAAACATAAAACAATTACCTATCCATACTCAATTTTCGGCATGCCTTCTCTTCGTCCATAAGATAAAAATATGTCGTACACGGGTAAATTAAATGTATACTAACAAAACAAAGATTTTCGGTATCCTCGGGTTTCCTCTAGGACATACTCTCTCTCCTTGGATTCACAATACTCTTTTTGAATACTCGAAGTACGACGGAGTTTACTTAGTATTTGAAAACGAAGAATGGCCTAAACTCGGACTCTCTCCCTTAAAAATTGCAGGAGTAAAGGGACTTTCGGTTACGATTCCCTTTAAGGAATGGGCATTCCAAATTGCAAGTAGTGCTTGCGAAGCCTCAAAGACAATGAAGGCATCCAATACACTACTTTTTGAAGGCGAGGAAATTATCGCAAAAAATACCGATGGGGAAGGAGCACTCCGGTCTATTTTAGAGACCGATCCATCCCTACTTTCACCAAAGGATAGTTCAACGATCTTAGTATTAGGTAGTGGGGGTAGCGCAAAAGGAATTTTGTTTTCTTTAGTCAAACACCTACAGTCAAAAAAAAACTTCAAAACAGATAAAAAGCCTGCGAAAAAGATTCGTATTCTCGCAAGAAATCACATCGCTGTATCCGACATGATCCAATCCCTGGGTGTAGAAGGAATCGTATCTGCCATTTCGAACGAAGAAGTATATGATCACAAGGAAGACATTTCGCTTGTGATACACACAACACCTGTAGGCATGAAGGGTGTAGGCGGAGACACACTTTTAGAAAAACATTTCTTTCATAAGGAAATGACTCTCTTTGACATCGTTTACAATCCTTTAGAAACAGAACTAGTCAAATTGGCAAAGGCAAAACGATCGAAGATCATTCCCGGCTATTCCATGTTACTTTATCAAGGCATCCGTCAATTTGAATATTTCACTAAATTAGAAGTAGAAAAGAAATGGATCAAAAAAATTGAAAAGATCCTTCTCTCACAGTTGAAAAATAGATGAGCTCTTTTTTTAAAACTCTATCATCATTACAGAATCCAGAAAAAACAAGAAACTTCAACGTATTTAAAGGATACCAGTTGGATGATTTTCAAAAACACCTCGAAAGTTTCGGATTGTTTCCCTACATTTCCAACAAACAAAATGAATTCAGATTTTCAGTGGTCGGAACAAACGGAAAAGGTAGCACATCGCATTATCTAGCTACACTAATCAATCAAAAACAGGATTCTCTTAAAGTTGGATTGTATACATCGCCACACCTTGTTTCTCCTCTCGAACGTATCATGGTCAATGGAAGGATGATCACAGAACAAGAAGCAGATGAAATCATCACTCATTTGATGAATTTAAATCATGAAACCCTTTTAAAGCTTTCTTATTTTGAATGTCTTACTTTGGTCTGCATGTACTTCTTTGAAAAAAAACAATGTCAGTTTGAAGTATGGGAGGCAGGTCTTGGAGGGAGATTGGATGCAACAAAACTAATCAACCCCGATGTAGTCATACTCACACGTATTGGATTGGATCACAAAGAAATTCTGGGAGATACTCCGGAAAAGATTGTTACCGAAAAATTACACATCGTTGGATCGAATACAAAGGTCATTTATAGTTTTGAAGAGAACTCATCCCTTCGAAACAAAATTGAAGAAGTCGCGGCATCCTTACATGTGCCAGTTCGATTTCACCAAACAGACGCTACTGACAATTATTTAGAATCTAATTTTGAATTTGCCCATTGGTGCCTTGTCGATTTGGGGATTTTGCCTTCCTCTACAAAGGTATCTTGGGACCAATTTCCCCGCCCGAAAGGTAGACTGGAAGCCATACACAAGGCACCACTTTTAGTATTTGATCCCGCTCACAATCCGAGTGCAGTCAAACACACCCTTCAAATTCTTCGAAAACAAGAAAGTTGGAGGAAGGCTTCCATTCTATTAGGAATTTTGCCGGATAAAGATGCGGAGGGCATTTGGAAGGAAATCTCTGAATTTGACTGGGAACACACTTGGATCTATCGATCTGATGGATTTTTCCAATGGGAATCCCTTCAGGATCCTCGGGTTCAAAAAATTACGAACCTAGAGGTCTGGAAGACTGATTTTCAGCAGAGTCTTCATCCCTGTATTGCGATCGGTAGTTTCCGACTCTACCCAGTTTTAACAAGTTTATTCCAAAAGAATGTCAATTTGTAAATTTGGGCTTTACAAATAGGTAAGAAACCGGAAGATCTTTTTTTAGGAAACAACGTTCAGGATCATGCAGACCCCGAAAGAACACACTAGAAGAGAGATATTGAACGCGGCCAAAGAAGAATTCATACAAATGGGATTCGAAAAGGCGTCAATGCGGACCATCGCAAAAAAAGCAAAAGTCTCTACGAGCAACATCTATAACTATTTCGAGAATAAAGAACATCTCCTGATCGAAATTCTAAATCCGGTACTTTCTGGACTGGAAAAGGCATTTGATTTTATCTCCCAGCCCAATTATTTTGAAAAAAGATTCAACGATAGTTATGAAACGTGGAAAGAACGTTTCGATATCGGGCTTAATTACGTTGACAACCACAGAGATATTTTCACCTTACTTTTGTTAAAATCGCAAGGTTCTTCTCTTGAAGATTTTCCAGATACTCTTTTATCTCGACTCACTGCCTTGAATTTTGAACAGTACAAACATTTCAAAGAAGCAAATCCGAATTACAAGGGCGATGTGAGTGAGTTTGCCATTCGCAATATTCTTTCCTTTTTCTTAAACATCTTCGTCCAGATGATCCGCCAAAATATCTCAAAATCGGAAATGCTCTTGTACGAAGATTCTATGTTGAAATTTTTACACTTTGGTTATAAAGGAGCGATTGCTTCCAATCTGAATTAAATCATTTTGGTTATCAGGATATGGTAACCACCAAGGTCAAAATCTGCGGTATCAAAGATCGGGACACGATTGATCTATGTCATTCACTGAATGTCGATTTTATTGGTCTTAACTTTTCAAAGGCTTCACCTCGTAGCATCCATCCAAGTGATGTCCCCAACCTTTTAGCCAATAGAACTGCAGAAGGGTTTCCCAAAGTTGTGTTTTTGTTTTTTCAAAACGAAGTTTTGGAAATAGAAGAGATTGTAACCAAATTCAAACCAGATTTGATCCAATTGATTGCCGGTGATCCTGTTGACATCACCTCTGTCTGGGATAAATACAAAGCTGAAAAAACTCTGTTTCCCGCATTTCGATTGCAGGGAGCCGTTGGTGACGAATCCCTTCTCTGTCCGGAATTGCCATTGGTGATTCTGGATAGCTATAAACGCGAGCTAGGTGGGGGAACTGGACATACATTCCCATGGGAATACGTGAAAAAAGTAAAAAGACCATATTTACTCGCAGGTGGTATCACTCCTGACAACGTAGAAGAAGCAGTTCGATACCTGCATCCATTTGGGATCGATGTTGCAAGTGGTGTCGAGACGAATGGCCAAAAAGACCATCATAAAATTCGAGAACTCATAAAAAATGCAAGAAGAGATTGAAGCCTTAAATACGCCCGTTATGCGGCAATATCTTGAGATCAAAGCTCAACACCCTGACGCGATCCTATTTTTCCGTATGGGAGATTTTTATGAGATGTTTCTCGACGATGCAAAGGATGCGGCTGTTATCCTAGACATCACTCTCACAAAAAGACAAAACCAAATCCCGATGGCGGGGATTCCCTACCACGCGACAGAAAGCTATATTGCAAGACTGATACACGCTGGCAGGAAAGTGGTAGTCTGCGAACAGATCAAACCCGAAGACCCAAAAGCAAAAATTATGACAAGGGAAGTTGTGCGAATCATCACTCCCGGAACAGTAGTTGAAGAAAACTTACTTGGTGGCTATCAAAACAATTATCTCTCATTGATCTATTTAGAAAAAAAATATGTCTACATCGCTTTTGCCGATGTATCGACAGCTGATCTACTCTACTTTTATCTTCCAGAGTCTGATTCAGAGCGCATACGAGATACGATACAAAGATTTTCGCCGAGTGAAGTTTTGTATTCGGCTGAATCGGAAAAGTATTTACCCGTCATTTCTACACAAAAGAAACCCACCCTTACGCCCGTTACAGGTGATTTTCTCCCTAAGTCCACATTGTCGGGTATAGATACCGTAGTTCATGTATTGGATGCCTACTTAAAATACAACTATCGCAAACATGACTTTCGATTCAAATCACCTAGACTCATCGACCAAGCAGAATTTTTAGGATTGGATGAACGGACCATCGACCATCTAGAGTTAGTCGAGAATGACAATAACAAAAATCATACACTCTTCGGAGTTTTAAATCGTTGTATCACCTCTGCCGGTAAACGTTACCTCAAACAGAGAATTTTATTCCCAACGCGAAATCCTCAAATGATCAAATCACATTGGGATAAGATTCAAATCCTATCAACATCAAAAAAAGAAAGAGCTCAATTAGTCGAAGCACTTTCGGAAATCATCGATATAGAAAGAGTATTGTCTCGATTTCGCGGAGGTAAGGCAAGTCCCCGCGACTTTCGAGGGATACAAAAGACGATCTCAGCTTACGGAAATATCAAAGCCATTTTAGATGCTATCGGGTTTTCTTTTGGCTCACTGCCACAAAAATTACAATCCTTCAATCAAACTCTCAATGATTGTATCTTTGAAGGAGAGTTGCCTGTGTTTTTGGGCAATTCACCATTTATAAAAAGTGGCTACTCAAAAGAATATGATGAGGCGATCACAGCAAAAGAAAAAGGCAAAGACTGGATACTCGAACTTGAAGAAAGGGAAAAATTTAATTCAGGAATGAGTAGCTTAAAGATCCGATACAATAAAATCCTAGGCTATTTTATTGAGGTGTCACGTGGACAAGCAAAAGATGCCCCATCACATTTTATCAAAAAACAAACTCTCGTTACAGGAGAAAGATTTACATCTCCTGAATTGGAAGAAAAAGAGAGATTGATCTTAGCCGCAGACGAAATTATCGAAAGGATTGAAAGGGCTGAATTTGAAACATTGATAAGCGGTTGTCTTTCCCTCTTCTCTGATTTTTTAGAACTAGCAACGGAAGTCGCTTCGTTAGACTATCATCTTTCGCTTACCATTTGCAAGGAAGAATACCAGTGGGTCTGTCCCGAAATACGAGATGATGGTAAAATTCAATTAACGGATGCAAGACATCCTGTTGTAGAAGCCTTTTTACCGATTGGTGAACGATTTGTACCCAATTCTTTGGAATTGGATCCTAAGGATGATTCGATCGCGATTCTTACTGGACCGAACATGGCTGGTAAATCAACTTATATGCGTCAGGTTGCACTCAATCAAATTTTATTTCAGATGGGTTCATTTTTACCCGTAAAGTCTGCATCCCTACCCATTGTGGATCGAATTTTTACTCGGATAGGATCTGGAGACAATCTCACAACTGGAGAATCGACTTTTTTTATCGAAATGAAAGAGACTGCCTACATTCTGAATCATTACACAGAAAACAGTTTGATCCTTTTTGATGAAGTAGGAAGAGGAACTTCTACGTACGATGGACTTTCCATCGCATGGGCAATTCTTGAATATA
>JAPZRK010000109.1 GCA_027531445.1 Leptospira sp.
TTTATATTTCCGTCCGCAATATTATCGTTCACTCCTGTGATCACGACATCTTGGAAGTCATTCCAAGTGGTGGTCGTAAAATTTAGAGTCGATGGGGAGATTGTACCTTCAGTTGTATCGGAACTACTTAAATTCAAACTAATGGTTGCCGTAGGTCTTGCCCGTAGTCTCACCTGGAATCTAGCCAGACCCCCAGCTTCCGTGGTGGACAGTGTAGGTGTTGTGACTTGGCCGCCGCCCGCATTGGGCGAAGTCCCGCATGCAACCAGTATATCACCTGACGTACAAGGAATGATATCAAACAATATCTCGCGATTGGTGGCAGAAAGACTCGCAAATGAGAGGGAGTTATCATAGATTCTGGCACCAGTTCCCCCGGTGGTAGTTTCGGCCGTCGTTGTACTCGGAGTGATCGTATAGGTTTGATCCCCAGAAGTACCTATATTTGCACCTATCACGGTAACAGTTTGCGGAGTGGTGTAGTTTGCCGCTGTGAAGGTTAAAGTGGAAGGAGTAAATGTAGCAATGCTCCCAACGGAGGTAGCAAAGGACACAGTGACATTTGCCATTGGTTGTGAATTGAGGCGATATTGGAATGAGGCTCTCGCTCCCGATTCAGATGTGACGAGGGGAGATGGTGTTAGGTTCGAGCTGGTCAGCCCCGCATTGTCATTGTCATTTAAGGTGAGAACTGGATCTGCGGGATCCACTCCATTGTAAAAAGCATCCGCAGAAGTTGTATAAGTGGATGCACCATCCCAACCCACTTGGATCGGGCAAGTTATATTTCCATCATTAACTGCATCGTTGTTTGGCGTTACCGTAATACGATTGTGAGTACCAGATTGATCCCAATTGGCAGGTGTGATCGTGATTGAGGTAGCTGAAAGTGTGAACTGGTCCACGTTGGACGGGCTAGTCATCAAACGACAAGGGAAGGCAGTGCTTCGACTAATGGGTATCACGACATTTGCAGTTGGCGCTTGTGATAAAAAGACAAAAATAGAAAATGCCGCTGCGTTTTCTGCAAGGGTCATGGTCGTGGGAGTTGCCACGGTGATCGGATTTGCTCCAATATTATAATTCACAATACTTGCTGTCGTACCTGTAGCTCCTGTAAATCCAGAATACCATGACGCAGTGGTCCCAGTTTCAGAACCAGAGCCTACTGTTACCGTAAAAGTAGTGTTCGCTGAGTCAGCGTCTGACATACCTTTTATAACAACATCCACTGCTGTATTCCAATTTGTACTATTGAATGTATAATTGTTTGAGGTGGCTAAAACTTCTGGTCCTGTTGAAAGTTGAAGTTGTCCTTCCGTTGTATCGGTAGAAGTGACAGTGACCGTCACCGAGTTTCCAACTAATGGTTGAGAGGCGAGTCTTATTTCGTAAGTAGTTTTGAGTCCATTTTCAGAGGTGAAGGCCTGAGAGCCAGTTTTTAGCGCAAAAACGACTTTTGGTGTAGCATTGTCGTCATCTGTGATATTGATAGTGATATCACTTGGATTCAATCCTTCGTAATCTGTCCCCGATCCAGAAATTGCACCTAAGGTGAAAGTATGAGTGCGCGTGAGAATCTCGTCAATGCTATCATTTGAGGGAATGATGGTTACTGTCTGTGGTACATTCCAATTTGTTTCATTGAATGTGAGACTGGCAGGAGCATTTGGGCTAAATGTATACTGAGTAACGTCGGGTGAAGAAAAAGTCTCTGCACTAAGTGGAATGGTGATAGAGCCGGCTGAACAGTTAACAAGTGCTCCCGGAGTGTTACAAGGAGCGCTTGTTAATGCAACGGTAAATGTACCATTGGCTCCTCCTTCAGTCACATTTATGGTGGTTGAAGAGATTGCAAATCCCACAGTATCATTGTCGGTGATCGTGAGGGCCAGGTTTCCTGTGGCTGGAGTATAACCGGATACGACGGTAGAAGGTCTCAATCCATTATAGAAGGAACCAGTGGCTGTTGGTATATTGACGGTAATGGGTATAGTTCCGTCCGCAAAATTGTCGGCAACAGAACGTATGGTGATTGTTTGCGGCATGTTCCAGCTACCCGTCGTCGTATCCCCACTGAAGTTTGCGGCATTGTTTGTTGTCGTATTAAAGACAAGGGTTCGGCTCGTTGTTGGATTTCCAGATTGATCCAAAATCACTGCCTCAGTTGTGTCGGAACTAACGATAGGACCAATTGTCACATTGGCACCAGGAAGGATTGCAAGTCGGATTTCAAATGTTATCGTGGAAGTTCCATTCTCGACCATGGTCAATGCGGACGAAATGTTTTGGAGGATGATTTCTGGGTTTCCGCTGTCTATATTTTGAGCCGAAATTGAAGGTAGCGTCATCCCATTGTATTTTGTGTCCGTTGAACTTGCATTTGCAAGTGTTACGGTAACAGACACATTTCCGTCCAGAGTACCGTCTACAACTGAAGTGAGAGTGACTGTTCTTGGTGTATTCCAATTCGCTGTTGTGAACGTAAGGTTTCCTGGCGATACCGTAATTTCTGATGTATTCGAAGAAGTAATGGATGAAATTGAAACATTTGCTGTTGGTTGTGAATTGAGAACCACTGTGAATGTAGTTGAGAGCGGGCCTGCATTTTCATCGACCGTCAAACCTGAAACCGGTGTGACAGTAAATCCTGCAGTATCCTCATCTGTAACAGTTAGCACAATCGAACTAGGTATAGAAACCGAATCGTAACCTGTATCACGGCCACCAGAGGATGTGTCAATATTTCCAAAAACGATCGTTACATTCCTAGTATCTTCATCAATGGAGTTATTGATTGTGGAGGCGGTAATGGTTTGTGCCACATTCCAATTTGTTGAATCAAAAGTCAGGGTTGTGGGTGAAACAGAGACAAGCCCCACATTTGAAGATGAAATATTTGCAATGGTTACTGTTTGTCCGGAAGGTGGTCTCGAATTGAGTGTAACAGAATACACTTGAGAGCCCCCATTTTCCGAAATCGTCGCTCCCGTACTAGGCGAAATGTTTATCCCTCTGCTATCGTCATCTGTATTTGTAATCGATGGAAATGTAGGACCAGTTGCGCCGTTATAATTTGAGTCACCAGATGTCGCTGTGCTTGAGACAATGGTTACTGTGACGTTTCCATCGGCTACCAGATCATCTACACCAGTTACTGTCACAGTCTGTGCCACATTCCAATTGGCAGTGGTAAATGTAAGACTGCTAGGTGTAACTGTAGCTTCTGTTGCTGGACTTGCTGTCAGAGATGCAATGGTTACATTGCTCGTCGGTGTATTGTTCATAATCACCGAAAAAGATATAGATCCACCTGCTTCCGTCGTGGTGGTACCTCCTAGACTAACAACGGTAAATCCAGCGGCGTCATTGTCTACATTTGTTCCTGTTGCAACTGGAACCGACTTTCCACTGTATGACGGATCGCTAGAGACTGTAAGTCCTGCTGATATTGTAAAGGAGCCAGGGCCATCGATCACAAAATCGTCTACACCGGTGACAGTGATGGATTGAGGAACATCCCAGTTATCATGAGTAAAAACGAGAGGAGAGGTAGAGGGGGTTGCCTCTGCGGTATTCGAGGAGGAAAAACCTTGGACGGTTACAGGACGCATGGGCCTAGTCTGTAAGACATAAGATATCTTCGCCGTTCCGCCATTTTCAGTGGTAATATTTCCGGTGGCAGGGCTGATTGCAACACCAGAGGTTTCGTCATCTGTATTTACGATGGAAACGATAGGCAAACTTTGAGTGGAAAATCGAGTGTCATCCGTATTCCAAGATCCGAAATTGATTTGGTACGTGATGTTTCCGTCACTTAGATTGTCGTTGTTTCCTTGCACTTGGATGGTCTGGGGTTCATTCCAGTTGCTTTCATTGAATTCAATAAAGGATGCTGAAAGTAAATTTCCCTCAGAATCATCCGAAACCGTGATGGGACCAATGCGAACTGGACTCGTAGGTTTTAGGTTGAGATAGACATCGAACGCGCCGATCCTGCCTGACTCGCTCGTGAATAAGTGAATGTCAGCATCAAAGATCAATTTGCCAGTTGTATCTTCATTTCCAAACCAGAAGAATAAGGCTGGTTTGATCACGGACCTGCACGAAACAAAGGCCATGAGAAGAAATATGAGTACAATCTGTAGTCGTTTCATCGGGACCCACTGATCTTGAGTGAAGCAAAGACCAAATTTGGATGTGCATTCACTCTTCTATTAACGAATGTATTTGTACGAAATCTATCCTTTTTATCTATTTTTTATCCTGTTTTCACTTCTTCAAACCACAGGCTTTTTTCTTTTGTTCATCGCAATAAAAGAGACCGACAAGTCGCTCTGAATCGCACTGAAATTTTGCGGCGCCTTTTTCGGCTGCGCTCCCTGAAAGTGCGTTGGCTCTTTCTGCACAGAGATTGTAGGACTGGTAAATCACCAGGGAACAAGTTAGGTAATCCAAGTCAGCGCGGTCGCACTGTTCGTAGGATTGGCTACTTTGGATGCACTGCAATAAAGAGAAGGAAAGAAACAGACTAACGAGGATACGCATATTGCATTAGACAATGGCTGAATGAAAAAATTCGAAATTTCTTACCTCAGTTTTCTGCCAATAATCATTTTTTAAAGAGGATAGTAAATTTTGTTCCTTTGTCAACCTCACTCTCCACTGTAATCGATCCTCCAAGAGAGTGTATCTGGGATTTGACAAGATAAAGACCTAAGCCCTTGCTGTCTGGCATATCGTGAAACCTTTGGTAGAGTCCAAAAATTTTGTCTTTATTTCTCAACATATCGATGCCTAGTCCATTGTCTTCAAAAGTGATTTTGACAAAGTTATTACCTAACGAAGACCTGATTTTGATTTGTGGCGAACGTTTGGGAGATGCATACCGTATGGAATTTGTGAGCAAATTGAGAAATATACTTTCCAAGTATGACCTGTTAAATGTTACATATTCGGCTTCTTCAAAAGATGTGGAAATTTCTGCCTGACTTGACTGGATGATATTACTTAACTGATCAGTTACAGTAGTAAAAACACTCTTAAAGGAGAGTTGTGTTTGTTCGATCGCGGGACTGTCTTTGATGATCAAAATTTTAATCAAATCGTTAATAGTCTGATTTAGATTGTTCGTCGAAAGACGTATTCCTTTTAAAAGTTCAGTCAACATTGGGTCGGTTACGGGAAGATCATCAATGACGTTTAATGCAGCTGTTAGGTTAGAGAGTGGGGCACGTAGATTATGTGAAGTGATGTAGGTGAACTGCTTTAAGTCAATGTTATTCTGCGTGAGTTCAGCAATTAATTTTTCCCTCTCATCCTCTTCTAATTTTTTCTTTGTAATGTCTTTTTCGATAGCTATCCAATGTGTATACCAGCCATTTTCATTAGCCAATGGAAAAATAGAAAAATGATTCCAGAATTCCTCTCCATTTTTTTTGTAATTGATCACTTGTACTTCGTAAGGCTCCCATTTCTCCATCGCTTGTCGAAGCTTTCTCATTTCATCCATATCCGTTTTTGGACCCTGCATAAATCTTGGAGAACGACCAATGGCATCTTCGGCAGAATATCCGGTCATTTTTGTAAATGCTTGATTCACGTAAACAATACGAGGGCCAGGTAGGGAGAAGGGTTCTGCTTCCGTTATGATAACGCTATCGGATGCATTTGTGATAACAGATTCCAGAAGTTTCAAATGATGTTCTTCTTGCTTTGCTTTCGTAAAATCTTGAAAGGAACCTATGATTCGTTCCGTCTTGTGAAACTTGTCTCGAATCGCATAGCTCTTGCTTAATACAGTCGCGTATGTGTTATTCGATTTTTTAAATCGAAACTCAAGAGTAAGTTGCGTTTCCTTTTCTGAGTCAATCATTCGAGAGAAAGCAGCACGAACTCTTGATACATCCTCTGGATAGATATTTTCCATTAATTTTTGAATACTTGAATATTCTTCCGTAGTCTCATACCCGAATATCGCTCTGAAACCTTCACCGAGAAATAAAGTATCATTTTTAATATCCCAATCCCAGATTGCATCATTTGAGGCTCTTGCAAGAAAATCATATCTTTCCTTTGCAATTCTAATTGTTTCTGACGTTAATTTACTTTCATGGATGTCTTGGAAGGCTCCAAAAAGCCGAACAGTTTTTCCATTTTCAATGGATGCACGTCCTGTCACTCTTACCCATTTTGTTTTATTTTGATGGGTAACAATCTCAAATTCATCATCAAAATCTTGGCCGTTTAACACAAGATTATCAAACAACTCGTGGATTCGATCTCGATTGTGTCCTTCCTTATAAAATAAAAAGGCTGTTTCAAAGTTTGGTAGATAATCCAGAGACACCTCATGAATCTCTTTGGTGACTTTTGTCCAATTTATTGTTTTTGTTTCTAGTATAACTTCCCAACCACCAACGCGAGCAATCGCATTCGTTTGTTCCAATAGTTCATTCGTTTTTTGAATCTGTAATTCATAGTTGATCCTTTCTGTTATATCTTGAAAGGATCCGAATATTTTTTTTGATTGGCTGGGGTGATCTTGAGGTGTGCCCGTAGCTTTCAAATAGAATTTTCGATTCAATTTATCAAAAAATTCTAGAAGAATATCAAATGGAGTCCTTTGTTTAACTGCTTGTTCCAAATGAAATAACAACTTCTCGCGCTCAGTTTCCCCAAATAGAGAGGCGATAGAATTAAAATCTTGTTTACTGTTAATCGGTAAATCTAAGAGGTGGTAGGCTTCGGCTGTTAATGAAAGAGAATTTGTAATCAAATCATATTCCCAACCCCCAACATGGGCAGTCACCTGAGTTTCAAGTAAGAGACGTTGGAATTTTTTCTTTTCAGAAATGTCTCTAACGGAAGTTACTTTGTATCTCGTGCCGTCCTCATCAATGACGAGCTTCGAATTTGCGTAGATTTCGGTAATACTTCCATTTTTTCTCTGGACAAACCATTCTTGCGGCATTTCTTCAACACCAGAAATAAATTGGTCATGCATTCTTTGGACCTGTGCTCTCGCTTCAGGCAACACAACGATTGTAAATGAATTGCCGATCAACTCTTCCTTAGTGTAACCATAGATATTACAGTATGCTTGGTTAACGCTGACAAAAATTCCATTTTTATCCGTGATACAAATTCCAGTTTCGACTGCTTGAAATATCGATTTTAATAGATTTTCTGCTTTGCGGAGATTGTTTTCCGTTACTTTCGTGAAGGATACATCTAAGAAGGAAATCGAAATGACGCTTAGGTTTTTTGATAAATCTAATACTGGCGAAAAATTATAGGCCAAAAATATTTCTTGTAGCTCAAGATTTCGGATGATAGTTTCCCCTGAAATGATTTCTCCTTTTTCTAATTTTATTAAATCCTCTGACAAATTCGGGAAATGACTTCCACTCAATAATTCTAATAGATCGTCCCCAATGCGAATATGTTTCTTAAAGAAGATAAGGAATGTTGATTTTGCTTTATCGTTGAAAGCTAAGATTTTATAATGATTGTCTGTGAGTATGAAAGATTGTAAGGAATTGTTTAGTAGTGCCGCTTGGCTCGATTCCTTCAGTTTTAATAAATTGTCCTTTTTGGTAAGTTCGTCGTTGGTTGACTTTAACTCAGCGTAAGCGATTTGAATTTCCTCATTTGTTGATTGCAATTCTTCTATGCTAGTTTCCAATTCTTCATTCGTGGATTGGAGCTCTTCATTTGTGCTTTGAACTTCTTCATTTAATGATTGTAATTCTTCATTTGAAGTTTCTAACTCCTCAATGTAAACTTGAAGATGGTCTTTTGTTGAGGCGAGTTCTTTCTCTAAGGTATTTATCTTTTCAATTAATTCTATTTCAGAGCCTTCAAGATGTGGAATTGTCTCTGATACTCGGTCAGGATACAATTCAAAGATAATCATATAAAGGTCATTGTTTTTGTGAGTATAGAGTAGTGGTCTTGCTTTGATAACTACTATAAAATTTTTCTCGTTGGAAACAAAATGAATGATTTCACTTCTTTGCGGTTGTTTTTCTCTGATGACTTTTGTGAGCGTAAATCGAAGTTCTAGCTGGAGCTCATGACGTATCATTTTTAAGATATTTGCATTCATTACTCCTTCCGGTAGAGTGAGAAATAAATTTACATCGCCATTGATCATTTCAATATTATAATTGTCTGTAATGATTACATAAGGATAGTCAAATGTATTATAAAGTGTCTCTTTAACCATCTCACTGACAGTCAGGTCTTTTCGAACCACATCTTTGCTTGTAGCCGGAATCAGGACAGTAGAGTTGGCTCGAAAACCGGCAAATCTTAGAGTTTGGAGTGTGCCGCCTCGTTTTCGTTGGAAAATTTTATTCTTAGCATCAAGCGATACAAAAAGATCTGAAAAATTGCCAATGGTCTCTGATTTTCCCAAAAAGAGAATCCCGTTTGGATTCAGAGCGTAATGAAAAAGTGGTATGATTTGCTGTTGTAAATTTTGGCTGAAGTAGATAAGCAAATTTCGACATATGACCATATCTAATTTTAAAAAGGGTGGATTCCTTGTTAGATCATGTTTGGTAAATAAAACCATTGACCTTAATGATTTTGCAATTTCAAAAGAATCTGCCTTTTGGACAAAGTAAGATGTATCTGAAATTGATTTGAACAAAAAGGAAGACGTATTGGGATAGATTGCCTTTCTTGCAAATTGAATCGCCTTTTCGTCTATATCTGTTGCGAAAATCTGAATATTATAATGGCTGATTCTATCTTTTAGAAGGTTCGCAATGATACTTGCGATGCTGTAGGCTTCTTCACCCGTTGAACAGCCAGGTGTCCAAATTCTTATGGAATCACCTTTTGATTTGCCCGCAATAATTGATTCTAAATACTCTTCAATACTTAAAAAAGCATCCTCATCTCTATAAAAAGATGTGACTCCGATCAATATCGTTTCAAATAATAAATCATACTCTTCGATATGCTCATCAAGATAGAGCTTATACTCATCCATATTTGCAAGCTTTAACATTTCGATACGTTTTTCAACTCGACGAATGATAGTAGTTTGTTTGTAGTTCGAAAAGTCCGTACCTTTTAAACTAGATAAAGATTGAAGTATTTGATATAATGCCGATGCTTCCCACTCCATCAGTTCTGCTTTTTCTCTCTTGATCAGTGGATTATTTATATAGGAGAGAATCTGTTCGCCCATTTTATCTGGAAATAGGATGAGGTCAACATTTCCTGTTTCAATCGCCGAAATGGGCATTCCATCAAATTTTGAGGATTTCGGATCTTGAGCGATTGTTAGTCCACCTTCAGCTTTAATTTCTGTTATCCCAAAAGAGCCGTCGCTTCCTGTGCCAGAAAGGATCACCCCAATCGCCCTTTCTCTATACTTTTGAGCAAGGGATTGGAAGAGAATATCGATCGATGGTTTTGGACCTGAACTCTTTTTAGGCTTACGAAGAACGAATTTATTATTTGAAAGTATGATTTCTGTATCGGGGGGAGTGATATAAACAAATCCTGGGAGCACCTCACCGTTGTTTTCGGCTTCGATAACAGGTAGGACTGACGATTTGCTGAGTAGCTGGACAAGCATACTTTTGTAAGTTGGACTTACATGTTGAGCGATGATGAGTGCATGTGCCTTCATTTCCGAGTTTAAATTTGAAAGAAAACTCTGTAAGGCTTCGAGTCCACCGGCAGAAGCACCGATACCTATAATTCGGAAATCTTGACCGGAATTGTTCGATTCTTTCATATTGGAAATGACCATTGTCTTTGACCCTAAATTTGAAATCGCTAGATGGCAAATGCATATTTACATTTGGTTTTCTTGAAACTGGGTGATATTCATCAATTCTGAAAAAGGTAAGTGTGTGGACCCGGTTTCTTATTTTTGTTTGAAATTATTCTAAAATTTATTCTTTTTGTGTAAAAAAGTAGCAAATTGCTGTATTTCTCTAAAACTTTTCGTCAGAAGATTCTGACATGAAAGCAATTTCACAAATACTACCTACGATCGTTTTCCTTTCTCTTTCCTTGACTCCTTTTTGTAAGGAAAAAACGATACCACACCCAAAAGCCAAAGAATACCTAAGGCCGATGGCAGTTCCGACTCCAACTGACAATCCGATGACTCAAGAAAAAATTGAGCTTGGATCGATGTTGTTTTTTGATCCGCGAATGAGTGGTTCGAATTGGATCAGTTGTGCCACTTGCCATAACCCTGCTCTCGGTTGGGGAGATGGACTAAATCTTGGTCTCGGTCATGGCATGAAACCGTTAGGTAGAAATACGCCTACGATCTTAAATACAGCATACCAAGAGTCTCAGTTTTGGGACGGAAGGGTTGCAACGTTGGAACAACAAGCTTTGGCACCTGTCGAATCCTCAAACGAAATGAACCAGGATGCAACAAGTATGATTGCTGAATTGGAAGAACTCAAAATGTATCGCACATTATTTGATAAAGCATTCCCTAATGAAGGACTCACAAAATCGAATGTAGCGAAGGCATTAGCGGCTTTCGAAAGAACGATTGTTTCAGGAGAAGCACCTTTTGATCGTTTTCTCAAAGGAGATGTAACTGCGATCAGCGATAGTGCAAAAAGGGGATTTGATTTGTTCGAAAACAAAGCACAGTGTAGCAAGTGTCATATGGGATTTAACTTCTCGGACAATGGTTTTCATAACATTGGTGTAAAGGATCCATCGGGAGTAGTTGATGAAGGAAGGTGGGCCGCAGTTTCAAAAGATTTTCCAAAAGGATTCAAACTTAAAGTTTTGGTTGGTGCTTTTAAAACACCTACACTACGAGATGTTGAACTCACAGCTCCATATTTACACAATGGTATGTATAAAACATTAGAAGAGGTTGTTGAACATTACAACAGAGGTGGTGATGATCTCGAAAACATTGATCCAAATATGAAAAAATTGAATTTGGATGAAACAGAAAAGAAAGACGTCGTAGCCTTCTTAAAAAGTCTAACCGGAGAACAACAGAAAATTACTGTCCCTCTCTTACCACATAACTAGTATAAATTTAAATAAAGGATAATATTATGAATAAATTAACTAAAAAAACTGGAATCATCGCTTTTGTTCTTATTCTATTGGGTACGGCAGTTTACGCTGCTAAAGTGCATACAGTTGCACAACAAGATCGAAAATTCTCTGTCGCGCAGATAGAGATAGCTGTCGGTGATACAGTGGATTTCCCAAATCAGGATGAATTTTTCCACAATGTTTATTCGCTTTCACCTACAAAAATATTTGATCTTGGATCATACACAAAGGGTTCTTCCAAAAAAGTGGTTTTTGATAAAGCTGGTGAAGTAGAAGTACGCTGTGCAATTCATCCCGAAATGAAAATGAAGATTATCGTAAAATGAATGTTAATTTGAGAATTTCTAAAAAAATAGTTCCAGCTTTGTTTGTATTCTTTGCACTGATTTTCGTTGGGTGCGGACCATCGAAGGAGGAGCTCGCAATCCAAGCAGGTAAAGAGACTTATATGACCTACTGTGCTTTGTGTCACGGACATGAAGGTGATGGACAAGGTAAACTCGCTATTGGGAAAATGCCAGCGCCAGCAAATCTAACTCTTTCTGCTATTCCTGATAGCTCCAAAAGGGAAATCATTCTGAAAGGTGGAGAGGCCGTTGGGAGATCGCCTTACATGCCACCTTGGGGTCAAGAGTTCAACGAAAAACAAGTCGACGATTTATTGGCATACTTAGGAAGCATCAATAAGATTAAGTCAAAACACTCACCATGACCATCGAAAAAACAAAAAAGAGTTTTTTTGGAAATCTATCGCTGAGAACCAAAATGGTTCTCGGCTTTGGATTCCTTACTTTTTTCTTCTTACTTGTTACCCTTTCAACATTTACTCTTAGTTTTGTGGCAGGAAATGCATTGCGTTTTGTCACGAATGAGCAAGTTGAAAAAATAGCTACCATCGAAAAGATGAGTTCGGTGATACAAGAAACCAAGGTATTTTTAACGACAAGCTTATTGACCGTTGATCAGTATCTCATATTACAAAATCACGATAAAATCCAAACAAACATTCGTCTTTTAAATTCCATCTCAAATCAGCTACAATCCTATAATCTCGATTCAGAAGAAGCTAAGCTATTATCTAGTATCCAACAAAGGGAAAAGGAGTGGGGTGAGCTCGTTCAATCTTTTTTAGACATCCACGGAAAAAAAGAATCTGAGACAGCCAATATATTATACGTTCGTGGAATTGAGCCAGGTTCGATAGATTTTTTAAGTGCCATCCACAAACTTTATGAGTTTGAAAAGGCTAGAACCGACAATTCAACTGCTTCCGTACTTTATTACCTAGACATCGTAAAGATCGTCGTATTTTTGATAGGTGTTCTTTTTCTGAGTCTCGGATTTTTTTTATCGCGATGGGTTATCAATTCTGTCACAGGCCCTGTTCGGATTATTTTAAAGTTAGTTGATAACATTCGTCAAGGTAATTTGGCCTTTGTGTTAAATTATGAAAGCGGTGACGAAATGGGGGAGATGGTTGGTGTCATTGATGAGATGCGAACCCATTTGCAAAAAAGTATCAACATGATACGAGAATCTGTAGATAGTTTGAGTCTCATTTCGAAGGAGTTTGAAGTAGAAGCTGATACCTTCAAACAATCGAGTTTAGACGTATCTCAGTCTTCCAAATTCAGCGCTGATGCCATTCAAGATTTGAATACCTCCATGACACATGTTGAATCTATGTTAATAGACATTACAGGCGAAATAAAAGTTTCCAATACATCTATCAAAGATTTGAATGAAACAAATGAAATTGTATTTGATTCAATATTAGATTTTTCCAAAAAAGCACAGCACACATCGGAAGGTGCAGAAACGGTTGCTAACAATCTAAAGACGGCAGAAGAAGCAATGATAGACATTCGCAAAAATTCAGATAAAATCCAAGATGTGATTTCAATTATTACTGAGATCTCAGACCAAACCAACTTACTGAGTTTGAATGCTTCCATTGAAGCCGCAAGGGCAGGCGAGCATGGTCGGGGATTTGCTGTAGTTGCGGAAGAAATCTCCAAACTTGCTGATAAAACATTGAACTCAGTAAAGGAAGTGAGTAAACAAATCAAAGAATCTAGAGTCAACATTGACCATGGAACTAAAGTATTCCATACAGTTGGTGAATATTTTGGAAAGGTTTACGAAGATGTTTCTTCTATCTTAAACACTAGCAATTCTTTATCTCAAATCGTTCAAAAGCAAAAAGAAGCATTTCTTTCCATTCAAAGGAATCTTGAGCAGATCCAATCACTTTCTAATCGTATTGAAGAGAGAATGAAAGTCCAAAAGGTAAATTCCGAGAGAGCATACTCACAAGTGACTGAGCTTTCCGAGAATTCCCAAGCTATTTCTGTTGGTGGGTATCTTTTGACAGTCAATTCGGAAAAGCTTTTGGACATCTCCAAGCGAATTGAAGATTCATTGAAACGTTATAAAACAAAATAGTAATATTTGCCGTATCTGAGTTGACAGCCTTAGGTAAAGTCCTAAGCTTTCGTGGTGGGCTATCGCATGCTTCAGATTGGTTCGTTCCAGTATAAGATCATATGTTTTATTCTCCAGCTTTGTCTTGTGCTCTTGTTTGGAATCTCATGTCAAATCCCAAGCCTTACAAAGTCGCCCTTGGAATTATTGTCCGCTTTACGATTCATACAGAATCCTAGGTCTGCCACAAATTCTACAACTTGCACTGAAAATTGTGAGTCTTCAACTCAAGGTAGTAGTTCAAATCTGATCAGTTATGCGGGATCACCTTACAACTTGACTACGGGTTCGACAGCGGTAAACGATACCCCATCCACGACGGGCTCTCCGAATTATTTTACCGTCTCTCCAAGTTTGCCTTTTGGATTGAGATTGAATCCATCAACGGGAGCGATTACCGGGAAAATTTCGGAAGCAATCACCAATGTCGATTATGTCATTACGGCTCAATCTTCAAATGGTTCAGCTACGACGACTATACGAATCAGTTCAACGATCCCCGCGCCATGTCCTGATGTGACAATTACAAGTGGAACTGGAACTGCCATAGATCCATATCTCATTTGTAATCCAGACCAATTGCAATCCATGTCTATTCATCATATAACAAATCCAGGAGCTTACTATCGGCTGACACAAGACATTGATCTTTCATCGATAGCAAATTTTATACCAATCAGCAATATAACAAATCAGTTTACGGGTAAGTTTGATGGGCAAGATTATACAATCCATAATTTAACGATTGATGACACGGCAACCTCCCAGAGAGGTTTGTTTGGTTATGTGATAGGTGGAGCATTAACGGAGATTAAAAATTTACGACTCAGCAATGCAAATGTTCGCGGAAACGCCCAATCAGGTTCTGTATTTGGATTGATCAATGCGATTGCTAGAAATGTTCATTCAATCAACGCGGTTGTTGTCGGTTTTGCAGATGGTACAGGTGGGATCGCTGGTCGATTATCCTCAACTGGTTCCATTTTTGATTCTTCGTTTTCGGGCACAGTCACGGGTACAGGACTTTACACTGGAGGCATCATTGGAGATTCCTTTGGAGGAGATCAAATATTTAGGTGTAAGGCGAGTGGTATGATATCTGGTAGTGATGGAGTTGGTGGGATCATAGGCCGAGCCGCGGATACTCCCGTACAAGATTCGTATTGGATAGGAACTGTTTCCGGAAATAATGAAGTGGGGGGACTGATTGGGAAAGGCCAGCTAAGTGATGGTGTACCAATTTACTCCTATTCTGTAGGGCCCGTCACAGGTGCCTCTGCTCGGGGAGGTGCTTCTGGGAGCCTCACCGGGGTTGCCGTTGAAAGTTATTATAATAAGGATGTTGCAACACTCACGGATAACGACACTCGTGGAACTCCCAAAACGACTTCACAGTTAAAATGTCCGATTATTCAAAATGATGCCTGTGCAGGAGGATCAATCTATAGTGCCTGGAGTTCCACTTATTGGGATTTTGGAACTTCCTTAGATTACCCAAAACTGCAATGGGAAAATTCTTTTTAAAATTATGCTACCTACCTGATATGGTTATCTAATATTTTTCGTCTCTCATTTATATGGAACCCCTAGATATCAATTGCTGGAAGGAAATGAGTCCTGAGTTTGCGAAAAAAACTCTATTACTCGTTTCCGAAAGTGAGGTTTCCAGGGACTTCTTTGAGATCTTATACTTTACTCCAGAACTCAGAGAATATTTTGTGAGCTACCTTTGGATCTTTCGTGAAGATTCCCATGTACAATCGATTTTTAAAAATCCAAATTTGCCTTTGGAAGTTGTACAAAGTTTTATCTATTTTGCATTAGGTAGGTTTCTTATAGAAAGCAATGGTGATTATGGAAATTATATTTCGAAAATCACCAAATTGTTCCCATCCGAAATGAGTTTGGCACTACTTTCCTCGGAAGAGGTGAGCAAAGATAAAATTCTTAAAATCCATCTTCTTGCAAATTTGGATGCAACCGCGTGGGATAACTTTTTTGCAAAGCTGGAAGACTCACCCAATGGATTTGGTGAACTTGCTTTATTATTTGAACATCTGGAAAATGAAGAGTTACGTCGTCTATTCTTTCGTAACCAAAATTTATATGCATCCATTCGAATGATTTTTGTATTTTTGCAAGAGTCCAATATCATCAATCCAGATTTACTTTCTCAAATTCAAACATTACTTACGCAAATTAGTCGATGGGAAGAATTTGTGAAAGAAATGAAAGCAGCCTTTGAATTACAATTGGAAAAGACCTTTAGTCCCAAAGATAGAAATCCAAATCGTCTATCGATCATCATGCATGAAATGTTTCAAATATCCGCGGAGGATCGAGGATTAATTTTGGATTTCTTTCTTTTACATGATCTGCTCCTTGATGAAAATGAAAGACAAGCCATGGACTATCTGTTGAGCGTATATTCAAAGGACACAGTCGCTTCCATTTAGATTCAGATCTCACAAACTAACTTCACCCATCGCCATTCGATTGCATTTCATCAAAATATCTTGTAGCTCATTTCCTTTACTTCGCAAAGGGTCGATGGCCTTTACTAATTTAGCGCGAAGGTTGTATAACTCATTTCGATTGTATTTGCCAGAGTCGCGTTTCATTTCAATGGCATTTAACGCTTCCTGTTGGTCTTGTTTGGGGTTAAACCAGCCATTTAGCTCTGAACATTGGTGACAGACTCCTTGTTTGTTAACCAGAGCACACCGACTATCAAATACATCTGTTAATGTGGCACGTCCTTCAGATATCAGGTATTTTACTGATCCTTCGGGACGTTTTAATATCATACTGATTTCTTTAATCGAAAAATCATATACATCTTTTAATAGTAATGCAACTTGCTTTTCTATAGGAAGATTTTTTGAGACACATGTAAAGCAAGTATCAATGTGTTCTTTAATTTCGAAGATAGCTTGCGGAGAATGATTGTGAACGGAAACGATCGAATCCGATAGTGATTTTGTGCTCATCACTAATTTTTTCGCTTCTTCCGTTACATTGACAGACCAGCGTTTTTTATGGGCTAAAGAATTGTATGCTAAATTCGTCGCAATCTGAAAGACCCAAGTTTTCAAAGTAGACTCCCCACGAAACGTGGAGAGTTTGTTAAATGCTTTAATGAAAGTATCGTGTGTAAAATCTTCAGCATCATTTCTATCTGTCGTCAATCGATATAGATATGACTTTAACTGATTTTGAAATTCAGCAAAAAGAGTTTGGAACGCATCGATGTCTCCACCTTTACTTCTTTCCAGTAACTCATGGTTAGAATCTGTGTTCATATGTTCCCTTCACTTTTAAAAACTGGTGGCGTGAGTGTCTTGGGTCGTTTGTCAGATGTACACATATTGTTATCAAAAGGCCTTTCGCCGAAATGTAAGCCGCCTTCCGAAGTTAACATAAGTAAGTCATGATCTTCATTACACACAGAAACGGGTAACCATGCAGAACACCCTGATTCTGATATATCTTTTTCTTCATTCAAAGTCAATTTACAATCTGCAAAACGAAAGGCTTGAATCAAATTTTTATCTTCCGTTTTTAGGGTTAAAAATTTCTTTTCCTCATAAAAAATTGCATTCCAAGCATTGGATACAAGAGTCGATTCATTTATGACTTTGAATTTTCCATAAGTTCGAAAAGTAAAGACGGGAATGTTTCCTGCAGGATCCAAACTTAAAGTAAAATCCAATGTCCATTTTTGATTCTCAAAGGAGAATTTTCGATGTCCAAATGCCTTTCCATAGCTATACGGCTTCGGGTCGGAATAAACGCCGCTTAAGTTTTCCAAGTTTTGTTTTTTTGAATTACAATTTGTGATCGTTGTTAGACTAACGACCATTGCTAAAATAAAAGTCTTCAAAGTGTTGTTTAGTTTCATGATATGCACCTCATTTGCATGGAATTCTGACAAATGAGGGTAAAAAAACGGTTGGAATTTAGAAAAAAAACATCATAAATGACAGATCTTTCCCTGAATTTGTTTAAAAAAAAGGAATGAAGGTTTGTCCAATGATCCAAACCGAAGCCGAGGGATTTGTAAAGCTTCCAGTGTTTAGGTTATTAAGTGCCTCTCTGTAGGAAATAAGAGTCAAAGTCCATAAACAACAAGGCAAGTTACGATATAACCAGGATACCATGTGCTTTTTGTATCAATAAAAACAACCTTACTGATATCACCTTTTTTTGCCGTTTCCAAAATACTCGCACTGCCAAATGGTCCTAAACCAAGATAAGAATACCGGCAGGTCTCTCCCTTTTTGTAGCTTTCAATTTTTTTGAGATCTACGTCTTCCAAATCAACCACGTTGTTGACGTTCGTGATATAGCTTGTGCAAGAAAAAAGAAAAAGGAGAGAAACTAAAATGGCACTTTTATAATTCATAAGTTCAAAGAATCAAAAAAACTTATGACTTGGAAACAAAAATTTGCAATTTACTGATTTTGCCCACTGATTCGGAATCTAATTCCAGGTGCATTTAAATGCTTGTTGGTGTTGGAATGAGAGATAAATAAGCAAAAGAGATATTTTGTGAAACGTACAAATAATTGGAAACGAAATCATACTCCTTTTGGTGAAATCCTTCGAGATTGGAGAAAAAAGAAAGATCTTAGTCAACTTGATCTCTCCTTGGATGTTGGAATTTCCGCCAAACATTTAAGCTTCGTGGAAACAGGTCGTTCCATTCCTAGTAGAGAACTTATCCTTAGAATTTCAGAAACCTTAAAATTACCCAAAAGACAATACAATGCATTATTGACTTCTGCCGGTTATGCGGCGGAGTTTTCGGAAGAGCCGCTGGAAAGTCCAAAG
>JAPZRK010000027.1 GCA_027531445.1 Leptospira sp.
ACTCGTGAAGAGGGTGAAGTCGTAACAAGGTAGCCGTATCGGAAGGTGCGGCTGGATCACCTCCTTTTATAAAGGAACAATTTAACCATCCCTTGTTAGATGAATCAAAAGTGTCACGCTACGTTGTATTTTGTAAATGAAAGGTTGGAAACAACCAAAACAAATGCCAGTTAACTGGTCAGAGTAAGAAGAGAAGCCTCACCTAAACAGTGGGGCTTTTTTGTATACGGACACTGGAATATGATGAGACATAATATCTGCGCCAATGCATCGAGCCCCCGCCCGAGTTAGGGAGGAGGGGAGTGGCTCGTGGGAAGGTGCGAGTTTCCCTATATCACAAAAAATCAAACGCTTCAATCGGAAGTCACATTGACAAATTTTTTCTCTTATTAAGTTCGCAGATATTCCACACAAAAGAGATGTTAAATATTAAATAAAAATTTAGACAACGGCAACGAAGAGAATTTCATTCTTAATTCGCCTCCAAAACGAATTGACGCCTTTTCCTAGAAAGATAGTCTTTTCAGGTGGAGGAGGATTTTATGGGTTTAGTCTATGCAAAATTAACGCTTTCCAATCCAGTTTTACCTCTTCATGCTAAGATCGAATGTTCAGCATTAGTGGATACGGGTGCTTTGCATTTATGCATACCAGAACACTTGGCAATTCAATTAGAATTGAAGACTTTGGAAAATAGAGAAGTTACTCTGGCTGATGGTAAAAAACATTTGGTTCCATACGCGGGTCCAATCAGAATTGAATTTGAAAATCGCAATGCGTTCGTTGGCGCGATGATACTCGGCGATGAAGTACTTCTTGGTGCAATACCTATGGAAGATATGGATGTAATTATTCATCCTGCATCGCGAACACTTCGGGTAAATCCAGAAAGTCCAAATATTGCAATGGCTAAGATTAAGAAGACACATTTAACCGCATAGGAATCCGAATGGCGCGAGCAGCGACGATATTTTTTTTGAAGGGATCGTTACCTTAAATTCAAAATTGATTTTTTGATATCATTGATGCCCTCGTCATCAGAGTTTTCAAATGTAGCTAAAAATCTTTCAATCGTATAGCAGTCTTTCACCACAGGTTCTTTCATACTCCACTCACCGTAATAGAAAATCAATTGACCTTCAAATAAGTAAACGCCTCCCATACCTAAGGTATTGGGACCATCGATGATCCAATGCTTTTCATGATGATCGCGTAAAAAACTATAAGTATAAAAATCCATTTCTATTTGTATATATTCTCTTTACAACATAGGAAGTAGGTAAGGGTTTTTCCAAGATCTTGCCTCCGCAATCCAAAATGGTTATTTCGTCTGCGCGACACAATGCCCATTATAAGAATCGAGTCCGGCCGAGTTGCAACGATTTTTAGCATAGTTGAAAATGAACTTAGATTAAGTTATTCGTAAGGAGCTGAGTTCTCTTTGTTGTTAAAGATCTTGCGAGGTAGTGAAAGTCAATCTGTTGATTCGATTCTGTGTCGCCTTGCTATTGTTAGAAACATTAATATTTCCTGCTTCATGACCCAGGGATTCCCATCATATTTAGATTGATGTTTAAAGATTTGTGATCCTATGATCATGGGTTCCAACAATTTTACAAGATATGATTTGAGGGTTTATCCCTGGATTTTAGATATGAAAAAGTGTTTGATTTACTGGCGGATAACTTCAGTCTGAAGTTAATCCAGGAAATATGATTCTGACAGAGAACAAAAAACAAATTGCACGGGAGAAATCTATCGAACGCATTCGCAATTCTGCAATCCAACTTTTCTCAAAGCATGGGTTTTCTGCCACGACAATGGAGATGATCGCCAAACAGGCGAAAGTTTCAAAAGGCTTAGCGTATAATTACTTCAAAAGTAAAAATCAGATTTTTGAACTCATTGTGGATCAGCATCTTTCCAGACAGGAGGTGTTATATAGAACAATAGATCCAAATCAATCTGCTCTTGACTATCTACGCGAATTCTTTACAAAATCGATTGATTTTTTTGAGAAAGAGAAAAAGACTTTTATCCTAATATCAGTTTGCCTTTTCCAGCCAAATTCGGTGGCACTCTCAAGGAAGTTAACCGAGGGATTTGAAAAAAGACTGGCACCGTTTAAGGAAGCCGTCTGTGAAAGATTTAAGTTATTGGGAGTAGAAGATCCTGAAACAGAAATGCTTTTTGTCAGAATCTTTTTGCATGGTTTCTTCACATTACAATGTGCACATGTGCATGAAAATATACCTAAGGAAAAGTTAATCGAGATATTTCTATTTCGTTACTCTGATAAGAGATTTGTTAGCGAATGTCGAGAGAACCTCAAGAATAAATTAGCTTTTCATTAAAGAAGCCAGTACTGCTGACTTTATGGATGGATATTGCATTTTTCTCGCTTTGATTCAGTAAGTAATCGATGCTGTTGTTTCAACTGGTACCATTTAATGGAAACTATATCCAAAAGGAAATAAAAGACCACTGCTAAATCTAATTTGGATTTTCCCCATGTACGAAGGCCGAACGTATAACCAATCTCAGCGATTTTATCTGTTTGCACCACTCCTAAAATTTCGAAAAGGATTTTATAACCTCTCCGCTTAAATTTGTCGCTTGTTGAAAAATACACAGACCTTCTGATTCCGAAAAAGCCGCTCATCGGATCTGATATTTTAACAGTGAAAAGCCATTCATAAATTTTTGAGGCAAATAAGCTGCCTAACTTACGAAATATGGGAAAATTGCCGTAATCACCATCCTTGCTTCTTCTGCTTGCAACAACGATATCATTCTCCTTTAGCAATTCAATGACATCTGGAATTTTGGAATAATCATGCTGAAAATCTGCATCAACTACTACAAATTGATCACCAGAAGCCTTGTCATAGCCATACGTAACTGCAGAACTTAAACCTTTTTCCGTTGTCCTTAGGAAAGGTCTTATCCTTCGGTCAGATAAGGCTAACTCTTGTGCAACTTCAAACGTACCATCAGGAGAGTTATCATCCACAATAATGATTTCAAAATTTAGATTATGTATTTCCAAAATACTTTTAATTGTTTCAACGCATTTTTTAATATTCCCTGCTTCATTAAAAGTTGGAAGTATGATGCTAGCTTTATGTTTCATGACTGGTCATTCATCTTTTAAAAACTAAAAAAGACCCTTAGTTAAATTTTTAATACAGACTTCTCCGGATTGACAGGACGTAAGAATTGAATTTGAACACCCTTCAAATAATTGGTATTGCTTTGTGCAAAGAATTTCACAAGCGAATTGAACAATTTTTGGATCTTGAATTTCTTTCTGTTCCTCGCGGAAACAATTTGAAATCTTTTCACACATATATTTACACTTTGGTGAATCAATACTTGAAGCCTTCTTTCCGAATTTCGGAAAGTTATCTTTCGTTATATCCCAGATATTCACAGATAATAAGAGTAATATGAGGATTCCGTATTTTTTCATATCGGTTCTCCTCTTTTCCAAAATGAAATTTCTGTTTTGAATTTCCGTTGATCAAACTTGAAATTAGAAGTAGAAAATAAATTGAAGTTCAATTGCATGTGCTGGTTCCAACGAGACCATGTTTTTAGTTTCGTAAAATCATTCGGGATTTCAACACCGACAAAATTGATAAGATAATTCGCTTGAGAACATTTTTCTGCAATGGTTAGGGGGAGCGAAAAAATTACCGTAGAATTTTCTAACTTGTTTTGTACGTCCATTGCGGTCCAAGGGTTTTCGATAACAACACAAATCGAGGAATGTTGTGCTTCTTTCGTTAAATCTCTTAAATCAGGATCAGAGATAGGTTGTATTAATAAAAAGATGATGCAAGGAACGATGAATATTTGGCTAATGAAAACGGCTCTCCATTGGCTGTTTTTGTTTTGAAGAAAAAAAAGTGCATTTGATAAATACAATATTAAAATAATCGTAATTGCAAATAAATAGGGTAATCTTAAAACAACTGCGATTAAAGATAACACAAAATATATAATCAGATTTGAAATTTGATTGGCTTTTGATAGCAGGAGAGATTTCCACGTGATGTTATGCATGGACGGAAGCAGAAATAAAAAACTAATAAATGGGGTTAGATAATAAGGGTCTTTTCGATTTGGTAGAAGGTGAACAGATGTTACTAGAATGAAATAGATTAATAAAACCATAACATAATTTTTATGTTTTGTGGGTTTGTGAATTCGGATAATATTTCCAATCAAATGAATTAAGGGAATGGTGAACGGAATTGTATATAAGATCCAACCGAACCAAATGCGAATAGCTGATTGGTTTGCAGAATAAAACTTGCCAATATTTTCTGTAATGAAGAAAAAACGAAGCAAATCCTTGCCAGAAGGTATTGTGAAATATAAAAATAAAATCCAAATCGAAGGAATAATGAATGTTATTCCAAAGGAAAAAATGATAAATCTTTCTTTTTGGATTTTTTTCCAGAGAAACGATAGTTTGCCATTTCGAATCTTAACTACCTCGACATAAAAGTAGCTAAACAAAAATAGCAATATATAAACATGTAGAATCGGACCCTTTAATAAATAACCAATCCCAGAAATAATACTACCGAGTATGAGGTATCGCGGTTGCTTAGTCTTCTTATAAAAATAGAACGTAAAAAAATAGAATAATAAAAAGAAGGCCATCGCAGTTTCCATCATGAGAAGTCCAAAAAACTTCAGAGAGAAAAAGGTATAACCAAATAGAATTGTTGTGAGTAGAGCCTCTCCTCTGGATTTACCAATATGAAAAACCAATTTGTAAAGAAGAATCAAAATTCCGATTCCAAATGAAACGGAAACCAATCGCTCGGAAGCATAACTTATTCCAAAGATTTTGTCGGTAGCCATACCCATCCAAAAAAGGAGCGGTGGTTTGTAAGGATTGGGCAGACTAGATAAAGTCGGTATAATGTAATTTCCAGATGAAAGACTTTCACGTACGGAACGAATGTGCATGATTTCATCCCCTTGCGGGAAAGGTGCATCAGGAATACCGATCAGGTTTCCAAAAATGAATAACAACAAAAGTAGTAAGGCGTAAATCATGCTTGGTTCTAGTTTCCATAAAAATAATACTGACTGGTCAGTCAATATTATTATCCAAAGTTAGACCAAAAAGAATTTCCGACTGGCGAAAATTTTTAAAGTGAAAAAGTCTAAATAGTGTTGAGAATGTAGCTTAAATTACCAATTTTTCGAGGAAAAGGGTAATTTAAATATTTTAGTTCTTTGGTCAAATGTAGTGAGTAAACATATCCTCCAGTTATAAAGAATCAATTTAACTGTTCTTTGTTAGGTGGAGGTGTGTAGTTCATGGAAAGGTTTACGTATCCCTTATATACCGAAAATACAAACTACTCAACCAATAGTCGGATTTTTGCAATCGGATTTCCCTCCAAATCTATAGTCTTATTGTAAGTGGGTGAACAGGGGATCATATATTCAAAATTAACGCTTTCCAATCCGGTTTTACCTCTTCAGGCGAAGATTGAATGTTCTGTATTAGTGGTTACTGATACTTTGCATTTATGCAAACCAGACCACTTGGCAATTCAATTGGATTTAAAAATTTTAGAAAACAGAGAAGTCACTCTAGCAGATGGTAAAAAACTATAAGTATAAAAATCCATTTCTATTTGTATATCTTTTCTTTACAACATAGGAAGTAGGTAAGGGTTTTTCCAAGATCAGGACTCCAAATCCATGTTCATAGACGAATCTACTGTGTTAATTGAGGCATTGAGTAGATTGCATAAGGCAGGTGTCAAATTTTCAATTGATGATTTTGGCACAATCTACTCAAACCTAGGAGATCCGAAGAAATTTCGAATTGGATTCTTAAAGATCGATCAATCATTTATTAGAAGAATGATCGAGAATTTCCATATAAATTAAAGGATTTGAACTGTAATTTTGCTCAGGGATTACTGTCGCGATTGTTCCGAGGTGGTCTATAATTCTAATTTTTTGTCTTACCCGAAACCAAGTACATTTTAAGTTTTCCTTTGCCTTTTGTATCAATTTCTCCTCGATACTCGCATTGGAATAAATCTTTCACCAATTCATAAGTGGATTCTGTAATATTGATTTTACCGACTATCCCGTTGCTTTCTGCACGACTGGCAGTATTAACTGCATCGCCCCAAATATCGTAGGCGAATTTTTTTTTGCCTACAACTCCCGCGACGACTTCGCCAGTATTGATGCCCAATCTACATTCAAAATATCTCTCACCTCGACTGATACATGTTTGTTTATAATTTTCCATATAAGCTTGAATTTCCAAACTTGCAGACACTACATCAGCTGGATTCGTGTCATTTTCTATCGGTAAACCTCCGACACACATGTAAGCATCACCGATCGTCTTGATTTTTTCTAAGTTGTGTTTTTCAATAATTTCATCAAATGCTGAAAAACAATGATTGAGCTGTTCAATCACTTCTTCTGGATTCATGCTCGCGCAACGCTCTGTAAAGCCTTTAAAATCAGTAAATAAGATAGTAACTTTTTTGAAATGACGAGCCTTTGCTTTGCCAGTATTCTTAAGCTCATCGGCCACTTCATCTGGCATAATATTTCGTAAGAGTTTATCTGATTGGATTTTTTTTTCAGCTAGATGAGCGTTATTGAGTTCCAAAAGATGGTGCTGCTGGGTTGTTAATTGACGAAAATAGACTAAGGTGTAAAAAAACACCCCAGATACTACCCCAATGTTCATTAAAAAAAATAAGTTTATAATGGGTTCGCTCAAAGTGACTTCGTGGGGAAAGTTATCTTTAAAAATAACAGAGAAAATAGCATGTAATAAAAACAGACCAAACCATATGATTCCCGCATTCTTCCCCTTGAAGAATAGAGCCCCAAGCGGAGCTAGCAATGACCACAAGATCACTGCACCCGAGTTGATAAATCCTCCCATTACAACTTGCAATAAGAATGGAACAAGCCAGATAAAAAAGATATAAATGTATCAAGCTACATCAAAGTTTTTGCTAAAATACAAATAGATGGTGGTTAACAGAAGCAAAAAGAAATAGGCTAGTGGAAATTTATACGCCAATGTCAAATTTAGACTATAGTACATAATCACCCAAGTGATGCAACCCATAGCTTTGAAAAGTACGATCAGGATTAAAACAGATTTGTTGATTCGTTCGGAGGCTGAATCACTTGTTTTGTTGGCCAAGCTAGTAAGTCTATATACAATGTTCATAAAAGTGTAGTGTCAATCAGTCTCAAAAATCAAAAATTCACGACGGAATTAATATTCCAAGTCATTTTATTCACTACGAGTCTCAATATGCACAATAGAAGCCTGATATGCGTGACACCATCAAATTATAGGATGTGATCCCGCTTAAAGGCGAATGTATTGTAAAAAAATAGAATTCACTTAACCTCAATGCCATTTTCACTGATCAGAAAGACATTCAATTTATTTTTCTTTACATTCACATCTTGTTCGATTACGACAATTTTATCCGGGTAGACAAAATCTATTTTTATATGTTGCAGATCGCAACCAATATCGATTCCTTTTTTGCACTGATTGGAGGTGAGATTTTCGATTGTCTTACAATTAGGATTTAGATAAAAATATTTGTTGTGAGTTACGGTTCCTTCTTTATCGAAATCAATCGCCGTATACTCTCGGTAGATCTTGTCATTTGGTAATCTTGAATAAAAATTATACTCTTTGATCTTTCTTAATGTTTGATTCTTAATTTGCCATTTAAACTGACAAACATTAGAATTAAGTAGAGGATGATAATATTCATATCTTCTAAAATAGTGCACTGTTTCACAACTAAAGAATAAAAAAATAGTAAGAATAAAGACAAGGGTGAGAGGAATTCTTTTTATCATTTGCATAATTGATCCATGATTCTTTCAGGAGTTTTGATCACTTTCATTTCATTAGCGTGTGTCACTAAGTTCACTTCTAGGATTGCCGTCTCGTTTTCTTTGAGATGAATACGAATCATTCTTTGAAAAGGATAAATAACCCCTTGATATCCCTTAAGAGGTTTTTCTCTTAATTCTAATTCGAAAATTCTCCCCCCGGCTGGAAAAGGAAAAATATGGTTACAACCAGGAACAAAGATTTGACGTTTAAATTCAAGGGGTGTATTATTTAATTGCCAACTTTGAAAAATCGTCTCCTGTTTTGGAAATGGAATTGGCATTAACCTAACTTTTACATGCTCATTGATTTCATTATCATACTCAGATAAATACAAAAAACCGGAGGCGCTTCGATTTTTTTCTTCTTTTTTTTCTGATTCTATATCGATTAGATAGATCATCAAAAAAGAATTTTTAACATTTTCTAGAGGATAGTTTTTATCATAAGAAAGGAAATCAGGTCTAATGTATAAATTTCCAACTCCACAATTACAGATAATGCACACGAGCATTAGAAAAATAATTCGAATTAAGTTCATTTTTTTTAATAGAATTAATATTAGTCTCGATTTCATAGTTCTTGTCTCGCTTCAATAAGTTAAATAATCAAAGCTATTTGTCTTTTCATTGATTTCGTGATAGGTGGAATAGGAAATATTTGGAATTGGCGTCATCAGATTTATAAAAAAATTAATGGCGAGATCCGTACCAGCGTATGGATTGTTTTTTGAAGTAGCCAAAGTCTTTACATGTGAAAATGCAAATAGACTTGCTTTTATAAAGCCGATACTGACATCCTTACTGAATAACCACCTGGAGCCATCTTTCAATCCAAATAAAAATTTGGAATGATTTAAATACGTTTCTCCAAGAGCTTGGGTTTCGCTATTCGTTATTAACAAATTTCCTTTGTCAACCAGGAATTTTTGATATTGATACATACCAATCCCAGCGCCGATAGCTGCTCCCACCAATCCGCCAACATAAGCCCCTTGCAAAGCGCTACGTTCATCCCATCCACCTCTATTATTATTTTGTGCTCCTATGTATCCTCCTGCTACGTATCCAAATGTTGATCCAATTACATATCCACCTGCAGTTAAACCAATTGTCGCCCATATCTTGAGTGCATGAGTTGCATACGTACCTTGCATTGCTGCATAATAAGGTGAGGATAGCCCAGCAGTCATGACGATGGAAACGATCATTATCACCACCGCAAGCCCGGTTTTGACGGATCAACATAGTTAGGCGGATTTCCCTTAACATACATATATCGATTCATTCCAAAAGCTTCATTGCCAGAGGCTACGGAATCAGGATGTAAAAAACGCCCGAGTTGGGGATCGTAAAATTTCACCCTTGGGATGATTGGTTTAACTAAGGCGAAATTTTATTCGATTAACTCAAGTAAAAGATCTATACCTAACAATGGTATTATCGATCTTTCTTTTGTCTTTGGATTTCATCAGGTTTCGGTTTTTGAAAACTTTTTCCAGGCCCATTTGTTTTTACTTCTTCTAAAGAACGATCAACTACCGTGCGAAGATTACTTTCCGATCTGAATTCTTTTAAAAAACCTTCCACTTTCGTTTGATTGCGCCAATAAAAACCGTTAGCATAAGATCTGACTGCGAAATTTCGAAGTGATTTGGGTGCCGCATCATCACCGATTTTCTGCTGTAAAAAAGTTTCGATATCTTCCGTTGGATAAAACTGTAACAAAAGAATCGCACGTTCCTTCGCATAGATTCTAACTCCGGATTCATTAGAAATTGATTTCAAATATGGAGCTGGATCTGATGTGATCTGGTCCACTTGCGTTTTCAACTCTTCTACTTGTTGGTGACCTGTCTGCAGTATAATGCTTTTTATGCGGTTATAAGTTGCTGTATCCAAACTTTGTGCCCATGAAGCACTTCCAGTGAATAAAAATAATACAATAAATTTGATGATTGTTTTCATAACTGCTCCTATTAATAAACGATTGGATAGTTTCTCAGGATCCAACCTTGTTCTCCTGTCAATTGGGTTTGAGCAGTCACGCCATCACCTGCCCAAAACATCAAATTTGAAGCTCCCGAATTGGTAAATCCAGTGAGGTTGCATTCGCTAATATCTACAACACCATTTGAATTGAGATCGCGAGTGGATAGACAATAAGGAGTGTCGGAAAGTGCATCCTTTCGATTCAGAGAATTTGTAGAGGAAGCATTGAATCCCCCTCTCTCATTCGTATGAAACAACCCTAGGAAATGACCGGCTTCGTGTGCCATCGTATCACCTAGAAAAGTTTGATCTGATGCCGATAATGCTGATCCCGCTGTACCGCTACTTCGATGAGGTTCTAGGAACACAATCATGCCTGATTTTTTTGTGCCCGTTAGACCAGGAACGCCAGGAATTCCAGCAGAAATCCCAAGGACACCAGCGACTTCGGAGTTGCTAGCAGTAAAGAAAATGTTCAAACTGTCCGAACTTTGACTCGCAGAGGAAGATACATACAGTTTACTAAGAGATCCGGTTACAAGGCCAGTGTCACTTGAAACATTGGTTATGGTTTGAAATTCAGAAGCAGTGAGGGTCGTTGCTGTGAATTCCAAATCAATCTTTACCGAATTCTGGGCATAAATGGTTTTCATACGATCAACTGCCGTTTGAATTCCTGCTTCTGTCGGTGTCGCATATGTGCCATCAATGAAGATCAATCTAATTTTCAATTTTTTACGATATGTCCAGACATGGCCAAGTCCGCTCGAACTATCGGAACCTGTCGATGAGGTAAAGGATTGTTCTTCATTTAAACTTGGATTGCAATTTTGAATCACTCGAAAATTTGCTGTCGTATTAGAAAAGCTAACGCCTGAATTGATTTCAAATCTCAGCGAATTCGTTGAGCCAGAGCTAGGTGAATAGGTAGGAATGGTCCCCGAACTATCCAACCTCATATATTCGCTATTATTTCGACCGTAAGGATAAAGACCTGTGTAAGTCGTGTTACCAGATCCATCCCTTCCAATTAAGTATTGATTGGAAGCATTCAATAAATAGTTAAAAACAAAACCATTGCTCGCAGTAACGGAGTGAGGTTGATCTATATAATAAATGACAGAAGGATTGGACGTTGTCGTTGCAATCGAGACAGGAGACGCCCAAAAAAGCGATAAGCCAGTCCCAAAGAAATTTGCCTGAGATCCGGCATTGCTACTTCGCGTTCCAGTTGTGACCACAGGCGTACAGCTCTGAGTCGGTATGGAGCCAGTTGCACTCAAATTAATCGTATAACTTCCCTCATCTGCATCATTATTGGCAATCGTTAATACCGCGGATTTACTTCCTGTTGAAGTCGGAGAAAAATTTACTGTAAATGTTGTAGTGCCAGTGGCGCTTAATGTAGTAACAGGAGGTTGACCAACAACGCTGAACATAGAAGCATCACTTCCTGAGATAGTCACTCGTGGTGAACCAGTTAGGTTTAGGGTCGCATTGCCAACATTTTGAATCGTGAAAGACGTTGCCGCGCTTGTTGTTCCGATCCGAATGCTACCTATACCGGAAAAGGTTCCACCTGAAGCGATGTCTGTTGACCCTTGTCTAACATTGATTTCAGGGGCAGGGGCGGCGGTTGCTACGCCCGATATCGAAAAATTGTATGGATTTTCATCTGCATCATTATTAGCAAATGAGATCGTTGCGGATTTTGAGCCTGCTGTAGTAGGTGAAAAAACAACCGAGAAGGTGATGCTATTCCCAGCCGTGATCGTTGACGATGCCGGTTGAACGCTTACATTGAACTGGTCGGCATTGGTTCCCCCAATGCTAACAATGGGTGCACCTGACAATGTCAAATCGAGATCGCCCAAATTTTGGATTCGAAATTGAACAGCTGAACCGCTACTTCCTGACTGCACGTTCGAGAATGTGTAAGTTCCCGAACCATCTAAAATGTTCCCCGAAGTAGAAACCAATTGAACATTGATTTCTGGTGCGGGGGCCGCCGTTGCAAAACCAGTAATATTAAATACAAAAGGGGCTTCATCGGTATCATCGTTTGCAATCGATACACTTGCATTTTTAGTACCCTCTGATGTCGGAGAAAAGGTAACTGTAAACGTTGTGCTATCGTTAACCGCTAAGGAAGACGACATTCCTGCGGCATTCACGGAGAATTGATTTGCATTTGCTCCACCTAAAGTAGGTGGAACGGTCAGATTTAAATTGGCAGTGCCTAAATTCCGTATGGTGAAGGTAACGGCAGTTCCACTTAGAGTCGCTCGCACATTGCCAAAGTTATGCGTGTTTGTGTTTGTTGCATAAACAGTGGATCCCTGTCTAACATCTATTTCAGGTTCCGGCCCAGCTGTTGATTTGGCAGTTAAGTTTAAAATGAATGTAGGCGTGTTCGGGTCATTGGAAGCGATTCTTAATTGGGCAGTTTTGATACCAGTCTGATTTAAACCAGGTGTAAAACGGATTGTAAAGTTAGTTGTTGAAGAAGGAGTCAAAGTCGTCGTGCTAGGTTGCACGACTGTGAACTGAGCAGAATCAGTCCCCGATTTTTGAACGGCAGGAGAAGAGCTTAGATTTAAATTTGCCAGACCATTGTTTCTGATGGTGAGTGTGAACTGGGTTCCTAGTGTATTTTGCACTGCATTCCCAAGATCTAAAGTCGCAGTATCGGCAAGCGAATTTGATCCTTCAAATAGCCGGATCGTAGGTGTAACCTGAGCCGGGTCGCTAGCGTCAGTTGACGTAGCAGTACTGGATGTTCCTGGTGTTGGAGAGGCGCCACCTAAGGCCAATACAAGTCCCGCGGCATCGCCTCCGCCCCCACCGCCTGCGGGAGGACAATTGATTAAGAGTAGAGAAGTGAGAACGATGGAGAGGAAAGACTTTACATTTTTCATATGTTATACCAACAAGGCCTATTTTTCAATTTTCACATTTAGCGGTTCAAAAATGAAGCCACCGAACGTGCGTCTGGATAGGTGAAATCACCAAAACCTAGGACTAATACCAAGTTAGTAGGTTTGGTGACAAAAGGCGAACAAATTTTAAAAAAAAGAGAAATTTTTAATTTTCGAAAAACTAAACCTAACTCGTTTAAATATGCAAATCGGAATGGTAACGCTGTTCAGGAATTAACGTCCGTAATCCTTGCGCGTCGCAAAACGCTGAGCCGCATATATGCGACCAAAAAAAAGGAAAACTTTCGTTTCCCTTTTTGTATCTAGTTTAACAGCTATGACGAATCAACTGTTCAATAAAAATTTAGTCTGCAAATTCCAATAATAAATATTGTGCTAGACGGTCGCCACCTGCTTTTGCCACGTCTTTCGTTGTTCCAGCGAGTACAGTCCCTCCAGAAGAAAGTTCTTCCAGTGTAAACTCACCTAAGCTAGATAATGATTTGATATCTAAAATTTTCCCATTTCCTTCAATTTTCGCTCTGCCAGCGAACGCACCAGCCAATGCTCTTTTTGAGTCCGTCACTTCGTTGATATGTGTGAAAACGATTTCAACTTTAAATTTACATGCAGGAGTACATTTTTCTTGAGCAGTAAAAAACTTATGTTTTGTTGCTGATTTCAATTTGCTCATTAATGCATTTTCGAAGAGATTCAATGCCATGTTTGACTCGTCAGATCCTACAATCGCACTTTTGTCTAAAAAAATCTGAATGGATTCTGAAGTTGTGCTTTTGGGAGCATACGCCTTCACTTGTGTCACTTTTCCTGTCGCGGAACAATTAACTACTGTCAGTGCGACAGCAATAACGAGAATCATAAATTTTTTATTCATGTTGAAGTTTTTTCCTTTGGGTCATTTCTTGACCTAACCTCAAAAAAGGAATATAAATAAATTTCGTTCAATCACAAAAAAAGAAAAATATTAAAAAATAAACAAAGTCCGCGCTAAATTAGGCCAAATTCATATTACATCGAAAATCGGCGAATAGCGATTTTTAAAATAGATCGAATGGATCGGTATGATCTTTTTTGCATCAAGAACGGGAATGATTAGGAAGCCTTTTTGAAGAATACAGATTAGCGAAGATATTTTAGTATATTTTTAACAATTGATTGGACGAAGACAAAATTGATCTGTAACAAAACTTAAAACAAAAATCGTGAGAAGGATGAAGTTGATATAGGCCTAAGGCTATATTCAGCCTTAGG
>JAPZRK010000117.1 GCA_027531445.1 Leptospira sp.
ATTCGGTACAAATCTCGAGATTGATTCATTGATCTTTTTTTCTTCATCAAGAGCTTTTAGTTGAGATTCTAGAAGTGCTTTACGTGCGTCTTCTCTCTCTTTTTTAAGCCGATTGATTCTGTCTCCTATACCAAGACTCAGGAAGATTCCCTCTAAAACACTTCCATACATCGGTCCATATGAAACAAAATTGGAAAAATCAATGAGCCCTAAATTCATTGAAATAAATAATAAAACGGAGAGTAATAAAAATGACCAAGCAATGATAAAGTATCTAGCTCCAGAAAAGCCTTCGCGAAAGCGCATTACGGCTGCTATTGATACGGCAAATATCCCAATCGCTGGAGAGATGTTCGCTAGGAATACGCTTACTCCGACAGAAGAAAATAAAGTAAATGGGAACGTAATAATTTGAAGAACAAGAGCAAATATGATTATACTTTTGACTTTTCCTTTCTCTTTGTCCGGAAATAAAAACGCCTTTGCAAATACCAAAGCAGCAATGGTAGTCAACATTGAGAGTGCTGGTGCCATTCTTTGTATCCAAGGAATGGAAGATAAATCTATCAATGGCAGCCACTGTCGATTGATAGTAAAAACAAAACAGGTGAAAAAAAATAAATAGGTGCAGTAATATAGAAAAAGTTTGTCCTTCATCGAAAAGAATAGAACAAGATTGTAAAGGAGAAGAAGTAACATCGCTCCATAGTAAGCTCCAGCAACAAAACCTCGAAATGTTTCGAATTTAAAATATGAAGATTGAGTAAAGAAACGAAGCGGGAGTAGTGACCTAGTTGACATATCAAAACGGAAATAAATGCGTTGTTTTGAATTTGTTTTTATATGAAACGGAAATATAGGAAGGCGATTCGGTATCGACATTTCCGAGATTGGTACGCTGATACCGCTTGATTCTATTTTGTAGTCATTTAAGTTTAAAGTTGGATAGTAAAAATCTACTCTTCTAAGTTCTGCATTTTCGATGTTAATGATCCAATCTTCAACTTTTGTATTGTTCTCGATATCCAATTGAAACCAGATAACTTCTGGAAGAATTCCAAAGGATGTGTTATGTGCTGTTGAGATCCAATCTTTTTCATTTAGTTTTTGAATAGAGGGGAAATCTAGATTTTGCTGTTTGTCAAAGTAATATACAGCCGATGCATTGCCGAAGAGCCAAAGATTGTTGTCTTCTAACTTAAAAATCCCTGTACCATCATTTCCTCTTCTAACCGCACATCCGAGTAAGGAAAAAAATAGGAAAGTCAGGAACCAGGCTTTCATTATTGGAATGTCGGCATAAGTCCCGATTCAAAATCATTTGTTAACTCATCCAAACTCCATTCGATCTTTCCGCCATTGAGTTCAATCTGTAAATTTGAATCACCTTTGACATTGCCTAAAGATAGAAACTCTAGTCCCTTTTCGAGTATCTCCCCTTGGATTTTGGTTTCATCAGATTCAATGTAGGAAATCAAAAAACTTGCGCCTGTTTCACCAAAAAGAAGGGAATCTAGTCGTCCTACTTTTTTTTCCAGTTCAGATATGTCTAGATTGAGTCCTATCTTGCCTGAGATCGCAATTTTTGAGAGTGCAACTAAGAGACCACCAATAGATAAATCTTTAGCAGAGGTTAGTAGATTCTTTTTGGAAAGAGAGAGTAGTGTTTCTATGGTCGTTTTTTCGTCTGCAAGATTGAGCGTAGGTACCTTGCCTGTTTCTTTTTTGTGAAAGAGAGATAGGTATTCAGAGCCCGAAATTGTTGGGGAAAATCTTCCGATCAATGCAATTTTGATTTGTTTATCTTTTGCCTTGGGATATGTAGAAAGTCCATTTGCGACATCATCGATGACTCCCACCATACCGATGGTAGGTGTTGGATAAACTGGTCCTTCAGGAGATTCATTGTAAAAAGAGACATTTCCACCAGTAATCGGCAGTCCAAGATAACGACAAGCATCTCCAAGACCACGGACACATTCGCTGAATACATAGTAATTTTCTGGAATGTAGGGATTACCAAAATTTAAATTATTCGTAACTCCATAAGGCATGGCTCCTGTTGCGGCGACATTACGTGCCGATTCACAGACGGCGATTGCCGCGCCTTGGTAAGGATCTAAATAGGTATAGCGAGAGTTACAATCCGTAGAGACGGCCACTCCCTTTTTCGTGTTGGGTATCCGAACGAGTCCACCATCTTCTCCGGGAGCGACAACTTTCACAAGACCAACTTCTGTATCATATTGTTCATAGATTGGTCTTCGAGAACAGACATTCCAAGATGCCAAAAATTTGAGTAGTGTAGATTTGATTTCCGAATGGACAACATCTTTTATTGTATTTGCATTGAATGACTGGACTTCATCTAGATACGCAGGTCTCTTTACCTCACGGACATACCTGGGGGCACCACCACCTAATACGAGGCAATCTGCAGGGATTTCGCTTTTTAACTTCCCGTCTTTATGGATGCGTATGATGCCGTCATCGGTAACAACGCCTATCTCCGAGGAGTGAAGTCCCCATTTTTGAAATATAGAGATCAATTCTTCTTCTTTGCCTAATTCTGGAATGACAAGCATACGTTCTTGAGATTCCGAGAGCATAATTTCATAAGCATTCATTCCTGCTTCACGTAACGGGACTTTGTCGAGATCGATATCCATTCCCGTTTTGCCTTTGGCACTCATTTCGGAAGTGGCACAACTAATCCCTGCGGCTCCCATATCTTGAATCCCAACGAGCACTTTTTTCTGAATCGCTTCTAGTGATGCTTCCATAAGTAGCTTTTCCATAAACGGATCTCCTACCTGGACTGCAGATCGTTTTTCTTCAGATTCCTTGGATAGATCTTTTGAAGCAAAACTTGCACCATGAATGCCATCTCTCCCAGTAGTTGCACCCACGATATAAACTTTGTTTCCTACCATTCCTTTGGTTGATGCGGATGCCATCTCGTCGTGTTTGGCGATACCTACCGTCATAGCATTGACCAATGGATTTTTTGTAAATGTTGAGTGAATGAATAATTCACCACCACCGACAGCGATTCCCAAAGAATTACCATAATCACCGATACCTTTAACGGCACGAGTGAGTAGATATTTATTCCGTGCGTCCGTTGGCTCACCAAATCTAAGCGAGTTGAGTGAAGTGATCGGTCTTGCTCCCATCGTGAATATATCACGCATAATCCCACCTACACCTGTTGCGGCACCTTGGTATGGTTCAACGGCTGTTGGGTGGTTGTGACTTTCTATTTTGAAGACTAGAGCGAGGTTATCGCCAATATCCATCGCACCTGCATTTTCTTCACCGGCTTGCGCTAAAAGTTTATCAGATTTTGTCGGCAAAGTTTTTAACTGCAAAATTGAATTTTTATATGAACAATGCTCCGACCACATCGCTGAAAAAATACCAAGCTCCGTTGAATTTGGAACACGACCTAAAATTTTATTGATTTCTTGAAACTCCGCTTCGGTTAATCCGTGTTCCTTGGCATCTGAAAGTGTGACTTGGTCTTTTTCCATTGATAAAAAATCCTTATACTAGATTTCGATAATTTCTGTTGAAGTAAAGTAATGGCTGCCCTTCCATTGCGATTGCCTCTTCGACGTGACCGATCACAATCAAATGATCACCGGCATCGATCATATTTTCCAACCGACAATCGAGCGAGGCAAGAGAGCCAGATAGAATGGGGGATCCAGTCGCAGCCGTTTTGGGGTTGAGCTTGTTTAAAACTTCTTCTTTGTCCAATGAACCAGAGGCAAAATCAGCGGAAATTTGTTTTTGCTCATTAGAGAGAATATTCACCGAAAATGCCTTACTTGCTTCAATGGCCTCTTTCGCTTGGCTACTTTTTGCTAAACAAAAAAGTATGAGCGGTGGATCCAAAGAAACAGAGCTAAAGCTGGATACGGTAATTCCGCCGGATTTGCTTTGTGATTTGTAACAAATGACAGAAACACCACTTGCCCAAAGGGATAGGGCGGATTTAAAAGAGTCGGGTTGGACGGGCATGAATGAGCCTCCAGTATTGATAAATATCAATTTCTAGAATAAGAATAATTATGAAAATCAATTTGACCTTTTTTTCCTTCTGATGTCTCTGAAAAACGAGGCAAATCATGTTAAAGAAGTCACTTACAAAACACAGAGATTTGATATTACAAGATCTGAAGGTTAGAAAAGACCATCCTACGGCAAAGATGGTATTTGATTCCGTGAAAGAAAAAGCAGAAAGAATCAGCTTTGCAACGGTATACAATTCATTAGAATATTTGGTCGCCCATGGAATGGTCCATAAACTGAATTTGGAATCCGATTCGGTTCGCTACGATGCATTCCTCGATCGACATGCGCATATGGTTTGCCAAGAATGTGGTAAGATCATGGATCTTCCGGCTATGGCTTTACAATCTGAAAGCGTCAATTTTGAAGAATTGGGCTTTGCCGTAGATCATGTGGATGTCACAGTGATCGGACATTGCAAAACTTGCTAAATTTTTTATAGGAGTCTTCTCCCACTCTCCTAAGCTAGCCCATTATGGGCATCATTCGTACACTTTCCCCAGAACTCGTAAACCAGATTGCGGCTGGGGAAGTCATTGAATCCGCGCATTCCATTCTAAAAGAGCTCATCGAAAATTCGTTGGATGCAAAAGCAAAACGGATTGAGGTTCTGACTGAAAATGCGGGTCTGAGTCGTATATTGATTTCCGACGACGGGGTCGGGATGGCCAAGGAAGATCTACCTCTCGCCATCCAACGTTATGCGACCTCAAAAATCAAACAATTCCAAGATCTAGAATCCATCCGATCCTTCGGATTCCGTGGAGAGGCACTTGCCTCGATTGCTTCCGTATCAAAACTTACCATTTCCAGTGGAGTCGCTTCCGAACGTGTCGCCTATCAAATCTATGTGGAAGAGGGGAAAGTTTTAGAGACAAAAGAAATTCCTCATTTTGTGGGAACAAAGATCGATATCGTGGACTTATTTTATAACACACCTGTCCGACGCAAATTTCTAAAAACAGAAGTCGGCGAGGAAAAAAAGAATCGAACACGTCTGCAAATTATGGCGCTCTCTGAACCATCAGTTGGTTTTCGTTATGTGCAAAATGAAAAAGAAGTAGTCCATGTCCAACCAGAAGAACCACTAGAAAGAATACTGTCACTTTACGGTGAAAATTTGAGGGACCATTTACTTCCCGTAAATTCGAGTAGGAATGGGATTACACTTTCTGGTTGGATCTCACATCCAGATTTTTATAAGTCATCTAGAACCGGACAGTTTTTCTTTGTAAACCAACGTTCCATCGAACTCAAGTTTAGTGCACAAATTCTGAAAAAGTGTTATGGTGAATTATTACCTTCTGGTGCTCATCCCTATGCTTTTTTATTTTTTACACTTCCTCCCAATTTTGTAGATGTAAATGTCCATCCGCAAAAAAAAGAAATTCGTTTTCTATCTGAAGAAGTGATCTCCGGCCAACTTTTTTTTGGGATACAAGAAGTTCTTCGCTCTTCCACACCGGTCGAATTTTTGGAAATGAGGAGAAGGTTATCTATGCCAATTCCTTATATGGGGAGTAAGCAAGAGTTTGGTGAAGAAGTAGGCTTAGGACTCAATCCGGCTCTCAGTTACAGAGAGCATTTTTCTTTGGAAGGAGTGGCACCCGGTGTGCAATTGAATCTCCTGTCGGGAAATCCACAGAAACACCAAGGATTTGTTCCCAAAAAACATTATGGCATTATCTTTGAAACCTTTATACTTGCGGAGGCAGAAGATGGGCTTTATATCATTGACCAACATACAGCCCACGAACGGATTCGATATGAAGAAGTACTCCGTGACCTAAAACAAAAGGCTTATAAAACACAAGGTTTGCTAACGCCCATTAAGCTAGAATTTACAAAAGAAGAAGCGGAAGAGATACTCAAAGAAGTGGACTCTTTGAGTGAGATCGGTGTCTTAATTGAACCGTTTTCTGGAGGAACCATACTCGTCAGAGAGGTTCCGAGTTACATCGACGCGGGGAAAGAACGAGAAACCATCCTTGATTTTTTAGAAAGAAAAAAAAGCAAACATCTAGAGATCAAAGAAATGTTCGATGAAATGGCAAAATGTGTAGCATGTCGCTCTGCCATCAAAAAAGGAGATATGGTTTCCGATCAAATCATAGCAGAATTGCTACAAAGACTCTCCTATTGTGAAAATCCATCGCTTTGTCCTCACGGTCGACCCACTCTCATCAAACTCTCCCGTTTTGATCTGGAAAAGATGTTCCACCGGATATAAAAACGAAAAACATTGATGGAATTCTTGGATCGCAAAACCTTGTCCTGATGCCACGCCCACTTGAAGGCAAAAATATGACCCTCCGCGAGAAGGAGAAAATCCTCCTCCAAAAGATAAAGGCGGGAGATCCGACTGCGTATATGACACTCGTCTCACCTTTTCGGGAGCGTTTGTTTCGGAAGGCAGTTTCCATGGTTAAGGACGCAGATGACGCTGAAGATATCGTCCAAGACGCTCTCATCTCCGGATACAAATCCATCAAAAATTTCCGAGCAGAAGCAGGAGTTTACACCTGGCTCTACCGAATCGTTGTGAATAAATCCAAAGACCTGCTCGCGAAAAAGAAAAGAGGTCGTGAAAAGCCCATGGATGATTCTGGCGACAACCAATTTGTAGATGAGAGAGAAGGTTACGAAAAAAAACTCGAACTTTCCGAGGAGTCTCGCTATCTAATGGGTAAGATCGACCTTTTGGAAGAATCCTACAAACAAGTCCTTGAACTACGATACTTCGAAAATCTTTCCTATAATGAGATTGCCGAAATCATGGAATGTAATGTAGGAACTGTCAAAAGCCGACTTTTTAAGGCGAAGGAGTTTTTGAAACACCTGATTCTCAAGGATGAAAAAGGAGAAGGGTTTTTCGAAAAATAGCAGTTATGAATATTACCACCTGGTTACAAGTTAGATACCCGCAATTATTCACAGAATCAAAAGAATCTGTTGTTCTCGACAATTGTCTATGCAATGTTTTTTCTGAGAAAAGAAAAAAAGTCGAAACGATCCTGCCTCGAATGTCAGAGGACTTCGACAAACGTCTATTAAACTTGCTTGAAAACGAAAAGATTGAGAATGTTGAAAGTTCCTATTCAGTGGTTCGTTCCTTATTCGAAAATCGTAAATTACAATATTCTTTTTCCGCAGTTATGGTTCTTACTCTGACATTTGTTATGGTAGGGAAAGTCAATAAGTCCGAGACTCGGATCAATGAATCTGCTGGTGTAATTTTAGAAAATTCATCTTACCTAAATGAACCAACAAGCATCGACCTAAGTGAAAATTACCAAAAAAAGATTTTGGTCGACCACATCAAAAATGACCCAGCTTCTATCTATGGCCTAAAAGAGTTGGAATTGTATTACCAAAAAACGGGACGTGGTAGCGCGGCTGAAGAAGTGCATTATCTCATCAACGCAGCAGAAAACTAGATCTCTTTTAGAATTTGTTTCGCCTGCATGATGGCATCACGAAAGAGATTTTGTGGTGCCATTTCTATTATGGCATACGCGTATTGTTGGATTCTACATTTCACCTTAAACTCGTTACCCGCACCCCTTCTCAGCGCATCCAACAACCGGTTCATCTCATTCACCCAAATTTTTGATTCGTGTTCGCTTGCAATCCGATCCGTTAGGAATATCCGAGTTTGCCAGGCTCGCACTGCCACATACTCACTTACTTCCTCTTCAGAAACGACGTTCCTTGCTTCGCTTATCAATTGACGGAGTGGAGCATATTGTACCAATTCCACAGGAAACAAACCTGGATCATCCAAAAATGCACTTAAATACTGCTCCTTGCCTTCTCTTTCCCTGGAAGACATACAAAATGCTTCGGCAAGATAAAATTTAAGATGTGGGGACAAACGTGATGCCGGATCGGAAAATGGCAAAACTTCCAACGCGGTTTTATAATCTCCAATTTTAATGAGACAGATGGCAAGTTCCGTAAGCGCATCTGTGTCAAGGGCGTTGGCTCCTTCCCATCCATATGCCAGCTTTAAATGATTGGAGGCTTCTTCGAGAATGCAACGTAAACAAGTAGAATAGGCGACAGTATGTTGGATGTTGCGTTTTTTTGCTTCTGATTCGAAGAGAGAAAAGTATTCTAAAAGTAACTTTCCTCGATCTTTTCCTTCCCTTGTCCGAAGGACCAGATCAAGGCGGTTGTCCCAGTAACTGGCAACAAAGTAACCACTGATAAAATCTAAATCCTCTGGGTCTTTATCCAGTAAAACAGAATATAATGATTTTGCCTTTTCGAATTCTCCTATGGAGAGAGAGTGAATGGCCTCATCTGATTTGTGGAACATTCCTATAGAGGATCCCTCCTTTAGTGGTGACTTTTTTTATCGTGTGCTTTACTGACTTGGGATAAAATTTTATCTTCTAGTCCGTCAATACAAACGTAAATATCCTTATTTTGGTTATGTGCGTTGAAATGATTTCCATCCGCGTTTAGATTGAGATTTGCATGAATCTCTCCATGAATACTTTCGAAAGAGACATCAGTAGAAATAACAGTTTGAACAAATTTCGTTATGCGTTCTAGCTTTTCATTGCTATATGTTTCAGCCGCCTCTGAACGATCTAAATGTTTCCAAGTGTACTTAATTTTCATAGTTTCCTTACTTTTGAGTTCCCACTTAGTCTGAAATAAAAAAAAATAGAGTCAAATAAAAAAGAATTGCTAGTGTCTAAATCTGTCCTAAAAATCACTATGTATTTAAGTCGAAAAATACGAAGGATTTGATCTTTATGGTCGATAGCGAATTAAACCAACAACCGGCGAAAAAGAAAACACCCGCTAAAAAAAAGGTGGCTGTTAAAAAAAAGGCAACACCTCATGCGGTTGATTCCTTCAAAGTTTTTGAAGACCCAACATTCTTAAAACCGGCACAATCTATGGATCGTGATTTGGTAAAAATTCTAGCTAGGAATCCCTTCCAAGCTTATGTATTTTGGAAAGTCCATCCAGGGCATTTTGATCGAATCAGAAGAGAATTTGATGCAACCAGCGAAGCAGACATCCAACTCAAATTAAAATTAGAATACTTCAACCAGAACGGGAAACAAGAAGAATCCTGGTATGATCTGGCCCCCATGACTAAATCGTATTTCTGTAATTTTTCAGCTCCCGTAAGTCGAATTCGAGCCTTTGTTTATGCCAACTACCATGGCAGACTCAGGTTATTTTTGGAGACTGCTGATGGAGACCTTCCACCTGGCGTCGAATCTTTTCATCTGGATAAGGAATGGATACATCCCAAATGGATTGAATTCGGATGGGTCAAAGAAGACAAAAAAGGTCAATGGCATTTTACCGATAGTTACGACAGCCAAGGAAAGAGTTTTTTTGACGAAGAGCTTTTCTCTGCTGGTTTTGATGGCTCTTCCCGTACATCCTCACGTGCGAGTTCTCATTCATTTTCTAAGGATTTACTTAGATGAATCAAACCAAAGGCTATTTAGTCCTAATGCTTCACGCTCACTTGCCATTCGTTCGGCATCCGGGCTATACAAAGCCATTTATCGAGGAGAATTGGCTCAACGAAGCCATTCTAGAAACTTACATTCCTCTCATTCGTGTTTTTAAAAATTTAAAAGCGGAAGGTGTTCCATTCAAAATTACCATGTCCTTCACACCGACTCTTTCATCTATGTTAGTCGATGAATACTTGCAAGGTAGATTTAGAGAATACATATTAAATTTGATTGCTCTTGCCAAAGAGGAAACCAAAAGAACCACATACGATCCGCATCTTAATTATTTATCGCATAAGTATCTTTCTCATTTTGAATCTACAAGAGATTTATTTGAAGAAACAGGTGGGGATTTGACAAAACAGCTGATCCCTTTTATGGATTCCGGGAATTTGGAAATCATAACGAGTCCGGCCACACACGGATTTTTGCCTTTTTATGAATCTGAAAACAGCATCATTCGCTCCCAACTAAGAAATGGTAGACGGACATTTCGTCGCATCTGGGGAAGAGACCCTAAAGGGATTTGGCTTTCGGAATCCGGTTTTCATCCAGGCGTTGAAGATGCGTTAGATGCTGAAGGGTTCCGTTATTTTTTTGTTGATACTCATGGAGTAACTCATTCCACTCCTCGTCCCATGTATGGAGTTTATGCACCAGTTGAAGTGGGGCATGGAATATTTGCATTCGGTCGTGATCCCGAAAGCTCCCGCCAAGTATGGAGTGCAACGGATGGATATCCGGGTGACTTTCGTTATAGGGAATACTACCGCGATATTGGACATGATTTAGAATATGATTACGTTCATCCCTTCCTCAAGTCAAATGGCATACGCATCAATACTGGTATAAAATACTACCGCATAACAGGCAAAGCATCTTATAAAGAATACTATCAGCCTGATTGGGCCATGGAAGCATGTGGGCATCATGCGGAAGATTTTTTACGAAATCGAATGCGCCAAGCAGAATGGCTTTACTCACAAAACAAACAACCAGCAGTGATTGTATCCCCCTATGATGCGGAACTTTACGGCCATTGGTGGTATGAGGGTCCGCAGTTTATTGAGTTTCTTTTTAAAAAAATGCACTTCGACCAATCTGTTGTGAAACCAGCATTTCCTTTAGAAGTAACACGTCTTATCCCGAGAATACAGTCTGTCAAAATGAAAATGTCGAGTTGGGGAGAAGATGGATACGGGGACGTATGGTTGAACGGAACAAACGAGTGGATCTACGAACACATTTTCGCGTTATCTATCGAAATGCATCATAAAGCGCATCAATTCCGGGAAGAAAAAGATCCCCTCAAATTGCGCGTATTAAAACAGATGGGAAGAGAATTACTTCTGTTGCAAAGTTCCGATTGGGCATTCATTATGAAAACAGGTACTATGGTGGATTATGCCGTTAGACGAACGAACGTCCATACCAATGTCTTTATGTTTCTCAAAGAGATGTTAGACAACGGAACCATTGATGAAGAAAAGCTGACGTCCATCGAATCAGAAAATAATATCTTTCCCGACATACAGGTAAGCGACTTTTTATAAATTGATTGGGATATAAAGTGCTGTTTCAAAATTACGCAACTGAACATCAAAATTGTTTTGTATATAATCAATGACTGTTACGCCCACCCGCCAATTGACAACACCAAACGGAACTTCCCAAAATACAAAGTAAGACCGAGCAAACTGAGAAGAGGTATTGACTCTTCCTTTTAATAAACTACTTACAGCATACAATTCAATAGGAGAATATTGTCCTCCCGTAAGTGAGTTAAAAAAGAAAACTGAAATCGGATCGAGGGATTTTGGTGTCACCTCACCTTGAGAAATGGAATAGATCCCAAGTGTTTCAAGATTATTTCCTTTCGAAAGCTGGCTAAGTAAATAGGCACGAATGGGATCCCCATCGATATTGCCCGAACTCAGCAACGAATAGTTTCCTAGCGCTGTCAGTCGATCTTCTTCAGTGCGACCACCTGAAAAATAGACTAACGTATTATTTTGAAGCGATTGGCCATTGTTAAAATCACTTGTCCCTTTGATCTGTAACCTTGAGATACCATATCCAAAACCGATGCGGTATCTATCATTACCCTTTGCGCCGTAGTAGAGCACTGGAAGAAACATAGAGTAAGATCCTTTTGTTTGAGTGCCGATGCTTGCGGTATAGGAACTACCTTTTTCGGAATCTTCGGGTGTTGCAGCGAATTCGGAACGTTTTAACACTTGGCTACTCATTTGAAATTCACCATTTTTATTGAATAAAAACAAACCCCAAGATTCACCGAATTGCCACTCAGGCGATTTAACATCAAAAAAGAATCGAAGATTTTTACCTATGCTAGTATCATTGGTCATAATCGCCTTGCTTCCATAAGGTGATGTGATTGTAAGATTATTTGTTGTGATTTGCAAACCTGGATAGATGGTAAAAAATCGAGGTCCACTTTCTTTTTTAACTTGAGGAGCGGGGGAAACCTTTTCTTCTTTTGGCGTAATATCGATACTTTCTGATGGTCTCTCTCTCGGGAGTTCTTGTGCAAACATTGGGTGGCAAAGATGGCCAAGGATTAGGAGTATATATGTATATTTGAAATTCAAAATTCTCATAAAATAATGTCAGCTAACCTTGTATAAAATATTTTACAAGTTTGTGAATTTGGCTTCTTTTTGCAAATGCTTCTCAAGTTAAAGGCAGAATAAGTTACTAATTTCGAGGAATCAAAGCTCCCTTCGGGTCATCGTCTTATATAAATTATTAGAAAAAAATACATTGATCCTTATAAAAGTTAAGAATAAAGTTTGCCTACACAGATTCCGCAAATCTCTGCTCCAGCATTGGCACTTTTGGCTACTATCGTACGCATCTTACTTGCATCCATAGGTAGCGAAGATTTTTCTAAAGTAGCCTTTGATTCGTCGAACTTACATAAAAAGTTGCCAGTTTTATTTACTTCTACTAAAATATGAGCCGAGTCTATGTTTTGAAATCTCTTCATTGTATATGTTGTTTTCATTTGGTTTCTAATCCTTCAATTTCTTAGATTCAAATCAACGCTTTCATTTCATATCAAGAAATTCCTAGTTTATAAATTTTGAAAACCTTGCTAGTTTGGAAAAAGAATGGGAATGACATTTTTACCGTCTGGAAAACAATATTATTAGAATGAAAAAGATCAAATTCAAATCGATTTTTATTTCGGATATTCATCTGGGAACAAAACACTGTAAAGCATCACTTTTACTTGATCTTTTTAAAAAAGTTAAATTTGAAAATTTGTTCCTCATAGGAGATATCGTAGACCTGTGGGCTTTAAATTCTCATTGGTATTGGGATAGAGATCACGGAAAGGTAATTGAGAAGTTTTTAAAATATAGCAGAAAGCGAAACGTTAAGTACATCTTAGGAAACCATGATATGTTATTCCGCAATCTACTCATCAGAAATTCATTTCAATTTGGCGAAATTCCTCTTTCTGATCATTTGATTTATCAATCGATCAAAGGAAAAAGATTACTGCTCATACATGGAGATCAGTTTGATGGATTCATGCGTAACCTAGGTTGGCTCTACCATCTCGGTGATAAAACATATGACTTCGTTGTCTTTTTTAACACAATTTTGAATAACCTTAGAAAGTTATTTGGTAAAGAGTATTGGTCGCTTGCTGGGTATTTGAAATCAAAAGTAAAAACAGTTTTAGCTAATGTTACAAAATTTGAAACGATTCTTTTGACATACGCTAAAGATCACAACGTTGATGGCGTGATTTGTGGCCACACACATTCACCTAGCATGAAACAAATGGATGGTTGCATCTACATGAATGATGGTGATTGGGTAGATAGTTGTACATTTATCGCTGAATCATTGGATGGAGATTTTTATCTTTTTGATTTTAAAATGAATGAAATGGCTCGGATTTCCCTATGATGGTCTGGAATCATTAGCTCCAGATGTATTTGTATAATTATACGATGACAGAAACCAATCTTTTGTAGTTCTTAAAAACAAACTTTAGAAATTAGAATGAATCTAAAAAGTGGTTGCCACCTTGAGATTTGGCTTTAATATGGGAAAAAAGCGTCGGTCAGGAGGATTTTTATGAAATGTTTATTTCGGTTTCCTGTGGTCTTTGCACTTTCTTTATTTGCTCTCAATTTTGTGGTATGTAGTTTGACCTTGCATGAGACCAAAGAAGCACCTTTCCGTCTCGGTGAATCAATCATTCGTTATGGGGAAGAAATGGAGAGAACAGAAAAAGACCTCCAAGTCCTAGATCGAAAGAACGTTCGTCCAAATATCCTGTAGTTCACCTGATTGCTGGTATGCGGTTATTTTGAACTAATCCTTTTCCTTACCTGAGAGTTTCCATTCGAGACCTGCTAGGCTCAGTACTACAATCTTTTCTGAAATAAAATACAAATATCCGAACATTCTCAAATGTTCCCAATGTTTGATCATGAAGGACAATGACACAAAAACGTAAATCGTATTGAGTATTGCAATGATTCTCAAAAAAATCTTCCAACGGGTCATATTGATTGCTGAGCAGGAAAGCGAGTAGATCGCAAGGGACAGCGCAATGCTTCCTAAAATATAAACACTTTCTTTCGGCATTCCAAAAAATGATTCAAATGGTGCGACCAAAAACATCAATACGGAAAATGAAAAAAAGGCACCGATGCCATCGATCAAAAAGTAAAGTCTTGGGTGTTTGATAAAGGTCATGTTTTGCATTTTGTGCTTCCAATTTATGTGTCAATCATTTAACTTATAGATGGAGAAGTGATCAAATCACAATTTTAAAAAACACAAATGAATATAAATGTCCAAGCTGATACAAAAACCTTTTCGATTACAGAGATGAACTTTAGTGATATCAAAACAATACGGGATGCATGCAAACTTTATGCAAAAAATGGCTCTGCGTCTGCTGGTAAACTCCTAGAACAAATCGAAAAAGCACTCGAAAATGCTGTCATTTAGTGGTAAATCTGCTTATTTGGGCTTAAAATCTACATTATCCCAATAGTCCTTTCCATAATCAAAAAAGATTTCCTTTCCTTCTGGTATCGTTTTCAAAACCTTAAATCTTGCCGTTTTCCATCTGACGGAGGTTACGAGTTCTGCATTGGGTTTATCGGAATGGTTGATATAGCGGGTGTAATTTGATTCTTTACCTTCGCCATAGATCCACCAGTCTTTACATATCCAAAGTAGATATTTTGAGTCGATATATTTTGGTGATTCAGCATCATCATCGGTGATGATTTTACCCATGTAATATCCAACAGTATCCCCTTTGTATAATGTCTGTTTTGTGAAAAGCCCCATTCCAATTCCGGGAACTGAGGAAGCTTTGACAATAAAATCTTTTTCAGTATAGATGATGGGCTTTCTTTTGCGAGCCGTTGTCTTTTTCTTTTTTGGAATCACTTTCTTCTTTTTCATGCGTATAGGACATAACTTTGAAGGATTTCTTCTTTGTAAAGCGAGTACCCATTCAAGAATCGGGAGTCTGCCATCCGATTATCCCTTAAGAGGGCAAATTATGTTTCCCAAAACCCAAATCGTGCCGTTGAAGACAAATGTTGTGAACTTAGCATTGTATCGAGCCAAAAAAGCGCTGGAAAAAGAAGGTTTTGAAGTGGTAGAAAATCCAGAAGGGAAGATCACCCTTGTCATTCGTCTTGCGAAATAAGAAAGGTTTAGGATTGTGGAAACTAAATGGCAGTAAATAGAATCGAAGGCAGTCGCATCGGAAAAGGTCAGAAACATTGTATCATTGTTTCTAAGTTCAATGAATTCATTACAGAAAGTCTTCTGAAAGGCTCTCTTGATGCCTTTCGCCAGCATGGCATTTTAGACACAGACATAACAGTAATCTACGTCCCAGGAGCTTACGAACTCCCACAGACTGCCGCCAAAGTCCTTTCTTCCAAGAAGTATTCTTTTTCTTCCATCATTTGTTTGGGTGCTGTGATTCGTGGTGCTACCTCCCATTATGATCTTGTTTCTGGTGAAGCCGCAAAGGTGGGTGCCCTTTCACTTTCCTCTCAGGTTCCAGTTGTTTTTGGTGTCATCACTACGGAAACCATTGAACAAGCCATTGAACGTGCTGGCACAAAGGCCGGCAACAAAGGCTACGAGGCAGCTACCACTGCCATTGAGATGGCAAATCTTTTCCAAGAGATCGGATGAGTAGCAGACATAGGGGTAGGTCACTGGCACTTATGTGCCTTTACCAAATTGACCTTGTGGGCACGGATCCAAACCGTGCGATGAAATTTGACTGGTACGACAAAAAAATAAGCAAAGAAGAAAAGGATTACGCCATCTTTCTCGTGAAAGGTGTAGTGGAAAAGCGGCTTTCGATCGATAATCTCATTAAGAAGTATTCCGAAAATTGGGAGCTATCGCGGATCTCCGTGGTAAATCGTTGTATCCTTCGGTTGTCGATTCTAAGTCTTCAAAAAGAACCATTCCTCGCAGGCCCCGTGGTCATAAGCGAGGCGGTTGAACTGACAAAGGAATTTGAAACGGAAGAATCAGCAAATTTTATTAACGGTTTGTTAGATGCATTCTACAAAAAAGAGATCTTAGCAAAGCAAAAGCTAGGTGAAGATGGAACCGATCCACAAAAATAGATTTAGAATCGAAGAAGACTGGAAAAGTTCACAACCAAGTTATTATAAAGAAGATCCATACCTTCGTAGATTGGATGAGAAAGAACAAGAAGCTTCTTTTGCATCAAAAACGGAAGCAAACAAACCAGTCCTCAGTTTTTTATTTTGGACAACTCTTGTATTGCTCATTTGTGCAATTTGTACGGCAGGTATCTATTATTTTTATTATTATAAAAAAACAAATCCCGATCAAATTGCAAAAACATTGAAGGATGCACCCGTGGATCGCAAGTCCATGGAGCTACTTTTAGACAAGGCTTATCTTCCTAAAGATTCTATCAATCCCGGTCTAGCAAATTGTTTAAATTCATATTACGATCGCTATGTGAATAAAGCTTTTCGAGTGTGTGAAGAATTTTTAAATACCCCAGGTAAAGATGAAGATAAGTCCATTGCACTGACAGTGCTTGGAGTCATGTTTGACGAAGCAGGTCGTTATGTCAGCGCCATAGAAAGATTGGAAAAAGCGGTTCAATATGACAAAGACAATTATTTTGCTTTTTATAACTTAGCACTCGCGTTCAAACACTCAGGCAAATTTGATGAAGCAAGAAAGGCGGCCGCACGTGCAAAGGAGATTGCACCGAATGATTCTCGCATTGCACTCCTTACAGGCAATCTTTACCAAGAAATCGGGGACCCTAAGGCAGCCATTGAGGCATACAAAGAAGGCCAATCTCTCGCTCCAAATGATCCCGTTCTCACTTACAATCTTGCGATTAGTTATTACAAACAAGGCAAAATCCCTGACGCCATCGAAGAATTCCAAAAAGCGGCACTAGCGTCACCAAACTCTAATGTAGCGGCACTTTCATTCGGTCATTTGGGTTCAATCTATTATGGACGGGAAGACTTTGAACGTGCTGAGTATTACTTTCGAGAAGCGTCAAAACTAAAGCCCAATGATGCGAAATATTTTTACAATTTAGGTCTCATTCAACTCAAGAAAAAAAATCCAGAAGAAGCAGCACGTTACTTTCAAAAGGCACTCGATAGCGGAACAAATGAGCCCGAATTGTTTCGATACATTGCAGAAGCGTTTACATCCATGGGACAAACCTCACTTGCGATCCAAGCCCTAAAAAAAGCGCTGGTTCTGAAGCCGACTGATGTGGATTCAATGTTTGCTTTGTCAGAACTCTACTATAAAAAAGGTGAGCTCATTGAGGCGGAAAACCTCTTTCGGAGGATCATACGACTCACTCCTGGTGACAGTTATACGGAGACTTCTTTTGTCAATTTAGGCATTGTGCTCGATGAAATGGAACGGTATGGTGAAGCCATTGAAGCGTTTGAGGGTGCCATTGCACTCAATCCAAAAAATTTATCTGCCAGATACAATCTAGGCATTGCTTATTTGCATGCTGGTATGCCTACAAAAGCTATCGAGAGTTTACGAAAGGCCTCTGCTATCGATCCAAACCATACACCAAGTCGACTTGCAATCGCAGATTATTATTTGGAAAATAAATATTATACTGAAGCTATTTCTGAATACGAACAAGTACTTTCAGAAAAGCAAGACTTACATGAAGCAAGGCTAAAATTAGCAGATGCGTATATACAAGTTAGTAATTTTCAGGCCGCAGAAAAGAGTCTGGTTTACGTTTTAAATCACTCACGAGATGGCAAAGAAATCAAACTGGCTCACAGAAAACTTGCACTCACATATTCGGGAAGTGGAAGTCTAGGATCAGGAAACAAGGCAAAGGAAGAAGCATTCCGAGCCGCTCATATTGATCCGGAAGACATGGAATCAAAATTAGTACTCTCAAAAATTCTCATCGATTCAGGCTCTCTCATCGATAGAGAGAAGGCAATCGACGAATTGAATATCATTGTTCGTTCGGATGTAACACCTACAATTTCAGCAAAGGCTCATAATTATTTAGGAGTCTGTTATTTTAAGAATGGGGAATTCAAACGTGCGATGCAAGAATTTCAGATGGCATTGGATCTAAGTCCAAGTCTTACGGAAGCATATGAAAATAAACGAGCGGCAAGAGCCCAATATGAGAAATCCCTCGAATCCAAAAAGCGGACTTTCTTTTGAGTTTATTTGAATTCAAAGCACACTCAAAATTTCCAGAAATGTATGATGCTTGTCAGTCGACAGGAGTCTTAAAGTTTAAACCAGCAGTTTATAGAGATTATGGTGATTCTTATTTTATGGAAGAATATAAGAATCAATATAAAAAAACCTATTACGATGATGAAATAAATCTAAGACAAATGGCAGTTAGACGGCTTTCGGTTGTTTCATCCATTTACTCCGGATCTGTGCTTGGAAAATCGCTACTTGAAATTGGATCAGCCGCAGGATTTTTTCTTTCCGAAGCAAAACAAATGGGATTTGAAACGAAAGGATATGAACTTTCTCCTCGTGAAGTGGAGTATTCGAGAAATAAGCTTTCGTTAGATGTAGATTGTGAATCCATTCTTAACATTAAAACAGATGTCTATCAAAATCAAGTTGATGTGATCTGTGCCTTTTTTGTGCTAGAACATATCCAAGAAATTGATGCTCTTTGGGAACGAATTGCATCTTGGATAAAAAAACATGGAATTCTTTTTCTCGCAGTTCCATCATTTTTTGGTCCAACTTTCCAAACGAATCCATCAAACTGGTTTGAAACCCACCCTCAGGATCACTTTTACGATTATGACCCAAGTTCTTTGAAAAAACTGTTGTCAATCCTTGGCTTTGATTTGAGATATGCTAGACCCATGTCCTATCATCGGAAACGGGATTTGGGCCTTCTCGGTAGGCTTCCAGACTGGGCCTACAAACTTTATTCCAATCAAACTTGCTATGGCGACACCATTGAGCTCGCATTTCAAAAAACGAAACACTAAATTATGAAATTTACAGAACTACCTTTTCACGAAAAAATCCACCAAGCCTTAGAAAAAATCGGCTACTCAGAACTAACACCCATTCAGGAAAAATCCATTCCTTTTGCTATGGAAGGAAAAGACGTCACGGGACTCGCTCAGACTGGTACCGGTAAGACGATGGCATTTCTCCTGCCCACATTGCACCGGTTACTTTCTAGCACGGAAGAAGAACCGATTCCTTATGCGCTTGTACTTGCTCCAACAAGAGAGCTCACAATCCAGATTGCGGAAGAAGCAAAAAAGCTACTTCAATTTACGGAGTTTGGTGTCGCTACAATCATCGGTGGAACTGATTATCGTTCCCAAGAAGAGGCACTGGGTAACAAAGCTTGTATCATCGTTGCGACTCCCGGTCGTTTGATTGACTTTGTTAAAAACCATGGGCTTTCCTTGGATGCGGTGAAAGTCGTAATTTTGGATGAAGCAGATCGAATGTTTGATATGGGATTTGTTATGGATCTCAAATACATTTTTCACAAATGTAAAAATAGAAAACAAAGCCTACTATTCAGTGCCACATTGAGTTATGAAGTGGTTCGGCTTGCTAGTAAGTATCTCATTGATCCGATTGAAGTTCATATTAACCCAGAAAAGGTAATCACAGAACGAATTGATCAAACTCTCCTTCATTTGGGTAGAGATGAAAAGCTACCTTATCTCGTTAATTCTTTGTTAAATTATCCTATTGAAGGCTTAGGTATCATTTTTACAAATTACAAAATGAACATCCCTAAAATTGTTTCCACCTTGCGAAAGTATGGTGTGACGGCGACTGGTCTTTCATCAGAGCTTGATCAAAAAAAACGGATTCGACTCCTTCGTGATTTTAAAGCTGGCAAATACAAATATCTGATCGCAACCGATGTTGCCTCACGTGGTATCGATATTGAGAATATCGACGTGGTTTATAATTATGATCTCCCTCAAGATGCAGAAAACTATGTGCACCGAATCGGTCGGACTGCTAGAGCCGGAAGAAAGGGGAGTTCCATCGGCTTTTGCTCTGAGACCGATTATACGGAACTAGAACGTATCGAAAAGTATCTCAATTCTAAATTGCCAGTCGCAGAAGTGAAGGAAGACTACCTCTCGTTTCCTCAGGGTGATTTTGTTGCAGTCCTTACCGACGAAGCCGTACCGGGTGAAAAGAAGTTCCAAGATAGAGAAAAACGGGATCATCGGGACAAACGTGGAGGAAGTCGAGATGGGGGGCGTGATAGAAAACGTGAACCTAAATCAGGTGGTGACAAAGATCGTAAGCCGCATCATCCGCCAGCAAAGATGGCTCACCCTCACGAACACCATAACGAACATCATACGCACTCAATGGACGAAAGCAAACCAGCACGAAAGACTGGAAAACCGCACCATCAAAAAACACCAAAACAACAAGGTGGCAGAAATTCACAAAACCAAAACCCAAATCAAAAGCAACACAAGAACCAACAATCAAATGCGAATGCTTCGAGAAGGAATCTTTTTGATAAAGAGGCGGTTTCAAACTCAAGTCAAAAGAAAAAATCGATTTGGAACAAAATCATTTCCGTTTTCAAAAAAAGCTAATTTATTTTTGGGTAGGTTTTTTTCTCTTAAACTTACCCTTGATTGGCGAGACAGTCAAGTTACCGTTATACGGCAAAGGTAATTATGTTTCATGGGTGGACCTTTCGCCCATTTTTCCTGAACTTGGCACTGCCCATAAATCCTCGTCGCTTATCACCACAATCAATAGTCCTCAAGGCAAAATAGCGTTTCGAATTGGAGCTAGTTTTTTTACATTCGACAACAAAATATCAAAACTTCCAAAACCACCACTTATCAAAGAGGATGATCTCTATCTTCCCGTCGACTTAGTCGAGGCCATTTTTTTAAATCTAATTGCCTATGACTTTCGATATAAATTTAAAACCGCAGAACTTTTGGTAGATGTGCCTAGAGAACCTCAGGCAAAACGCAATATCAATGTGAAAGCAATCATTATAGATCCAGGTCATGGTGGAAAGGATCCTGGAACTTCTGATGCGACTGGACATTATGAAAAAGAAGTAAGTCTAGGTGTGGCAAGGTATCTCTATTTGTATCTAAGAAAATATTATCCGGAGATTCGACTTCACTTAACAAGAAAGACGGACACTTTTATCGAATTGGAAGAACGATCCAAACAAGCAAATACTTTGCTTAAGGATACGAGAGACTCAATTTTTATTTCCCTGCATTGTAATGCTTCTTTAAATGAAAAGGCAGGTGGCTTTGAGATATACTATCTTTCTCAAAGCCCAAGTACGGAACAAGCAAGAGAAACCGCACTCATCGAAAATCGATTTGTTGGACCCAACTCAAACCGCATTGTAAGCATCATCCAGTCACAAATGCTTTCAAGCATCACCCAAAGGCGTTCCAAAAAACTGGCAGAATCCCTAGAAGAAGAGTATGGCAAAGGTTTAGGGACCTCGATGTCTTCTCGTGGAGTAAAAAAGGCAGATTTTTCTGTCTTGCGAGGAAGCCTTATGCCTGCTGTATTGATCGAAATGGGGTATTTAACCAACCCCGACGAAAGTACTATTTTGAAAGATAAGAACTTTCAGAAAAAAATCGCACGTAGCATTATCAAAGGGATCCGTCAGTATGCCACATCCAAAGATTAAAGAATACTCTAAGGCGACAAAAGAGAAATTGTCGTTTTGGAAAACAAGATTTTACAACATTGGAACTGAACGTGAGAAATCCAGTAGAGAATTTCAGTTTTTATTCTTATCTTGGTTTAGTTTGTTATTGTTCTTTACTTTCTTTATTTTAGCTGAAAAGAATCCGTTCAATTTGCTCGTACCATTCAATGTATTTCAGTGGCCACGGTTAGACAGTAGGGAAGAAGTCAAAATAGTAATATCCGACGGCTCGGCCCAACAAATTCCTGTCAGTCGAAAGATTTTAATTGCAGAAGAGAAAGATCTTTTTATTTACCAATTAGTTGATGAAGTGGGAGCTCCTCCCTATTTTTCAGTGAAAGAATCATCTTCAAAAACAGATACACTTTTCCAACCTAAGAAATTACTTAACTTACAGTTTGCGCTCAAAAAAGTCTGGATCCGGAAGGAAGGGTCGGAACTGATACTTGATTGGAACACAACGATGTTAGAATCTGTGATGAATGATTACAGACTTCCTCGTCTCATCCAAACCGAATCAAATTTTGAAGAGGAAGCACAGGCCAATGCTCCAGTCGATACGATTACTTATTATTCTGGCGGCGAAGTGAGTAAGACCGAAGGAGAAGAGGTGACTAGAGCAAGAAGACTTAAGGCCTTGGCTTTAACGTTCAAAGCTGTAGAGGCCACTCTATTTTTAAACTTTCCCAACCTGAAAACCATCGAACACCGGTTAGATGGTTTTCAGAAATCATTTGAAGGTCTAGAATATTCTCTGGGAGATATAAAGCAAAGACCTGCCACTAGCCCGTAAGCTGAATGGGACTGTGTTAAGTTGGGTCCACCCACATTTGGTTTTGTTTGATTAGTTCGATCAATTTTTCAGTCGCCTCTGACTCGGCCACACCTTTCATTACGATCTCCTTACCTTTGTAAAGGTGCACCTTGCCTATGCCCGCTCCCACATAACCGAAGTCAGCATCAGCCATCTCACCCGGGCCATTGACAATGCAACCCATCACCGCAATCTTGACTCCTTTTAAATGTCCTGTAAAAGATTTGATTTTTGCAGTCGTTGATTGCAAATCAAACATGGTTCGACCACAGGATGGGCAGGAAATGTATTCAGTTTTGGTGAGACGAAGCCTTGTTGCTTGTAGAATATCATAACTCAAATTGATCGTATATGTCGGGTCTGGTTCCTTCAGGCGGATACGGACAGAGTCACCGATTCCATCTAATAACAGACCGCCGAAGTGGATAGAAGAACCATACATTGAGTCTTCTTCACCTTCAAAATTGGAGACAAGACAGATTGGATAGTCGGAATCTTTTAAAGCAAATGCTAGTTTCCTTGTCTCCAGCAATTGGGTTTCCGTTAAAGAAAACGAAACGTTTTGAATTTTCCGTTTGCGTATCGCATTGAGTATGCGACTAACGTTCGGTATCTCTTCTTTTGATATAGAAAATTCGACGGAACGAGAGTCTTTCGCATAATTTGATATGAAATCAAAGAAATCGTTCCAAGCGATTCTCTCTTCATCTTTTGGATCCCAAAATAAAAAAGGATCTACAACCCATTTTTGAAAGGCAAAAAGTTCTTCCACCAAACTATCGTAAGTGAGTGTTAAATTTTTTGACAAAGCAAATGAGATCGGATTCGGAATGACTCCACCTCTTTTCATACCCGATGCAGCGGTAACGGACAATTCGTCTTGAAAGGAAAAAAAGATGATTTCATTCTCTTTCGAACTTTGTTTGCCATTTTCATTTGCGGAAAGTATATCCGCAACGGTTTGGTT
>JAPZRK010000069.1 GCA_027531445.1 Leptospira sp.
GTCACATATGCCGAACCAAAAAACCACTAAGCCGATTCTTGTAACTGGAGGGGCAGGCTACATTGCCTCTTGGGTGATCCAATATCTATTGGAAGACGGACATTCCGTACGCACTACTGTGAGATCTGTCAAAGACAAAAACAAAATCAAACACTTGCTTGAACTTCAGAATAAATATCCTAATCAATTGAAATTTTATGAATCCGATTTACTCGTTGAACGTTCATTTGATTTGGCAATGTCAGAAGATGCTGGTTGTGAAATTGTGATTCATATGGCTTCTCCTTTTGTGATAGAAGGTGTAAAGGATGCGCAAAAGGAATTAGTCGACCCAGCCCTTCAAGGCACAAAAAATGTATTAAACTCTGTTAATGAATGTAAAACGATCAAACGTGTTGTATTGACATCCAGTGTGGCATCTGTTATGGGTGATGGCATTGATGCGGAAAAATCTCCAAACAAATGTTTAGACGAATCCCATTGGAATGAAACAAGCAGTTTAAAACACCAACCATACCCGTATTCTAAGTTACTCGCTGAAAAAGAAGCTTGGGATATGGCAAATGCCCAGTCAAGATGGAGCCTAACAACCATCAATCCATCCTTTGTGCTCGGACCATCCCTATCCGATCGGATTGACGGTACAAGTGTTAACTTTATGAGGTCCATGGTAAATGGAAAATTTGCGGCTGGAGTTCCTGAGCTTTATATGGGCATCGTTGATGTACGTGACGTTGCAAAGGCTCATATATCAGCCGCTTTGAATGACAAGAGTTCCGGAAGACATATCACATCTGCCGGTGTCTATACCATTTTAGAAATGGCTAAAATTCTAAAGGAACATTTTGGAAATCGGTATTGGATCCCCAGTTTTACATTGCCCAAAATTTTGGCATATGCTGTGGGACCGCTATTTGGATTGAGTTGGGATTATATTGATAAAAACGTAGGTCGATCCTTTCAGTTAGACAACGGTTATAGCATTAAGGACTTGGGTATTTCGTATCGACCAGTCTCGGAAACTCTCATTTCTCATATCAATCAATTGGCAGAGGCAAGACTTGTGTAAAAAATCTGATTGATGGGGCCCAACTTAATCTATTCCACACCTTCTTAACAAAGGCAGGAAAGAAATGGCAAACCCGCAAAAGCTTTATCAGATTTTAGAAAAAGCAGAAATTGAGACGAAAATAGCGATTGAAATCCAAGATTGGATCTTGGACACTATAGATGAGAACCGAGTTAAGTCCATGACACAGTTTGAAGAAACGAAGCTATTACCCATGCACCTAGAAATGAGGAAAGAATTTGCATCTATTCGTTCTGAGATGGATTTGCGATTTGCAAGAGTCGATGACAAATTTGGCGAAGTGGATCGAGGATTTCTAAATTTAGAATCAAAAATGGATGCCCGCTTTACATCCTTAGAAAAACGGTTAGATGCGACTAATTTTTCGATTCGACTATTAGGTGTTCCCATTGTGGGAGCCACCATTGGTGGATTAGGTGTAGTCTTCTTACAGATTTACGAGCGGATCGCAGGGCTGTAGATGGTTTCTGCATTTTCTATTTCAGACAATTTGTATCAAATTCTGTGTAAATGAGCCCTTCGATCACATCACCAAAAATTCTATATGGCACAGCATGGAAGAAGGAAAAAACTGCAGAGCTCGTAGAACAGGCAGTATTTGCTGGTTTTCGCGGAATAGATACTGCTTGTCAGCCGAAACATTATGAGGAACCAGGGGTCGGAAAGGCCCTGAGATCTTTGGAATCTCAAGGCGTAAGCCGTAAGGAAATTTTTATCCAAACCAAGTTTACTCCTCTCAATGGTCAAGATCCAAAACGAATTCCGTATGACCCAAAAGCGACTTTAAAGGTCCAAGTCAATCAATCGTTTCAGACTTCCCAAAAGAACATAGGATCTGATTTTATAGATTCCCTTGTATTGCATTCTCCACTCGCAAAAATGGAACAAACAATGGAAGTTTGGCGAGCCATGGAATCACTATGTAAAGAAAAAGTGGTCGGCCAAATCGGAATCAGCAATTGTTATCATCTGGATACTCTAAAATTTTTATACAAAAATGCAGAGATCAAACCTAGCGTATTACAAAATCGCTTTTATAAAGAAACAAATTACGACAAACACCTTCGCAAATTTTGTATTGAAAATAAAATCACTTATCAAAGCTTCTGGACTCTCTCGGCAAATGACCACATTCTAAATGATACACGTTTCAAATCCATTGCACGAGAGTGTAAAAAAACGGAAGCTCAGATCTTATTTCGTTATCTAACTTTAATAGGGATCGTTCCTCTCACTGGCACTCGCTCGAAAACTCATATGGACGAAGATTTAGAGATTTTTACCTTCAATCTGTCCGATAAACAGATGCAAACGATCGATTCTTTTTTTAGGTAGGAAGTATGGATGGGGACGAGACTAACCGACTTAAGAACATGACGGACGTGGATGTTAGCTACAAGACAGAAAGAAGAATCTGTTGGGTTACGATCCATGGAGCGGGTTTGGTGGTGAAAATTTTGGGAGAATGTTTCGAAATAAGTGGTGCTTTTAGATAGAGAAAATACTGTTTTCTAGGCGAGGCCAGAGATCCGAAGTGAACACCTTAATCGGAAAGAATTGGGAGAAAGTAGAGAAAGGGTAGCACAACTTAGAGTGTTCCCTGATTTCACGGAACATTTAATTTCTGCTTTGATTACCATAAAAGCAGAAATCCATTATGAAGTCCTACTTGTGTTTGTAGAAATTAATTGGTCTAGGTTATCGACCTCGGAAGTAATCCTCATGCTAAAAATGGTTAAGGATAATCTAATGTCGATTTGGAATCTCGTTCCCGCAATAGACCCTGTATAAGATGAAAAGAGAAAGTGATTCACTAGAACTCAGAAATGTATTTGAAGTATTTATCGGATTACAGTCGCCAAGAGATTCGGAATTTTGCAATAATTCGGTGGCAGGCGGAGATTGTTTTTTTAGGGCCTAATTCCCGCAACTCAATGTTAAGTTAATTGCTACGCAAGTTGATCGAAAAAATTGGAGTTATATGGTTTCAATTGTATTTCTTTCGTTAATTTTTCTTTGTTCCTGGGCGTTGTGTTTTTTACCTCAGATCATAGTCTATTTACCAAACGGGAAATATCGTTCCCTAAACATTCTTCACACAGAAGGTGCAAGTTTTTTATGTTTCTGTTTTTTGCGCTGCTCCGAAGGACAATTCGAATCAAGTATCTCATGGCAAGGGATCGCTCGGCACGAATACTGCCACCAAATCCAACAAAGGTGTATTTCCCCATTTCTATTAGGGATCTTATATTTTGGGGAGTGGGGTCTTAGACATTACATTCTGGGACAAGGATGGAATGAGGCCTATCAAAGCTTGTCATGGGAAAAACAGGCTCGAAAGTATCAGGAAGAATATTTGGCTTCATTACGCTTCGGAAGTAAAAAGTAATAGGCAAATTTGTTATTCGGAAGCATTTCTTCCGAATAACCGAGGAGATTTGGAGTATACTTTGGGTAATTCTAAGAATTTGCTAAAAAATTGGAAGGGTTTAAACGAAGACGAGGAAGATGAGTAGTCAATCCTATTACGAATATCTAAAAGGCCGGAATGCATATTCTCCTGAAATGTGCGAGTGTATCGGTTCGACCGTACGGAAGTTATTAGAGCACAATACAAATGCAGAAAAACCAGGTATGCTTCTTGGAAAAGTGCAAAGTGGAAAAACAAGAGCCTTCTTAGGCGTTATGGGCCTAGCCTTTGATAAGGGTTATGATATTAGTATCGTGTTAACAAAGGGTACAAAAGCTCTAGCAAAACAAACCCTTCAGAGAATTCGAGATGAATTTGAACCTTTTATTGAGGATGATGCCTTGCAAGTGTATGATATTATGCAGGTTCCAGCCCAGCTAACTAAATACCAAATGAACAAGAAGTTGGTATTCATTGTTAAAAAAGAAGATGATAACATTAGAAAGCTTAGTAGTCTTTTTTTTGAGATATATCCTGATCTAGGGAAAAGACAGATTCTTATCATTGATGATGAGGCTGACCTAGCAAGTATTGGATTTACAAATTCTCGTCAATTTGGTTTGAATATAAACAAAATTGCAAAACAGATCAGTGACTTCCGAAGCATACTTTCCAACGATTGTGATTTCTTACAAGTCACTGCCACACCATATTCACTTTATCTTCAGCCAGATGAAATACAAGTTAATGATGAGGTTTTCCGGCCTGTTAGACCCGCGTTTACTATCCTTGTACCGATACATGCAGATTACGTTGGAGGAAAGGAATACTTTGAAGATTCAATAGACGATACATCGCTATTTTCTTACGTCTGGTATGAAATTACTGATCCAGAAAGAGAGGTTTTATCAACTAGAGATAGGCGCTTTTTGAACAACGTATTGACATCTCCAAAGTTGCAGGCTTTTCGAATGTCATTTGTAATATTTCTTCTGGGGGGTGCCATTCGACGCTGGCAAAGTATCCAAGCTGACAAACGCCCTCGTAAATATAGTTTTCTTCTACATACTGAAACATCGAGAGATTTACACTCATGGCAAGTGGAGTTAGCTGATGAACTCCGTATCAAACTTACGGAAGCCGCCCGAAATGATTCAGATGGTTTTAATAATGTCTTTAATGAGGCTTATAAAAATCTGATACCATCGCTTGAGAAAAATGGACTCCCGCTTCCTAGTGAATCCGTAGCCAAACAAGAACTAATCAAGACACTCGATAATGAAGAAATTGGTGTCATTCGAGTCAATTCCGACAACGATATAAACACACTTTTAGATTCAAATGGTCAGCTTATGCTAGATAATCCCTATACCATTTTTATAGGCGGACAGATCCTAGATAGAGGTATCACAATCGAAAACTTGATCGGATTTTTTTATGGAAGAAGTCCTGGCCGGTTCCAAATGGATACGGTTCTACAGCACTCGCGTATGTATGGTGCTAGGCCTTTAGAAGACATTGCGGTTACTCGATTGTATACAACTTCTCGAATTTATGGAGCCATGCAAAGAATGCAAGAAATTGATTCTGCTCTTCGATTGGGATTCGAAGAAGGTCGTTTCGATGATGGTGTTGTTTTTATCCACTCAGATCCACAGGGCGAAGTAAAGCCATGTTCACCGAACAAAATTCTACTTTCAGAGACAGTAACCCTAAAACCAAATTCCCGCATTCTCCCAATAGAATTTACTACAACTAATGTTTCTGAGGTTCGAGAAGCGCGTAACAAAATTGAATCTTTTTTAAGAATCATTTTCAGTGGAAATGAAACAGAAAATCCAGTAGAAATATCTGTGGCGACAGCAAAGGAAATATTATCGGTGACTACCGATCAATATGTGTTTAATGAGGGCTTTCAATGGGACGTGACAGCAATTACTTCCGCTTTACAGTATATAATTGATAGCAATGAATCAACTAAAGCGAGTCAGAAAATGTATTTCATACTGCGAAGGAATAGAAATGTACAGACTCATATTTCCTGGGACGGTGGCCAATTCAATCGCAAACCAGAAGGCACAGCAAAGACAGAAGAAGGTGGAATTGCCGCCCGTTTGCGATCCTCGGGACCTGTGCTGATTCTTCTCGAACAGAGGGGCGAAAAGGAAAAAGGTTGGAAGGGCGAACCGTTCTTCTGGCCTGTGATTTATACTCCAGGAAAAATGAGACCAATGATATATTCAGAAGAGAAAGGGAGTGTTTGAAATATGAAAAGAAATATAATGAAGGTAGTACTCTAAATGGCAATTAAAAAATCAGATCTTTACTCATCAATTTGGGCAGCGTGTGATGCACTTCGAGGCGGAATGGATGCTAGTGAATACAAAGACTACGTTCTCTTTATGTTATTCATAAAATACATTTCAGACAAGTATGGGAAAACAGAAGATTTTACCCCCCCAGTCATTATTCCAAATGGCTCAAGTTTCAAGGATATGGTCGCTCTCAAAGGAAAATCTGATATTGGGGACAAGATAAACAAGAAGATCATTTCTCCATTGATAGAGAAGAATGTAAAGTTTGCTAGAAACGATTTTCCAAATTTTAACGATCCAAATAAGTTAGGTGAAGGTCCGGCGATGGTTGACCGTCTTACGCATTTAATTGCTATATTCGAAAATCCTGAACTTGATTTTAGCAATAATCGTGCAGACAATGACGACATTCTTGGGGATGCTTACGAATATTTGATGAGACACTTTGCAATACAAAGTGGTAGAAGCAAGGGGCAATTTTATACACCTTCCGAGGTAAGTAGGGTCATTGCAAAAGTTATAGGTATTTCTCCTGAGAATAGCATTGCTTCAACAAGCGTTTATGATCCAACCTGTGGTTCAGGTTCCTTATTATTAAAAGTAGCGGCAGAAGCTGGCAAGCCAATCACACTTGAGGGTCAAGAGCTGATCGTGATGACGGCAGGTCTTGCCCGCATGAATATGATCTTGCATAACTTCCCGACTGCAAACGTATCAGCTGGAAATACGTTAGCTGCTCCGAAATTCCTAGATGGAGAAAATCTGCGCCGTTATGATTATGTTGTGGCAAATCCACCTTTTTCGGATAAAACATGGACAATGGGGATTACGCCTTCGAATGATCCATACAAGCGGTTTACTTGGGGAGAGCCTCCCGCAAAACAAGGAGATTATGCTTATTTGCTTCATATCATTCGATCAATGAATGCAAATGGAAAAGGTGCATGCATATTGCCACATGGGGTTTTGTTTCGTGGGAATGCAGAATCAGTCATTCGTAAGCAACTTGTTCAGTCAGGTATTCTGAAAGCCATTATAGGCCTTCCTGCGAACCTCTTCTTTGGTACTGGAATACCTGCATGTATACTAGTGCTTGATAATGAAAATGCCAGCAATCGTAAAGGTATCTTAATGATCGATGCTAGTAAAGGTTTCATTAAGGATGGAAATAAAAATCGACTCAGGGAAAAAGACATCCATCGAATCGTAGACACATTTCGCAATTTTCATGATAATCCACATTATTCGCGTATGGTGGGAATTGAGGAAATTGCAAATACTAAAAATGACTTCAACCTAAATATACCAAGATATATTGATAGCTCAGAACCTGAGGACATTCATGATATTGACGGACATCTTAGAGGGGGTATTCCTGAACATGACTTGGATGCGCTTGGAGAGTATTGGAAGGTGATGCCTGGTTTGAGGAAAGAACTGTTTCAGTCTGTAGGACGACCAGGTTATTTTCAGTTAAAGTTAGACCACTCTTTGGTGGCTCCAAGTATTCTGAATCATTTTCAGTTTAAAGTCTTTTATGATGAGGAAATGAATCGATTTGATAAATGGAAACGAGCTACCATTGGTAAATTTACAGAGCTATCGGACAAGAGTCATCCAAAAAAGATTATTTCAGAAATCGCAGAGGAACTGCTAAATCAATCAAAATTAGCCCCTCTAATTGAGGCTTATGATATTTATCAGCACCTAATGGATTATTGGTCTTTGACGATGCAGGACGATTTTTATTTGATCATTGCGACCGGTTGGATTAAAGCCGCAAAACCTAGAGAGATTGTCCAAATTAAAAACAAAGATGGAAAACTGGTCTGGCCAGAAACGGAAGACTATCAAATTGGCAAAAGGCGTTATAAATCTGATTTGATTCCCATAGACTTAATAATCCAAAAGTTCTTTTCAAAGGACGGACAATCGCTCAAGGCTCTTGATGATCAATTTGAAGAAATAGAACAGAAGCTAGCCGAGATGAGAGAGGAGCATGGTGGTGAGGAAGGATTATTAGATGAAGTTTTAGAAGGAGATGGTGAAAATCAAACAATTGCAGCGAAAAAACTAAAGGCCAGGATAAAGGAAATCAAAGACAATCCAATTTTTGCTGATGAAATAATGGTTTTATCACAGTACGACAAGTTTTTAGAGAACCAAAAAACAATAAAGAAGGAACAAAAGGCGCTTCAGGAAGAATTGTATAAAAAAATTCATGCACAATATTCGAAATTAAAAGAAGAAGAAGTCAAATCACTCGTAATTTACGAAAAGTGGATGCCTTATTTAACGAACACATTACAAGATGAGCTGAATCGTATATCTCAAATACTAACAGGTAGGATTACAGTTCTAGCAGATCGTTACGTAATACCTATGCCTCAACTCAGAGATAGGGTCACTGAGTTGACTTCAAAAGTCGATCGGCACTTGGAGGCAATGGGGGCAAGATGGTAATAAGCAAACTACAAGATAGGAAAGCTGATAAATTTAAAGATTGGGAAATTAAAAGCCTATTAGATCTAGTAAACTATACCAACGGTAAGGCTCATGAACAATGTATTTCTGATTCTGGACAATATATCGTTGTAAATTCTAAGTTTATCTCAACTGAGGGTCAAATTCGTAAATACTCCAATGCACAATTATGTGCAGCTGTTCGAAATGATATACTTATGGTCATGAGCGATGTACCAAATGGTCGCGCCATTGCAAAATGCTATTGGGTTGAAAAAGACAATGCATACACAGTGAATCAACGAATCTGTATCTTGAGTCCAAAAAAAGTCGATGGAAAATTTCTGTATTATAAACTAAATCGTAATAAGTATTTCCTCTCTTTTGATGATGGAGCCAAGCAAACAAACCTTCGTAAAGATGAAGTTCTAAAGTGTCCTCTCTGGATTCCAAAAAACCTCGCGGAACAAAAAGCCATATCTATTGCATTAAGCGACGTGGATTCTTTAATAGATTCGTTAGAAGAATTGATCGAGAAAAAACGAAATTTTAAACTTGCTACTATGCAAGAACTCCTAACGGGAAAGACTCGTTTGCCTGGTTTTGCTGATGAATGGGAGGAGAAAAAGTTAGGAGAGATTTTAATCATTCGACACGGAAAAAATCAAAGTAAAGTAGAAGATGAAAATGGCCTTTACCCAATTCTCGCCTCCGGTGGGCAAATAGGAAAGTCTTCCTTACCTTTATATGATAAGCCCTCAGTATTGATTGGCAGAAAAGGAACCATTAATAGGCCTAGATATATTGATATACCATTTTGGACAGTAGATACGCTATTCTACTCTGAAATGAAAAATGGGAATATTGCAAAATTTTTCTATTACAGATTCCTTTTAATTGACTGGATGAAATATAACGAAGCATCTGGCGTCCCTAGCTTGAATGCTAAGACAATAGAGAGTATTGAAATAATTTGCCCAAAGCCTACAGAACAAAATGCTATTTCGAGTGTTTTGTCCGATTTAGATTTCGAAATCGAAGCACTACAACAGCAGCTTTCTAAAACAAAAAACTTAAAAATCGGCATGCTGCAAGAGTTACTTACGGGCAAAACACGACTAGTGGATATATAAAGATGTTTAAAAATCTCCATTGTTATTATTTTAAAATTAAATCTTAAGATGGTGAGCCATGCCTAGATCAGAGCGAGAGACGCAAGACAGAATTATCGATATGTTTACTAATTCGCAAAATCCTTCTTTCTTGGGTTACCAAAATAAGGGTTCCTTAAGCGGTAGAAACCAGAATAGAAATATTGAAAAGGAATGGCTGGAAGAAAACCTAATACAACGAGGTTATTCAAATGCTCAAATATCCGCGGCCATATTAGAATTGGAAACGGCGACTGAAACAACGCGCACTACACTGTATCAAGCCAATTTACGTACATATCAACTGCTACGCTATGGTATTCCAGTGCAAGTGGATCTTGGTAGATCACATGAAACAGTTCATTTAATAGATTGGGACCATCCTGCGGAAAATCATTTTGCGTTATCAGAAGAAGTCACACTTCGAGGTGGAAGTGAAAGGCGTCCAGATATTATTTTGTACATCAATGGGATTGCAGTTGTTGTTATCGAATTAAAAAAAAGTTCCATTGAAGTTGGCGATGGAATCAGGCAATTAATTACGAACCAAGAAGAGATGTTCAACTCATGGTTCTTTTCAACTGTGCAAATCGTCCTTGCCGGAAATGATTCACAAGGTTTGCGATATGGGACAATTGGCACGCCTGAACAGTTTTTTGTTCAGTGGAAAGATGATGGTACCAATGGAGATTTTCAAGATCCGCTTTCCGAAGGATCAATTTTAGATCGTCCAATTGCGCAATTATGCAATAAGACGAGATTATTGGATCTAATTTATAATTTCATGATTTTTGATGCAGGTCAGAAAAAACTTCCAAGACCCCACCAATTTCAAGCCGTAAAAGCGACTCAAGCCAGGATCGGGAAAAAGGAAGGCGGTGTCATTTGGCATACACAAGGGAGTGGAAAGAGCATTCTCATGGTGTTGATTGCGAAG
>JAPZRK010000043.1 GCA_027531445.1 Leptospira sp.
CTCGGAAATACAAGAAATTGATAGAGTTCAGGATAAGGGGCATTCGAGTCAGAGCTCCAAAATTTCTCATCATTAGTAAACATTTGGTTTGCAGTGATCCGTTTGATTTTAGGATTCGGTGTGATTCCCCACTCCAGATCAATATTGGGATAGAACATAAATTGAGCACTGGACTCATCAAAGGTGATAAGTCCTGAAGCAAGGTAGCTTGCATCCTCCTCTGAAATAAATTGACAAATTTTCTCGTGCAAAACTCGACTATCGTTTGGATACTGAAGATAACCAATATAAATATTTCCTTTAAGGCTTTGATCTCGACGAATTTCAATTTCTAAGAATAAGTTTTTTTTTGCTTTTAAACTTTCCTTTTGAATCTGATCTAATGCTTCTTTCGTGATTTGCAAATCATCAAAGTGTTTTTTTTTGATGAAATTGCTAAAATATCTAATCAATCTTGATTTCATTTGAATCTAAGATATAGAATGACCACATTTGTTTGCCAATCGGAATTTTCTACTTCTTCACAGAACTTATTTTCGTTTCACGAGCAACCAGAAGGTTTTGAGACATTGATTGGACTTACAAAGGGCGTAGAAATCATTCAACGACCTACCTCTTTAGAAATCGGACAAACAGCAATTTTTCGTGTCCCGATTTTACCATTTGTTAAAGTAAAATGGATCGCGCGACATGTAGACTACGTGAAAGGCTCTTCTTTCACTGATACTCAGGTAGAAGGTCCATTTCAAATATTTAAACATTTGCATCGTATTGAATCGTTAGAAAATGGGAATTCAATTCTATCTGACATCATACACGTTCGGTTTTTTTTATGGCCAATAACAAAATGGTTTGTTTTGTTTGCTTTGAAAAAACAATTTAAGGAAAGACATTTGGCAACATCAAAATTCTTAAATTGTGATTCAAAACTGCTGTTTTGTGGGTATTCTGGTTCCGTAATCAATTAACTGTCTGTTGTACTCTTTGTCCATTAATGGTGAGGAAATCAAAAAATCTGCGCTCGAACGATTGCATGCCATTGGTATGTTGTAGAGTACCGCGATTCGAAGTAAAGCCTTCACGTCTGGATCGTGAGGTTGCGCAGAAAGTGGGTCCCAAAAGAATACCATAAAGTCAATTCCATCTTCTACGATTCTCGCACCTATTTGCTGGTCTCCTCCCAAGGGTCCGGATATAAAGCGGTAGACTGGCAATTGAATCTTTTCCTGAATCAACTTTCCCGTCGTACCAGTGGCTGAGAGATGGTGTTTGGAAAGAGTTCCTCGGTTGAAATGAACCCATTCCAAAAGATCCTCTTTTCTATTGTCATGAGCAATCAAAACGATGTTTTTGACCGCTTCCATTTTTCTTTGTATCAGTGTCATAATTTGATAGTTCTTGCCAAGTTCTCTGTTACAAGGAAAGTTTCACTAATGGACCTTGGAATCATTTATGTTTTTAAATAAAATTACATTATTCTTAATTTTACTGTTATTTCTGACCGGTTCGGTTCAGTCCGATTCAACGAAGGTTGAGCAAATTCTTCCCACATCTCCAGATAAAAACTCTCCCTGGGGAGCCGACCCTGAACGATTTAAAGAAATACAGATTCTAGATTTAATTGATGAGTCTACTTCACAGAAAAGGTGGAAGGAAGCCAATCGGGAATACTCGATTGCCATAGAATCATTTGAAAATGCGATCAAGGTAGTAGACAAAAAACGAGAAGATGCCGCGAAAGTGGTATACTACGAAGATCGCTATGAATGGCAAAAAAAATCGAGAAACGATGCCCGTGAAAAGGAATTCCAACGGCAAATTTATGAAGCAAGGAACCAAGCAAATTCAAAATTAATTCGTGCCATGGCCTTATTAGACAAAATTGAAAATCCAAAAGTCAAATCGAGTGATCCATATCTGGACTTAAAGGCTGGTTTATTCAGAGAATACATCAAACATCAGGATGCATTCAAAAACTACTTTCAAACTGCAGATTTTTTGGAGAGGTACATTGCGCTCTCGGAGAAGCATGAAAAAGAAGCGGAGCCACATAGATTACTCGCCTTATCTTATGAAAAGCTAGAAGCCACTGCAACCAAAGCTAAAAATCCGCTTATGGCAGAGGAATGGAAGGAGAATAAAAAAAAGCATCTTCTTCGATTTGCAGAACTCCATTATGGAAAAGAATCGAAGGAATATCTGGCGATTGAGGAGAAAGTAGCAAAAGATATTTAAGAAGTTAATCCTAATTTTTTCTTCAGTGACTTGTTTTCTTCAATGAGTTCTTTGATTTCTGATTCGGTATAGTTAAACAAACGTTCTTGTGCCTTGAGGATCTTTTCCATTTTCATCTCTTCTATTCGAGAATAATCCAACACTTGTTCTGTGGCTTTTTGCATTTCGTAAGCTTGCTTTAACTCTCGTTCCCTTAATTCATCCAGCTGAACACTTGCTTTAACTCTTTCATGTAATTCAATGAGTTCCTGGTTTTTTAGTTCGGTAACCTTGTCCATTGCAATACTAATCCCAGCTTGAGACTTCTTCACCTGCTCTTCATAATCTAATATTGATTTGAGTGCTAAATTTTCCTTTTTTGAATCCTCGTATTCTTTATGAGCAAGGGAAAATACACCTTCAAAAAATCCGACATTTTCCAAACAGCTAGTTCCGATATCATGCACTGCCGATTTGTAAAATTCTGACTGTATACAACGATCTAATATGATGCGAAGTTCTCTCATATGAAGCGGATTTTCTAAGACCAAATAGTTCGCTTTAGCTTTGACTTCCTCATATATCGTTTCCGAGGCATCAGTTGAATGTACGATGATAAGCGATAGAAATGGATTATAATCAAATTCAGATACGAGTTTTGGTCGAATCGCATTCCACTCAGTTCCCGATACCTGTAAGAATAGAAAATGGAAGGCTTCCGATGAAAGTTTGATTTGAGAGAGGTCTGAGAGACCAACCTGACTGACTTGGATCTTGATTTTAGGGTGTTTCCATAAATCTAAGGGAAACGGACGATTCTCTGATACATTCCAGATGATAGAAGTTTTCAACGATGATTCTCCGAGACTTACTTATTGAATTGAATCGCCAGATTGTATAATTTTCCAGCAAAATTTGCTTTATTTGGTTCTGCGCATTCGATTTTTTACAACTTCCATCCAACCATCCCATTTGTCCTTAGCTCGGAAATAGAATCCGAGTCGCTTTTTCCACTTTTCGGGCAATTTTGCATCGGTGCGGGTGATCATGATGTAACCGGAAATTAGAGAGATTACGATATTTGCAGACCAGGGACCAAGCCAATCCGGAACGTTTGCCTTGTACGAAACTCCCGTACCAAAGATAAAAAAGAGATAGTAGATCAAAAGAAAAACAACTGCCAAGGTAAAACTCATTCCCTTTCCCGATCTCTTTACGACGAGGCCTAGAGGGAAGGAAAGAAAGAAAAAAATTTGGCATGAAAGAGGTGTGGCGAATCGTTTGTGCACTTCGATATTGAAAGCAGTTAATGTTTTTTTTGATTCGTTTAAGAGTTCGTTCAATTGAGAAAATACAGCAAATTTTTGAGCGAGATCACTTTGATCCCCTCCATTTTGTGTTCCCATTAACATTTCAATTTTTAGCTTTTCAACGATTTCACTTAGCCCATTGATTCCCTTAATGGACATACCCATTTCAGTTAACATCTCTAAGCCGGGAATCTTTTCTAAACCTTCTGTTTCAAGTGCAGAACGAATTTGTAATAACATGGGCAATGAAAAGGTGTCTGGTTTGACGTTGATTCCAAGCGTTTTTGTTTCTTTTTTGCTGGGAACGTTATAGTCCATCTCTCCATCTAGAAAATTTGTGATACTAATGCCTTCATTTTCCGTATTCCATTCGATAACAAATCCCTTTTTTAACCGAATCGATTTCTCATAATTTCCGTTCGCATTTTTCTTTTCGACGAGAAGTCCTTCATTTGCATTAATAATTTGGATTACCTTGGAACCACCCATAGGAACCATCAAGCTGTTGAACATGATATAATCATTACCCGTTGGAGATATTTGCCATTCACGAATTTGAACTTTGCTGAGGTTACCATCTTTGTCGACACCACCTGAATACATGGTTCGACCCTTCTCTGCAAAGAGATCTTGCGTTTTATCTCCCGAGAATTGACCGGGTTGGATTGCAAGTAGAGGATTGTATGTTGCAATCCAGTTATCAAATTCTTTCATCTTACGCGTATTCTCTGGTCCTAAATAAAAATTCAAATATGCTACGATTAACGTCATTAGAAACCCAAAGAGCAAAAAATTCGAATAAATATAGGGAAAAGAGACACCTGATGCTCGCATGGCGGTAATTTCAGAATCGCCTGAAAGTCTACCAGCGGCCATGATGCCGGACATAAGACAAGCCATTGGAATCGTCATCGGAAGGGTGTTTCCGAAAACGTAACCCATATAGTCGAGAAGTCTAAAGAAGTCGATCCCCTTACCAACAAAAAGACCTATCATTTTTTGAATGGCGACAGCCATATAAATCATTGTGAAAAAAGAAAGGGCGACTAGAAACGGGCTTAAAATTTCTTTTAGAATGTACAGTCTTAGTATGGGCGGCTTAAAACGTTTTAGCCAACCTCCCTTATCAGTATCGACGATAAAACCTTCCGGTAAATCATCCTTAGAAAAAACGCGAACTGTGCGTAAATCGACTTTTTTCTTAGGTTCCTCCAACTAAACTTCCTCGCAAAGTTGCACTGGAAACGGACTCGATTTTTACGGAAACTGTCTTTCCAATCCAATCATTGATTTGATTTGCATCTAAGTTCGATACAGGGAAAACTACCATCCGGCCACAATGGGATCTTCCACATAACTCAGACTTGCTTTTTTTTGTAGTATTTTGGATCAGTACTTCTATGATCTGTGGGAGTTTGTGGG
>JAPZRK010000011.1 GCA_027531445.1 Leptospira sp.
ATTGCGGATGTTTTGGAAGGAATTTCGTTTAACATACATAAAGTGACAACAGAGCCAGTCACATTAAAAATCCATGTAGACCATCAAAAGGGTATGACTCTTGTAAAAGAATGGGTTATCGCATACAACGATCTTATGAAATTTTCCAAGGAAGTGACTTCTGTTGAAAAAAATGGTAAAATTTCAGATAGCAAACCATCAGATAACAGCAAGGAACTCGATATCTCCAAAGAATTTTGGGACAATAAAGTCAAATCTGGAATCTTAGCTGGTGAAAACTCCATCCTTCGTTTGATTGCAAGTATGAAGACAGTTGTCAATTCGTATTATCCTGCGACTAAAGCCGGAGGGTTTCGTGTCCTGACCGATGTCGGAATCTCAACGGGAGCAGTGGGGACGAATTGGGAAAAAATCCAAGAAGGCCTTCTAGTAATCGATGAGGAAAAATTGGCAATCGCTTTGGGAGACAATCCTGACGGACTACGTGAGCTCTTTGCATCAGATACAAATAATGATGCAAAAATGGAAGATGGTGTTGGAATACGTTTGTTAGAAACATTAAAACCTTATACTCAATATTCATCTGGGATCATTACCAGCAAATTAAAGTTAATTGAAGAGAATGTTGCAGGTAATAATAAAAAAATCAAAGAGCACGAATCTCATCTTGTTAGTTACGAAGCCAAATTGAAACAAAGGTTTTTGTATATGGAACAAGGTGTCGGAAAGAACAAATCAGTTGGAAACTACTTACAAAATAATATGTTTAGAGGCAATGGGGAATAATATGAACATCTTTATCAACGATCAAAAATTAGAAACGACTTTAGGTGGTGAAACCTACATTGGCCAGGTTCTGGATCAAATTGAAAAATGGGTTGAGTCCAATGGAAAGTACCTAAGATTTTTTACAGTCAATGGAGAAGAGTTAAATCGAACTGAATTGGATGCGATGGAAGTAACTAAGGCAGAACGAATGGACCTCTATGTTGGAGAAGAACTGGATATCATTGAGGATAGTCTTTATGAATTGGATTTATATGTAGATAAGGTTGGTTCAACTTTGGTTGGCAGGGATTCCTTAACTGAAAAAGAGACCTCTGACTTACGCGAGGGAATACCTTGGATTGAAACGATGTTAGTTTCTACAAAAAATTTATTGAACCTTAATTTAGCATCCATCCGGCCAATGGGCAAAGGAAAAAACGTAGAAGAAATCATAAGTTCATTGAAAGAGGTGGCGATGAACTTGGACGGTACTTCTGCAATCGATGCATTTTTAGAAGATCTTCGTGATTTAAAATTATTCCTAATGGATTTGAGCGCACGTTTGGCGGTCATACGTATGGAAGATCCTGAACTACTCGCAATCGTTCAAAAATTTGTCGAAGATAAAGATAAGGTCATAAAAGACTTTATGCTAATCAATGAAAACTTCCAATCGGGAAAAGATCATCTAGCGACTGAAATTATGACTGATGCTGTTGGTAGATTGAATGCACTTATTTCCGCCATGGTTTCGATTCAAGGAAGACATTCTGAGATCAACTGGGCAGACTTTAAAGTCGAAGAAAGAGCATTGTCGCAAGTGATCACCTCATTGAATGATGCACTTGGTAATGTCGCTGAAGCTATGGAAAAAAATGACATCGTATATGCCGGTGACATTTTAGAATATGAACTGCCAGAACTTTTGGAAAATATGATTCCTCTACTGAAAGAGATTCTTTCCGCAGTACAAACGGAAGCTTGATTTTGACTTAATCAGGAAACAAAGAAAAAATTCCAAAAATGGTGCCTGCGCCCATAAGCACAAGCCCCCAAATCAGATTGATATTTTGTCCCAGGGAAATAGCGTACATCGTATCTCCTTGGGTAAAGTAGCCATATAGGCCAAGAATTCCACCTAAAATCAAAAATAGTATAGAGAGAATGCGCGAAAAATTGAGCATGAGTGGACGCCTTTCACCATAATTAAAACTTTATTCTTTTGCTTTCAATAAATTTTAATATGTAGTATAGTAACAGCAATATGTACTTACTTCTTGACTTAGATAATACCATCTTACCTTCGAAAGAAGCCTATGCAAAGGCGATCAATGGTCTGTCGATAGATTGGGAACAAAGAGGTTTGGGTTCTCAGGCAGATTTTTTAAGCAAGTATGAAGTCGCCCGTAACCTAGTCAAAACACAATTAGGAAATCATTCCTCCAATCGTTTGCGTTTGTTATGCTTTAAGAATATGCTTGATTCTGAGTACTTTGGTATCACAGGAAAACAAATTGAGCTCCTGCTATGGCTCGAGGAACGATATTTTTATCATTTTACAGAATCTCTTCGGATTTCTCGTGAAACAGAACCGCGATGGAAAGAATTGTTTTCCGTACTTTCCGAATTATTCGAAGCCAAGCAGGTATGTGTTCTCACAAATGAAAATCTTCGAACACAATTATTCAAAATCAAAGCATTCTTTCCAGAGGAATTGAAATGGAATCTTTTGACCTCTGAGGAAATTGGCATCGAAAAACCCCATCCTGATTATTTTGCATATGCCCTCAAGAGGGTAGCTAAAAAATCAAACGAGTGTATGATGATTGGAGATAATCGTAAGGATGATGTTGATGGAGCAAATGCTATGGATATAGCGGGAATCCATCTCACTGCCATATTTGGAAGTCAACGTCAACTCATTGAATTGCCGGAAATGAATCGGCTTGGAGTAGGCCACAAATCCATTGTGAATCTCGAAACAGATAACATTCTTACTGCGATTGACTATGTAAGAAATAAATGAAGGAGTCTTAGCCTTTCTTCAATGTCAAAAACAAAGTATTATTCCAATTTACCTTTCCAAAAGTCAGAAAAAATATCCATTTTGTGAGATAGTAATAAGCTAACTTTGCATATATGGCAAGTTTGCTTTTGGAACCTGCCACAGACAAAATAGGCATAAGAACCTTATATCTTGGTTCTATAAATCCGCATTGTTTACCAAGTTCAGCGAGAGTGGACATTTTGTAATTGTTTACATGGTCTTTTGCTTCCAAATAATGTCCCCCTTCTTGCATACCACGAAGCTTTACTTTCAAATTTGCCTTCATGAGTTGGATGGGAAAATTCGGTGTTTGTAAAAAGAGAATACCACCTGGCTTCAATAAAGAATGTAAGTAGGTAAGTAAAGAATGGGGTTTTGGGATATGTTCAATGACATCCCATAATGTAATGATATCAAAACTGGCACTGGGTAACTTTGAGTCTTGGACTAGCCCAGAATAGACTGTAGGTAAACCATTTTGAACATTTGCAAAGGCAACCGCCTGTTTTGAAATCTCATAACCGATGGCTTCCCATTTCGGTTTGGCAGTAAGTACTGCTTTTACAAAAAAACCCAAACCGCAACCCACATCCAATAACTTACCTTTCTCTGCTTGAAGATAACTTTTGATAAAGTCACGATACACAGGTCTGTGTGCTTTGTCCCACCATTCTAAATCATAGGTTTGATCCTCTCCTTCCCAATAACCATCGTAATGTTCTGCTTGTTCATAGGAAGAATAAATGTGTCCACAATTACTGCACTGGAGTATGGCTGTACCGTTTTCATTAAAAACGGTTGTGGAATCTGAAGATTGACAAAGGATACAATTTTTCATGCGTGTGAGTGCTTATAGTCTGATTTCTGTGAAGTATGGGTCAAATCAAAAATCCGTATGGAGAATTCATCACGATCCTGCTTGCCTTTCGAGAGGCTCGAAAAAGATTGGGTTAAAGGGGATGGCGATATGAAAGTGAAGTTTACGAAAATGGAAGGCATCGGGAATGATTATGTTTACATTGACGCAACAAAGCAAGACATACGGCTATCACCAGAACAAATCCAAAAAGTCTCCGACAGAAATTTTGGTATCGGAAGTGACGGAGTCATTTTCATTCGCAATTCCTCTTCAGGTGAATTCCAAATGGATATGTACAACTCTGACGGAAGTTCTTCAGAGATGTGCGGCAATGGCGTCCGATGTGTCGGAAAATTCATTTATGATCATGGTTTAACAAAAAACAAACGCCCCTTGATTGAAACTGGCAAAGGTGTACTCACCCTAGATCTTTCTCTTGATTCCACTGGGCGAGTAGATATGGTTAGTGTGGATATGGGTGAACCCATTTTGAAACCCAATTTGATACCGATTACATGGCCCGGCGAAGAACCGGTCATCAATCAATCCCTAGAAGTAAACGGTAAACACTATCATTTTACTGCAGTTAGTATGGGCAATCCGCATTGTGTTATCTTTGTGGACGATGCAGATGCTTTTCCAGTGCACGAAATTGGGCCTCTGATAGAAAATCATTCGCTATTTCCGAGAAGGGTCAATGTAGAGTTTGTTTCTGTGCGTGGAAAGGATCACCTCTACCAAAGGACTTGGGAGCGGGGTGCAGGTGAAACACTCGCATGTGGGACAGGAGCCTGTGCGGTTATGGTCGCCGCTGTTTTGAATGGAAAAGCAGGTAAAAAAGTAGAAATCGACTTACGCGGCGGTCGATTACACGTAGAATGGACTGAGCAGGGAAACGTGATTATGACTGGTCCCGCAAAAGAAGTGTTTACCGGAGAAATCGAACTCAACTAAATCTGTAGTCGATTTATTTCTTTAAAAAATCGGCGTGTTGTAATTCTTCCATACGTTTTTTCGTTTCATTTGAAATAGCGACCATACCTTCTTCGAGGGGAAGGTGTGTATAATCTTTATGATTGATCACCTTTCCAAAAACCAAATTCACCTTTTTGTAGACTACTCGCTTTTTGATATCGCATACTTCTTTGGGCATACCCATAAACGAACGGACAAGTGGTGGGATAGGATAATCGGAAATCGTTTCTTCGATAGGAATGAGAACAGAAGGTAACACATCCACCTTATTACGAAGGCTAAACGCCGCGAAGCCATGATGAAAGTTGGCCAATGGTCCATTGAAATCATTTTTGACCATATAATCGTGACCTTCAGGAAAAATGCCCAATACATCCCCATTTTTAAAAACTTGTTGAACCTTTTTGATGCTCGACATGGAAATGTTTCCATCAATCGCCATGGGAATGGTTCCAGTTTTTTCCACTAGGTCTTTAAAAAGTGGAATGCGAGTCGTATATTCTGCCGCAATCCAAGAGATAAACCTTGGAAAAGCGGATCCAATGACAAAGGGATCCATATCACTTCGATGATTACATGTTAGTATGAGTTTACCTGTAGGAACAATGTTGTGGTAGCCATAAACGTTTGTCGTCACTGCTAAATTAAAAAATGGTGTTATGAATTTTTTAATGTTTTCTACATTTTTCTTTGCTTGATCAACGATAGGATTTTCCATCTTAGTCTCCGATGATTTTTTTCCACCAAGATTTTGTTTGGTGGTTCGAAGATGGATGTGTAGCGCCTTTTGGTGTCACATCGCCGTCGTTAGTATCATCAGATTCACTTAGTGAGAATGCATCTTTTCTTTTTTTTCCTGCGGAAGAGGTAGTCGGTAGCGTGCGTTTGATCTCTTCCAACTCTCTTTGAGCAGCAGCACTGGATTTAAGATACGCACGTACTTCATCCCACTGCGAGTCATAATCGTTACCATAGATGGCAAAATTCATTAGATCGATTCGGTCAAAATCGGGCATTTGTTTCGGAATCCTTCCCTTATTTCTTACGATTTCAGAATGAAAATCAAAGGAATTCAATACAAATTTTGTCCGATTTTTCTTTGGCCCTATGAAGATTGAGGTAGCTGGGTCCCGATGATATAAAGGTGAGAGAAAGAATCGAGTCGAAGAGACATAAGATTAAAAATAAAAACCAGAATGAGCACAAACTTCCTGACAACGTAATTCCGTTTCCAGGAACCATTCCAAATAAAGAGAAAATTTCCGATTTGTTTGAAGATTTGTTTTGCGCAGGAGAGCGGGAACGAGAAGGTAAAGAACGATGATCCATAAATTCTTCATTCTTGCCTTCTTTTTCTTTTTTTTCTCGGATTCCATGTGTTTGAAGCTTTGGATCGTTTCTGGCAAATTGAGAACAATCGAGGAGTCAAAGGAGAATAAATCCTTCCAAAAGACTCGGTCTTATCTAAAGGCAAAGCAGTGGTTAGAATACAAATTGAATCCCGAAACCTCAAAGATTGAGAAGGAAGTGGAGGCAGAGGGTAGAATCGAAGGAATCGGATTGATACGCTGCTACGTGCCTTACGGAGTGGGCGAGGTGGATGCAAACGAACATGAGTTCCAATATACGATCACCATTCGAGATGGAAGTGCAACTTTCCATGTGTACGATATTTTTTCGTATATTAAGGATCCGAACGATATCATTCTGAATTATGGTCCCAAGGTAGAACGCGTAGCAAAAGTGACGATTCGTTCTTGTTTTAAACCGTTGATCGATGATTTTTTTGAATATATAAAATAAAAACTAGTTAACGACCGGTGGGATTTGCACCAGCAGGGAAGCCTACAGCCCCACCAGTCGTCGTGCCTGTGTTAGAGTTTGTAAGTCCATAATAGTCTAAATTCTGTGAGTTGGAAATCGGGGTCTGATTTGGGTCTTCGCTTTGTCTTGAGCTAGATGCCGATGAATTTCCAGAACTAGCCGAGTTCGGCTCAGCTTCCAACAAATCCAATATATCTTGCCTACTGATCAGCTTTTCACTGCATTGCAAAGCAAACAAGGTAAAAAGGATGATAGCTAGTTTTCCCATGATGATTCCCCAACATTAAGAAGTGGCACGTCTTTTTAAAAGGATTTTTTGGATGGCGAGGTGTTTTCTATCCGTAAGCGGAAATGCTAAAAATATAAGTGCGCCAAGAATAAAGAAAAAACCTACACCAGGTCCGAAGATCATTGCCAAACGGAAACCAACATCCGAACTTTGAGTTGCGGTAGATTGATCGAAACCGATGAAATCTAACATAAATCCGGTTAAACCTATACCGATGGCCTGGGAAAACTTAATGCCCATCTTCCAAAAGCCAAAGTACAATCCTTCTCGTTTGACCTTTGTTTTCCATTCATCATAATCCACAACGTCCGTCAAAATGGAATCCATGATTAAAATCGATCCGGCAAAAATACCACCAAAAAATGCAACAATGAGTGGTGGTCGTAATTCTCCGTATGGGAACAAAGGATAGGCGATCACAGTCAGAATTCCCAAGAGAAAAACTCCAAAGAACGCAGGTTTCTTTTTCCCAAAACGTTTTGCGAGCCATATCCAAAATGCAATCGAAGCCATCATCACCACAAAAAACGGTAGTAGTATATTGATCACCACTTGGGATTCTTTCAGTCCCAATCTATATTGATAGTAGTAAAGTGCAATGGCAGAATTGAAAGTACGACCAATGGTTGCTACGACAAAGGCCAAAAGCAAAGGTAAAAAGACTCGATTGCTCAATACTGATTTTAGAGATCTAAATAAAGACTCACCTGTTGGAATTGCCTTTGGTGTGATGTCTCTACCCTTTGTTGCCCAAAATGTGACCATCGATGTGAAGAGTATGACACAAGAAACAATCTCACTAGCTTGTAAACGTGAGGATTGTATATTTGCTTTTGAATTTTCATCGCCTAAAGATTGCAAAATGGCGGCTGGGACAATCATTCCAATTAACATACCGATGTTGCTGAAAAAAAGTCTCCATCCAAAAATAGATGTGCGTTCATCTCTATGAAACGTAAGCTCTCCCCCGAGTGCAATGAGTGGTACCGAAATCACAGTCATTGCGGTATTTACAGTAAGGTAAGTGATGAGCAAATAGAGAAACTTACCGAACTGGGTATTGAGCTGTGGAGGAGAAAACAGAAGAAGGATGGACGCTGACAAAAGGATTCCACCAATCAGGATGTATGGTCTACGTCTACCCCATCGGCTGGAAGTTTTATCCGAAATATTTCCCATCAAGGGATCACTCACAGCATCCCAAATCACTGAGATGGCAAGGGCAACGCCTGCAAGGCTTGGATTTAAACCAACAATTTCTGTATAAAATTTGAGAAGGTAAATTTGGGAAAATAGTTGAACAGCGGTTATGCCTGTCTCAGCCAGACCATAGCCCAGTTTGACAGGCATTGAAAGAAATTTTTGACTCATAGGGTATAAAAATAGATTCGTGCTTTAGACGAGATTAAACCTAGAAGTCTCTCATTTATTTCAAGTAACTGGAAAGAATTTTTAGATTCTTATCCGGAAAGCCCAACAACTCTAAATCATGTAATATCTCTTTGGCTTTATATGCCTGTGAGAGTTTGAGATAAAGATGATATAAATGGACAAGATTTTTCATTTTTTTGGGTGCGCGATTTCGAATGCGTTCCGCATACTTTACTGCTTCAAGGAAATTGCCTGTTTTTTTCATCAATTTGGAGCTGAAGTATAGAAAGTCATCATCTTCTGGATATTCTTCTATATAGATATACATGTGATCCGTTGCTTTTTCAAAGTCGGAAATATGGTAGTACAACTTTGCGAGTTCTTTATGCAAACGGATATTCTTCTGGGGTTCCGTATTAATAATATCCAATAACATTTGGATTGATTCCGCATAACTTCCTTTCAAAAACAATCGTTTCGCTGTTTTGAATTTTTTCCTACCTTCGGTTGAGAGTAATGGTTTTTTAGGAAGTGGGAGATAATCGATGCGAATCAAGGAAATGTCATCAATAATGGTTCCTTCTTTTTTTAAGGATCGATAGATTGATTCGGGACGTGCGTCATTTGATTCTACAATTCTCAGAAAGAATAAATCATCAGAATTGACATCATAGTTTTTGTCCTTTGCTGATAGCAAGATATCATCCTTTCCATCAGAACCAAAAATGACAACATCCCCAGCTAATAGTTGGAAGTTTTTAACTTTGATTTTGGGCTGGCTACCTAAGGTTCCTAGTTTCTGGTATCCAAAATCTGCGGTCAGATAGGATGCTTTATTATCTCTAAAAAGGACAGGAAGCGGGTGCTCTGCACTAACAAAAAACAACTGTCCCGAATCTTCTTCAATGAGCACCATACACATAGAAACGAGCATTGTTCCATCAAACGATTCAAAAATTCTCTGCAGTTCAAGAAAGGTTGTTCCTAACCACTGTTCCGGTGTAATCGAGTGAAAATCATCATAATTTTTTGTTCGTTGGATGATGGATTGGAATACTGCACCAAAAACGAGAGCGCCTCCTGCGCCTTGCATCGATTTTCCCATAGCATCTGCATTGACGCAAAGAACATAACGTTTGTGATTTAAGGTGAGATTATGAGCTATATTTAAATCGCCACCGATGTTGTATTCGATCCCCTTAAACTCAAAGGTCTTTTTTTGTCTTAGGAAAAAATCGACAGTAATTTTATCGCTAGATACTTCCTTAAAACCTAGTGGTGAGAGTAAAAGGTATGTTAAATAATAATCTCCGTCCTGTTGCATTTTTAGTTCACGGACATCGTTGAGTGATTCTTTAAGCTCTTCCGTTCTTTTGCTTACTTTTTCTTCTAATCCTTCATTTAAACCTTTGATTTCAGCATACATTCCTCGTAGCTTTTGAATGACACTATTCAAAAAGAAGGCTTGCTGGCCAAAATCGTCGCCTGACTTTGGAGTGACGATTACATCAAAGTTTCCTTTTGCCAATTCGCTTAAGGACATACTGGTTTCAGTTAGACCTTGCCTAACTGTTTTGGCTACGATATATGAACAAACAATCAGTGGGACGATGAAAATTGAAGCCACGATCACAATTGGGATCAAAGGGTGGCCAACCATTGTCTCACCTGTGGCAATGGAGTACAAAAGATAAGAAAGAACTGATACGGGGAGTGCCGCTAGACTAAAAAAAGCCAATACGATTCGTCGAAAGTAATCAAACTTCGGTATTTCGTCAGATCGAATTTCCACATTTTTAATTTGAGGTAAATCGAATAAAGATCGGAGTGAGTTCTCTGTGATAAAGTAATAAGTTACAAAAGATATTGGTGGGATCATCAAAATTGTAAAAACACCAGATCGGATAACAGATGGGGTATATTCAACTAGATAGGTATAAAGACTTAGAATTGGTATAACACCAGCAAACCAGCGTATAACGATTATGATGGCTTCGATGAGCGGATATTTGAATACATATAGTTTGACAGATCTTGCGTAATCTCTATCTACATAGGTATATTCAATGTTTGAATTTTGGTCCGGAACTTTAATTTTTTCGATACGATTGAAAAGGTTATTGATGAGAAGATATCGAATAAACGTTCCAAGTAAACCGATTCCCGTCGCAAAAACCACACATAATGTGACAAAGATCATCCATTTATGCGGTTCCATCTTCTGTGTGATGACGGCATAATAGACAGCGAACGGAACAGGAACTGTATGCGTAAACGCCTCCAGTTTGATCGTTAGCTCCCAGAATAGACTTTTGCGATTCACATGATTACCTAAAACATTATCGGCGTTTTAGGTGCTTGAAATTAGGACGAGTTACTGCTCGTCCCAACCAATAGAAAGGATTGCGCCGACGGCGACTGAAAAAAGTGTCTGGAAACCTACCCACACCCAAGCAAGTTGCAATGGGACAAAGTTTGTCAAATTGGTGAGGATAAGAGTAGGACCCACAAATGCTGTGATAGCATAGATGAGGCCAAAGAGAATTCCACCCACAAGCCCAACTGGCAAATTTTCTTTAGAATAAACATAGAGAAAAGATAGGAAGAGTGTTTGGATCAAATCTCCAGCAATCGGTCCAATCCAATAAACATCAGCTACTGGAACGAAACTTCCCCGTAGACTGGGGTCAAAGTAGAACTTGGAAAAGAAAAGCATCCTGAGCGGGATGCCAATCGCTTCCCAAAATGCGAAAGCAAGTAGGAACCGTACGAGAATACGGTTCCATGTTTCTGTTTTTGGGGGGTGCATCTTAGCGGCCTACGATATAAACGTAGTTCGTTGTCGCGGATCCACCGATATTGAGCATCAGTCCATTCTTCACGCCTTTTACCTGATAGTCGCCTGCGGTCCCTGTGACTTGTTTGTAAAGGTCGAGCATCATGCGAACGCCAGATGCACCAACTGGGTGACCAACTCCGATGAGTCCACCAGAAGGGTTGACTGGCTTTTTTCCATCAATGGCAATTTTGCCTTCGGCAATCGCAATGTGTTCTTCGCCAGGTTCTGAGATTCCAAACGCCGAGATCGCAGCGTATTCAGAAGATGTAAAGCAGTCATGTGTTTCAAAAACGTCGATGTCCTTTACGTCCATATCTGCACGTTTGTATGCGTCTTTGACTGTTTGGCGAGTCCAAGGAAGGATGTATTTATCACCTACAGATTCATTTTTTTTGGCTTCAAATGTAATCGGTGCTACACGGTGTCCCCAACCTTTAACACGAGGGATATCGCCTAGATCTTTTCCATGTCGTTTTGCATAATCTTTTGCATAGTCCTTGGACGCAAGGATTGTCACAGCCGCGCCATCAGTAACCTGAGAGCAATCTGTGATACAAAGTCTACCACCCACTGCCATATTGTTTGCGCCACCACGAGCCATCGCATGTTCTTTATTCATAAACCAAGAACGAGTTTGAGATTTAGGATTGAGCTTTGCGTTTGCGTAGTTGATTTTTGAAATCTCAGCAAGAGCATCCATAAATGTCTCTTCCTTCAATTTATATCTCTCAAGGATGACATCCGCTAGTTTTCCGAATAGTTTTGGGAATGGGAATTGGACGCCTTTTGCTTCTTTTTCATAATAGGCGGCAGTTCCCAAAAAGTCACCACCAACAGAAGAGGAAACGGTTTTCATTACTTCGATACCGAGAACGATCGCTAAATCATAGTCCTCAGCACGAATGTGTGTGATCGCCGCATCAAGTGCAACAGATCCAGAAGCACATGCCGCTTCATAACGAGCTCCAGGAACGCCATAAAAAGCAGGATCTACTTCTGTGAGGAATGCACCAAGGTGGCCTTGGTTTGTGTATTGTTCTGCATCAAAATTACCAACAAAAACACCAACTTTGTTTTCTTTGTTGAGTTTTTTGATTTCATCATAGTCGATACCTGTTTTTTCCAAAGCATCTTGGATGACTTCGCGCATCATGGACATGAAGGATTTTCCTTCTTTTGACCAATTTCGTTGGAAGTCTGTTTGTTCGCCGCCGAGTACGTATACTTTTTCACTCATAATGGATCTCCTCGATTAACCTTTGAAAAGAGAGCGAGCGTCTAACTTTTCGCCCAACTCGTAAAATTTCTTATTTGGCTTTGCGTCAGCCAAAATTTTTGGAACTTGAAGTTTTGCAGTTTCGATCAACTTAATCGTCTCTTTTGGACCACCAAGGAAATCAACAAATGCAGATGCCGGAACCCAATTGAATCCAAATCCCATCGCACCGTCTGTGTTTTCTTTGGTTTCTACAACTTCGCCTACAAGAGATAGGGAATAGCTGATGTAACGGCTGATAAAGTAGCGAGCAAGATCAGCTTCAAAACCAGTAGCATTTTTTACAATCGCCATGGCACCTTTGTAATCGGATTCTTTGATGCAAGCACGGGCTTGTTTGATAAAGGCGATATCAAATTTTGGATATGGATCGTAAGATCCAGTCAAAATGTTGTAAACAAATTTCTCACGTTTGCCATCAGCAGTTTTTGTTACTTTTGTGAGTCCGCCACCCGATTTCATTCCGAGTTTGCCTTCATCGATTAACTTTTGCATGTAACCTGGCAATTTGAATGTTTCGCGAGCCGAGTCATTTGTGTTTTCGTAGATGTTGTCTACAATGGCTTTATGTACATCCAGACCAACGAAGTCCGCGGTTGCAAGAGGAGACATTGCCCGTCCCGTATAACCGGACATGATCTCGTCAAGAAGTGCAATCCCGCCTTTGTCAGCATACTTTTCTGCAAACTGTCCACATTCGTTCATGAGTTGGAAACCAATACGGTTACCAGCAAACGCCGGTGTGTCGTTTGTATAGACAACGGCTCGTCCCAAAACTTTGTCGAGGTATTCGCCAAGAGCCTTAGTCACTTTTTTGTCATTACCAGCGTGGGTGACAAGCTCACATAGAATCATCTTATAAGGAGGGTTAAAAAAATGTGTTCCGTAATAATGTTTTTTGCCATCTTCGTCAAATGCATTTGCCAAACGACCGATAGACAAACCTGAAGAAACGGTGGATACGATTGTGCCTGGGCGTCTTGCCTTTGCAATGCGAGCATTGATTGGTTCTTTGACTTCATAGCTTTCAGCCACAAGCTCAAAAACCCAATCAGATTCTGCGACTGCCTTTTCTAAATCAGCATCATAGGATCCTGGGATCATTCGTGCACGAATCGTGTCTGTTTTCACAGAACCTACGGCGGCTTCGATCCCTTGTTTTGCTTTTTCTACATCGCGAGCGAGCATGTGAACTTTGGCACCACCGAAGGCGGCAATTACACCTGCGCTACCTGCGCCCATGGCCCCATTGGCACCTAAAATCGTGACTGTTTTTATTTCTCTCATGTGAGTTGGTTTCCGAATCTAATTTTACATACCGTTTTAGAAAAGGAAGGGGGTAGGAAAATCGTTTTTTTTGTCATTTTTGTTACAAAGCAAACGAGATCCCTTACCGGAAAAAAGGAAGAAGTCGTGTTTTTAGTGGGATACGGCTCTGGGAAGTTTTTTTGCTTGGGCAATCCAACCAGTCACACGCTTGAGATTTGGAAAGATACGGACGAGTTTCTTTTTTGTGTTGAGCGCAATGATCGCATCAAATAGATTTTTAGGGACTCGCTTCGAAAGTTCGATAACAGAATCAACACCCACTGCTTCTAAAAGATCAGCATATTCGGAACCGATACCTTTGATACGAAACAAATCCACATGATTGACCCATTCAAGGATGAGTTTTGAGCTGATACCTGAATCCTTTGCGATTTGTTTTCTGCCTTCCGCAGTGCCACCTTTTTTAAGTAGGTCATTTGTGGACCTGATGCCTGCTCTGCGCAATGTCTCTGCGTATTTTGGTCCGATACCTTCAACATATTCTAATTTTGCCATTCGATGCTCCGTATATTTTTTAAAGACTGGTCGTAAGAGATTGTATGGGAACGGTTTGAATCAATCAATCTGAAATTATAAACTCTTTCAAATAAGACTGTAATTGCCTTAAAGCTGAAAGTAACTCATCTCTTGTTGCAATTGACGTGCTTGCAAACTCAGTCCTTGCGCTGTCGCGGAAAGCTGTTCGGAGCTAGCGGCTGTGCTTTGTGTCACTTTGTCCAATTCTTTCATCGCCATACCAATTTGTGATACAGTTTCTGCCTGGTCTTGGTTAGATTCAGAGATCGTTTTTACGAGAGCGGAAGTCTTTTGGATAGCAGGTATCAGTTCGGAAATGAGTTTCCCAGCTGATTCGGCAACTTGTAAGCTATTTGCAGAAAGCTGGTTGATTTCGTTGGCTGAAACATTACTTTTTTCTGCAAGTTTACCTACTTCTGATGCGACTACAGCAAAGCCACTACCTTGGTCACCTGCCCTTGCGGCTTCGATTGCGGCATTGAGAGAGAGGAGACTTGTTTGTGATGCAATTTCTTTAATGACAGCAATTTTATTCGAGATGGAACGCATTGCCTTCACAGCTTCGTTGACCGACTTTTCACCGTTAGATGCTTCCTGGGCTGAAAGCTCTGCAATCGTATTAGTTTGCGATGCATGTTTTGAAGTTTCGGTAATCTTCACAATCATTTGATCTAAAGAGGCTTCGGTCTCTTCCACGGTTGCGGCCTGTTCTGTAGCGACTTGGCTGAGCGATTCCGCAGTGGACTGAACTTCAGTGGTGGCGATTATCACACTTCCCAAGCTCTCACCCACCTTCAATAATACGTTTCTAAGGTGATTCATTGTATTATTGAATTGATCCTTAATGGTTAGGAATCCGCCTGAAAAAGCTCCATCAAGTCTTGCATTCATATCCCCCTTTTCCAATCGTTCCAAACATTCTATGAGTTCTTTTGTTAGGTTGTTGGATTCTAAGCTAAGTTGCTTTTCACTTGTTATGTTTGTGGCAAATTTGATGACCTTGTAGGGTTTCCCTTTTAAATCGAAAAGAGGATTGTATGTCGCCTGGAGCCAAACACCCATTTTATCTTTTCCGATTTGTTTGTAATCTCCTTTTTGAAACATACCCGCTCCAAGATTGTTCCAAAGATTCCTATATTCTTCCGTTTGGGCATACTGTTCATCGACAAACATGCGGTGGTGTTTGCCTTGGATTTCCTTTAGTGTATAGCCCATTGTCGAAAGAAAATTTTGATTTGCATCCAGGATTGTACCATCCAAGGAAAAGGAAATGATGGCCTGCGATTTGTCCAAAGCACGCAATTGAGAAGTTGAGTCAGAGATTAGGCCCGCGATATTTCGAACACCTTTGGTAGACGATGCATTTTGCAAAAGGTTAAATGAATAAAAAAGATCAAACAAGATTCCAAGATTTACAAGTCCCAAAACAATTCTCACTGGGAGCGGTGCATTCAAATGGAATCTCTCAGCGTCCGCTAAAAAAAAGAAGAATACAAAAATGGAGAGGGAAATAAATATTTTAATTTTGTCTGAGATGCGCAGATTCATTTAAATGGTATTACCTATAAGGGTAGAAAAGAAAATACAGAAATCTTGCCAAATGTCAATTTATAAATAAGGGATGCTTTTATAAAAATGAATCAAATAATTGCCTGGATCAAATCGATCCAATTTCTCATAGGATTACAAAGCACAGATGACTCCATTTCAGACATTAAAGAGATTCTGATTCCAATTCGCAACGGCCGATTGCGAGCAGATACATATACTCCAAAAAAACATTCATTAGGAACGATTGTGACGATCAATGGCCTTGCTCCTTTGGGCAACCGAGATCCTAGATTTATCATTGTTAATAAAAGTTTATGCAAATTGGGGTATACGGTTGTTAGTCCATTCTATGATGAAATTTGTGATTATAAGATTTCACTTCGCAACATTGATGACATCAAAGATTCTATTCTATTTATTTCTGGAAGAAAGGATCTTGCCCCCAATGGAAAAGTGTCTATCTTTGCTCCATCCTTTTCTGGTTCACTCAGTTTGATCGCCGCAAGTGATACTGAAATCGCAAATAAAATCAACTCCATTTGCACTATCGGTGCTTATGCAAACGTTTCAGACATCATTGGTAATTTGTTCGCAAATCAAGAATTAGATGAGTATGGGAGAATGATATTATTACTCAACTTTCTACCTATATCAATTGGTAAAAATGATTCCTTGTTCAAAGCAATTCGGCTTGCGGTCCTCGACAATTATTTCAAAAACAAAGACAACCTGTTACAGCCGCACTATGAAAAGATGAAAAAAGTAGATCGGGATTTTTTTGAAAGATTAAAAAATGATCCAGAGTTTCGAATGCAGCACTGGGATATAGTTGTTAAAAAAGGAGGCAAAAATCGAATCCTCCTCACTGCACTTTCTGTCATGACATACATTGATTCTTTAAAGTTACCCATTTTACTAATTCATGGAGCAACTGATGATGTGGTCCCGGCAAGTGAATCATCTATGTTGTATGAACAATTAAAAAAGCGAGGGGTCGATACCAAACTTTGTATCACAACCCTAATCTCACATGGAGATACTGGATTTACATTAAAAACTTTATTAGAAGTGCCAAGGCTGATCGCTTCGTTTTCTTACTTTTTTGTGAAAGCATACGAACGTCCTTTCTAAAAGAGCTGTTATATTTCGAGAGAATCCAAAAACATATCCATCACTTTGATGATATTTTTTTTTGATTTAGATAACAAATCTCCTTCAAGTTCTGATAACAAAAGCAAGGACTGGTTCAACATCCCAATGATGAGTTGTGATGTTTCCTTTATAGGGATTTTTTTGATCGAACCTTTCCGAATCGCATTTTCTAAAAGTATGGAAATCGTTTTTTCGATCGATTCTTCATCCAATTGGTTCATTTCTTTCGTAGTCAAAACGCTTGTTAGATCTTTGATCCAAATTTGGACAAAATTTTTGTCATCTGTCAGATCGAGATTTTCCTGCCATCTTTTTCGAAATTCTTTCCAATCCCAACTTTCTAATTCGAATACAAGCTCCTGGTTGTAAGCACGACACATTTCGAAGAAGACTTCCTTTTTACTCGAAAAATGATGATAAAAAGCTCCTCGAGTGAGCTTTAGGCTCGAGTAGATGTCTTCGAGGGATGTCTCGTTGTATCCTTTCTTTCCAAAAAGTTTCCTAGCTGCTTTCAGAATTTGTCTTTTTGTTTCTTCGCCCTGTTCAACTTTCAAACTCATAATCATATGATGATTTTTTTTCAATTAAAGTCAAATTATTTTGTTAATTTATGTTGATGGAAAAACATACATACCTATGGTATGTATGTTTAGAGGTTAAAAAATGAAAACAACCGATCGGATGTTGTACTTAGATTTATTGAGAGGGTTTGCCATATTGGGCATTCTAATATCCAATTTGCCGGCCATTGCCGAACCACCTTATGGAATGAAGATTAATTATACCGATATTTCTTCTTGGGTTACCTCACTCGGCTACTTTTTTGTTACGGGGAAATTTTTTCTAATTTTCTCCTTTGTGTTTGGTTATGGTTTTACAATCTTAATCAAAAGTTCTGAGTCAAAAGGCCTAGATACAAAGCGTATTTTCTTTCGGCGATTATTGGGACTTTTCCTTTTTGGAATCGCCCACGCTTGTTTTTTCTTCAACGGAGATATTCTCGTAACCTATTCCATTCTAGGGTTGTTTTTATTCCTATTTAAAGATGCCGATTTTAAGAAAATTTTAAAGATCAGTTTTATATTTTGGATCATCTCTGCTTTGTTTTATGGAATGATTGGTCTTGTGGCACATTACGGAATAATGGAAGATCCCTCTCTTACGAAAGCATTAACCGAACAGTCCATACAAGGTTATTTAGGAGATTTTGTAAGTGTATGTAAACAACGGATGACAGAACTCAAACTTACTTTTCCGTTCATCATTCTATTCAACTGGCCTTCGGCCTTTTCATTATTTTTAATCGGCCTTTGGATGGGCAGACAAAACATGCTTTTGGATCCAGATTCTTTTTTTAAAAGATTCAGAGGGTATTGGGTTTATATTTTTTTTATTGGTGCCATCTTTAATGGTCTTTTTGTATGGGGGAACTTAAATAGTTTAAACTACATTCAAGGATTTCTAACTGGTGCATCTTTGGCAGTAGGTGGAATCTCATTTGCATTGCTCTATTGTTATGGATTGTTGAAATTTTCCAAATCCAATCACTTTGTATTAAATTTACTCAAAACTGCTATGGCCGCTGTTGGAAGTATGTCCCTCACTAACTACTTGATGCATTCCATACTACTGGCCATATTTTTTAATGGCTGGGGCTTCGGATTTTATGGAAAGTTACCCCCTGAAACCTATATGCTGCTCGTTTTTCCGATCTATGGATTCAATTTGATTTTTAGTGTTATGTGGAAAAAATATTTTTCAATGGGTCCTTTTGAAATGATTTTGCGAAAAATTACTTATGGTTAAACAAAACTGACACATACAATGGAGTAATCGATAGACATACAAGCTAGCATGTATAAATTTACATTATGTATTTCCGTTGGATTGCTCTATTGCTTCTGGTTTGCGCCTGTCATCCTTTTTCCAAAGCAAAACTAAGCGAAGAGGACAATCAAAAACAAAAGATAGAATCTGGCTACTTTGGCGAAGGGAAGCCACTTTTTTTAGTCTCAAGTGCTTGTGATCAGACCAAACAAAAGATTCTTGTTTTTATTCATGGATCGCCTGGGTCTTGGAGTGATTATAAAAAATATCTAAATCATCCCGACTTACAAAAGGAATTCTGTGTTATCGCTGTGGATAGGCCTGGCTTTGGCAATTCTCCAACCGATCAAAGTTTCCCAAATATTTTTAAACAAAGTAAGTTGATCGGTGAGGCTCTTTTTTCATTTTTCGCTAAAAAAGAAATCAAGGTTTATCGATTAACATTAGTCGGACATTCTTATGGTGGTCCCATCGTTTTGGCTATGGGAAAATGGAAAGATAAGATAGAGAAGCTCATACTTCTCGCTTCGCCTGCCGATCCTCTTTTAGAAGAAATTCATTGGTACAACAAATTCGGTAGCATCACATTTGTTCAATGGATCCTTCCTAATTTTTTGAATCATAGCAATGAAGAAATGTATTCGCTTCCTTCTCAGTTGAAGGAATTGGATGAGCAACTTGCTATATTGGAATCAGATCTTACCATTGTCCATGGTACAGAAGATACCCTTGTCCCATTTCAAAATGTAAAGTATTTGAAGGAACATTCACCTCGTTCAAAAGTAATTATCTACGCACTTAACGAGGAAGGTCACTTCATTCCTTGGACTAAATTTGATTTGATTCTCGATATACTTTTGCAACGGTCGAAGCTTTCGCCATCTATATAGTCAATCATGCCACCTGAAAAAGTCATTTGGTTATGGCCAAAATCGAACGCCTACTCACTGCTACAGTTTTTGATTTTACTTTTTATCATTTATTTGGTCTTCAAAATTATAGGACATTATACCCGTCGGAGTGAAAATGCGAAACTCAATTGGTATCGATTGAATCATATTGCCACTCGAAGGGGTCTTCGTTGGAGTGAGAGAAGGATTTTATATCAATTTTTTAACCACCTGACATTGAGACATCGCGAAACGCTCTTTCACTCAAAATATTCAATGAGAAAGGAACTATTTCATTTTTTGGCAAATCATGAAGGAGAGGACGCTGGCAAATATTTAGAACTCCTCAACAAACTAGATACTATTGAGAAACCAAAGTTGCAAAGAAGGGAAAACTTCCAAGGACTGATAGACTTGGAGACCGAAGAATTGCTAGCATTTCGTGTAAAAAAGTTAAGTGGACTAGCCGTAGTTTCTGAGAAACTTGATGGGCAGATCATGCTGTCGATTAAAGGTAAAAAGTACAACCAACTCCCCAATCATTTTTCCATGCATGCACTGGCCTATCGATCGGGAGTGGGTCTCCTTTCCATTCATGGCAAAGCACAAAAAATGTCGCATAATCTTGTGCTTTTTTCTGCCAGCTAAATGTATTTATAATACTGATTCGATCGCTTTTTTTAGTTCTTCGCTCTCCGGTTTTACTGATGAAGGAAAACGGGCTTTTATCTTTCCGTCTTTATCGATTAAAAACTTTTCAAAGTTCCATTTGACATCCCCTTTTTCAGGTGCATTTTCAGTGAGAAATTGATACACTGGATCCTTGTCTGAACCGAGTACCTTGACTTTTTTCATTAGATCGAAACTCACTCCGTAGTTCAATTTACAAAAATCAGCGATTTCTTTTTCGGAGCCAGGCTCTTGTGCACCAAAATCATTGGAAGGAAAGCCGATGATCACTAAACCTTTATCCTTATACGTTTTGTATACTTTTTCTAGTCCTTCATATTGCGGCGTATAACCACACTTTGACGCTACATTGACTACTAATACGGGTTTTCCTTTGAAAGCTGAAAGTGCAATATCTTTGCCCTGAATTGTCTTAGAACTTAGATCATGGAATGTCATTTTTTTCCCTCCTGCGGAAACAGAGACGATAATGATGAGATAAAGAAAGAATGAAAGATACTTTTGCATCCGGTAAACCTCACACCTTCTTAGACTTTTTTTCTTTCAAAAATCTTCGAAAATAGATGGTAAAGACCATGAAGAAAATAGGACTATGGCGGTAAGGGGATTTTATAAATGAAATTCAGATTCTTATCTTTACTGACAATGGTTCTATTTGCGGCTACATCAATGCCCGCAAATGACAAAGCTTACAAAGGTGCATGTAAGGCAGACATTGAAAAATTTTGCCAAAACGTTGAAAAAGGGGAAGGCCGTATTGTTAAATGTTTGAAAGAAAATGAAGCTTCTCTTTCCGAATCCTGCCAATCAAAACGCAGTGAAATGAAAGAGAAACACAAAGAATTTGCCAAAGCTTGCAAAGAAGATCGCAAAAAATTATGTGCAGATATTAAACCTGGTAAAGGTGCCATTGTTCAGTGTTTGAAAGCGAAAGAAGCAGAAGTTAGCGCAGGTTGTGCAGATTTTTTAAAAAACAAAGAATAGTTCTATATCAGTTTGTCTTGATTCCTCCCTAGTTATGGGATCGAGACACCTTACATCCTATGCATCTTTACTCTCAATATCTGAAAGAAAAACAAGATAACAAGCGTACATCGACACTCATTCGATTTTTATCCGTTTGTTTTCTCGCTACTTTTTTATACTTTTTATTTTCAGTAAGTTATACGGCAAATCCTTCAATCGTTATTTTTAATTATCTAGCTTTACTAACGTCTGTGTCGGGTATCCTATTTTATAAAATGTCTGAATTACCGAATATGGTTCTAAACATTAAAGAAGAGGGGGATTCTGCTGACTTTTTTCAACTGGAACCAACACAGCGTCAAACGATTTTGAATTCAATTTGTGAAGGCAGAAACCAATCGGTTGAAGGGCTAGATTTAAAAGCTTTAAATGCAAAAGAGATAAATACACTCCTGCGTTTGGAGACACGTACGAATTGGAAACTGATCGGAAAAATATACTTTATGATTTATATTCTAACTGTTGTAGGTTTCTGCTCTCATTTGGCATATTTGTATTTTACTACAGGTTTTGAATGATCCTTACTTTTTCATTATCTGTTGGAGTTCGTGCTGGATCTCATTAGAGAATTTACGCCAATTATTTTTCCATTGTTCTGAGCCATCTGGGCCTACAATATTTGTAACACAAAACAAGGCTAATAATGGTAGATTCCGTTTTTTGCAAACGGTTGCTACGCCAAAGGTCTCCATATTTTCAATGTTGAATTCTTGCCATTCAGGAATGGGTGGTTTTTGAATTTGATGCAAAGTGATTTCGGCGGGCGCGTTTGTAATGGCTTCTTTCCAATCACGTGATACCAAATGAGATTTTGAGAAAAAATCGCGGTTTGTTTGGTGTATTTTTTCTGCTTGGATTTGTTTAGATAGACCAAGAGCAGAGGCGATGCTAAGTGATGAAAAATCATCCGAGAATACAAAATCACCAATCGTCAGTGTTGACCACGCATATGCACCTGCAGATCCCAAATATAATACCGCCTCTAGTTCGGGAAGGGACTCAATCAGATGATCTAAGCCGAGTCCGGCTTCTAAATTTCCTATGCCCAATGCCTTTTTCGCGATAATGGGTTTTTCCTTTAGGATTAGATCAGTCTCCTCATGGATTGCGCTGACAACTGCTATACGGTGATTGTGCAGGATCCAAGTCATTTGGAATGTTCACTACATTGTTCATTTATTTTTTTGAGTTCAGCATTTAACCAATCTGCGGAATAATATCGTTTTCCATTCCTTAAAACAATTTCGTACGGTAAACCAGACAAAGAAGACTTTGTAGCAAGTTGCTCGATAAATTGACGAGCAGTCCACTCCTTACCAGAAGAAAAAAAAGATTTTTTGGCATTTGTCAGCTTGAGTCTTAGATGTTCTGACGCATCACGAGCATTATGTTCTTCTCCATTGCGAATGAACGTTCCGTCCAATAGCGATACAGCAATGATCAGTTTTTCTATCTTTTGATCTTCGCTGAGTTTTGACTGACAATCTGCATTCAGACTAGATAACATTGGGTGAAATAGAAAGATGAGAAGATAGATAGAACAAAAAAATCGAATAGCAAGAAGTAGATGACTCCAAATACCTCGTTTTTTACAGATTATAATTTGCAATTCCATGTTCCTCTTTGGTTGCAAGCATTCCTATTTTACAAACTAAATTTGATAAATGGTTTGTAGTCCATATCTTTGACTAAAATATGATTGGTAAGCCAAGAGCGTAGAAACTCGATCAAATCTTTTAGAAAAACTTCCAATCTTTTGTCATCGGATAATAAATTTGTATCACCCAAACGATTTTTGAGCTCAAGGATTTTGTCTGTGAATTGATTGTGTTGTGCAATGTGTGCTTCGAGATCAGGATACTGGTTGTGTTCCATGACTCGTTCTTCGATAAGAAAATGACTTAAAGTATAATCTTCCAATGCCGAAACTGCATCCAACAAAACTTTTGTTGGATGCAGTGAAAGGTGTGCCTTGTGGTTTTCGTAGACGTCTTCTATGTTGTTGATGAGATGAAACAGCTGTTTGTGCTGAGAATCAATCTCTGATATTTTAGTTTCGTATTTAGAATCCCAATTTGCAAGCATAAGTACCTCTTACCTTTCAAAAAAAAAGGTTAAGTTCAAAAATGCAAGGTATATCCCTGAATTTTTTCCAAGGAAAAATTCTTGTCCAAACGATTGGAATTGGTAATCATTGTGACATGAGTAAAAGAATTTTGAACAATACTCTATTTGGTTTGCTTTTGATGCTTTCCTTCCCTTCTTGCAGGCCACTTTCTCTCAATAACCCTGGTGATTTTGATTCAAAATCCAACTTACAAACACGCTTATTTCAACTTTTTCTCCAATCTCTCATGCCGCCTGTGATTCCGCCACAATGTCCCGTCCGCAGTACACCGTGGACGAGTCCCAAAATCGGTTCAGGAAATACGACAGTACGGATTCATAACGTAATCACTTTGAACAATGGGGACGTCGCGATCATCGGAAATACATTAGAGACCCTTCCAAACATGCCGATCCACAAAAATACTGGATTTATAGGAACTCAAAGAAATGTTTTCCTCTTAGTTCTCTCTATTGAGACAGGCGAATTTAAATGGGTGGATTATTTGGGGGAGACGTTGACGAGTGACAGTGGTAATCGTAGTTACATTGCAAAATTTTCCAATGGCGACATCGCTGTCGTACATTCGACGACAGCGGGAGCCGATGGAATTTCGGGAGCTATTTCTGGTAAAGCAAGTAATGTGATCCCGAGTGTTTTTGTGGCTAGATACTCTGCTGATGGCGAAAGAAAATGGCACACTTATCTAGATTCCGCTAGGTTTTTAGGTGAGTCGCTTCTCACAATAAATTCCGAAGAGCAAATCCATATATTTGCTTCAATCAATTCCAACACAACAAGCTACGATCCATTTGGAGAATTTCCAGCTCCATTAAATTCCGCGTTTAATACGCCTTCACAAAACGTACGAGATTTTATTCATGCAAAGTTATCTGGGGATGGAAGCCCCATTGCACAAGCGTTTGTTGGTTCTTCTTCTAGTTCAGAAGAATTCTTCCGTTCAGTAGCATCGGACGCGTCAGGTGTTTACCTGATTGGGACTTCACAGGGCAATATCAATGGTAGCGGTTTTGGTACAAACCCTGCAAGTGGATATAGTCGTCCTTTCGTTGCGAAATTTAAAAATGATTTAAGCACAGAATGGGTGAGGTATCCAGGTGCCGGCTCTGCAACAAATGACTATAGTGGAATTGATTTGTCTCCTGTTAAAGACGGGATCTTGGCATGGTCTACAACGTACGAAACGTTCGGTTCGCCGACCCATCCATATGTAGGTCCCGGTTTAAACCATGCATTGACCAAGTATTCCACTACGGGAGCCATGAGTTGGAATTATTTTTTGGGATACGGTTCAAACAATGTGGAGATACCGTTTGGATTGCCCTACTTGCAGTTGGCAGGTAGCGATACTTTGTATTCTTATGGATATGGCTCAAGTGGCGGAACCAGATATTCGGGATTTTCTACCTTAGAATCGGGAACCACTTCGAATCCTTATCCCATTGCTTTGAAAAAAGTGAATGGAGCAACAGGCACAATTGAAAAAATAAATTATTCGGAAAATCTCGCTAGTCCCTCATTAAAAGCAATCCAACAGTTCACTCAATCCTGTTCAGGTCTTCTGATTTCGGGACAGAGTACGCTTCCTGATACAGCACAAAACAGCAAGGTATATGCAAATATCATTGCCTTACCTAAAGAAAGCCTTCCTTAGGAGTAGATCGATCAAGTTATATACGCAAAGGGAATCCCGAGAATTCCATTGTCCAGCCTCATATCTTGGTCGTTGTTGATGATGATTCGAACTGCACAACCAAACTCTATCAAAATGAGGTCGATATCTACACCTGTACTTGTTATGTTGTGTGATCCATGCACGGGTATTACATAAGTTGCAAGTCCTCGTTATATTTCTACATTGATGAACATTTCTTCATACATTTGGCCAAATTTCGGGTGAGAAAGTAATGCCTTCAGATCAAGGATTCTAAGTAAATAGTGAATTAAGCCAGTATCACGAATATACACTCGTGAATGCTTAACAATTCTTTTTATTGTCGACTTTGCAAAAGCGGGAATTTGCCTCCAAAAAAATGAACATGAGCAATCTTAAAAGTATCTTCACATAACTTGCATATTTAAGGTCGCACTTTAAAAATGCAGGGTAAAATTTTGCCTATGTTTTTTTCTTCTTCAGAAACTCTAATATCTCTTTGCCATTTTTCATTCGTTTGATAATTGGAAAGGCATCAGATGCTTCCTTGTATTCCCTAGTAAGATAGTGTAGCCATTGTTTGACTCTTCCACAAGTTGTATCTGTTGGATTTGAACCTTCCATTCTAAAGTAAAAATTGTGAAGCAAAGTTATGATCTCATCCCAAGAAAAACGTTCTCTGCGCTCTCCTCGAATCATAAGAGCAAGGCTCGGATTTGCAACAACTCCTCTTCCAATCATAACATCCTCACACCCAGAAATCGATCGGCACCGATGGAAACTTTCCAAATCCCATATTTCTCCATTTGCGATGATCGGAATCTTCACTTTGTCTTTAATTTTGGCGATCCATTCCCAATAGGCAGGAGGTTTGTATCCGTCTACCTTTGTCCTTGCATGGACAACAATTTCCTCAGCACCTCCGCCAGATAATGCCTCCGCACAAACAATGGCCATATCCGGTGTATCATAACCGAGTCTCATTTTAGCGGTAACAGAAACATTAGATGGGACAGACTTACGCACTGCACAAACAATTTGATGCATTAGTTCGGGTTCTTTCAATAATGCCGCCCCTCCACGATTGCGATTCACAGTCGGAGCGGGACATCCAAAATTAATATCGATTCCATAGGCTCCCAATTCTGCTATTCTGGCCGCATTTTCACTCATACACACAGGATCGGAGCCAAGGATTTGGACCTTCACCGGTACATGTGAACTAGTTCTAGATCCGTTCTGCAATTCAGGAACAACACGAAGGAAACGGCTGGAAGGCAAGAGGGTTTGGTTGATGCGAATGAATTCGCTGACACAAACGTCAAAACCACCCACATTTGTAAGGATCTCTCGCAACCAATGGTCAAGAAGACCTTCCATGGGAGCAAGATAAATGCGCATAATTCACTTGTTTGTGAAATCAGGAGATAAGCAACGAAGAATCACTAAAAAATTCGCGATTTCTCTGGAATCATTCCAGTCGAAATTAAAACCTAACAGAGAAATTGTGATCTGTAATTCCACAAACCCGATCTTCTCAAGAAAATAATGTATTTAGACTTGCCAAAAAATCCGACAATTTCATTTTACAAAAACAACAAAACAATTTTTTGCCCCACTGTAAATGTTACGGTGGCCTGGAGGAACACATGGCAGATTTCGAAAAAATTAAGTCAATCATCGTTGAACAACTTGGTGTTGATGAGTCAGAAGTAAACCCTGAGGCTCATTTCATCAATGACCTTGGTGCAGACTCTCTTGATACAGTTGAGTTAGTTATGGCTCTTGAAGAAGAGTTCGGTGTGGAAATTTCTGATGAAGACGCAGAAAAAATCCAAACTGTTGGCGATGTAATTAAATTCATCGATAAACTTAAGGGGTAATTCCCAATCCAAAAACCGGGTCCCCTCACCGGGGGACTCGGATTGACTTTCCACTTTGCGCAAATCCCCACCTGGAACCAGTGATCGATTGTCGACTTCACAACGGCAAAATGATCTCAAATTAGTCCAGACCCTCACAGAAACAAAATTTAAAGACATCCGTCTACTCAACCAAGCCTTTACACATCGATCCTTTTCCAATGAAATCAGTACCTCTTATGATTCTGATAATGAACGATTGGAATTTTTGGGTGATTCCGTTCTTGGTTTGCTTGCCGCCGAATATTTGTATTTGAGTCTACCGAAGGGAAAAGAGGGTAAACTTGCCAAACTCAAAAGCAAAATTGTATCAATGCCGGCTATTGCCGCCATTGCTAGGAAGTATCAATTTCCAAAGTTTTTACTTTTGGGAAAAGGCGAAAAAGAAAAGGGAGAGAAGAATACGAATTTACAGGCAGATAGCTTTGAAGCATTCCTTGGAGCTCTATTTTTGGATCAAGGATTGGATGCTTGTCGGAAATTTTTAAAAACCAACTTCAAGAAGATGGATCAATTGCTTGAAGAAATTGAAGAAACAAAAGATTATAAAACCATATTACAAGAATATTGTCAAAAAAAATGGAAAAAGACTCCGGTATACCGAGTTGTATCAGAAGATGGGCCTGATCACGAAAAGTACTTTCAGGTAGTCGTTGATCTAGATGGAAGTTTATCCGCTTCTGGTGAAGGCAAAAATAAAAGAGCGGCTGAGCAAAATGCCGCAAAACAAGCGCTAGTGAGGCTAAAGCTGGTATGATTGATTTTTTTCTAAAAAAGAAAGGTCTACGTGTTCGAGTTGCGGCGCTGATTCAAGATTCAAAGGGGAAAGTGCTCCTTGTGCAACAAAAGAAAAAGGCAAATGGCTATTGGTTGCTACCTGGTGGGGGAATCGAGTTCGGTGAAAGTGCAGACGAAGCCTTAAGACGTGAGTTGAAAGAAGAGTTAGATTTGGAAGTGACAAAGAGTTTTTTCCTTTTACTCAACGAATCCATTGATCCAGATAAAAGACGCCACTTGATCCAGCTTGTATTTTCAGTCCAAGTGAAAGCTCTCGTACCAAGATTGAATCCAAAAGAACGTGCCATTTCAGGTTTTGGCTATTTTACTTCATCAGAAATTCAAAAAATGGACTTAAGGCCGGATATCAAAGATTTTTTTAAAAAGAAAAAACACACTCCTTCAAGTTATATCCCAAGTAAATGGGTGGTCGAAGTATGATGCTTCAGACTCGAACTGTCGAAGGAGCCGGATTTGCTTATCCGGTGGAATTGCATTCAGATCTCAATGGATTCAAATCAAAACTCGAGTCTTTGAAAGATGTTTCTAGATACATTATCCTTACGAATCGTGAAATTGCAGGTATATATCAGAAGTATTTACTCCAAGAAATCCGAGGGTTATCAAAGCCTTATCATATTGTCTATTTGAAACCTGGAGAAAAAAACAAACACATCGATCGCGTCAAAAAAGTATACCACGAATTGGTTAAGTTAGATGCCGATCGCAAAGCGGTAATCATTGCCTTTGGC
>JAPZRK010000084.1:5000-18703 GCA_027531445.1 Leptospira sp.
CATCGTAACAGTTATGGCGCTAGGTGGATCAACAAATGCAATCTTGCACCTATTGGCAATTGCAAAAGAAATCGGTGTGGATTTGAAATTAGAAGACTTCAATCGCGTAGGTAAAAATTCTCCTCACATCGCAGATTTAAAGCCAGGTGGAAAGTATGCGATGTATGATCTGGACAAAGTGGGCGGAGTTCATGGCGTCATGAAGTATCTTTTAGAAAAAGGACTCCTTCACGGTGATTGTATGACAGTCACTGGCAAAACACTTGCTGAAAATTTGAAAGAAGTACTTCCGCTAGCGAAAGGTCAAACAATTGTTCGCACCGTCGAAGATCCTATTTTCCCATCTGCTCCTCTCGTGGTTCTTAAAGGAAATTTAGCGACCGAAGGCGCTGTAGCGAAAATATCTGGACTCAAAAAAATTGATATCACTGGTCCTGCCAAAGTTTATGATTCAGAAGACGATTGTTTTGCGGCAATCATGGATAACAAGATTCAAAAAGGCGATGTTATCGTGATTCGTTATGAAGGACCCAAAGGTGGACCTGGCATGAGAGAGATGCTCGCTGTTACTGCCGCACTTGTTGGAAAAGGTCTCGGAGAAGAAGTCGGCCTCATCACCGATGGACGGTTTAGCGGTGGAACCCATGGCCTTGTTGTTGGACACATTTCACCGGAGGCATTCGATGGAGGGAACATTGCGCTATTAAGGAATGGAGACATGATAACCATCGATTCACGAACTCAAATCCTTCATGTAGAGCTAAGCGATGAGGAGCTAACAAAGCGCAGAAAGGAATGGAAGCAGCCGGAAATGCGATTTAAGTCAGGTGTGCTTGCAAAGTATGCTAAACTTGTCCAATCCGCCACGAATGGTGCGATAACAAATCTACTTTAACTATCTTGGAGGGCTGTGAGCTCAATATGATTGAGCCTCAGCCTCTTAGAAAGGGTATATGCAATTGATTCAAAAAATAAATATCCGAATCTCGGGTGTTTTTCTATATATTCATCAAACCTGGCTCTCGAAAGTCCATATAACAAAGTAGATTCGGACGCTACAGCATCTGCCGATCTCGTTTCTTTGTCCAAAAATGCCATATCACCAAAATAATCTCCCTTCGAAAATGTAGCCAAATGGTGCGAACGTTTCCCTTCAATCGGGAGTTGGATACGAATCGTTCCTTTGCGTATAAAGTACATCTCATCGGAGATATCTCCCATTAAGAACACATTCTCTCCAGCCTTACACTCAATCTCTCTGACACAGCTTTGGAATTCAGCTATTTCTTTCTTGGAAAAAGGTTCAAAAAATTCAAATTGATCTAACCCCAAGAATGGAACATTCTTTGCAAGGTCGAGATTGGCGTCGTGGATGATTTCATCTTCAATAAATTCTAGTGCATCATCTAACTCTTCAAAGAAGCGCACGTTAGATGATTCGTTTGATAAACCGAGTGTGTTCAGATACTCTCGCATATTATGACCCGTGGATAACTGGATCGGTACATTGGTTAAAATCAATGTGCCTTTAGCAGTTTGTAGTCTTGAGTGAATTTGTTTCAGCAAATTGACAGCTGTAAAATCAATGGTAACGACCCGTCGAAAATCGAGAATAATATTTCGCGCGGTGCCTAGATAAGGTTCAAGAGTGTTGAACAACTGATCCGTTGTTCCAAAAAAAAGTTGCCCTTGCAATTCGAAGATAATATTCCGATAGGACTGTTTTTCCAAGACATCAAGTTCAGAAGGCAACCTTCTTTTTTTGGAAAACTTTTGATGACCAAGGAATGTCCGTCTAACGACTGATGTTTGTATCTGATCTCGAACAAATAATAAAATGGCAAGTAAAATCCCAACACCTGCCGCAAGAATCAAACTTGTACTTACCGCTGCAATTACAACACAAAGGATCACACTAAAATCAAAAACCGTAGCTTTGTTTTTTAAGAGACCAAAACTTTTCCAGTCAATCATTCTAAATCCGACTACCATTAAAACACCAGCAAGCGTTGGAATGGGAATCCATTTTATAGCATCTGCAAAAAACAAAAGGGATACGAGAGCAAAGATTCCAACAAAAAATCCAGATAACTTCGTCTGAGCACCACTGGCTAAATTTACAAGCGTGGGACCAAGCGTTCCAGATCCAGCAATACCACCAAACAGAGAGCTCGTGATATTTCCTATCCCCTGCCCCAAAAGTTCTCGATTCGAATCATGGCGCTTTGATGAATACACATCGAGAATAAGGCAAGTTTTTAAGGTGTCAATGGACAAAAGAAATCCAAGCGTAAATGCGGGAATGATGATGGTTTTGATATTCGATAGGGAGATGATTCCAATGCCCGATATACTTTTCCCAAATTGTGAGAAGAGACTCTCTCCCTCCGGAATAATGGATCCGACCACATATTTATTATTCTGAGTCGATTGCAATTCATGATAAAATAGACTGAGGATCCAATAAGTCACGAACCCAATTAAGATCGAGGCTATCGTTGGTGGGAACTTACGCGTAAAACGAGGAACGAAGATCATTGAAAGAATGGTAGCAAGACCGATGATAGGTGGTATTGGATCGGATGTTAATGTATCAATTTTTCCAAGTAAAGTTCCTTCTGACGACATGGCAAAGATACGAGGTAACTGAGCAAGTATGATAAGAATTCCAAGTCCGCCGAGATAACCTGTGACAACGGGGTAAGGAATGTATTTGATCATTCGTCCTCCACCGATAAGGCCCAGTGCCATTTGGAAAAGTCCGGCGAGTAAGATCGCTATGGATACAAGTATCGGAATCTGAGAATACTCAAACGTACCCTGTCTGACAAGTTCCAGCACAAAAACGGATAAAACTGCAGCGGCAGGTGCGGCAGGTGCAGAAATTAACTTGGGTGTCCCACCGAGCAGAGGGGTCAGGAGTCCAATGACGATAGTACCAATGACACCTGAAAGCGCCGCTACACCTGCATACGATGCTCCCAAAGGACCATAGACACTAATGCCAAATGCGATGGCAGAGGGAAGTGCCACAAGCATAGCGGCACAGGCGGAAAGAAGTTCGGCTGGAATTTGAGAAAATTTTATATTCAATCGTGAGTCCGATCAGTTATTGTAAAAAGAGTTTTTATAGGAGATAAAAATGCAAATCAATATTGGAATTCCTGAAGCAGAAAGATCTGCCATCGTAGAATCACTCAGAAAGTTGCTTGCGGATACATATACCCTTTATCAAAAAACACACAGTTACCACTGGAATGTCACAGGACCTATGTTTCAAACCTTACATACGTTATTCATGACCCAGTATACAGAACTTTGGAATGCTATAGATCCGATTGCGGAAAGGATACGTTCTCTCGGATCCTATGCTCCAGTTGGTGGATGGGAATTTGCAAAGTATTCCAGCATCAAAGAGGACAAAGAAGTTCCAAAAGCACTTGCAATGATCAAAAATCTAGTCGAAGGAAATGAAGCTGTCATTCGCACCGCAAGGGAAGCATATGCTCCTGCCGAAAAAGGCAATGACCAAGCAACATTAGATATGCTTACCCAAAGACTCGATATCCATGAAAAAACAGCTTGGATGTTGCGTTCGTTACTCGAAGACTAAAAAACTTCGAACAATTTTTAAAAATTCTGTCATGTGGGTGAAGTGGATATAATGTCCACCACCTGCTATGGATACAAGATCTGTCCGTGGATATGTGCTTTGAATCAACTGAAAATCACTATCCGTGATGTATTCGGATTCTTTTCCAATGACAAACAAACTGCGGCTATTTGATGGAGGCAAAGTGGAAAAAACATCTAAAAAAAGCTTTCTTGCTTCACCAATCACTTTCACATTCAATTTCCAATAATACTTACCACTTTCACTTCTTTCCAGGTTCATTTGCAAAAATTGACGGATAAAAGGATCCGGAACTAAGTCTTTCATCAATGCATCCACTTCATTTCTGGACTTACAATCCGATAGGTCCTTTGACATGGACTCGATTTCATTATTATAAACAAATGGATAATTGCGTGGAGAAATATCTTGGATGATGATAGAATCTAAAAGACCTGGATGAGTTAAATCGAAATACATAGAAACAAGTCCACCCATGGAGTGACCGAGTAGAGCAACATTTTCTAATTTATGTTCAGTTATAAACTCGGCCAAATCTTCCGCCATCGACACAATCGAGTGATCTGTGCTATGTGGTGAATCACCATGATTTCTTAAATCAAGAGAATATACATCACAAATCCCTGATAATTCCTTGGATATGGATACCCAATTTTTAGAAGAACCGAACAATCCATGCAAAATGATTATATTTTGAATGTTTGATTTTTTATTGTTACTTGAAGATACTTTCCCTTCCACCGCGTCTATCGGCGTATTACTTTTAAATGGATAAAATTTAAAATTGAGTTTCATTGGTTCGGTTACCAAACAATTTTTTAAGTTAATTTAGGCATTCGTCTTGTAAAATCTTGATGTATGGTTGGATTTCCCTTCTGTGTCGTACTGAATACTCCTGGATGTAACGACTCATAGTTCCAATCTCCGACTGTATCGCGACAGGCAAGGGTTTATAGCAGGCGATCGCATCGGGATCCTTTGTGATATCTTTCAATTTGGCGATGATATCTTTGAAATAAATTGAAACATAATTGCCATTCGGAAATTGGTAAATGTATCTCATCTTTGATTTACGAATCGTTTCCAGCTCACAGGCAAGATCCTTTTTGCAGTCTGGAGCGGGAAGAACTTCTGCGGCTAGGTAGGCCGCATAATCTGCGTGTTTTGTATTGGGACTGACTTCGATCAATTTCCAAAAGTAGTTTGGGTCTACGTAATAAACTGAATCGGAGTAATCATATAACAATTTTGATTGGTGTCTCTTTAGAAAATCGAGTAGTTCTGCTGAAGTATCAGGTTTGATTTTTTTTTCATTCAAAGAATCTAAAGTTCTTTTCAGCCCGTATCCGGCCTTAGTACGAGAAAGAACAAATTCATCTCCCGTATATTCTCCGTTTGTCGCTACCTGAAATAACGAATCAGTAATCTCCATCCTTTGGTATAGAGAAGTTGATTTTTTAGATAAAAGTTTGTCCGCTTCAAAAATAAGTCGGTTTAAATACTGATGTTTGGGAATGCTTAGGACAACTTCTCTTATCACATGACCCGTCAAACCTTCTTCTGTTCGAACAGGTATCCATTTGTCGCTGGTCTCTTCTAACGTTTCTTTGTCATAAACAATTTTTTCACCAAACTTAAGTATCTTAATCACATCACTTTTTGTATCGGGAAAAAGATATAATTTTATCCCAAAATGAGGAACGAGGATCGCAGAGGTCTCATCAATTTTTTTGAGTGAGACTTGTGAAACTTCCTTTTGCCGAGGTTTGAGAGCCTTGGGTTCGGCAATTACTTGCGAAAAAATAAAAAATAGGAATAAAACAGACAGGATTCTCATGATTTGATCTTCCTGCCGATATTCATGTGATTATTTAAAATCTTCCACCATTTGTTTGATTCTGGAGAGACCTTTTTGGATATCGCTTTCACCCAATGCATAGGACAATCGAATGGCTTTGTCATCACCAAAAGCAATCCCAGGAACAGCCGCTACATTGTATTTATCAAGTAGCACGTCACAGAAAAGCTTTGAAAGTGAAGATTCATTTTTTTCTTTCATCAATTTTTTAAATCCATCAAGCTCGTATACGCCAGTTATATAAGGAAATGCATAAAAAGCACCTTCAGGCATCCTACAATCAAATCCTGGAATTTGATTTAGTAGGTCCACAATCAACTTTCGTCGTTTATCGAACGCTAAACGCATTACCTCAACTGGTGACTGGTCTCCAGTAAGTGCCGCTTCTGCCGCCGCTTGAGAGATGGAAGATGCATTCGATGTGGATTGACCTTGCATCGTATCCATATTTTTAATGATTTCAGCGTTGCCGGCACCGTATCCGATCCGCCATCCAGTCATAGAGTATGCTTTTGAAACTCCATTCACCACAAATGTTTTTTCCTTCATTTTCGCCGAAACCATCGCTGGATTTACAAATTCCAATCCATCATAAATGATCTTTTCATAAATATCATCAGATAACGTAATGATATCTTTAGGTTCCAGCACCTTTACCAAACTTTCAACATCGGAACGGGTGTAAGCCGCCCCAGTCGGATTGGATGGTGAATTGAAAATAAATACCTTTGTTTTAGGAGTGATGGCTTTTTCCAATTGGTCCGCTGTGATTTTAAATCCACTGCTGATATCCGTGGAAACTATCACAGGAGTTCCTTCGGCAAGTCTTACAATATCCGCATAACTTACCCAATATGGTGCAGGTATGATGACTTCATCACCTGGATTGAGAGTCGCCATAAAAAAATTGTAAAGAACTTGCTTCCCACCCGTTCCAACAATGATCTGATTTCTTTCGTAAGCCAAACCATTGTCATTTTTGAACTTTTGGACGATGGCATCTCGCAAAGAAACGGTGCCACTCACAGGAGTGTATTTGGTTTTGCCTTGTTGCATGGCTTTGGATGCCGCATCTTTGATATGTTGTGGCGTATCAAAGTCGGGCTCGCCTGCTCCAAATCCAACGACATCCAAACCACTTGCCTTCAACTGATTCGCCTTAGCCGTGATGGCAAGTGTTGGCGAAGGTTCTACCACTTCCAAACGTTTTGCAACGAGTTTCATTTGTTCCTCTATTTATTTTGGTACTGCTTCAGATACAGTCTCTTTGAACTGATCCAATGTGTAAATTTCGTATTCATAGCCTTGTTCGGTGAGAAACAATTGGCGGTTTTGTCCAAAACGCTCTTCGTTTGTGTCTCTTGAAATTAAGGAGTAGAATATCGCTGTATTGTCATTGACCTTCGGACGAAGGATCCTTCCCAATCTCTGCGCCTCTTCTTGCCTACTACCAAATGTTCCAGAAACCTGGATCGCAATATTTGCATCTGGTAAATCGATCGAGAAGTTTGCCACTTTGGAAACGACAAGTTGTTTGATCTGACCTGATCGAAAGGCTTGGTACAATTCTTGTCTTTCAGGAAGCGGAGTTTTACCCGTAATCAGCGGTATTTTAAACGTTTGTGAAATCTCTTCTAATTGGTTTATGTATTGGCCAATGATTAAGATGTTATTCGTTATATGCTTCTTTAAGATAAAATCTATAGCTTTCAATTTTTCAGGATTTTCAGAAGCGAGACGGAACTTCTCACGATCATCTGCAACCGAATAACGCATACGCAGATCTTCTTCCATCGGAACACGTATCTCGATACAATTTGCTTCTGCAATCCAAGACTTTGCTTCCAACTCTTTCCAAGGAACATCGTATTTTTTCGGACCGATGAGCGAGAATACATCTTCTTCCAATCCATCTTCCCGAACGAGGGTCGCTGTAAGACCTAACCTACGTTTTGCCTGGAGTTCCGATGTCATTCTAAAAACGGGAGCTGGTAACAAGTGGACCTCATCATACACAATGAGTCCCCAGTTGTTGGCACTGAAAATGTGGAAGTGAGTAAAATCCCCGCCCTTCTTCTTGCGGTGAGTCAAGATGTTATATGTGGCGATGGTGATGGGTTTGATCTCTTTCATTTCACCAGAATACTCACCAATATCCGACTCAGGGATATCTGTTTTATCCACGATCTCATTTCTCCATTGACGGATGGACAAAGTGTTTGTTACAAGAATCAGAGTTTCAGCTCCAACGATTTGCATTACACCCATACCCACGATGGTTTTTCCCGCACCGCAAGGAAGTACAACCACACCAGAACCACCTTCATTGCGTCCACCAGCGTGGAAAGCTTCCACGGAGGCTCGTTGGTAGTCTCGCATACCGAATTTGGTTCCACCTTTTGTCGTTGGACGTAAGTTAAATGGATATTTATTACCCTCGTCATAACCAGCAAGGTCTTCGACAGGAAAACCGATCTTAATCAAAGCCTGTTTGATATGGCCCCGGTATTCCTTTTTAATACGAATTTTGTCGCCTTCCATACCATCAACAAACGGCTGTACGGCTCTATTATTGGCAATCTCTGTGATGAAACCCATTTCGTTAGAAATGATGTATAATTCCCCGGTCTCTTCCTTAACCAGTTTCACCTTGCCATAACGAGAAATCTGTTCTTTGATTTCGTTAATGACGTTTTTTGGGACAGAGTACCTTGCAAAAGAAATCAGGCCGTCAATGATCTCTTCTGCAGTCATCTTGATCGAGGCGGCATTCCAGAGAGACAACGGAGAGATGCGATAGGTGTGCATGTATTCCGGACTTTTTTCTAATTCTGCAAACTTTGCAATGAGATCACGACATGGTTCGAACTCAGGGTTATCAACCTCAAGGAGCATCGTTTTATCGCTTTGTACTGTGAGTGGTTTGGCCATAATAATTCCCTCTCAAAAAACCAGGCTGAGAAGCAAATATGACCTGTCAAGTCTTTTGATTTTAAAAGATTTTGCGTGCGAAATCATCCGAAAAACTGCGTTTTGGATGCAAGAAATCGGATCTCGCATCAGTGCGCCACCTAATGCCAGATAGATGCTCCTGAATGTTTGAAATTAATATGCTTGACGAAAAAAGGGATCATTCATGACACAACCGTTACTCTTGGGCACCCCCATCCTTGCTCGCAAGTGCTGGGCCGCGCTTTCCGCTGCAATCTTTGCCATCTCATTTGATTCCAGTTTTAATGTTGCAGGCAAAGGATTTTCGCTGCAATCGCTGGTGCAGGAATCTCAGTAAAACGTATCCCTCTGAAGAACAAACCCTTTCAGAAGTTCGCTTTCGCACACCTCACCACTTTTCTTTTCCCATTTATTTTTGTTACGATTGATCAAAACAAACAAAGTCTTGGCGGCAGGATCAATGATCCAATATTCCTTCACACCATTTAACAGATAACGATCTGCTTTGATACCTAGATCACGATTTCGAGTGGAATCACCTAATACTTCGCAAACGAGATCGGGAACGCCATGGATATGGCCTTTGACAATGGAGAGATTTTGATTTAAAATAAAGCTAATGTCAGGTCGGATTACATCGCCTCCATCGGGCAGAAAGATATCTACCTCGTTTGTAATTTTCCCGCATCGACTGCTTTCCAAGTAGGATTGAAGAAAGTAGCTAAACCGACTTACCAAATTTCCATGATCAAAAATACCACTTGGACTCAATTCCAACACTCCATCGATCATGTCGTATTTAAATCCATCATCGGGAAGGCTGAGATATTCTTCTCTAGTAACCTTCCAGTCAGAATATTTGGGAGATTCTTTGGTGATTGTGGTATCTGCCATGATCATATTTTACTCTAAAGTAAATGGTTGTCAATGGGAATGTTTGGGCCATTTTTATGTGGGAATGAGGGGAATAATTTAAATCATGAAAGAGTGATTTTTAATAACTTAGCATATTCATTGGATTGCCTTCGAGAATTTGTTTGGTGGGATTCGGGTAGCGGTCTGGAGACTCGAAAAACACATCTCTGCATTTTCTAAAATTGCACTATGATTGAGCTTACCCATGGAAGGCCTCTATAGCCTCAGCTTATCATCCGTCTAAGTATTCTTCAAATAATTTCGTGCAGACAGCACAGATATCTTGCCTGATTTAAATTCCCTTTTTACATTTGCGACCAGTTGTAAACTGTGTTTTGGTTCCAACCTTTCGGAATAATACGTAAGACTTTTTGAAACTTGATCATCGCTCCATTTTGCTTCGACTAACATTTCAACTTTGCGATCCGTTGTCACTAGAAAATCTACTTCCCTTCCTTCTTTGTCTCTGAGAAAAAACAAAGACTTTCGAAAACCCAACGAATCTTCTTCAAATTGAATGCTCTTTAAGAGGTGCGTTGCCACCAGGTTTTCAAACCGAGCCCCCTCATCCCCATCTACATCAGCATTATCATAAAAATACACTTTGAACGGTTTTGATATGGCTCGCGACAATTTATCGGTGTAAGGACGAACGACAAAAATCAAATACATTCGCTCCAGGATTTCAATCCAACGCTTTACCGTATTGGAGGCAACTTGCAAGTCTGCGGCGAGATTTGATACTACAATCAAGGAACCCACGCGGGCTTTGAGTAAATCGACAAGTAACATAATGTTTTGAATTTCATTCACTCGTTCTAAATCACGTATGTCTTCTCGGATGATGAGATCAAATCTTTCCTTACGCCACCTACGAGCCGCTCGGTCATCTCCATCCAGAAATGGGTCAGGGAACCCACCAACGGTCATTAGTCTGTGAAAAGCTTCATCAATTTTCATTTTCTTTGGGAGCTCATCTAACGTAAATGGGTGTAAACGCCAATAATGGTATCTCCCCATCATCGAATCCCCCCCTCGCTTGTATAAGTCCAACCTAGCGGATCCCGTGATGATAAAATTATGCGATTCATGCTCAGTATCATAAATACCTTTTACAAAATTTTTCCATTTCGGGTATTTATGAATTTCGTCTAGGGCGATGAATTTCTCTAATCCCCATTTTTTTGACAAAATGATCTTACGATCCTCACCAGAATCCCAATTGAAATAATTTTTCTCAGACTGAAGTCTCTTCAGTAAAGATTTCGCAAGATAGGTCTTTCCGCACTGCCTCGGGCCTCCGATAAAGACCATTTTCTTTTGTAGATCTTGCAAGATAGGTTCAAAGATATACCGGTCCATACCTGGCTATTTTAACATATACGTTATTTCAGTCAAGGCTATTTTAACATATACGTTAATTCAGCCTTTCCCAAGAAACATATCTATTAGGCTAACATTTGCACTCACAGCATGCATTTTCTCTGAGAAAAATCTCCGAAATGCCCTTGCCCCATGTTGGCCATGATATAGGCCGAGTGCATGTCGCATCACATGATGCAGCTTAACACCTTGTGATTCCATACCTTTGCAGTATTCTTTTAGGTGTCGCAAAACATCTGCTCGCGAGAGTTTCTGATCTTCTTTACCAAAAAATATGGAATCCGCATTTGCAAATAAATATGGATTTTCATAAGCCGCCCTTCCTAACATCACACCATCTACATGTGCTAGGTGCTGTTTCGCATCTTCAAAATTTGTGATCCCACCGTTGATAACTACTGGTAGATTGGGAAATAATCTCTTCACTTCATATACATCGGAATAACGAAGTGGAGGTATCTTTCGATTTTCAGCTGGCGACAAACCCTCTAGTATCGCAATCCGTGCATGAATGATGATTCCATCCACACCCGCTTGCGAAATAGTTTCTACAAATTGGATTAAATCTTCCAATGATTCTTTACCGTTTACACCAATGCGATGTTTGACGGTTACGGGGAGTCGAGTCGAAGCCTTCATTGCATTTACCATATCTGCAACGAGTGCAGGCTCTTTCATAAGGCAAGCACCAAAGGAGCCACTCTTGACCCGATCAGAAGGACATCCTACATTTAAATTGATTTCATTATAACCATATTCCTCGCCAATGAGCGCACAATCTGCGAGTGCTTTCGGATCATCTCCTCCCAACTGCAATGCGATGGGTCCTTCTAAAGGAGAAAAGGCAAGGTATCTATCTCGATCCTTACTTCGTAAAATGGCTCCAGTAGTCACCATCTCTGTGTACAGGAGCGTTTCCCTGGTTATATGACGCATCAGCCAACGGAAGTGCCTATCTGTCCAATCCATCATGGGAGCGACAGATAGACGATGAGATGGAATCGTATCCTGAACTTTGTTTGATACCACTGCTGTATCTTAGACGATGTCGATCTAAGCTTCTTGCGGTTGTTCCTCTTTGGTTGTTAGAGAAAGTACAGAGGCAATATCTGTCGGAACACCTCTTTGGATTTCTTCAGATGCAATTACCGCGAAATTTCTAGGAGGTAACTCTTTTGCCAGTAAAAATGCAAATGGTTGACGGAGTGCTCGCGAAATCACAAAGATCAAAAATCTGCCTTCTTCTGCCGCTTTTTGCAATTCAGCAAACACGGATTCCATGAGTCGGATGCGTATTTCATGTGGCAATATAATCATACGTCCATCTACTTCATCCTGCATCAAACTTCGATTAAGTCTTTCCATGATTCGTGGATCAATAGTGACAACATGCAATTTGCCATCTGCAGATAAGAAGTCATTGACGATCTGACGAGATATTGCCTGACGGACGGACTCAGAAAGATAAAATGGATCGTTCGATTTTGGAATGTTATTGGCAATCGCTTCCATAATCTTGGGAAGATTTTTGATCGAAAGACCTTCTGAAAGTAGATTCTGCAAGGTTTGCTGAATAATTCCCAATCTACCACCTTTGTCATAATCTAATTCTTGGACAAGAGTTGGATGTGTTTGGCGAAGGTGTTCCAATAATGCTTTTACTTCTTCACGACCGAGAAGTTGCGATGCATATGTTGAGATTAACTCTTTCAGATGAGTTATGATCACTGTTGAAGGATCAACAACCGTGTACCCCTTATTTTCAACATCTGGGCGAGTATTTGGATCGATCCATGTCGCTTTCATTCCAAAAGCTGGTTCTAAGAAATTGTCACCTTGTATAGCTTCGAGTTCACTTTGAGATGTATTCATCGCCATCAATCGGTCGGCCTTCACAACGGATTGACCTACAACCACGCCATTGATTCGGATGGAATAGTTATCGTGTGGAATTTCTAAATTATCCACAATACGAATCGCTGGAATCACGAGACCAAAGTCAGTTGCAAATTTTTTACGTGTATTCGCAATTTGTTCCAACAAATGTCCGCCAGATGATGCATCGACAAGGGGAAGTAGATCCCTTCCCAACTCGACCTGGATTGCTTCCACAGTAATCTCTTTGATATAATTTTCTGGTTTTCTTTCTGTGACCTTCTCTTGTTGAACTGTTTCGATCTTTTTGATCTCTTCTTTTGCCACCTGTTCAATCGAATATCCTAAATAAGCTATACCAGATGATAAGATGATAAGCGAGAAAAAGGGAAGCCCAGGAATCAAACTAGAAAGTCCCAGTGCACCAGCTACGACATATAACGTTTTCGCATTTCCAAATAATTGACTGCCAATTTCGTTCGTTAGCTTTTTCTCCGAACTTGACCGAGTTACGATGATACCAGTTGCAGTTGTCGAAAGAAGACCTGGAATTTGTGATACGAGTCCATCACCAATCGTGAACTTTCCATAAGTTTCGATGGCAACAAGAAATGACTCTCCTCGAATCGATGCACCTATGATAATTCCACCAAGCAAATTGATAGCAGTAATGATTAGGCCTGCCCTAACATCTCCTTGAACGAATTTAGAAGCTCCATCCATGGCCCCGTAAAAGTTAACTTCTCTTTGTAATTTATCTCGTTTTGCCTTGGCTTCCTGTTCAGTGATGGCACCACTGTTCAATTCCATATCAATGGACATTTGTTTCTGAGGCAATCCATCCAAAGTAAACCTTGCTGCAACTTCCGAGATTCGAGTTGCACCCTTTGTAATTACAACCACTTGAACAATCGTTAAGATGATAAATATAATCAGACCAATGACATACTTACCAAGCCCAGCCTCTCCACCGACAACGAATGTCCCAAATGCTTCAATGACACTTGAGTTCATTGCAGGACCTTTTGATAAAATTTGACGAGTCGTCGATACGTTTAACGCCAAACGAAACAAAGTTGTAATAAG
>JAPZRK010000101.1 GCA_027531445.1 Leptospira sp.
TGGCACAAAATTAACCAACCTATTCCGCGAACAATCCGCAAAATATGGTACGACCATACACACACAGACCATCACAAAAGTCGATTTTTCCAAACGCCCGTTTGTGATTTGGTCAGACGATGAACAAATTGAAGCGGAATCCGTGATCATTGCGACAGGTGCGACCGCCAAACGAATGGATATCAAAGGAGAACATACATACTGGCAACGAGGTATTTCTGCGTGTGCTGTATGTGATGGCGCGCTTCCAATTTATCGCGAAAAAGAATTGGCAGTGATAGGAGGTGGAGATTCAGCCATCGAAGAAGCAAACCATCTAACCAAATTTGCCTCAAAGGTGTATTTGATCCATAGACGAGATTCATTCCGAGCTTCACAGATTATGCAAAAACGAGCCATGAATCATCCCAAAATTGAAATCCTTTGGAACAAAGTAGTCACTGAAGCAAAAGGTGGCGCTGGTGGATTAACCAGCATTATGTTAGAGGATACTGTATCTCATGCCGCTACGGAACTTCCTGTGGGCGGTCTTTTTTATGCAATTGGTCATGTTCCCAATACGGAAATATTTAAAGGTCAGATTGACTTAGATGACACTGGATACATTATCACAGTTCCTGGATCCACTCGCACTAATATAGAAGGTGTATTTGCAGCGGGCGATGTGCAAGATAAAACCTACCGCCAAGCGATCACAGCCGCTGGCAGTGGTTGTATGGCGGCATTAGAAGCAGAACGTTGGTTAGAAGGTCACTGATACTCTTTGCCTTTTGCATCAAAGTATGCCTTTTGATTCTCATTCCAAAAATGGACACTTGTTTTGTCTGGGGCGACCATTTTTCTTTGGCCATTCGCCCAGTGAAAGATTTGCCAACCATTATAGTTTAATGTTATAGAATGGTTCGGGAAAACAGTGGCGTCATAGTCACTACCGAACCACTTATACGTTCCCTCCTTCCAAAGATAAAGTCGAACACCCGCCCTACTCCAGAAATCTCCAACAACCACTCCGCTATACGTAGATACGTCAGCTTCAAAAAGTTCATATAAGTTTGGCATTTCGGAATATTCTTGAATTTCTCTCACATCTGCCGGCAGTGTAAGTTTATTCTTTTGAAATTGTTCAAAAGATTTCGGCATTTTCGGACTAATTTGCGTAAGGTGACTATAATTCCATACATCCATCATGCTCTTTGATTTTTTATACGTTTCTTCAAAATCCATTATAGCATCAGTGTAAAATTGGTTGGCGTTGATACCTGTTGCTTGTTTTACTGCTGATCCTGTTGGAGTATTGTGACAGGAAAGGTTGATATATTTTTTGACAGATTCTCTTCCATAATGTTTATGCATGTATTCAACAAGATAGGCTCCTAGATCGTAAGGTACGAGATTGGAATAACCTTCCTTTAACATGGCATCGAATGATTTCGGCAATTTCCGATCATCTATTCGTTTTCTTAATCCCTCATAGATATTTGCCTGCGCTCTTAAATCAAATTTTGAAGCGACATGATTTGCAAATCCTTCCACAAACCAAGGATCTGTTTCATTGGGTGGGATCTCAGGTTTTGAAGCAGTCAAAGTAAGACAAGTGATTTGATGAACATTATGGACTGCTTCATGAATAAATGTTCCATAATAGAATCGTTTTCGGGCATCTTCATCAATTTCGGAATTCCCTTTTTTTTGGGCCAAACTGCTTCCACAACACTTCAGTATATAATCTTGTCCTCCAAACCCACCTTCAAGCGAACCTCCCGGCAACTCTTGTCCGTTATATGCCACCATCTCTTTATTTTGATCAAACAGGAAGACAGGGATTTTACCTTCGTTTGCCATCCCATATTCTCTTCTCAGTTCGTTATAAAAACCATTGATATCAAAAGATTCACGGAGACCTTCTAGAAAGAAATTCCATAGATTCGAATGATAAAGCTCAAACGGACCGATGATTGTAAAATTACTACCAAACTTCTTCGGATTCGGCAAAGTCCAGTTAAGCGCCGGAACATGAGAACGATGTTGAAAGTTTATAGAGTATTCTTTTCTATGGGGAATCCATTCTTTGTAATTTTCTGTTCCGTCTGCCCATTCATATCGAAGATTTCTCTGGCATCCGGCGCACTTAGGATTGAAAGAATTGATTGTGATAAGATTTGGAATATTCAATTCCCATTGTCCACTTTCCCACTCACTGAAAATTGAACCATCTGCTCTTTTATGGCGATACAATCCCGGTTTCCAAAAATCTACAACTCCACCGTCGGGACCAATAAAAGTTCCACTTGTCCTAGTTGTAAATTTGAGACGTAGATCGCCTATTTTAGGTTCGTTTAACTTGATGAAATCATTGTAATCTTTTGCGGCTGACTTAGGAAATGTATAGGTTACGAGACCTGTTCGTGCAGGATTTGCTTCATAGGTAATTCTTTTTTGGGAATTGTTGGCAGAACTTTCCTGAGCAACCAATGAAAACTCTGAAATCTGTCCCATGGCCAGAAAAATGAATAAGAACGTTTGGATAATTAAATAGCCTGAAATGAAAGAAAATCGCATGTGCGAGCACCTCAAATTAGATTGAAGTGCTAAATTTCTTTCAGATTGAAGGATTGGTCAAGTCAGATCTTGCCTGTGGATTAACCGGCTTCTTGGTTGCGATACGCTATGGCAATTTGTCCAGTGCGTGAAATTTCACGGATGCCAAATTGTTTCATAAGTGAAATCATATTGCCGACTTGTCTGGTGTTGCCTGAAAATTCCAAAAGCAAAGAATCCTCTGTCATCTCCAAAATCTTTGCTCCGAATCCGTTGCAAACAGCTAAGGCTTCTCCTCTGTTGTTTTCATCTATTTGAATGGAAATGAGAACCAGTTCTCTTTGGACAGAGCTCGCATAGGCCATATCCTGTACTTTTAGAACATCTGGAAGTTTCAGTAATTGATTTTTGACTTGGCCAACTATGGTTTCATCACCATTGATTACGATCGTAAGAGATGAAACTTCAACATTATCTGTAACGCCAACTGCAATGGAATCGATGTTATATCCACGACGAGTGAAAAGACCCGAAACATGACTCATGACTCCGGGGTGATTGTTTACAAGTATACTGAGTGTATGTTTCATTTTTTTAACTTAGCCAAATCCTTAAATTCGATTAAATCTCTTTGCGATTTTCCAGATGGAATCATTGGAAAAACTTTTTCTTCTGCAGGAATCATCACCTCAATCAGGGCGGCGCCATCATCTTTCAGAAAAAAATCAAGTCCTTTGGCGATATCTGCTTTTGAAGAAATCTTCATAGCAGGGATATCATAGGATTCGGCTAATTTCACAAAATTCGGGTTATACGTCCATTGTGATTCACTAAATCGATTTTCATAGAAGAGTTCTTGCCATTGGCGAACCATACCTAGGAAGTTATTATTGAAAAGTAGAATCTTTACGCCTAACTTTGATTGTGCGATGGTAGCAAGTTCCTGGATGCACATTTGGAAACTACCATCACCGGTTACGCAAATGACGATTTTGTCTGGATTGCCAAATTTTGCGCCTATAGCCGCAGGCAAACCATAACCCATGGTGCCTAGTCCTCCAGAAGTAAGCCATGTATTTGGCTCATCGAATAAGTAGTATTGTGCGGCCCACATCTGGTGTTGGCCTACGTCGGTTGACACAACTGCTTTCCCTTTCGTTCTTTGGTACACCAGATGCATAAACTCTTGAGGTTTGATATCATCACTAGAATTATCAAAGTCGAGTGGATGGTCTTTTTTGAGATCCGCTATCCGCTGAATCCAGGAAGTCCGGTCACTTGATTTGATGAAGGGTAAAATTTCACGAATGGCATCTTTTAGATCGCCATGTAAAATGTAATCGACATTGACTCGTTTATTAAATTCTGCCGCGTCAATATCAACATGAGCCCGAACTGCATCTGGAGCAAAATCTTGGTATTTTGCGACTCGATCATCAAAACGAGCCCCTAAGTTGAGAATATAGTCACATTCAATGACAGCCTTATTCGCGTAAGCTGTTCCGTGCATCCCAAGCATACCAACACTCAACGGATGGGTACCCGGGAAGGCACCTATTCCCATAAGAGTCGTGGTCACAGGTGAAGTCGCTTTTTCAGCTAATGTTTTAATTTCGGCAGAAGCAAATGAATTGATGGCTCCGCCACCAACGTAGAGTAACGGACGTTTTGCCCGATTTAATGCTTCGGCAAATTCTTGTATATCGCCTTTTACATTCTGTCTTTCATAATGATGTTTGGCGATCTTTAAAGAAGTAGCCTTTCGAACTGTCGTTTTTTGATTTTGTACATCTTTAGGAAAATCTAATAAAACTGGACCCGGTCTTCCACCCATAGCGATCTTCATCGCTTCTTCAAAATGACGAGGAAGGTCATCCGCATGTTTGATGAGTGCATTGTATTTTGTGATCGGGATGGTGATGCCGTAAATATCGGCTTCTTGGAAAGCGTCAGTTCCAATGTCTTTAGTGGAAACCTGACCCGTGATCGCAAGGATTGGGATGGAATCTAACTTTGCATCCGTTAGTCCAGTGATGAGATTTGTTGCTCCCGGTCCTGAAGTTGCTATACAAACGCCCAGCTTGCCTGTAGAACGAGCATAACCTTCTGCCATGTGGATGGCGCCTTGTTCGTGGCGTACCAAAATGTGTCGGATCTTTTTGCTATGATAGAGTTCATCATAGAAAGGAAGGATGGCTCCACCTGGGTATCCGAAGACAATCTCCACTCCTGCCTCTTCCAAAAGTTCGACCATAAGTCGGGCGCCTGTGATAGCTTCAGATAGTGTTGACATTTGCGTTCCCCCAATGCCATTCCCTCAAAAAAGGGTGTTTCGTCAATGTTCTCTCGTTTTTGAGTCGATTTTTGCTCCTTAAATTTTAAAGCTGTTCCATAAGCTGAATCGCAATGGAAAACACCGAGATAGAAAAACCACCAGAAGACGAAAAGTTCTCAAAGATCAAAGCTCTCGCAAAAGAGGCATACCGCTATCTCGATCAGTCAAGATTCAAAGAGGCAAAGGAACGTTTGGAGATCCTATTAGAGGAAGATCCGACAAACACCTATGGGCTTGTTGGTCTAGGCGATTATTACGCCAAGACAAAACAACCCGAAACTGCGATCATCTACTACCGCAAATGTCTGGCCGGCGATCCAGCAAATAAATTTTCCCTTATGGGAATCATGAATTGTTATCGCGACCTGAGCAGTTTAAAAAAAATCATAGAAGTCGCCGAAGAATTTCACCATATAACGATAACTGATGCGAGTATCTTATCTCGAGTAGCTGACGCTCATCGAAAACTAAAGAACTTCAAAGAGTCTGAAGTTTATTACATGGAAGCACTACAGATCAATCCCAATGATCAATATGTAATCGTCGGACTGGGACATTTATTCTTCGCCTGCCAACGTTATGTGGAAGCGATCCACTGGTGGGAAAAACTTTTATCTTCGCAACCGAACAATATCAAAATCCTAACCGAGATTGGAAATAGTTACAGAAAGATAAAAAATTTCGAACAAGCGATTATTTATTATGAAAGAGCCAAGGATCTTGATTCGCGAAACTTTTTTGCTCTTTACGGATTAGCTGAATCCTTTCGTGGGAAAAAAGACTTTGAGACAGCCATCATTTATTGGGAAAAGATCTTGGATTTTGATCCTGATAATAAACTCATTATTAACCGTTATGCAGATTCCCTTCGTGGACTTGGAAAGTATGACAAAGCACTTGAATGTTTTAATAAAATTTTAGCAACGGGTGACGATTACTTTGCATTACTCGGGAAAGCCGCCGCATTGCGACTAATTGGTGATTTACCAAAGGCTGAAGAAATTTATCTCACATTACTTTCAAAATCTCCCAATGATCCAAGACCCGCGCTCGAATTGTCCGACCTTTGGGACATTATGGGCAAAAAAGATAAAGCGATCAAAATGTTGGAAGACCTTTCCAAAAAGATTCCTTCAAATGAAACTCTGAGAGAGCGGATAGAATATCTGAGAGATTAATTTTTTGGGATGAATCGTTGGTCGAAGCCGTGATGCTTCGGTATGAATTGTGTATTGAATCAAACGGCAGACGATGGTCTGCCGTTTTTTTGTTTCCTATTACCTAAGGAGTGATTGTCTTAATTAGGCTTAGATCTTCTTTTTTAAAGATTTTGATCGTGTTCTTTTCGCCCTCTTTTGGTTTTCCCGTTACATAGATCTTTTCGCCGAAGAATGTGATTTCAGAATTTTCTTCGATACCTTCTGCGGTCCGTGCTTCAAATGTCAGGTCCGATTTGAAACGAGATACATGGTATTTATCCTGAAACTTTTCGATCACATAAATCTTATCGTCGCGATTTACCATCGGAGTTCTCCAGAAAATGTCAGCCGCTTCGCTCGTTTTTTTGACAGCAAGTTTGTCAGGATCGAGTAAAACTAGTTTGTGTTTTCTTGTTTCCACCTTTTCGCCATCGTATCCAAGTACTAGAACACCTTGATTGGCGATCTCTTTGAAATCTTTAGAACAGATGTTATTGTATGGGCTTCTGAAAAGTGTGTCGTCTTTTGTAGTGTCGATTGCCCAAAGTTCATTTGAGTAATGTCCATCAGCATCATATTTGATAAACTTCATAAAAAGAATCTTGTTATTGATGACATTGTCACTTTGTTCTTCTTTTTTCTTTAGCTCTTCTTTCACTTCTGACAATTCTGTCTTGAGAGCTTCTACTTTTTGTTCCGCAACTTTTACAGCTTCTTCCGTTTTGGTAGCTTCTGTTTTAGTTCCATCGCCTGTTGCAGTAGTAGCTGTACCGTCGCCACCTTCTTTACGCGCTTCTTCTTTGGCAGCAAGTTGTTCTTCTTTTTTGTCCAACTCTTCTTTTTTGGCTTCCACAACTTTTGCTTCCGCTTCCGTTTTAGCGACTTCTTGTTGGATTTGTTTTACTTCTTCCGTTTTTTTGACGATTTCGTCTTTGTTTTTAACTGGATCTTTTTTAAGTTCGTTTAACTTTGCAACTTCGGTAGCTTCTTTTTTCTTGATCTCTTCTTTCTTTTGTTCGACTACTTGCTGCTCTTTTGCAACTTCTTGTTTCTTTTCTTGGACGATCTTTTTCTCTTCTTTTATTTTTTCAGTTTGAAGCGTGTCCATTTTTTTCGCTTCTTCCTGCATCTTCTTCTTTGTATCTGGATCTTTTTCTTTGTCTTTTACGATCTTGTTTACTTCTTTCTCAAGCTCATCAGTGGTAACATCCTTACCACCATCTTTCAATATGTTCTTTTCAATAGGAATGATCAGTTGTGTTTTGCCTGACCAATTTTTAAAATTTGTATCCAATCCAACTTTATCCGCAGACAAGACCTTGATGACTTCCGCCGAATACTTTCCAGAGAAGTATTTTAGATCCTTTCTGTGAGCCGCATTGTAATATACTAAATACTGACCCAATGTATCGGAGCCACTTTTGTATTGGAAGGCAGTTTCAACATAAGAGGAAACGATTCGAACGATTGAATTTACGTGGTCGAATGATTGTGACTCACTGATCGTGAGGATATCAGCACCTAACTTACCATCTTGTCCTGGCTGGATTCTTTGGATGGAAACACCGTTGATGGCGATATTACCGTCTTTATCGATTCCTTGAGCCAGCTTTTTGCCCATTTCCTGATTTTCTTGAACGATATCGTTCGTAGCTCGTTTGTACGATCGGTTGATGAACTCAATCCGTTTGGCACCTTTGATTTCCGATTCTCCAAGTGGAGCCTTCGTTTGAGCAGAAAGACCTAATGCAACAACAAACACCAACAAAGTGGCGGCGCGAAATATTCTCATTTCACCCTCTTGATTTTTTTTAAAGAATGAACCAATGATCCACTATTTCAACGATTCTGCAAAGCAAGTTTTGGTTTTGGAAAAAGATATTTACCCCAAACTTTCTTAGCGGAATCTGGAAGAGAAATGGGAACCTTTACCTCACGTATTTTTAATTTCAATGCGGGACCTGCCATGCTACCGGCGGAAGTTATGGAAAAAGCGCAGGGAGAATTCCTGAATTACCAAAATTCGGGTATGAGTGTTATGGAAATGAGCCACCGTGAGGCAAAATTCCAATCGATTTTGGATGATTCTATTTTTGCATTGCGCAAACTCCTTTCCATTCCTGATCGCTATGGAGTTGTCTACTTCCCAGGTGGTGCCACACTTCAGTTTTCTGCGATTCCCCTCAATTACCTCGCAGAAGGTGAAAGTGCTGATTTTGCGCAGACTGGAGTATGGGCGACCAAAGCACATGCGGAAGCGAAGAAATTTTACCCCAATGTCCAATCCATCTTTGATGGTAAGGAGAGTGGGTATATGGAGATTCCAGAGATCACAGATGAGATCGTCCATGACCATGCAAAGTATGTTTATATTACTTCCAATAACACAATCTATGGCACTCGTTATGCGAAATTTCCCAAACTAAAAAAAGCACCACTGATTGCGGATATGACAAGTGAACTTCTTAGTCGCAAGTTAGATGTGGAAAATTTTTCAGTAATTTTTGCTGGTGCACAAAAGAACATAGGTCCATCCGGCCTTACCATAGTGATCTATGATAAAGACAGATTGCCATCCGTAAATCATCCCATACCAAACTTGATGAATTATGCATTGATGGAAAAGAATGGATCTTTATACAACACGCCTCCTACTTTCTCCATTTACATTGCTAAGCTAGTTTTCCAATGGCTACTTGACAAAGGTGGTATTGATGTGATGGAAAAAGAAAATGAAGAAAAGGCCGCTTTACTCTATTCCTATATAGACACATCTTCTCTTTTTCATGCACCGGTTCCGAAAAGCAACCGTTCTACGATGAATGTTGTTTATCGTATGAAGAATAGCGACTTGGATAAATTGTTTTTGGAAGGTGCAGAAGCGGCTGGACTTTCTGGTCTCAAAGGATACAGGGACGTCGGAGGATTCCGTGCGTCTATCTACAATGCGATGCCGAAAGCGGGTGTCGAAGCATTAGTATCTTATATGAAGGAATTTGAACGCACCAAAGGATAAAACATTTGATACGGGGAATTTTTTTCATCTTAATCATCACACTTACGTTTACTAAGTCTTGGGCGACGGGTATCTGGATACCGAAGGGCTCACTCTTCGCTGACGTAGCGGAAGGTTGCTACATTCCTTTGGCAAAAGCACCTTCTCCTCAAATGATTTCAAAAACGACACAGTCCATCGAAAACAAACAAATCAATGAACTGGCACTTGATTCCACAATGGCTCGGCTTTCTTCAGTTGAATGCCTTAGAAAAAAATTAACCACAAAAGAGGACCGTGAGGCTCTTTCGAAAAGTTATGAATCCAATTTTTTCATTGAGGATCATTTTGTTTTTTTGGAGAAAAAACTAATCCTCGCAAATAATCGAGATTACCATCTCACTCCAGTGGAAGAGGTATCTGTTTCGGATTATTTCCGTACCCGGGAGGTGTTGACCGATGCGATCCGTAGGCTGACATTGGATGCCCTCGTTCTTTCTGACCCAGACTGGCAAAAGCAGTCCCAAAACTGGCAGGAAGAAATTCGTTCTCGCTATGGTGCTCTCCTCCGAGAACGAGAAAAATTCCTACTTTCGCTTTCCATCGAATCTCGGGCCTCTTACTTACAATTTTTGAATCAGTTTACGGAGAAATAAAAATGAAACCCAAAATCGGCATCGCATCGGATCACGGGGGATTTGCCCTCAAAGAATTCCTAAGGAAAAGTCTGGAGGAAAGCTTCGAAATGGTCGATTACGGTACTAAGAGCGAAGCATCTGTAGACTACCCTACGGTCATCGGTGACGCCTGCCGCAAAGTTCTCTCTGGCGAAGTGCCGAGACTCATTGCCTTATGCGGAACAGGGATTGGTGCATCCATTGCGGCAAACCGAATTCCAGGAATTCGAGCCGCATTATGCCACGATGAATTTACATCCGAAATGTCGCGAAGGCACAATGATGCCAACGTGATTGTTTTAGGTGGAAGGGTTTTGGGAACAGATCTGGCTTTACGGATAGTTCAAAAATGGATCGAAACAGAATTCGAAGGCGGTCGCCACGGGCGAAGGCTACAATTAATCGAGGAACAAAAGCCCTAGCCTTACTTTTGTTTTGTGCGAGCTCTCTTTTTTCTAAAGAGAGCCTTACTGTTTTTTCATCTGATTTGAAAGGATGGAAAAAAGTAGGAGCAGTTTTTGACTCCCAAGCTGGAAAAAAAGACATCCTTCGTCCCAAGGAAAACACGCCACGTTTTGGAGAGATTTTTCTCGACTTTGAAGGTGACGTTCAGGCGCCCGATACAACTGAATCAGCAATCTATAGAAAAGCAAAAACCATTTCCGTAATCAACTCTTCTTATATTATTGATTCCAAATATTCGATCTTCGGCAAAAAATCCGCCTATTTTTCTGGGAAACGAAATCAAATCCATCTAGGAATTAGTGGATCTCATTTTTTTGGCATCAATCCTGAGCCATTTACAATTACCATTCCCCTGCTTATCAGTGAACAAGGTACTTCTTCTGTAGTTTTAGATCGTACTGTTTTTATAAAAGGAAAAAAGTACGGCTTTAGTTTAGAAATCGAAGAAAACAAACTAGTGTTTTACGTAAATAACTTGCTTCAAAAAGAAAATGGAATCACAGCATCTGCCATTCTAAAATCTGCGTCACAGCTTCCCCGAAAAGAATGGATTTTTATTTCCATTTACTTCGATACGGTTTCGAATCGGATCACTCTGTTTCAAAATGGATTTGAGGCAACGTCATTCGAATCTAATGAACCAAACATGATAGGGATAGGATTTCCGAAAGATGATACCTCAAATTTGATTCTCGCTAAATCTTATTTTGGAAACATTGATGGATTCCATATCCACAGTGGAGAACCACTTACTACGAAAGACTACTCAAAATATGGACGTGTGTCATATGATGACACATCCAAAGTCGTGACACATGACGGAAGCTATGTGGTATCTCCAGTTTATGAAACAAAGTTTAGTCATTCAAGCTTGGAACAATTTGTTGTTTCAGCGGATCGACCTACAGATACACAAGTTGCAGTCTACTTTAGATCCGACAATAGAAAGTTTTCAGAAAACGAAACAAGTGGCCCAAATTGGATTCGATTAGAAGAAAATTCGAATGGATTTAAAAATTTAAAAAAATTCAAATACCACCAATGGAAAGTTTGGTTGCGGTCTGACCCGCAAGGAAAAGTTGTTCCTTCCCTTTTTGGACTTAACTATAAGGTGAAAGAACAGTTTCCACCAGAAGTTCCATCTCACTTTAGAATTACAAACGTGGATGAAAAAGAAAAATCCATTTGTTTTGCCTGGAATTCAAATCACGAACGAGAAGTCCAAGACAAAGGTGGTTATATGATTCATTATGGAGTTGAGCCGGATCGAATGATTGGTACTTTATTCGTAAAATCGGATGGAAGTACATCGCAGATTGATGGCAAATCAGAAAATAGCGATTATAAAAATTTGAAATTTTGCGCGGACGAAACCACTCTTTTAACTAATATTTATATTACAGACAAAGATGCCAAAGAATTACCATCTACTCTATCTGACCCAATCCTTGCTTCTAGGCTAGAGAGGTCAGGTTTGTTGTTTCAAAACGGAATTACATACTATTTTAAAATAAGCGCCTATAATCGTTTTTATGATGAGTGGGAAGGTCGGGATCAAAAAAGTAAACTTTCAAACCCCATCTCAAAAACTTTCGCTAAGGATGTTTCGCAAAGGTAATCCCGAGCTAACCTTTGATTGTGACTGGGATGTGATTAACATTTGATCCATTCCAGCAAGTAGAGCCACACCCACTTCGATATCCAAGGAATAAGAGTCTTCTTTACTTTCGCATACGAGTTCTAGAACAGCTTTGTCGAGCGGAAGTATCTCTTCCGTTGTGACTTCTAATAAATGTAAGACTGTCCTCCATTGGGTTGACGTAGATGGTTTCAAATCTTTCATAAGTTCTGCAATTGTATAGACAGACGTATACAACCTAGCACCATCATGGATTAAGGATTCCAATTTATCTGCTACGATTTTCCGATCTTTGCCAGATAACAGTTCTTTCAAAAGCGAATTTGATAGATAAAATTTCAATCAAAGACCTCAGTCAATGCTCGTATCGCTCGAATACGAGTAAAATCCGATTTGTGGGTGATCTCATTTCTCAAAGCAAGCCGAAGTAATTCTCCTTGCGAAATATTTCTTTTTTCCGCTTCGTTTTTTAGAAGTAGGATCTCTTCTTCGGAAAATAGAATTTGAAATCGTTTGTCAATTTTTGCCACTATTCCTCATCTTCAATCTCGCGCTCAGCTTTAACGTATTTTTGCCAATACAACTCGGCATCTTTCCATTGACCTAACGACTCATACAATGCCGCAACATTATAATATGCCTCGGTGAGACGGTAATCTTGTTTAACTGCCTTTAAAAATAACTTTATCGCCTTTTCTTTATTATCCGAAAACCATTCGCTAAATGCCCAAAGATAAAACCATCGACCTAAATTGGCATCTCTTGGTCTAATCCTTTGTAAATGTAATACATTCTCTTGGAAAATTTTTGCCGCTTTGGTATAATTTGTTTGTATGGCTCTGGTTTTATTGATTCGAGATTCTATCGGTTCTTCACTCTTTGGAACCACTAGATCATTTCGATAAAGCAGTGCTTTGGCATATAAAAGTTTAAAATATATTTCAGATGGACTAACCTCAAGATAACGTTCCAAGTAAGGAATGGAGACAGTTTCTTCATCCGCGGCATGATGGGCAAAAATCTTTTTCCGAAGATCGTGCGTTACTTCTTTTTTTCGTGAGGGTGCCGCATAAATAGCTGAGAACTGGACAAGTATAGCCAAACATAGGCTAAATGTAAAGATAGTAGTTTTCGCCATCTTCAGGATAATTCATGTATCTTGTCTCGAATGGGAACGGATACTTTTTCAAAATTTCTTTTAATTGGATTTCAGGATTATTTTTGCTGATAAGCAAGAACGCATCTGGTGAATTTTCGATGATTCGATCATTACTCTCAATGATAGATGCTACTTCAGCAAGCATATCTGCTTTTTTTAACTCGTTCTCATCCGTAGGATGATAGTCTTTCCAAGTAGCATGTGTTACAAATGCAGACCTTCTTCCACCGAGCGTAGCTTGCAGAAACGATCGAACCATCCAAGACAAACTGTCTTCAAATAAGTCGGGAGTTTTGTATTCTTTTTCCTTGAGAACATGGAAAGCAGGGATCAGTTGTCTCAATTTGTCCATGATCATTCTTTTATGGGAATCAAGAAACTTTTCTTTTTCCTGTTTATTGAGTAGAATAAGGAAAAGACCAGGGAAACCTAATTTTTCCAATTGAAATGCGACAATGGTTTCAATTTGAGCGAGGATTTCCCAGGAAAACTTTTTGGCAATGAATCGATCCAACTTCATTTTTTCATTTATATCAATTTCCACAATCCCACTTTCATCATTTTGTAGATATGGATCGTTGTATAAAAAAATCAGATTGGATCGAGTATTATAATCTAATCCGAACGAAATTTGGCTATGATAGGAACCTATCGTATCATTTAAAAAAAGAAATGAAAATCTAGGCGAACCCAATCGTTGAATGAAGTTTTTTGTATATTCAACGATACCATCTAACGATACTTCATCGCCTCGGTACACTCGATCCAAAAGTGAAAATTCAAATTTTTTTTCTTCTGGTATAAGCCAAACCGGTGAAGTTTTTTTGAAGTCAGTTTCCCGCTTCCCAAAACCCGCTTCGGGCGATGTCACCTGTTCAACAAGCTCCTTCAATTCCACATTAAAAATCGAATCCCTTTTTTTCTGGATTGCAGAGGGCAAACCTACATTGGTAGGTTTCCAAAGCTTGGGAGGGAGGTATTGTCGGATTTTCTTTTTCACAATTCCACCTCCATGATCCGGGATCGATTCGATTTCGGCAATCGCTTCTTTTGGATTTTCCGGGGACATCTCTACTTTCGATTCTAGTTTCGCATCATGGATAACGACGATTTCGGAAGTATCTATTTCAATTCTCTTAGGAACAATTTCGCCTAATACGGGCGACTCAACGAGCGCTTCTCTCTTCTTTTTTTCTTCGTAAAGAAATGAAAATGCGATCAAAGGTAGGAATGCCAAAAAGGAAGCATAAACCAAAATGGGAAAGACTCCCTCGGTTTTATAAATGAATAAACCATCCATGACTCTTGGAATTTGAGTTTCCTGAGAAAACTTAAAGGAATGAAAAGGATTACCCTGCATAAGTAATTCACTGAATCTTTTTTGCGGATAAAATGTAAGTTTTTCTTTTGAGGTATCTTCTGATAGCCTATGGTAAGTAATGGGATCAAAAAATTCGTCTCGATCTTTTTCTTTCTTCGCCGCAAGAAGCAATGGATCTAAAACCACAATTACAAATGTAGGCTCATCACCTTCTTTTGTTATGGGAATTAGAAACAAATGCTCAAAATGAAAATCAATCATTCGAGACGAAACTCCGACCTCCAATTTTTCGATAAAGGTCAGGAGTTCGATGGAGAAACGATTTGTGATCTCTGTGTTGGACTCCTTTTTTTTCCAAAGATAAAGTTCTTTTACAATCGGATCATAGACACGATTCCGAATTTCAACTTCTGTATTATCAGAAGTTATCTGACCTAAAAGATTTTTTTCTAACCTCAAAATTTGATTTTCCGATTGAACATATCGTAGACGCGACCAAGGTGTTCCAGATCTAAAATCTGGTAGAATCAAACTAACTGTTTGGTAAAATACAAGTAGGCATAAAAAGCAGAGTATCCCAATTTTTTGGTCTTTGTTCAGTTTGAATGGAAATCCTTTTTTCAACTGGTAAACAAATCGGAACAAACAAAGAAAGATCATCGTTACAATAACGATTAAAAACGCCTTTGCGATCCCCTTTTTTGGAATGGTGGTTCCACGTTCAAGGATATAGATGGAATAATTAGGAAAGTCCATCCGTTCCAAAAATCCATCTTCACCCTCGAATTGCCAAGAGATCGATTTTCCTTCATTGCCCTCAAAAAGAGAGAGTAGTTCTTTGGACTCTTTGTCTCCATTAAGTAAAAGAAAATCATTTGTGTAAAAGACTTCACCTAACGTTTTATCAAATACCCAATATGTAAAACCATATTCTAAATTTGGGTTTCTGAGTAAGGTCTTTGGTATATAAGGTTGTTTATAAATTAAAAATAATTTTTCATTTAATGTTCGATATGCTGTCTCGCCATTAGATAAAATTCTACTACTGCCCGGTATCATTGGATTGGAATCGTGTCGCAGATCTGCCTGAAAAACCTCTTTGGTCTCCACAGTAGAATGAATCAAACGAAGTGAATCATCAAAAATTTTTAGGAACTCTAGCCCTTGTCTACTTTGGATTTCTTCTGCAACTTTTTTCGCATGAAACGGTAATTCGGACTCTCTGATGGAAAATTCAATTCGATTGAAAAAATCTAGTTTGGAAATTGCCACCTGTGTTTCCACATCCGCCAAAAAACTTTCTCTTCGAAGACGGGTATCCAAAACAGTTGCAAATGTAAGATAAATTGCGCCCACAAAGAATGACAAAAAAAGAAAGATCAAAAGAATTGATGGTTGTCCAAATTTGCGGTGCATCTTTACTATTATCGGCGACTTTTTCCGAAATGTGACAGTCCAAGGGAAGGAATGATCTTTTATATTTTTTTAGATGGAATTGGGATGGGCAAACACGACCCGAATTCGAACCCATTTTCCAAGTTTGCAAATGGCTTTTTGTCTCCATTGGGGGGAAAATCTATCCAAGATGCAAATCTTCCTAAATTAAAAGGGAATCTTCACTATATTGATACAGACGCGCACTTGGGAGTGTCAGGTTTGCCTCAATCTGCCACAGGCCAAACGGCGATATGGACAGGCATCAATGGAGCAAAAACTCTCGGCAGGCATGTAAGCGGTTTTCCGACGATCACCTTAAGGAAGATCATTGCGAAGTATTCCATACTCAGAGTTCTTTCGGAAAATGGTATCGAAGCAGACTTTTTAAACTGTTTTACATCCCCTTATCTCAAACACGTCGAAGAAAAGCCAAAGCTTGTATCCGCTTCAACTCTTGTTCAACTTGCAAGCGCTAGACCTTTAAAAACAATGGAGGATCTCCGACTGGGTAAAGGTCTCTACATGGATCTGACCCACGATGTACTCAAACAAATTGCAAAAGACTTTTTACTCCCAGACGATCCTCTTTTGGAACCCAGAGATCCAAAATTGCTCGGGGCATCAATCTTTGATATGTTTCAAAACTATCAACTAAGTATATACGAATATTTCCTCACGGATAAAGTCGGGCATGCTATGGATTGGGATAAAGCGAAAATAATTATCGATAACTTAGAATCTTTCTTCTATGGAATCTTGGAAACTATGGATATCGAACGGGATACGTTGATTGTCACGAGTGATCATGGAAACATGGAAGATCTATCGCAAAAAAACCACACGGAAAACAAGGTTCCTACTATCCTATATGGGAAAAATGCAGATCTATATGCATCAAATATCAAATCACTAGATGATATTGTGCCTCAGATTTATAAAACCTTTGGATTGGAAGAGGCACTTTTCAATATTCAAAATAACGAATTTTCTAATTTGAATTAATTAAAAATCTAGATCGTTCGTATTCTCAATCTTCTCTTTTCTTTTTTCCATCAATGGTGAAATCGAAGTCTTGCGTGGTTTAGATTCAAGGTCGTCTTCCAAAACAGTCGTCGTTGTATTTGCCATTTGATCTTCATCCTGGATTTGATCCAGAGATTCTTTTTTCCAAGCAATTGCCTTATCTGTTATATGGTTCTTGGGATACTTATCAACGATACTCTGAAAGATACCAGCCGCTTCCGTAAATTTACCTTGGCGAAAGTAGATCGTTCCTTTTTTATAAAGAGCCGCTTGGTCAAGAGAAGAATTGCTATTGTTCAAAGTCTGATTTAGATATTGAATTGCTTGGACATTTCTACCAAGTGCATCATATGCAGATGCTATGTAATACAGTGAGTTTTCTTCAACAGAAGGTGATGGATTGAGCGTTAGTGCTTTTTGAAAGAGTTCGATTGCCTTCCAGTATGTTTTTTTGGTATAGAGGTTTTTTGCCTGAACAAATACGGAATCTTTATACTCATCCACTACCTTTTCATTCGCACCGGAAAGTTGATTTTCGGTATCGATATATTCATCAAACACATCAAACGAAGCCCAATCTTTACCCAATTTACGAAGTGTTCTACCCCATCCAATTCGCGCTTCCGTGTTTGTTGTATCTTCTTGGAGCGCTAAAACATAGTTCTTACGTGCAGATTCATATTCTTTATGATTGTATTGATATTCACCTAATGACTGCAAAACTTTTGATCGAAGTTTTGGATCTGAAGATGTTCGGAGAACGGATTCTAAGTGTCCCTTCCCTTCCACCTCTTGATCAAGTTTCAGTAATAGATTGCCCAATGAAAATGATAGCTGATCCTTTTCAATCTGAGATATCTCTTGATTTGCTTTCAAACTTTTATAAATATCAAGTGCAAGATAATGGTCTCCATTTCTTTCTAATGCACGAGCTTGGTTGTATTTGATGCGAAAACCATAAGCGACTGAACCTTGTTTACCGGCTAGCTCAGAAAAGATACTCACAGCCTTTTCTTTGCTCGTTGGACTCGATTGTTTGAGGTATTCTTCACCTTCTTGGATTTTTTCAAGTAGATTGGCTGACTGATCTTGTTTTGACTCAATCGTTGTTTGATAAAATGCAGTGATTATACCTGCACATATAAACAAAAATCCTGCGAGTGCGATGATGGAACGATTCATAGTTTACCTCTACCCATTTTTTCCAATGTTTGGTTGGTCCAAAACTCAGTACGCTCAGGTGAAAAGGATTTGGTTTCTCTTTTCATCAAATACCTGAGTGCCTTTCGGTTTTCACCTGACTTTAAATAACTTACTGCCAAATAAAAATAAGCCTTCCCTTGTAGATGGGAGTTCTTCTCTTGCGCTAAAAACTGTTCTAATCGGAATATTCCAGTTTCGTATTTTTTTCTGAGCACAGTCTCACGAATGATTCGATTCAAATCTTCCTCTGACAGATTATAGCCCACAGTAGAATGATTACTATTGGCTTCATCAAACCTTAAGCTTTCATCTTCCGTGAGTGGACGAAGATCCGCCGGTATCAAATCATTTTTTTGATTCAAATTTGGTTCATCGATTTTAGAAGTTAAGTCTTGTTTATTTGGTGTGGTCTCTGCCACTTCTGTATTTGATGGGACAGAAAGATCTTTGCCGAAATCATATCTAAAATATGAGACATTCTCTTTTAAATTGAAATCTTCTGAAACAGCATTTGATTTGGCTGTAATTCCAAAATAAAGACTCTCCATCTCTTTCAACTCTTTGATAAAAAAGTTAGTTTTTGGATGTTCGATTGTTGCAACTTTAACAACTGTTCCTGCACCAAAGGAACTTGCACCTTGGTTGAGAGGTTTTGTTGACGCATAAACAGAATAAACCACCGATTCATCCGCGCCATCCGGAGGAAGCCAACTCATTACGACACCACGTCCAACTCTTTCGTATCCTACTCCTCGCACATGCATGGTTCCTGGCGCATCAACAGGAATTGCAGTCGGTTTTGTAGCTTCCGTTTTTGCTGGTGTATCATCGGCAATCACTTCCGCATTGCCACTATTAGAATCTTTGACATAGAAAATACGTAGAGTAGAGACTTTATCGATAAGGGGTAATGTTTCTGGGCCCGTGCCCTCTTTCACCGAAACTCCATAGAACAATGTTTGGGATCTTTCCAATCCTTGATCTAAAAAAGTATGTGTAGGATGGCTTACTTCTGCCAATTTGATTGCTTTTTGCATCAATGGTAAAGTGGTAAGCGGACTCGTAGAACGATAGATCGTATAGATGGTCCGTCCCGATGTAGCTCCGTTTGGTGGAGTCCAATCAAGACGGACGTTCTTTCTTTCAAGAGAAGCTTTAATATCCGTTACTGATAAACCCTCTGAGTGAGAGTTATCAAGTGCAGGAAACAAAGGATTTACCCCAACTTCTGGAGTATCACCATTATCATCAATTTTTACAGGGATTTGGGTATAGTTTTGATTTGCGATTAGCTTCACTTCTCGCTTTCGGACATCAGAGACAAGGGCCACGGCATAATAGTACGTTCCCGGTTTTAGGTTATAATCATAATAATTGCGAGTGCCATTTGCCCCACCTGATTTGTATCTTCCGAGTGAATCTGCAATGTATAATTTTTCTGGGCTGTCGATTACTGAGTTCGAGCGAGCAATAATGATTTCACCTTCTTCTTTTGGGGGCTCCCAAGAAATGATCGCAGATTTTCGATCATTGAGTACATTTCCACGAATTCCTTTGGCAAGGGAAGTACGTGCATCATCCAAGCTAGTATCCGCAAATAGCGGAAATACCAATGCCATGGTAATGAATGCAACAATCCATTTTTTCAATGAGAGTACCATAGTTTCATTTTCGGTTTCAAAAGACGCTGAATTGAATTTTTCTCTTGTACTTCTTTGGGCAACCTCCGCAAATTGATATTATGTCAGAAACCGAATACTACCGGTCGCAAAAATACCAAGAATATTTGATTTCAAGCCATCGTAAGGAAATTTGTCCGCCAGATGATGTGTACAACTTTTTCAATTGGAAAGGAGTTACAAATCTAGTAGATTTTGGATCTGGCCTCGGCTTTTATTTCACAGAATTCAGAAAGTGGTTTCCCAATGCTTGGATCTGGGCTGGCGAATGCCAACAAGACATCATCGATATGGTTTTGAGGCGAAAACTCTTAGAAGGCTTAGACAACCTAACTCCTTTTTATATTGATCAATCTGACCATCCCCTGCTACCAGAATGGATTCCCGTACCAGAAATTATATTTGCATCCCTCAGTCTGTCCACTTTCCCAAACCCAGGTCTCGCCATGGACGGCCTTATACGCTCTATGAAACCTGGTGGAAAACTTTTTATTGTGGATTGGGCAAAAACTGAGTCGGGATTTGGACCCAAGATCAATGAAAAAATATCTTTGGATAAGATGATCTTCCTTGCAGAAGAATTTAAATTGGAGGTTGTCAAATCAGGTCGAATCTCTGAATTTTTTTATGGAATGGAAGTAAGAGCAAGCAAGGCGTTTATCTACGGTTATTATGACCTAAAAGAAGAGGAAGACGACTCTCAAATTTTTAAAATGTAACCGTTGGATCACGATCCTCCTTTTTATAATTTTAGCGCATCCATCCCCACCTTTAACGATCGAAACCATTCGATAAATCGAAACACATCTTCACCTTGGAATATAGCACCATGTTGTGGACAAATCATGTCTGGCTTAAGATCCGCTATACGATCACACCATAGTAATTTTGCCTCTTCCGATGCCATCCATCTCTGGTGGAACTTTTCCATAAAAGGAATGTGTCTATCAAAGTTTTTTACAAATAAAGAAGTTTCATCTACCGGTAGTAAAGCGGCACCGATATCTCCACTAAATAAAATTTTTGCTTTCTGATCCCATAAATTCAGATTTCCTGGGCTATGTAAAAAGTGAGCTGGTATAGACTTTAGTTTGAGACTTCCATGTAAGATTTCCATACCTTGATCAGGCATGGCTAAAAAGGTCTCAGCATTACCTCCAAAATGAGGTAAAAAACCTGTCCACAACCAACTGATATAACATTTGATATTGGGATTTACTTGTAACCAAAGAGCGATGGAGGAGATAATATCTGGATCTTGATGGGATGCAAAAATATTCGTCATTTTGGATGCTGGAAACACTTCAGTCAAAGCAGAAAAAACTTCGGGGAAAATCTCCGTTCCACCTGGGTCCGTTAGGAGACCAATTCCATCCGATTCAATCAAGTATTCGTTTGTATCGATGAGCCAGTTTGGTTTGGCAGGATCTCTGGCCACTGCGATCCATTTGTGGTCTTTATCAGAGAATATTATTTCAGTTTTTTTCATAAATGATTCCTACCACAATTTGATCAAATAACGATACGAGGATTCGATGATATTAAGAGCAGTATCAAAGCTTTCAGCCACGGCCAAAAATAATTTTTGATTTTCGATGATTGTAGCAGACTCTATCCTTGTTTGTAAGGAAACAGTTCTTCCTTCTAAACAAAGTTTGATAGAGTTTTTTACCTGTAAGTGGAGTTCGGAAAATTCTTTTTGTAATTGCGACTCTAACATATCCATCTCTGAGGTATTGAAATTGGCATTTGATTTGAATTGGGAATAATTTGACGGATTTGATTTTCTTTCGACAGCTTTTTGGATAGAAAGTAAAATCAATTGGTTCCGCTTTGAAATCTTTTGGAGTTCGCAAGCCATACCAAGTATGACCCCGATACTACTTGCCAAAGACTCATTGACTCTCTGAATCTTTTCGTTGAATCGAATGATTTCAATGGCAACCACTCCATAACTTATGGCGAAGCTACCAGAATTAGCGGATAGAATCTGAGCATTCAGGGCGCGCAGTTTTAAACCATACAAGAGATTCCTTAACTTTAAAATCTCTTCATTCGTTACGATGATCTTTTGAAAAAAGTGCTGAGTCTCATCTGCCATAGCCGTTTCACTTAATTCTTTTGTATTTTTTTGCATCTGTCAAACAAAAAGAGTTGGATGGAGTTTTAACATTATCTGTTACAAATTGAAAACTAACATTATCTAAATGAATTTTCGCTTTTCATTTTCCATATTTAGAGTAAACTTATAATAAGTTATATGTTTCGAACCATTGGATTTTATACTTTTTTCTTTATTCGAGGTTTTTTCAGTTTTATCGCACGATGGAAGGCAAAACGAGTTTCACTTCCTACAGTCGATGCAACGGATTGGGAACGAAATCAAGTTCCAAGAAGTTGGGCCAAGGGACTCTTGAAAATCGTAGGAGCAGACATCCAAGTCCATGGAGATCTGCAGTATCAGGGTCCTGTTCTGTTCGTTGCAAATCACGTTGGATCTTTTGACATCCCTGTTCTCATCTCAAGTTTACCCAAAGCCTTTGGATTTATTTCGAAAATCGAAGTTTTAAAAATCCCTATTGTTGGCTCTTGGATGAAAATTATGAACTGCGTCTTTATGGATCGAAAAAGTCGCACGGATTCAACCAAAGCGATCGAAATGGGCGTAAAGGTTTTAAAAGAGGGTCATTCTTTGCTGATTTTTCCAGAAGGGACGCGAAGCAAAGGTGGCGAGATGAAAGCATTCAAAGCGGGAAGCTTTCGTTTGGCATTGGATGCTGGTGTTCCGATCATTCCTTTGGGTATTACTGGAACTGCCGATGTAATGGAAAAAAATAAAGGTATCATGAAACCAGCAAAGATCCATCTAACAATACTTCCATTGCAACCTTACAGTTCATTTAAAGATATGACAAGCAAGGATCTTGCAGAACACATCCATCAAATGATACATAAAAGCATCAACTCACTGGAGAAATGATTTCTAATCCAGAAATCCAATCAAAAGCATCACCATTTGCTGTCATTAAAGTATCATCATGACAGATTGCCGTGGCCGCAACAATTGCATCTTCCAATGAGATATTTCTAGTTTGTCGAATCCGTATCGCCTCTTTTTCGATCATCGCATTCAGGGGCAATACAGTAATCGTATCAAAAAAGTGACTCAGTTTACTTTTTTCAAAGTCTGTTAATCGGTGATAACCTAGAACTTCTATCTTTGATATGACGGAAGCAAATAGTGGTTTGTTTTTAGGAATTTTATCCTGAGCGAGACCATTGCAAAGAAATATAATTACATCACTATCTAATATCATGATTTACACTCGCCCTGGAAGGTTACGATCCGTTCTCATCGTTTGTTTCCATTGTTTCGGATCGGAAATTCGATCCTGAAGGCCACCGGCATCTGCAATATCTTTGAGATACTGTAATGCTTTTTGAGTTTTGGTTACCTCAGATTCTGTATCTACTTCCTCAATGATTGATACATCTAAGCGCCTTGCCAATTCTCGAATTTGGTTTACTGCTTGCGGATCGATTGCTTCCAATATGATTCTAGTCATGATTTCACCAATAAGTCGGTTCTATAATTTTCTTTGTATTTTACATAATTATCTGCAGTACGGGTTATGATCTCGCGATCCTTATCGGTAATGTCACGAATGATTTTCGCAGGAGACCCCATAACAAGTACGCCCGCTGGAATCTTTTTGCCAGGTGGAACAAGAGCTCCTGCACCGACAAATGACCATTCACCAATTTCCACATCATCCATTACCGTAGCACTCATTCCAACAAAGGAATGATCTTTTAAGGTACAAGCGTGAATGGTCGCACTATGACCAATCGACACATAATTTCCGATGATGACGGGGTATAAATTACGCGAAACGTGGACGAGTGTTTTATCTTGGATATTTACATGGTTACCGATGCGAATGAAATTTACATCACCGCGGAGTACGCATTGGAACCATATGGATGACTCCTCTCCAATCGTTACGTCACCGATGATATCTGCAGATGGAGCAATCCAGGCAGATGGTGCAATCACAGGGGTTTTCCCTTGAAATGTATAAATCATGACTCCATGTTAATGATTCCGCAGAAATCTCAACAAATCAAAATGCAAAATAAATAAAATTTTTCGACTCTGTCACGCCAAAACACAACATTAATACGAAATTGACCACTATGAAGAGTGTAAAACGGGGAGTGCTACCTAACAAATGTTTAATTCTAAAGGATTCAAAAATTTGCGCACAGACAAATAGAAGTAAAATTAAACGGCTATATCCTAGAAATTGAATCGATTCCGTCCCAATGGAAGAAAGATCAAACATTTTGTATAACATATCGAATGCCAAAGAAAGTGAATCGGATCGAAAAAGTGGCAAACCAAGACCAATACAAAATAAGGTAAAAATTCTACAAACAGCAAGATAACTAAAGCCTCCCTTTTCATTGAAAAAGGCCCTCACTCTTGTCCGAGCGTAAATCCGTTCAGAGATGAGCATGATCGAATGCCAGACACCCCAGGCAACAAAATGCAAACCAGCACCATGCCAGATTCCTCCAAACAAAAAGGTAATAAATATGTTTCTGCAAATTAACCACTCCGAGCCCCTTGAACCACCTAACGGGATAAAAATATAATCGCGTATCCAAGAAGTAAATGAAATATGCCACCTTGCCCAATGTTCACTGATACTTGTAATGTTAAACGGATAATTAAAATTGATATCAAATTGAAATCCGAAAAGACGTGCGACTCCAATAGCAATATCAGTATAACCAGAAAAATCAAAGTAGATCTGCCACATAAAGGCAAAGACCGCAATCCAAGTGTCTACGCTCCCCAATCCCTGCGGATTTTGAAAAGCTTGATCAACGCATATGGCAAGATTGTCCGCAAAAACTATCTTTTTGGTAAAACCCAATAGTATTTGAGCAAAAGACTGACGAAAAACCTCTAGGTCGACTGGTAGTCTGGTTTCAAAATCTCTAAAAAAGGTCGTGGCTCTTACAATAGGACCTGCGACCAGCTGAGGGAAAAATGCAACATACAATGAAAAATCTAAAAATTTCTCTCGTGCCGGAATCAAACCTCGATAGACATCAATCGTATAACTCATCGATTGAAATGTGTAAAAAGAAATACCAACTGGAAGAATAATGTCATATACAGGAAATACAAAATCAGTCATCCCCAAATCATTCCAAATACCTAAAAGAAAATTTGTGTATTTGAAATAGGAAAGGAGTCCTAGATTTACCACGAGAGATAGAATCAGAAAGAATTTTCTTTTTGGATCTTCTTTTGGAAGTGAAGAGATAGAGAGTGCGGCGTAATAATCAACTACGGTTGAAAGTAACAATAATGAAATAAAATAATAATTCCATGCCATGTAAAAGTAATAACTTGCGATGAGCAGTAGAATCGATTTGTATCGCCCAGCATATTGATACAAAACCCAAACAAACAAAAGGAATATAAGAAAGTGATATGAATTGAATAGCATATATTAACCTTATTGTCTGTTAAGTGATAGAATGGAACGAGCAAGTTCGTCTGTAAATTTTTCCATTCCCCTTTGGTTCAAATGGATGATATCATAAAAGTAATCCGAATTCTTTTCTTGGGGGAGAATTCGAGAAAGATCGAATTTCTGATTGTTCAATTCTTCCGCAAACTCCTTCTCCCAAAACTCTTTTCTTAGGTCATTGTCCTCTAAATCTAGATAAGATGAAACGGGAGGATAGATATTGATTATTTTGATGTTTTGTGAGCGCACATAAGAATAAAAATTTTTCAATCTTAACAAAAAGAGATCTGTTAACTCATTTGACTCCAATGTCAGCTTTGTATCTGCCACGAGAAAACATGTTTTGTAAATCGCATCTAAATGGTGTCGATCAGAACCCTCGGGGATCAAAGACCCTTTTTTTGTCTCGACTTTACAATCCTCCAAATTTTGAAATTTGAATTGGGAAAGAGAGAAAGGGTAACTATTTTCATACGCATAAAATGAATCTGATTTTGATTTTAAACTTTTTCCAAATTCCTTTAAACGTTTGTCAGGCCGTAGGATAAAATCAGCAATATCATTCCGATATGCGACCCATCTTGAAACCAATGTTATATAATCACCAACTTCTAACTCATACCGATCTTCATTCAACCGTTTAATCGCTGATATACGATCCAATTCAGAAACCATCGCAAGGGTGGAAGGTATCAGCTTTTTTCGGTCTACCCATGGTAATTGTAATTCATTTACATGAATGATGTACTTGATGTTATGATTCGTGGATAAAATTTTGCGTAGAGCCAATTCTTGGGTGATGAGCTCGGATCCGGGTATTGCAATCGATTGGGCTACAAATCCACTACCCTGCAACCGTTCATTCAGTCTCTTTACAGATATACCTTCATAAGCAATCGAAGTGCCAACAATTAGAAGGTTGGGTGAAAGATTCGGCAAAGACCTCACTGCAGTTTCTGTGATATGATTTACATTTTGTGCGTATGAGCTTTTTTTTAGGAAAGGTCGATAACAACCAAATTGCAGTAGCGACTCCGAAAGAAGTATGATCAGCAATGCAAAAAGAAACGATTTGTCTTTTAAAAATTGGAGGAGTATCTGCATCTATAGGCCAATGCAGTAAGATTTTCAAAAATTCCCAATTGTAAAGAAGATTCTATGAACGATCAAGGAAAAATGTTCTTTTTTTTAAGGTAGAAATCGACCCGAAACGATTTAAGATTGTGGATGGAAAATTAAATCTATTCTATAACGGTCTGTTTGGTGATACATTAAAACCCTGGAACGATAAGGAAAATTTGCTCAAACCTAATGCAAAAGCGAATTGGCAAAAAATCATACAAAACAATTCAAAATAATCGATCTCAAGTAAAAACGAGATTTCTACTTAGCATGTGACTTTGATTCCTTTGGCATGTTGGGTAGAAAACGCAACTCCGAATCCTGAAGATAATTCTACTCCCGGAAATTCAGAGACTATCCCAATTTTGATCATCGCCATATGATGAACGGAGTGTTCATTGCAATAGGCAAGCTCCCGGAAGAGAGTAGATTTCAGTTGGATGCGCCGGTCTATCTGATGGGTCGATACATGAATGGTTGTTTCCTGGTCTTCTCCCACACTTTCCAAGTCCTCGATCAAGGTAGCAATAAAGCCTGAGGCATACTCACTGTCCGATTCCAATCTTTGGGATCTTGCTCTTGAATCAAAATCGATGTCTCCTCTTTCTTTCCCCAAAAGAAACTCCTGGTAAAACTCTAAAATGTGTCGGATGTGTTCTGAAATCCGTGTTCCACCAAGTGAACTGACGGGACGAGCATATGCTTCTTCGTCCAGTTGGAGGACAAGTCGTGAAAGTGATTGCAAAAGTAAAATAGCTTCATCGACAAAAATCATTTGTTTC
>JAPZRK010000096.1 GCA_027531445.1 Leptospira sp.
AAAAGGTCAAGATTTTGTCGAACGAGGATCTAAGATCGTTACAGAAACGACGGCTAAATTTAAAGAAGTTTCGCAAGCTGCAAAATCAGTTTCAGATGTAATAGAAACCATTGCTTTTAACTTAAAGGAACAAGCGCGGGCGTATGGAGAGATCACAACGGCGATGAACTCTCTCAATCAAAAGACTGCAAAATTTGTAAAACACAAGTAAAGACACAACATAATGAAAATTAAATTCTTAATCACAGGTGGAGCGGGGCTGATTGGATCTCAAGTTGTCCAAGATTTAAACGAGCAGGGGATCTCCGACATAGTAATCTGTGACCATTTGGGAACATCAGAAAAGTGGAAAAATTTGCGAAGAAATTCCTACTTAGATTACATTGAAAAATCGGAACTTAGAAGGTATATGGATCAAAACTCTATCTTCTTTAAAGATTTTTCACATATCATTCATTTGGGAGCATGTTCGTCGACAACAGAGAAAGATGCTTCTTACCTCATCGCGAATAACTATCACTTTACTAAAGATTTAGCACATATTGCCGTGTCACAGAGAACTCCATTCATTTACGCCTCAAGTGCTGCAACTTATGGAGATGGTGAATTGGGTTATGATGATTCTCTTCCGATCTCCCAACTCCGACCTCTTAACATGTACGGTTATTCAAAACATCAATTCGATCTCTATGCCACGAAAACTGGACTCATAAAAGAAATCATTGGACTCAAGTATTTTAATGTATTCGGTTTCGGTGAAGCTCATAAAGGCGAAATGAGAAGTTTGGTTTTAAAGGGTTACGAACAAATCAAATCGACGGGAAAACTCAATTTGTTTAAATCCTATCGTGATGATTATCGAGATGGGGAACAAAAACGTGATTTCTTATATGTAAAGGACGCAAGTAAAATCACTCTTTTTTTACTCCATCAAGACAAAAAGGGTCTTTTCAACGTGGGCCGTGGAATTGCCGAAACTTGGAATGAACTTTCTCATTCGATGTTTCATGCTTTGGGTAAAGAGAGCAAAGTAGAATATATCGAAATGCCAGAAACCCTTAAGGGCAAGTACCAATACTATACTTGTGCGAAGATTGAAAGGCTATTGGCGGCAGGATACGACAAAGGATTTATGAACCTAAAAGATTCAATCGCAGATTACGTTGCCCTACTCGAAAAAGAAGGGCAAACGTAAGCAGTTTTATTTTTTATAAACCTTTACTATCGTGTTGATTAGTTCTTTGAACTTAGGATCTTTCAAAGAATAATACACTTGATTCGAAGATTTTCTGGACTCTAGTATCCCGTTATTCTTCATTTTGCTTAGGTGTTGTGACGCAGCAGACTGACTTGTTCCAAGTAGTTCTACGAGTTGACCGACTGATTTCTCTTCTTTTGCTAAGGTGTAAAGAATGAGAAGTCGAATCGGGTGGGCGATACCTTGGATACCTTTAATAGCCATCTCAAGTTGTTGTTTAGAAAGTTCTGTTTTTATTTTCATTAGAATCGTAATCCGTTATATTCTTAAGACGATATATAACGGATTAACGCTACAGCTTTTTTTTAACTTTGTAAAAAAAAAATTTACAAAACAAATTAATGGTACTTGTCCCAATTATTCATGTAGAATTCGGGCATTTTGTCCGTATTATGAGTTTTGATTTTTTTAAATTCTCACTCCACCTGAAATCTCTAGCACAACACCCGTAACAAGGTCATTCTCAATGATAAATTGTGCAGAATGAGCGATCTCATCAGGCTCACCAAGTCTCCCCACGGGAATGATGGATTTCCATTTTTCTAATGCCTCAGGATTCATGTCTTTCAGAACCATTTCTGTTCCTATAAAACCAGGAGCGATCCCAGCTACTCGTATCCCAAATTTAGCCAGTTCCTTTGACCAAGTAACGGTCATTGCCGCGACGCCTGCTTTTGCCGCGCTATAGTTTGTCTGACCTGAGTTACCATGCATTGCAATCGAAGCGATTGGGATAATGACTCCACTTTTTTGTTCAGCCATACAAGCCGCCGCTTCTCGACCAGTTAAAAATACGCCAGTTAGATTGACATCAATGACTGATTGCCATTGGTCAATCCCCATCTTTGCCTTTACTTTTCCGGTTTCTTTATCCACTCGTATAAGAAGACCATCACGCAAAATCCCCGCATTTAAAATAGCGACATCCAATCGTCCCCATTTTTCTTTTGCTTGTTGGATGAGACGTATGCTGTCCTCTTCTCTTGCGACATTCGCAGTGATTCCGATGGTTTGAATTCCATCTCTTTCAAAAGAAGCTACTGTCTCGCTCAATTTATCCTGCTGGATATCGGAGAGAATGATTTTGGCTCCCTGTTTCCCCAGGCGATATGCCATGGCTTTTCCAAGCCCACCTGCAGAGCCTGTGACTAATACACTTGCACCTTTTATTTCCATGCCCTCCAAGATCGTGAAGGCATGTTGCTTTGTCTAGTGTAAGTCGGCTACCTCAGCACTCCGAATTGAAACATAATTTTGGGAGAAGGGGATCTCAACGCGAGCGATAGTCCGATCCGGATGTGTGATGATTCGAAATAAATTTGGATCAATACCCTCATTTTTCATAAGGATCATAATTAGGGCAATTCCAAGTCCTGCACCCTCTGTATTGTCCATATTGTCCATGTAGAATTCGGCGATATCATTGTATCCCATCGATTTTTTCATTTTCTCGCGCATACGTGTTTCTTCGGTTTTGATTACTGGCGTATTATTTATAACTTCTACGAGCATACCTTCTGGACAATAATGGAATTTGAGTTGGACGTACACTCCTCGGGCAAGACACCTTCTTCCATACTCTTCAGCCATCTTTTCAGAGAATTTTTTTGAATATTCTTTGATCCCTTTGTCGTAATCTACTGGATTTGTGATTTCCAAACCCTCATCCTCAAAAAAGACCCTTTTTTGATTTGCCTTAATCCCATTGATGGTCAGTTCCTTTGTAATCGTGTAGAGCATTTCGATAAACCGTTCATTTTGACGATCTGTAAGGATTTCGGTGATGATGCCCAAAACATACTGTTCCAACTGGCGGTTCATCCGGGAAGATCGTATAGAAATTTTGGAATTTGCTTTTACCAATTCTGGGATTTTAGATTCTAGTTCTTGAAAGGGTTTTGCCACGATACATCCTTCTCTACATTAGGGAGTCCTTTTTATTATCGAACCCAAAACACGTAAAACTGAATTCTTACCGTTTTCGAGAATTTTCCCTATTTTTTGGATAAATATGGAAATAAACTCATTTTCCATTGACCAAACAGGCCTATTAAAAATAGTGTAAAAAACCTAGCCCTGCTTGGGAGCTCATGCTTTGAGTAGGAGAGGAAATTGCCCTCTTAGCTCAGTGGTAGAGCACTTCCATGGTAAGGAAGGGGTCACCAGTTCAAGCCTGGTAGAGGGCTTGAAATAGGGCTGTAGTTTAGTGGTAGAACAAGGATCTCCAAAGTCCTTGGTGGGAGTTCGATTCTCTCCAGCCCTGCCATTAAGTCGACTGCATGGATTTACCAAGAAATAGAGAGATTAGGACGAGCTGATGAAAGCCACAAGTTTCATTCAAGAATGCAAAGCAGAATTAGAAAAAGTCCACTGGCCTACGCGTCAGGAGGTAGTGAGTTCTACTGTTGTTGTCCTACTTACAGTGATTATATTTTCCCTTTTCCTCTCGGCATCGGATTTCCTTTTTTTGAAACTACTTAAGTGGTTTTGGGCTTTGGGTGCGTAGGAGACATTTTTCAATCTAATGAGCGATTCTACGGAAAAAAAATGGTATGTCCTTCAGACCTATTCGGGTCATGAAAATAAGGTCAAAACCAATATTGAAAAAATGGTCCAACAACAAAAGTTGGAAGAGCATATCTTTTCGGTAAAGATCCCTTCGATGGATGTTGCCGAAATGAAAAACGGCAAGAAGAAAGTTACGAAAAAGAAACTGATGCCGGGATATGTGTTAGTTGAAATGAATATGACGGATGACCTTAGATTTAAAATTCAAAATCTACCATCTGTCTCAACGTTTGTCGGAGGACAAGGTAAGGGGCCTGAGCCGCTTTCCCTAGATGAGATTAAGAATCTTTTCTCTGATGTTGGTGATGTTGAATCTGAAGAAGTTTCTCGTCCTAGATTTTTGTTTAAAGTTGGTGAGACACTTAAGATCATCGACGGTCCATTCGCCAATTTCAGTGGGCTTGTGGATGAGATCTTTCCTGATAAGGGAAGGTTGCGTGTAAGAGTTGAAATCTTCGGAAGGTCCACTCCCGTTGAATTGGATTACTTACAAGTTAAGTCTGAACCGTAATTTTTTGAAAGAGTTGATTGATAAGTAAGGATTTTTAAGTTTATGGCCGCAAAGAAAGTAGTAAAACAAATTAAACTCCAAGTGGAAGCCGGCAAGGCGAATCCCGCACCTCCAGTGGGTCCTGCATTAGGTCAAGCTGGTTTGAACATTATGGAGTTTTGTAAACAATTCAATGAGCGCACAAAGGCTCAAATCGGTCTTAAACTTCCTGTTGTTATTACAGTTTATACAGACCGTAGTTTTACTTTCATTACAAAGTCGCCACCAGCCGCATTGCTTGTGTTAAAGACACTTGGTATTACCTCAGGCTCTGCAACACCACACGTAACTAAGGTTGGGACAATCAAACGGTCACAATTAGAAGAAATTGCAAAAACGAAAATGGAAGACCTCAACGCGAATGACATGGAAGCTGCAATTAAGATCATTGCAGGAACATGCCGTTCCATGGGTGTAAACGTAGAACTATAATAGGATCTTGGTAGCTTAAGTTATGAAACGCGGAAAAAAATACATCCAATTCAAAGAGAAAGTAGATCGTACAAAATCGTACCCACTTCCTGAAGCCGTTGGTCTTGCAAAGGCGACGTCTTATACAAAGTTTGATGGAACATTAGAAATTTCTACAAAACTCAATTATAAATCTCTGCAAAACGTACGGGGAACAATTTCTCTTCCACACGGAACAGGTAAAACAATCAAGGTATTGGTTTTCTGCAAGGGTGACAAACAAAACGAAGCAAGAGAAGCGGGTGCAGATTTCGTGGGTGACATGGATCTCGTAGAAAAAGTTGCCGGTGGTTGGACAGATTTTGATGCTTGTGTTGCTACACCAGATATGATGAAGGAAGTAGGAAAGCTTGGACCTGTTTTAGGTCGTAAGGGCCTTATGCCGAAACCAAAAGCTGGAACGGTGACCACAGATGTAACCAAAGCAGTAAAAGAACTAAAAGCCGGTCGGATTGAATATAGACCTGACAAAGGTGGCGTGGTTCACCTAGGAGTGGGAAAGGTTTCCTTCTCTGATGACAAGTTGCAAGATAATATCAATGCAGTTGTTGCAGCATTAATGAAAGATAAACCTTCAGATGCAAAAGGTGATTATTTACGATCGTTTGCAGTATCTGCAACAATGGGAATCGGCGTCAAAGTCGATGTAAAAGAACTAGTAAACGCAAACATTTAACGGAAAAGATATGGCAAACGCGAGCAAAATTGAAGCAGTAGCAGAGTTAAAGACGAGACTAGAAAAGCGTCCAAATTTTATTTTGGCGTCTTACAGTGGTCTTACGGTTGAAGATATGACAAAACTTAGGGCTCAACTTCGTAAAGAAGGCTCTGAGATGAAAGTGATTAAAAATAATCTCTTCCTCCGTGCGCTCAAAGAATCATCATTACACAAAGATAAATCGATTGAATTTGGAGACATTTACAAGGGACCACTCGCTGCAATTTTTTCTACCGAGTCTCTCCCTGCTGTCGCAAAAGTTTGCAAAGACTTTGCAAAGGATAAAAAAGATTTAGAAGTCAAAACAGGCTATATGGATGGCCAAGTCTTAGATAAGAGTGGAGTCGAAGCAATTGCTGGACTTCCTTCTAAGCAAGAACTACTTGCACAAATTGCACGTGGTCTAAATGCACCTACTACACAAATTGCCTCTGGGATGAACCAAATTATAGCTAGTTTGGCCCGGGGAATCAAAGCTATAGGTGAAAAGAACGGCTAATATCCACTGGATTCATAGTGATTAGTAGAGTAAGGAGAATATAGGATGTCAGTAGACGCGCTATTAGAACAAATTGGTAATCTTACACTCGTTCAGGCTTCTGAACTCGTGAAAAAGATGGAAGACAAATTCGGGATTTCTGCTGCTGCACCGGTTGCAGTTGCTGCTGTTGCAGGTGGAGGTGGTCCAGCGGCCGCTGAAGAACCTGCAACTTTCAATGTTATCTTGAAAGCTCATGGGGACAAAAAGATCGACGTGATCAAACTCGTAAGAGAAATTACAGGTCTTGGTTTAGCAGATGCGAAAACTCTTGTTGAAGCTGGTGGTAAATCAGTGAAAGAAGGGGTTTCAAAAGACGAAGCTGCTGATATTAAGAAAAAACTCGAAGGTGCTGGGGCTCAAGTAGAAGTTGCTGCTGCCGGTTAATTACCAGCTTGCAGGGTTCTTTTTCCCCTTTCTTCAAAAATTTAGAGGCAGGGACGCCGTAGGCATCCCCACCTCTATTTTGTCATTTATAGTTACAATCATATTTTGTTTTATCTAGGGAGAGTGTTCCATGAATACCCGAATGCAATCTAGAAAGCGGGTAAATTTCGGTAATATTACCGACCTCAATTTACTTCCTAATCTTATCTACGTTCAAAAAAAATCTTTCGACTGGTTTCTTCAGGCGGATGTAAAAGACCCAACAAAGCGGGCCAACCAAGGTTTGGAAGCAGTGTTCAGGGAGTCATTTCCGATCGAAAGCCCTAACAACGATATGGTCATGGAATATGGTCATTATGTATTGGGGGAAGCAAAACGTAACCCTCAAGAATGTAAAGATACTGATTCATCTTATGCTCTTCCGCTAAAGGCAGTCATTCGACTCATCATCAAAGAGACTGGGGAAATTCGAGAGCAAGTTGTTTATATGGGCGATTTGCCTGTCATGACTGACCATGGTACCTTTGTTATCAATGGAGCAGAGCGCGTTGTTGTAAGCCAGTTGCACAGATCTCCAGGTATCTTCTTTTCCTATGACCAAGTAAGAGACACGTTTTCTGCTAGGGTAATTCCATACCGAGGATCTTGGTTGGAGTTTGAAATGGACAACAAAGGGATTTTGGTCGCAAAAATTGACCGTAAGAAAAAATTCCCGGCAACCCTCCTTGTCAAATCAATGGGTATGGGGACAAACGAAGAAGTCCTTCGTCTTTTTTACACATCATCAAAAATGAAGATCGCAGGTGCGGGTCCGAAAGAGCTCAAAAGACTCATTGGACGAAGAACCATTGCTGACATCATCAATATGGAAACGGGAGAGGTCATGCTCGACGCCGGTTCCAAGATCAATGAAGATAACATCTCAATACTTCGCGAAATGAAGGTAAAAGATGTGGATGTGATTGAATTCCCGAAAGGAAAAGACAATCCCGTTCTTATCAATTGCCTTGAAAAAGATGGTGTGAATGACTATGAAGACGCAGTCAAAAAATTTCATACTATTATGCGACCAGGGGAACCATCCACAATCGAAAACGCTGAATCTGAGTTGAGAAGATTGTTCTTCTCACCTAAGACCTTTGATTTGGGCATTGTAGGTCGGTATAAAATCAATAGCAAGTTTGAATTCAATAATCCGAAAGACTTCAACAAAGTAGAAGATCGTGTCCTCAGAAAGGAAGATATCGTCGAAACCGTTCGATATCTAGTTATGCTTATGAGCGATGCTGAAAACTTCTATCCGGATGACATCGATCATTTGGGCAACAGAAGGATTCGATCTGTGGGAGAATTGGTCGCAAACCAGCTTAAGCTTGGTTTCTCACGCGTTGAACGAGTGATTAAAGAAAGAATGACTGTACAAGAGCCTGAACAACAGACTCCGCAGCTATTAATTTCCATCAAACCGATTACCGCCGTGATCAATGAGTTTTTTGGTTCTTCTCAATTGTCTCAGTTTATGGACCAGACGAATCCGCTTGCAGAACTTACTCACAAACGTAGGTTAAATGCTCTTGGTCCAGGTGGTCTATCACGTGATAGAGCAGGATTCGAAGTTCGTGACGTTCATTATTCTCATTATGGCCGTATGTGCCCGATTGAAACTCCTGAAGGTCCAAACATTGGTCTCATTCTATCCATGTCGAGTTTTGCACGCGTTAATGATTACGGCTTTTTAGAAACGCCATACCGCGTTGTTAAAAATGGCAAAGTATCAAAACAAGTGGAATACTTAACTGCTGATAAAGAAGAATACCATTACATGGCGCAAGCTTCTTCGGCTATCGACGATAAAGGTGACTTTCAATCAAAACTCATTTCTACGAGACACAGAGGGGATTTTCCATTTAGAAGTCCGGCAGAAATCCAGTATATGGATTTAGCTCCTTTGCAAGTGGTATCTGTTTCCACAGCTCTGATTCCATTTCTTGAACATGACGATGCGAACCGCGCTCTCATGGGATCAAACATGCAACGTCAAGCGGTACCGCTTCTTACTGATGAAGCTCCGTTTGTTGGAACAGGCATTGAGTCTCGAGCAGCTTACGATGCAGGGGTTTGTATCGTAGCAAAGAAAGACGGTGTTGTAACAAAAGTTGATGCAACAGGTGTTTGGGTCAAAGAAGATGCAAGCAAAGAGACCACTCACTATTCCCTAATAAAGTTTAAAAAGACGAACCAAGGCACTTGTTTCAATCAAAAGCCAAACGTAAGCATGTTACATGCATACGGTGCAGGCAAGGTCTCCAAAGTTTCAAAGGAAGTTATCGAGATCACTTTGAACAATGGTGAACAAGAAGTTCATGAGTTAGTTTTGAATGAGGAAGTATCATTCGTTCCTCTCGTAAAAGAGGGCCAAGATGTTCCTGTAGGTTTTCCGATCGCGGGCCAACTCATCAAAGGTGAACGTGTTGGTGACTTCGGAGCCATATTACAGAAAGGTACTGTGATCGCGAATGGACCTTCAACTGATGCGGGTTATCTCGCACTCGGTAAGAACGTACTGGTTGCATTTATGCCATGGGAAGGATATAACTTTGAGGATGCGATTCTCATTTCTGAGCGGATCATCAAAGAGGATGTTTTTTCTTCCATTCATATTGAAGAGTTCGAAATCCAAGCTCGTGAAACGAAATTGGGTCAAGAGCAGATTACTCGCGATATTCCTAATCTCTCAGACAAGGCATTCAGAGACCTAGATGAAACCGGCGTCATTCGTGTTGGTGCGGAAGTGAAGCCTGGTGATATTTTAGTGGGTATGGTAACTCCTAAAGGCGAAACTGACCTAACTCCAGAATACAAACTCCTCCATTCCATCTTTGGTGAAAAAGCAAAAGAAGTAAGAGATTCCTCACTTCGTATGCCAAATGGTTTCGAAGGTACTGTGATCGACATCAAACGTTTCTCTCGTGAGACGGGTGATGAGCTAGCCGCAGGCGTGGAAGAGATGGTAAAAGTTTATGTTGCCCGTAAACGTAAGTTACTTGTCGGAGACAAGATGGCAGGACGTCACGGTAACAAGGGTGTTGTCGCTAGAGTGATGGCACAAGAAGATATGCCTTATATGGAAGATGGGACTCCTGTCGACATCGTTCTCAATCCACTCGGTGTTCCTTCACGTATGAACTTGGGTCAAATATTTGAAACCCAACTTGGTTTTGCGGCAAAGAAACTTGGACTCAACTTTGAAACTCCTGTTTTTGATGGAGCGACCGAGGATCATGTTCAAGATTATTGCAAACAAGCGGGTCTTCCTTCTAACAGTAAATTTAAGTTATTTGACGGTAGGACAGGCGAGTCCTTTATCAATCCAGTTTTTTGTGGATATATCTACATGTTGAAATTGGCTCACTTGGTAGACGACAAAATCCATGCACGAAGTACTGGACCATACTCGTTAGTCACACAACAACCACTTGGCGGTAAAGCACAGTTTGGTGGTCAAAGACTTGGAGAGATGGAAGTATGGGCGTTAGAAGCCTATGGTGCATCACACACATTACAAGAATTATTAACAATCAAATCCGATGATATGTTAGGTAGAGCACGTATCTACGAGGCAATCGTGAAGGGAATTCATTCCATTAAACCAGGAATTCCAGAATCCTTTAACGTATTGGTTCAAGAATTGCGTGGTCTGGCATTAGACATCATCATCAAGGATTCTGAAGGTATGGAAGTGGATATCTCTGATTACGAAGATGAATTTTCAAAAAATAAAAAGAAAATCAAATTCGAGACCATCGAAAACGCGTAGGAAACTAAGTTATGAGAAATTACAACAGTTTTGAATCTATCACGATCCGTTTGGCTTCCCCAGAGCGGATCAAAGAATGGTCGTTCGGTGAAGTAAAAAAACCCGAAACAATCAACTACCGGACATTAAAACCGGAGAGAGATGGTCTTTTTTGTGAAAAAATCTTCGGAACCACAAAAGATTGGGAATGCTACTGCGGAAAGTTTAAGTCCATTCGATACAAAGGTGTAGTTTGCGACAAATGCGGTGTAGAAGTTACGCACTCCAAAGTTCGACGTGAGCGTATGGGTCATATCGAACTTGCAGCTCCTGTTTCGCATATCTGGTATTACAGATCCGTTCCATCAAGAATGGGTCTTCTTTTAGATATGACGATCAACCAGTTGAAAAGCGTTTTATACTTCGAGAAGTATGTCATCATTGATCCAGCAGATTCTGGACGAAACCGTGGTGAGTTGATTGATGAAGACGAATACCATAACTTCCTTGATGAGTATGGTGATAAGTTTATCGCCGGTATCGGTGGGGATGCAATCAAAGAACTACTTGCACGTATTGACGTTGATGCAGAAGCACGTGCAATTCGTCAAAAAATACAAGACAGAAATAAAATCTCTGACAAACGAATTTTTAAAAGATTAGAAGTATTGGAAGCCTTTCGAGATTCAGGCAACCGCCCTGAATGGATGGTGCTTGATATTGTTCCCGTCATTCCTCCGGAACTTCGACCAATGGTACAGCTAGAAGGTGGTAGATTTGCTACTTCTGACCTCAACGATTTATACCGTCGAGTGATCAACCGAAACAACCGATTGAAGCGTCTCCTTGCATTAAAGGCTCCAGAGATCATTGTTAGAAACGAAAAGAGAATGTTGCAAGAAGCAGTCGATGCACTTTTCGATAACAGTCGTCGTAAACGTACTGTGAAAGGGAAAGGCAATCGACCATTAAAATCGATTTCCGACATGCTTAAAGGAAAACAAGGACGTTTCCGTCAAAACCTACTTGGAAAACGAGTGGATTATTCTGGTCGTTCGGTGATCGTTGTCGGCCCAGAATTGAAGTACCATCAAATGGGTCTTCCCAAAAAGATGGCGCTCGAACTTTTTAAGCCATTTATCATGAAACGCCTTGTCGATTTGGAACTTGCTCCCAATATCAAATCTGCTAAAAAGAAAATTGAAGCAGAGGATAGAGAAGTCTTTGATGTTCTTGATACTGTTGTAAAAGAACATCCAGTTCTTCTCAACCGAGCACCAACTTTGCATAGATTAGGGATTCAGGCTTTTCTTCCTATATTAGTGGAAGGGAAAGCGATCAAGTTGCATCCGTTAGTTTGTCACGCATTCAACGCTGACTTTGACGGTGACCAAATGGCGATCCATATCCCGCTTGCTCCAAAAGCTCAGCTTGAGACATGGATGCTTATGTTATCACCACATAACATATTGAATCCTGCGAATGGTCAACCAATCTGTGGGCCAACACAAGACATCGTACTAGGGATCTATTATTTAACCTCTGAAGTGAAAGATGCGAAAGGCCAAGGTAAATTTTTTACTGGTCTTGAAGAAATCATGTATGCCATTGAAAACAAAACGGTTGAAATCCGTTCCAAGATTTCGGTGCTCCATGAAGGCAAAATCATCGAAACCACACCTGGTCGTCTCATTTTCAACCAAGTGATGCCGAAAGGTTATGTTTATGTAAACCGAACCTTGGGTGACAAAGAAACCAATAAAATCATCGCAGATGTGTACGAAAAATTTGGACCGGGCGCTACAGTTGTAATGCTCGATGAGATCAAACGTCTCGGTTACAAGTATGCAACATACTTTGCTCCTACGATTTCAATCGAGGACATTCGAGTTTCTCCACACAAAGAGGGACTGGTTAACGATGCCAACAAAGAAGTCGAAAAAGCGGATATGGAGTACCGAAAAGGTATTATCACAAACGAAGAACGTTATAAAAAAGTAATCGAGATTTGGACTAAAACCAATGATAAGATTACAGATGGTATGTTCAAAGAATTGGAAAAAGACCAAAACGGTTTTAATCCAGTTTATGTCATGGCTGCTTCAGGTGCAAGAGGATCGAAACAACAAATTCGTCAGCTAGCAGGTATGAGGGGACTCATGGCAAAACCAAGTGGTGAGATAATTGAGCTCGCTATCAGGTCAAATTTCCGTGAAGGTCTCGGTGTCTTAGAATTTTTTATCTCTACACATGGTGCGCGTAAAGGTCTTGCAGATACTGCATTAAAAACTGCCGATGCTGGTTACTTAACTCGTCGTCTAGTGGACATTTCGCAAGACGTGATCGTAACTGAAGACGACTGTGGGACAAAAGAAAATATCACTCTTGGTATGGTGAAAGAAGGTGAGAACATCATCGTTTCTCTTGCTGATCGTGTTTTCGGTAGGTATACTGCTGAAGATCTCGTTGACCCAGTAACAGAAAAAGTTGTTTTCCCGAAGGATACAATCATCACTCGTGCGATTGGTCATCAGATTGAAAATCTAGGCTATGACAAAATCAAAGTTAGATCACCACTTACTTGTCGTTCTAGAATTGGAATTTGTACAAAATGTTACGGTATGGACATGGCAAGGCTTGTTCCTGCAGAGATCGGAGAGGCGGTTGGTACAATTGCCGCACAGTCGATCGGTCAACCCGGAACACAGCTGACAATGAGAACATTCCACATCGGTGGTGCCGCATCAGCAACAATCCAAGAAAAAGAACACAAAGTTCCATATAAATCCCTTGTTAAATCCATAAATGGCCGTCTAGTTACAAATCCTACTGGATCCAAAGTATTTTCAAGACGTGGAACCATAATCATCCAAAGACTTGTTCAAGAATTCCAAACGACCGCACTTTCAAACGTTCGAGTCGCTGATGGTCAAAGATTGGAGAAAGGTGAAGTTTTTGGAACCCAACTAACTGAAAATGGTGAGCAGATGGTCACCGCGGATCAACCAGGCACCGTATCACTGCAAGGCACTCTACTTAGAGTTCTCGGTGATGATATGGTGATTCCAGTTAAAGTAGGAACTCTCGTTCGTTGTTCAGAGAATGAAATTGTGGATGAGAACAAACCTTTGGCTGAGTTCGATCCATATAACGAAGTCGTTGTATCTGAGATTGAAGGAACCATCAACTGGGAAGATTTGGAAGTTGGAAAGAATGTCCGACGTGACGTTGATCCAAAAACATCCAATATCATTTTTAAGGTTGTGGAGCAGAAGAAGGATCGTCTCGTTCCAGTCATCGCTGTACATGGAGCAACAAACGAAAGTTATTCCGTGCCGGTAGATTCATTATTACAATTTCAGTCAGGCGATAAGGTGAAAGAAGGAGATATCCTTTTTAAGATTCCTTCTGTTGCGGAAAAAACTCGAGATATTACAGGTGGACTACCGCGAGTTGATGAACTCTTTGAAGCCCGTCGACCAAAAGATGCTTGTACTCTTGCAGAAATCGAAGGAAAGATCGAGGACCGCGGAGAAATTGTAAAAGAAAAACGTATTCTATATATCATTCCAGAATCGACCGAAGTAGAAAAAGTCAAAGTGGCCATTCCAATCGGTAAACAACTTCGAGTTAGACATGGAGATTTTGTAAAGGTCGGAGATCAAATCGACGAAGGAAACTTCGATCCACATGACATTCTTACCATTAAGGGAGCCAATGCGCTTCACAATTACATGGTTTCGGAAGTTCAGGAAGTATACCGTCTTCAAGGTGTTCATATCAATGATAAGCACATTGAAGTAGTGGTCCGCCAGATGCTTCGTAAAGTGATCATTACTGACAGTGGTGATACCTCGTTTGTTAACCAGCAACAGGTTGATCGATTTTTATTTAATGAAGAAAACGATCGAGTGATTGCGGAAGGGGGAAGCCCGGCCCAATCACAACCAATTTTACTTGGTTTAACGAAGGCATCACTCAATACAGAGTCTTATTTTTCTGCCGCTTCCTTCCAAGAGACGACAAAAGTGCTTACTGATGCAGCAATTAAAGGTAAAACCGATCATTTGATGGGTCTTAAGGAAAATGTGATCATTGGTCATATGATTCCGGCGGGAACAGGAATGAAGAAATACCGAGATATCGAAGTTTTTAAGGATCTTCCTGGAGACTTGGACTGGGATTTGGAAGAAGAAGACGAAATCGAAGAAGAAATGGTCGAAATTCCAGAATCGGCACCTGTTTCAACGGTGACTCTCTCAAAACTCGTTGAAGAAGATGATGAAGACGAAGACGAGCTAGAAGATGATGATGATGATGATAAATCAGAAGACGAAGAGGATGACGACGAATAGGTCGTCATTCAAAGAATGAATAAAGGTTTTCGTTTACAAAAACAGGGTTCCTGGAACTTTGGACGGAAACGGCATATTAAAATAGAGAAAAGAGTTTAAGAAGGAATCGAATGCCTACAATCAATCAGCTCATCCGACATGGAAGAGACGCACAAAAGAAAAGAACTAAATCCCCTGCCTTAAAGGCATGTCCTCAGAGACGAGGTGTTTGCACGCGAGTAATGACATTTACTCCCAAAAAACCTAACTCAGCTCTTCGTAAAGTTGCTAGGGTTCGTTTGACAACTGGAATCGAGGTTACAGCTTACATTCCGGGTGAGGGTCACAACTTACAAGAACACAATGTTGTTTTGATTCGTGGTGGAAGGGTAAAAGATTTACCAGGGGTTCGTTATCACATTGTTCGTGGTACGCTTGATACACTTGGTGTCGACAAACGTCGTAAGAGTCGCTCAAAATATGGCGCGAAACGTCCTAAGGCTTAATAGGGAGAATTTGAATGTCTAGAAGAAGAGGAAAAGTAGACCCGCGCCCGATGATCGGGGATCCAAAATTCAATGATAAAGTTGTTACAAAGTTTATCAATTGTTTGATGGTTGATGGTAAAAAGAGTACGGCGGAGGCTGTGTTCTACGATGCTTTAGAAGTTATTAATAAAAAAACAGGACAAGACCCATACCAAGTGTTTCAAGAAGCTTTGGAAAATGTGAAACCTCAAGTTGAAGTTAAGTCCAGAAGAGTGGGTGGTGTAACTTACCAAGTTCCTATCGAAGTTCGTCCAGAAAGAAGACTTGCACTTGGTATCAGATGGCTCATTCGTTACAGTCGAGATCGCAACGAAAAGTCGATGAAAAACAAATTGGCCGCAGAGTTTATGGAAGCTCAAAAGGGTACTGGATCTGCGATTAAGAAAAAAGAAGATATTAGAAAAATGGCTGATGCCAACAAGGCATTCTCTCACTATCGCTGGTAGTCAGATCGCATTCGATTTTATCTCATTGGATAAGCCGAGTTTCGACTCGGCTTTTTTATTTTTATGATTCATACAACCATTGGAATCTTTGCTCATATTGATTCTGGCAAAACTACCTTAACCGAACAGATTTTATATTTAGCAGGACTCATTTCTGCTCCTGGATCGATTGAAGATGGCACAACGGAATCCGATTCATTAACTGAGGAGATACAGAGGGGCATATCGATTCGTTCCTCATTTTACTCAGTTCCTTGGAAGTTTCAGAACCACGATTATAACTTACAAATCATCGATACACCCGGTCATATCGATTTTAGAAATCAAATTACCGACATTTTACCAGCAATAGAGCTTGCAGTTGTAATTTTAGAATCCGGACAAGGCGTACAATCACAGGCAAGATTGATCATTGAAGTATGTCGGGAAAATTCGATTCCCATTGTTTTTTTTATGAATAAGCTAGATAGATCATACGACTATCTTGACTGTCTGATTGATTTAGAAGAGATACTCGGCTTACCTCCTGTCGTTTTATTTCAAAACGAAAGAGATACAAAGAACATTGTATCGTTTTTGGAAAATCCAGATCTTTTTAGCAATGATCTTCAAGAGGAACTCATTAAATGGTCCGATGAGCTATTGTTAGACTATTGGGGATTACCAGTTGATCAAGTTAGAGAAAAAACATTGCTTTCTATCAAAGGTTTGAGTATTGGCACTTTATTTAACAAAGTGTATTCTGTGTATGGTGGTTCAGCAAAATTAGGACACGGTGTTAAAGATCTTCTTAATTTAATTTGCAAAATAATTTCAAACAAAAGCGAATCTGATATCAATTACGGTCAATTTGTTTTGGCTCGAAGAACACATTTTGATAATGGAAGGTATAGTGTTATCTATACAAAAAATCAAATATCATTTCCATATGAGGGAATTGACTCGAAGGGAGAAAAATATCGTATTCCAGTCGCATACAAACAGATAGGTGAAGATTTTGTTTCTATACCGTCAGCCGAGCCATCAATGTTATACATTATCCCAGCTTCTTTGAATCTTTCCTCCTTACCAGGAAACTTTATTATGTCCCATGATGAGCCTCTTCCATTAAAGAAAGTTGGCGGGATGCTAAGTAGTCCGTTTCGGATAAATTTAGAGCCAGACTTAGAGGAGGATCGTCAATTTTGGTTAGAGCAGCTACGGGAATTGCAATGGGAAGATCCGAGTTATGTCTTACATGAAAATGATGAAACAGGGCAATTGGAATTGTGGGGGCGAGGGGAGCTTCATCTAGAAGTGGGTGTAAAAAGGATTCAAGAAACCTCCAAAAAAAAATTACACTTGAGTAGTATTAACATTGCTAGATTCGAGCGGTTCAAAAGAATGACACATAAGGTTGCATTAGAGCATACTGCCTTTGAGAATTCAAAGTCAAGTGGTACGCTCACCGCATTCCTGGAAGATACTGCCGATTTTTCAAAGCAAGTTGCCTTTGAGGTAAGTCTTCCGGAAGAAGTTAAAAACTCGATTGAGACCGCTTTCTATGAGGCTACTGCAAGTGGCTATCATGGTTATGACGTGCTAGGTGTTCGTTTGCGTATTGTCGCATTTGAAGCACCAGCGTTTGGTAAGGAATTTCTGTCCTCCTTGCTGAAGGTAGCTGTTCATATCATCATGAAGGAAGGGTTCATCGGGAACACCGTTTTAGTGGGTCCATTGTCGGAATTTGAAATTCTTGTCGATGATCAACACTTGGGTGTAGTTCTTTCAGAGTTAAGCCGCAGATCTGCGAAAGTCCATTCGGTGGACACAGATGTTGCAGGTAAGAGTCGCTTAAAAGCCACGGCATCGGCAGAAAACATGCTTGGCTTTTCAGGGGCTCTTAGAAACATGACCAAAGGGATTGGCATTTCTTGGGAAAGGACTGCTTTTTCCTCTGAGATTTATGCAGTTCTAAAGGAGTAAAGAACCCGAATCGGGTCTTGCACCACGATTGAGGAGTAGATTCTAACAATGGCTAAAGAAAAATTTGACCGTTCAAAACCACACTTAAACATCGGAACTATTGGTCACGTTGACCACGGTAAAACTACGTTGACTGCCGCAATTACTACAACACTAGCAAAGTTAGTGGGTGGTAAGAATAAGGCAATCGCTTATGACCAAATTGACAACGCACCTGAAGAAAAGGCTCGTGGGATTACTATTGCAACTTCCCACCAAGAATATGAAACTCCTAATCGTCATTATGCGCACGTAGATTGTCCAGGTCACGCCGATTATGTTAAGAACATGATTACAGGTGCTGCCCAAATGGATGCGGCAATCCTTGTTGTATCTGCAACAGATGGAGCAATGCCTCAAACAAAAGAGCACATCCTTCTAGCACGTCAAGTAGGTGTACCTTACATCGTTGTTTATTTGAACAAAGCTGACATGCTTGCTGCTGACGAAAGAGACGACATGATCGAAATGGTTAAGGAAGAGATCAAAGACCTTCTTAACAAATACAACTTTCCTGGTGACAAAACTCCTTTCGTTTCCGGATCTGCATTAAAAGCATTAGAGGGAGAAGATTCTGATTTAGGGATGAAGTCTATCATCAAATTGATGGAAGCAGTAGATTCCTATGTTCCGAATCCTACTCGTATCATCGATAAGCCTTTCCTAATGCCGGTAGAAGACGTTTTCTCGATCACAGGTCGAGGAACAGTTGCTACAGGTCGTGTTGAACAAGGAATCCTAAAAATCAATGATGAAATCGAAATCGTTGGTATCCGTGACACTACTAAGTCCGTAGTTACTGGTATTGAGATGTTCCGCAAGTTACTCGATCAAGCAGAAGCTGGAGATAACATCGGTGCACTCTTAAGAGGAACAAAAAAAGAAGACATCGAAAGGGGACAAGTTCTTGCGAAACCAGGAACAATCACTCCACACAGAAAGTTTAAGGCTGAGGTGTATGTTCTCACGAAAGATGAAGGTGGAAGACACACTCCATTCTTCAATAACTATCGTCCACAATTCTACTTCAGAACTACAGACATAACTGGTGTTTGTAATCTTCCTGGTGGAATGGAGATGGTTATGCCAGGGGATAACGTTACGATGTCAATCGAGCTCATTCACCCAATCGCTATGGACCAAGGTCTGAAGTTTGCGATTCGTGAGGGTGGTAGAACGATTGGTTCTGGTGTTGTTGCTGAGATCGTTGAGTAACTTAAATGGCAGGGCAAAGAATACGCGTTAAGTTAAAAGCTTTCGATCATAGGTTGATTGATCAATCAACCTATG
>JAPZRK010000010.1 GCA_027531445.1 Leptospira sp.
TACTCTTGAACTGATAAAATAAATTCGAAAAAGTATTTAAAAAATGATCTTACCCTATCGGACAGAGGTGTTCCGCCTACACCAATTGTCTCTAAGACCAATTAACCCTAACAAAATATGTTGAAAAAACATACCTATGAGTAGTAGAAGTACTTGTGATTTTCTTCAGATGTACAATCCGGGAAAAAACTGCGTCAGCTGACTGCAATCCGATGGCTAGGTTTTACAGCCGTTTCCTTTGCTTTAGGGATAGTGATTTTCAGGATCCCGTTTTCATATTTGGCCGACACTCGGTCTTGCTTGATATTCTCTGGGAGTGTAAATGACCTGGAAAAAGAGTTGAAGGACCACTCCTGCATGGAGTATTCTTCAGATTTCTCTTCTTTTTTTGCTTCTTTTTCAGCGCTGATGGTCAGCGTATGATTGTTGATTTCAATTTCAAAATCTTTTCTTTCCATCCCTGGTGCGGCCACATCAAGGCAATATTCCTTTGGCGTTTCGGAGATATTGACGGTAGGTATCGAAGTGCCGAGGCGATGTTGCAACAAACCAAATCCGTTATCTCCCAATTCTCTCCCAAAAAAGGGTAATGGATTGAAAATGTCCGCAAATACAGACGGTAATCCCAGCTGTCTTTTGAGTTGTAGTTCCATAGTTCTAGAGTTTTATATAATAGATTAAAATTACCCTTCACGAACTTCTTACTCGATGATACAAATCATCCTATTCTGGGAGATTTATCTTTTTGGAAATTAAAAAATCTGGCTATTTCAAATTTGAATATCCGCAATTTTACCACTAGCCAAGTCATCGGTTCTAAAGAACGCGGATTTTCGTCGACTGACCACAGACGACTGTCTACAGCACCTCTAATCAGACTTCAAACCATATCTTATTTGTTGACTGGTAGAAAAGCGGATAATCAAAATTTCATAGTATGAGCATGATCGACTCGATTATGAATGAAAAAAATCAACCACACTGTCGAAATTATTCGGTAGCAACGGGTAATTGAATGGGGATTTTGACACTAAAGGTGGTGCCTTTGT
>JAPZRK010000055.1 GCA_027531445.1 Leptospira sp.
GTAATATGATTTCGCAAAAAGGTTATTTAATCTTGTTGGAATCTTTTAAGAATTTAGATCGAGAAACTAAAGCTAACTTTGAATTATCTTTTGCGGGAAGATTTGATTCAACATTTGAATCAGATGCTTTTTTAAAGCAGATTGAAAATGAGCCAAATATTCTTTACCATGGAGTTGTCTCAGATGAAAGAAAAAGGGAATTGTTCCATGAATCTCAAGTATTTATTTTACCGACCATGTTTTTTGAAGGCCAACCTGTTTCTATACTCGAAGCATACGCGTCTGGTTGCGTTGTAGTAACGACAGGACAAAGCGGAATTCTAGATATATTTAAAGATAAAATAAATGGATTTCAAATTAACCCTGGTTCAATCGAATCTATTAAGGAAATTTTGAAAGTGATAGGAAATAGAAAAAATTTTTTAGAATTAAAGAAGATCGCTTTTGATAACTTAACTTTAGCAAGCAAAGACTATCGAGAAGAAACTTATACCAAAAGGATTAAAGACGCTTTAGGCGTGGAATAGAATACACTTTGTATTTGTAGGGAAAAAAATGAAAAAAATATTAGTTACTGGTGCGGATGGTTTTATTGGCTCTCATTTAACTGAATCATTAGTTAGAAAAGGATACGATGTAAAGGCGTTTGTATATTATAATTCTTTTAACTCATGGGGTTGGCTCGATCATTGCGAGAAAGATATCTCTGGAAAATTTGAAGTTTTTGTTGGGGATGTTCGAGATCCAAATGGTGTCCGCACTGCAATGAAGGGAGTTGATGGTGTGCTTCATTTGGCAGCTTTGATTGGGATTCCATTTTCCTATCATTCTCCCGATACTTACATAGATACGAATATCAAAGGAACATTAAATGTATTGCAAGCGGCACGTGACTTCAATGTTCAAAAAATTATTCATACATCCACAAGTGAAGTTTACGGTACAGCACAGTTTGTTCCTATTACTGAGGAGCATCCAGTCAAAGGCCAGTCTCCTTATTCCGCATCGAAAATCGGAGCTGATCAACTTGCATATTCATTTTTTGCATCTTTCCAACAGCCGCTGATTACTGTAAGGCCCTTTAACACCTATGGGCCTAGGCAATCTGCCAGGGCAATCATACCCACAATAATTACACAAATTTTATCAGGAAAAAGAAAGATCAAGTTAGGTTCGTTACATCCTACTAGAGATTTTAATTACGTGCTTGATACAGTAAAAGGATTTATAGCGGCATTAGAATCTTCCAATGGTTTTGGAGAAGTTTTTAATATTGGAAATGGATTCGAGATATCGATGGGTGACACTGCGAAGCTGATTGCCAAATGTTTAGGTAATGATGTCGAAATTGAAGGTGATGAATCTCGCCTTCGTCCAGAAAAAAGCGAAGTGGAAAGATTATGGGCTTCAAACACAAAAGCAAAAGATATTTTAAATTGGGAGCCTGATTATAAAGGATTAACCGGATTTCAACGTGGTTTAGAGAATACGATTGATTGGTTTAAAGATCCAAATAATTTAAAGAACTACAAGGCGGACATTTATAATGTCTAAACGAGCTGTCATCTTGGCAGGTGGGAAAGGAACCCGATTACGTCCTTACACAACAGTTCTTCCCAAACCATTGATGCCTATAGGAGACTATCCAATTTTAGAAGTGATAGTTCGTCAGTTATCTTATTTTGGCTTTGACCATATAACAATCGCGGTAAATCACCAAGCACACCTAATACAAGCTTTTTTTCAAGAAGGAAAGAAGTGGAACGTTAAAATAGATTATTCTTTAGAGGATAAGCCTCTTGGGACAATGGGTCCTCTAAAATTAATTTCTGATTTACCAGAGAATTTTTTGGTTATGAATGGCGATGTATTAACAGATCTTAATTATTCTTTATTTTACGAAACTCATTCTGCTTCATCTTCTATTTTTACAATTTCATCCATGAATCGAGAACAACTCATTGATTTTGGAGTATTGGATACAAATGAAGAAAGTTTTCTTACTGGATTTAGAGAGAAACCAAAGCATTTGTATCAAGTAAGTATGGGAGTTTATCTTCTAAATCAAAAAGCTCTAAAATATGTTCCTGAAGAGACAGTGTTCGGATTCGACACTTTGATGCTAAAATTGTTGGAAGAAAAGGAGAGTGTTAAGGTAATTCCACACAACGGTTATTGGCTAGATATCGGAAGGCCAGACGATTATGAACGAGCTATAGATGATTTTGATTCTTTAAAAGATAAGATTTTATATGCATAAAGTTCTGGTTACGGGTGCTTCTGGTTTTATTGGGAAGGCATTGTGTTCTTTTTTAGAGCAATCAAATTATGAGGTAATTAAATTTACTCGTAAAATTGGAGAGATAACGGATGAGGATACTTGGAAATCATTAGAAAAAACTGATTTTGTAATCCATCTAGCGGCCTTAAACTTTGTGCCTGAAAGTTGGAAACAAAGCTCAGAATTTTTGGAAACAAATATTGTAGGTACTAGTAGAGCTCTTGAGTATGCGAAAAGACAACAAGCAAAGATGATCTATGTAAGTGCATATCTTTACGGAATTCCAAAAGAATTACCGATTACTGAATCTCATCCAATATTACCAAACAATCCCTATGCGTTATCAAAATATTTATCAGAAGAGGTTTGCAAATTTCATGCTAATTTCTTTAATCAAAGTGTAACTATTCTTAGACTTTTTAACGTTTATGGCCCAGGGCAAAGATCGGAATTTTTGATACCTTCTCTAATTAATCAATGTTTAAAAAGCAATGTCATTAAAGTTTTAGATTTATATCCAAAACGTGATTATGTTTTTATCGATGATGTTTTAGATGCAATACACAGGTGCATGAATCAAATGAATGGTTTGCAAATTTACAATATCGGTTCAAGTGTTTCATATTCAGTTGAGGAAATGATCGAAATTATACAAAAAGTTTGCGGGACGGCTTTGAAAGTTAATTCAGAAAATGTGATAAGACAAAATGAAATTAACGATGTTGTCGCTGATATTTCAAGAGCGAGAGATAGTTTGGGTTGGGAGCCTAAATTTGGTATAGAGCAAGGTATTAGTAAAATAGTACAAGCTGAAAAAAAAGCTCTGGGCTTGATTTAAAAATTAAAATCAATTTGGTTATAAAATGAAAATCCTTATTCTCGGTGCAGGCGGAATGCTTGGAAGCACATTATTTCGTCTATTACCCGATTATGGTCATGAAGTTTACGGAACGGTTCGCCAAAGTGAGAATACACCGATTCCTTTTGAGACCTTTTCTAAATCGGATAATTTGATATTTAACATTGATGTTTTAAACACGGACCATCTTTCCAATGCGATTACCGTACTTAAGCCTGAGATAATCATTAACTGTATTGGGATCATCAAACAACTTGAAATTTCAAATGACCCTCTTTACGTGATTCCAATCAATTCGCTTTTACCTTATCGACTTTCAGATATAGCTGATAGTATAGGTTCACGACTGATTCACATTAGTACGGATTGCGTTTTTGATGGAAAAAAGGGAAATTATCTCGAATCTGATAAACCAAATGCTGATGATCTATATGGTAAAACAAAAGAGCTAGGTGAAGTAAAAAATAAGCCACATGTATTGACCCTAAGAACGTCTTTGATTGGCCATGAATTGCAATCTAAGTATTCTCTTGTCGATTGGTTTCTAGGCCAGGATGGCAAAGTTAATGGCTACTCTAGAGCAATATTCTCTGGATTAACTACAATTGAGTTGGCAAAGGTTTTAGCCAATAATATCTTAACTAAAGAATTCAAGTCGGGATTGTATCACCTAGCCGTCAATCCAATATCAAAGCTAGACTTATTAACATTAATTAAAGACTTATATAACAAAAGAATTGAAATTACTCCATCAAGTGAGGTTTTAATAGATCGTTCTTTAAATGCAGAACGATTTAATAAAGACTTCTTATATAATCCCCCAGAATGGCCACAGTTGATTAAAGAAATGAAGACTTACTATGATAATTTTGTACGGAGAGGAAATGTTTAATAATAAAATACTCCTTATCACGGGTGGCACCGGATCTTTTGGGAATACTGTCCTTAAGAGATTTTTGAGCACAAATGTTAAGGAAATTCGCATATTTAGTCGTGATGAAAAAAAGCAAGAGGATATGCGAATCCTTTTAAATAATGACAAAGTTAAATTTTATATAGGAGATGTTCGAGATTATCGCAGTATTTCCTCTGCTCTAGTGGGAGTTGACTACGTTTTCCATGCTGCGGCGTTGAAACAAGTACCATCCTGTGAATTCTATCCAATGGAAGCCTTGAAAACGAATGTGATTGGGACAGAAAATTTAATCTCAGCTGCTATTGCAAATGATGTTAAACGAGTTGTCGTGCTTTCAACGGACAAAGCTGTTTATCCAATTAATGCAATGGGAATTTCTAAAGCTATGGCTGAGAAGGTAATGGTTGCCAAATCCAGACAAATTCCTGATGGCGGAACAGTTTTATGTGCTACCAGATATGGCAATGTTATGGCGTCAAGGGGTTCTGTAATTCCATTGTTTGTTGATCAATTGAAGTCTGGTAAAAATCTAACATTGACTGATCCAAATATGACACGATTTTTGATGTCTTTGGACGACTCAGTAGATTTGGTATTACATGCTTTTGAAAATGCCAAACAAGGTGACATCTTTATTCAAAAGGCACCAGCTTCAACAGTAGGTGATTTAGCAATTGCCCTTAAGGAACTTTTTCAAAAACAAAATTCTATTAGAGTAATTGGTACTAGACATGGGGAAAAGCTGTATGAGTCACTCGTCTCAAGAGAAGAAATGGCGAAAGCAGAAGATATGGGGAGATACTACCGTATTCCTGCAGATAATCGAGATTTGAATTATAATAAATATTTTGTGGAAGGAGAAGCAAAAGTATCTGAACTAGATGATTATACATCACACAATACTGTCCGTTTAGATGTGGCTGAAATTAAGAAAATACTTTTAAAACTCGAGTATATTCGCGAGGAATTAAATGCTTAAAGTAATGACCCTGGTTGGAACTCGTCCTGAGTTGATAAAAATGTCTAGGGTCATTCCTGCATTAGATGCAAATTATAATCACATTTTTGTTCATTCGGGACAAAACTACGACTATGAACTCAATCAAGTTTTTTTCGAAGAGATGGAAATTCGTAAACCCGATTATTTCTTGAGTGTGGCTTCAGAAACGGTGGCCAAGACAATAGCTGAAATTTTGGTAAAATCAGACGAGCTTTTTGAAAAGGAAAAGCCAGATGCTTTATTACTTTATGGAGATACAAACACTTGTCTTGCGGTCATTATTGCAAAACGCAGAAAAATCCCTGTATTCCATATGGAGGCTGGCAATCGCTGTTTTGATGAGCGTGTTCCGGAGGAACTCAATCGTAGGGTAATAGACCACCTAAGTGATATCAACATTGTTCTAACAGAACATGCTCGACGTTATCTTCTTCGCGAAGGAATCAAACCAGAGACTATCTTTAAGTCTGGATCCCATATGAAAGAAGTTCTTAATTATTATCGTGGTAAAATTGAAAAGTCAGATATAGTAACAAGACTAAATTTAAAAGTTAATACTTATTTTATGGTTAGCATTCATCGGGAAGAGAATGTTGATGATCCCAAAAATTTAGAACTCCTTTTGGAATCTATGAGTCTTTTAGTAGAGAAATTTCAAAAAGATGTAATCGTATCAACTCATCCGCGAACTAGGAAAAGATTGGAAACTCAACCATTGTTTAATAAACTATCATCTAAAATCCATTTTCTAAAACCATTCGGATTTATTGATTATATAAATCTTCAAAAAAATTCCTTTTGCGTACTTTCTGACTCCGGTACTATAACAGAAGAGTCTTCAATATTAAATTTTCCTGCTATCACGGTAAGAAATATGCATGAAAGACCTGAGGGTATGGACATCGGATCCGTCATAATGTCTGGTTTGCATCCATCAGATATCCTTTCGTCAGTCGAAATCACGGTCTCCAATTTTAATCCAGAGAGACCGAATATCGTTTCCGATTATGATGTTGATAATGTATCACTTATGATTGTTAAATTGATTAAAAGTTACACAGATTATGTGAATCGAGTAGTATGGAAGAAAGAAAAAATTGGAAATCGTGACGACAAGTGAAAATTTGTATCATCGTTGATGACTATCTTCCAAGAAGCATCAAGGTCGCAGGGAAAATGATGCATGAGCTGGCACTCGAATTTCAAAAAAATGGACATAGTGTATCCGTCATCACTCCTGATGACCAACTTAAATTTGGGTCTAGTAAACAACATTTTGAGTCCATTCAGGTAATTAGATTTAGTTCAGGCAGAATAAAAAATGTATGGAAACCGATTCGTCTAATAAACGAATATCTTCTTTCGTTTAGGGCACAACTATTTCTTCGGAGATGGATAGAAATCAATCCTCAAGATTTGATAGTATTTTATTCACCGACAATTTTTTTTTCAGGGTTAGTTGAATATTTAAAAGCTAAATGGCAATGCAAAAGCTTTCTTATTGTTAGAGATTTTTTTCCGCAATGGACGATAGATAACGGATTGCTTAAGGAAGATTCGGTCATCGTGAAATTTTTTAGATTTTATGAAAAGCGAATGTATAAATGCGCTGATAAAATTGGCATTCAATCTCCTGCTAATTTAGAATGGTTTAGGAATAAATTTCCTGAATTCGGAAACACAACGCTTTTATATAATTGGGCTACTGAAAACGCAAACATTCAAACATCCCAAATTGAAAAAAAATCTATTCCCAAAAATGATATTTCAATCAAGGTTTTGAACTTACGGGAGGAGTATAATCTTAAGGGAAAAATCATTTTCTTTTATGGTGGAAACATTGGAACTGCCCAACACATGCAGAATCTATTAGATCTTGCTGAAGGATTATTGAAAGAAGATACTGCCTTTTTTATATTTTTGGGGAATGGTGATGAATTTCAATTTGTTTCACAACAGATAAGATCAAAAAATCTACATAATTCTATACTGCTACCTAGTGTTTCACAAGAAGAATATCTTTTTATTTTAGATCAAGTAGACGTAGGACTTATTACACTTCACCCTCATCACAAAACACATAACTTTCCTGGAAAAATATTAGGTTATATGCAAAAAGGTCTACCAATTTTGGGAATCGTAAATCCTGGAAATGATCTACAAAGCATCATAAATAAGGCAGGTGCCGGATACATCGAAACAAATAATGATTATGAGGAACTAATCATAGCGGCAAAGAGGATGTTATCAAAATCGCTCAGAAATAAAATGGGAAATGCGTCAAGAGAGCTACTAAAATCGGATTTTTCGGTCTCTAAAGCGATTTCAGTTATACTTGGCTAATTATTCTATGAGCAAAGAATCTTTTTTATATACTCAAGATAACAGTGACTATACTAGAAGACATTCCAGATGGTTTGAGAAGATTCTTTTAAGTTATTTTTTACAATTCTCAGTTGGTTGTGGATTTCTTCTTTTAGGCACTGCAGTTCCAATCTGGGGTTGGCAATTCTGGAATGCCAAAGATCCAAATTTAGTCACAACCTTAACAACCACTGTAATTGCATTTTGGATTTCTACGTTTTCTCTTCGCAAAATTTTTCGTATTCCTGGTTCCGAAACGGTCGCTTTTGTTTTACCTGTAACGACTATCAGTTTTTTTATTCCCATAGGTTTTATTCTATGGAATAGAACATCATATTCTCTTCAAATTCTTTTAGCAGGATACTTGATGACACTAAGCTGGTGTTATATGGGTTACTTCATTGGCAGAAGGTATCGGATGATCCGATACGCTCTATTACCATTTGGGGAAGCAAAGAATTTTCAAAATTTTCATGGCGCGCTTTTTAAAATGCTTAGCATACCTAGTATTGAAAATCAGAGGTTTAATGCTGTAGTAGCCGATTTTTCCAGTAACGACTTAACTCCAGAATGGGAAACTTTCTTAGCAAAGTGCACGTTATCACGAATACCTGTCTATTCGACTAGAAAAATCAGAGAATCTTTAACAGGCAGGGTAAAAATTAATCATCTTTCTGAAAACGAGTTTGGTAGTCTAATGCCGTCATCCTTTTATGAATTATTGAAACGTTTGATAGATTTTTTTACCTGTTTGATACTGATACCGATACTTTTTCCTTTTTTTATTATTATCGCTATAAGCATTCGTTTTGAATCACCTGGCTCTCCATTTTTTATTCAGCCTAGAATGGGTTATAGGGGCAAGGTATTCAATATGCTTAAGTTTAGAAGCATGTATGTGGATTTAAAAGGTAAGGGATTTACAAATTCGGAAAACGACCCCAGGATTACGAGAATAGGAAGTTTTATTCGAAAATTCAGAATCGATGAATTACCCCAAGTTTTTAATATATTCCTTGGCCAAATGTCATTTATAGGACCTAGACCCGAATCCTACGAATTATCACAATGGTATGAAAAAGATGTTCCTTTTTTCTCCTATAGACATGTCGTAAGACCAGGTATCTCCGGTTGGGCACAAGTTAATCAGGGATATGCTGCTGAAGTTGATGGAATGAAAGTTAAATTAGAGTTTGATTTTTATTATATAAAGAATTTCTCATTTTGGTTAGATTTGTTAATTACTTTTAAAACAATTAAAACCATTCTTACCGGTTTTGGAGCACGGTAATACTATTCATGTATTTGTTTTTAATTAAAAAACGCATTATAACAGAATACTTGTGTTATTTCTTTCTCTTTTTATGTGGGATGGGGAATACGAATGTAGAGATAGCCTTGCTTTCTATTTTAGGCATGTACTTTTTCGTCGTTAAACAATTTTATAGGTTTTATACAAATATAAAGTTAGGCATAGGATTTTCATTTTTTTTAATATTTATTATTTTTTATGCTAGATACTATATCTCACCTGAACCACCACCTGGGTGGGAAAATATGGATTTGGATTATTGGAATTATATATTGAAATCAATGCAATTACTGCTTGTATATTTGATAGTTGGGATAGAGCCTAAACCGAAAAATAAATTCAAATTATTAGCATCGTTGTCGTTAGGTATGTTGTTTGTTGCTATTTTAAATTCAGTTTTTACGATGATTTATCTAGATCCACCTTACTATGGTAAATCATACCATATATTTCATAAAGTAATCGTTAACTCGCCAGGAACAACTATTTTAGGAGGCATGGCGTCGATACTTTTTCTCTCATTTTTAACAAACAAAGATTATAAACCATTCGCCTTTGGAATCGGTTCAATTCTTGTTTTATCACTAGGAATTTTTATTTCCATTTTATATAGCGCGAGGACTTTATTTTTCGAAATTCTTATAATCTTTTCTCTACAGATCTCTTTTCTCATCATGAGACGATTCTCTTTGAAAAAAATTGAAGGATTAAGATATCTGTTTCTTATCTTTACATCTTTGTTAGTAGCATTCTTCTTGATTGATCATCCGTTGTTTTCTAGAATAAAGGATAGAATAGTTTCAGGGGATTATTTAGTAAAGTTTCAGCATACGATTGATTACTGGACTCAGATAAAAACAGGTTTTTGGATTTATCCAAAAGACCACAGTGGGTATGTCTGGTTTCATAATTTTTTCTTTGATGTCCATCGCACATCTGGACCTAAAACTGCCATCGTTAACTATAGCTTCTTTATAATCATCTTATTTCTTTTATTAAAGAATATCCAAAAGAGGACATATTTTCATAAAGAACTATTGGTATTATTTATTGCATTTTTCCCTTTTTTATACACAACCATTCCATGGGAGTCTTCAGAAAATCAAATGATTTCATTTTATGCTGGTCTCGTTGCAATGGTGCTAACAGATGAGCGTAGTTCCAAATTTAATTCTAAAAAGAATACAGATAATTAATATGAATAATTCTGAAACTAAATTTGAAACCATAATCACTTCGCAATCTAGATTTTTTTCATTCAATTTCAAGGAACTTTGGACCTATAAAGATTTAATTTATTTTTTCGTTAAAAGAGATTTTGTTGCAGTTTATAAACAAACAATTTTAGGACCTTTGTGGTATTTAGTACAGCCAATTGTGACTTCTTTCGTTATGATTTTAGTTTTTACTAAAATTGCCAGATTGGATACGGGTCTAATTCCTCCAGTTTTATTTTATTTTAGTGGAAACATGCTTTGGATGTACTTCGCTGATAATTTGATTCGAACATCGGATACGTTTATCACAAACTCTTCGATTTTTGGAAAAGTATATTTTCCACGCTTAACAGCACCAATTAGTTCTGCTTTATCAGGTATGATATCATTTGTAATTCAATACTTTTTGTTCTTTTGTATTTATCTTTATTATTGTTTTTCTTCGAATTTGGAATTTAAGTATTATATTTTTTTTACTCCCTTTCTTCTGATTTATTTGGCCGTACTAAGCTTTTCATTCGGAATATTGATCTCTGCACTCACTACTAAATATAGGGATCTGAAGTTTGTGTTGAAGTTTGGTTTACAATTATGGATGTATGCTTCACCTATCGCATACTCACTAGAACAAGTTCCGAATAAATATTTAAGTATTTATATGTTTAATCCGCTTGTTCCAGTTATTGAGATATTCCGTTTTTTTCATTTCGGATATACTTTACTTTCGCCAATACATTTAATTGCAAATCTCGTCTTCCTTACGATTTTATTTTTTGGAAGTATCCTTTTGTTCAATAAGGTCGAAAGATCTTTTATAGATTCTGTATAAAAACTTAAAGAAAAATGGAAAAAGCAATCGTTTTTGATCAAGTGAGTAAAGAATATAGATTAGGGCAAATCTCCCATGGATTTTTTTACAGAGATTTGCAATCTTGGATCGCAAGGAAGCTAGGTAAAAAAGATCCTAATTCTTTTTCATTATTTGATAATGTAGATAATAAGAATGATCAAAGTTCAAATCTTTATAAGGCTTTAGATAAAATTAGTCTTTCAATAGATAAAGGCGAAGTTGTCGGAATAATTGGAAAGAACGGCGCAGGGAAATCAACTCTACTTAAAATACTTTCAAAAGTAACTTCTCCATCGAGTGGACGGATTTTGATTAATGGGAAAATTGCTAGCCTTTTAGAAGTTGGTACAGGTTTTCATCCTGAACTTACCGGCAGAGAAAATGTTTTTTTGAATGGAGCGATTCTAGGTATGAATCGTTCTGAAATTGCATCGAAATTTGATGAAATTGTCGAATTTTCTGGTGTTGGTCAATTCATTGATACACCAGTTAAACGCTATTCCAGTGGAATGTATGTTAGACTTGCATTTGCTGTCGCTGCACATTTAGAGCCTGATATCTTGGTTATAGATGAGGTGTTAGCTGTCGGAGATATAGAATTTCAAAAAAAATGTTTGGGAAAAATGAATTCTATCTCAAAAAATTCAGGAAGAACTATCCTATTTGTTAGTCATAATATGGCCGCCATTGCCAGTTTATGTAGCCGCGCAATTTACTTAAAAAAAGGTGAGATTGTTTTTGATGGCAATGTACAAGAAGGGATTAATTATTATTTGAATGATAATCAAAGTGATATGAGTCAATCTCTAATTGATCGCTTAGATAGGATAGGTGAAGGTAATATTCGATTTATGGAAGCATGGACCGAGGATGCGAGCGGCACCCGTCGTAATCTATTTTTGTCAGGTGAAGATATTGTCATTGTGACTAAGATCAAAGTTAAGGTTAGTCATCAATTCAAAAGATTAACAGCTGCCTACGCCATAAAGGATAATCAAGACTTTCAAATTACGGATTTAAATTCCACGTCTGTTGGTACTGAGTTTAATAATCCTATGGGGGAAGAATACGTTATAAAATGTAAGGTAAAAGAAGTTCCCTTAACCACAGGGGTATATATTTTCAATGCAATAATCCGAACAGACAATCAAATTCAAGATTTCCTTCAAAATGTTTCTAGCTTTCAAATTGAGGAAGGTGATTTCTATAAAACAGGAAAAACCATTGAAAAGGGACAGGGAGTGGTTTTGTTTAAACAGGATTGGGAATTGTTAGATTCTAAAGCATTAGAAATTAGTTAAATGATTAAAAAAATTATAAGAAAAATAATACAGAAAATTCTATATTCTCTCGGGGCAGATTTAACAGTTAAAAAGTTGGATCCATATGCTTTCCTTCTAGATGTTAAGAGGTATGAAAAACAGAATATAAGTTTATTGGGAAATCAATTTACGATAGTGGATTCGCTTTCCTTTTACTATAGTTATCGAGAAATCTTTTCCGATAGAATTTATGAATTCAAAACTTTTAACCAAACTCCTTATATAATTGACTGTGGTGCAAATGTAGGTACGAGTATTTCTTTTTTTAAATCAATCTATCCGAATGCTAAAATTGTAGCATTTGAAGCAGACCCGAAAGTGTATGAAGTGTGTCGGGAAAATATCACATCACAAGGCCTTTCAGATGTGGAGCTTAAAAATCTAGCACTATGGGATGAGGAGACACAAATTGAATTTTTATCTGAAGGAGCGGATGCCGGTCGAATAGACCAATCTTTAAAAAAAGATAACATTGTGCGAGTGAAAACTGCCGTATTGAGTCAATACATTACAGATAATGTAGATTTTTTAAAAATAGATATCGAAGGTGCAGAATTACGCGTATTACAAGAAAGCCGATCATTCCTTAAAAATGTAAAAAATCTATTTGTTGAATACCATTCCTTTGAAAATCAAGAGCAGGTTTTAGATCAAATTTTAAATATAATAAGTTCTGCTGGTTTTCGATATCAATTAAAAACGATTTTTGCTTCCGCAAATCCTTATCTCGCCATTGGATCGAACGTTGGCATGGATCTCCAAATCAATATTTTTGCTTACAAGATTGAATAATGGTTATTGGAAACGGAATGCTTGCAAATGCGTTTAGTTCTTACGGGGCAGATGATGACGTTGTAATTTTTGCCTCTGGAGTTTCAAATTCAAAAACAGAGGACCTATCCGATTTGGAACGTGAAGTCAATTTAATTAATAAAGTTAAATTTGAAATGTCATCGGAAAGTTATTTCATTTATTTTTCTACGGTAAGTATAGAAGATCCAGATTTACTTAATACTCATTATGTTATTCATAAAAAGAATGTCGAAAATTTGATTAAAGATAATTTTAAGAATTATATTATATTTAGATTAACTAATGTTGTTGGTAAAACAAATAACCAGAATACGGTTTTTAACTTTTTGAAAAGCAGGATTGAGTCTGGAAAGGCATTTGAACTTTGGAAGAATGCGACACGGAATCTAATTGATATCGATCAGTTGACTCAAGTCGTTGGCATCTTTTTAAAAAATAAAATCGTATGGAATACACAAACAATTAATATTGGAAGTCCTGATAATATTAAAGTAATAGATTTACTTTCATCACTTGAGTTATATATGAATAAAAAAGCAAATGTAACACTGGTGAATAGAGGGGCTACAGTAGCAATAGATTTAAAGGTCATGAAGGAACAAATTCAAAATCATTTTGAAAAATTTCAATTTCATTCAATTCAGACCATAATCGCAAAATATGCATAATCGTAATGTTGCTATTTTAAATACCAGCGATATCGGCGGAGGTGCCGCTAGAGCGGCATATGGTCTATATCAATCTTTGCGAGATTTGAAAGTTCCGGTCAAATATTTAGTTAAACAAAAACTTTCAAATGATTCGGACATCCTTCAGCTTCCCTACATATTAAAAATCCGAGAGAAGGCAATATCTTCCTTATTGGATAAGATAGTCAAAGACAACCGAACATCAGTAAGTAACACTTTATTTAAGATAGATGATTCAGGAGATAGATTCTTTCCATATGCTGATCTCAATGAGTACGAGGTAATACATCTTCATTGGATTACAAACTTTCTAAATCCTGAGATTATATACAATCTGGGAAAAAGCAAAAATCTAGTTTGGACATTACATGACACTTCTTCCTTTACGGCAGGATGTCATTATACAAGTAACTGCAATCAGTTTCATGTAGATTGTTCAAATTGTCCTCAATTAGAAAGTTTAAATGGGAAACAAATTCAAAAAGTGTATTTTGAAAGGAAAATGAAGTTTCTGTCAGCGATCCCGATTACGTTTGTAGTGGCGAGTAAATGGATGGAATCACTTCTTAAGGAAAGTCGGTTGTTCTCAAAGCATAGGATCGAATACATACCTTATTCCATAAATACTTCCGAAGTTTTCAAACCATTGGATAAAATGGAATCAAAAAGAAGACTAGGAATTCCGAATAAGTCCATCTCGATCCTTTTTGCTGCAGATAATGGAAACGAAAAAAGGAAAGGTTTCCAATTGTTATTAGATGCATTATTACATCTTTCTTCTCAAAATGAAATTAAGAATTTAATAGAATTGGATCAAATTCAGCTTGTTTGTCTGGGTCAAATTCATCAATCCATAACAAAGTTAGGATTTCCTTGGATATCTATTCCACGAATTGAGAGCGATGAACTCTTGAATATCTTCTACAATTCAGGAGATATGTTAATTTTACCTTCTATTGAAGACAATCTTCCTCTAACCATGTTAGAGTCCATTTCAGCAGGAACACCTATAGTTGCTTTTGCAGTGGGTGGTATGAAAGATATAGTAAATAACGACGTGAATGGTGAGATTGTAAATTCACTGAGCGCTCAAGATTTAAGTGAGGCAATGATAAGACTGATTCGTAAAGTTTTAGCTGATCCATTGAACACACTTTCAAAATCAACGCGTCAGTATGCTGAGGCAAATTTACGTAGACCCAAGGAGGCTTTAGCTTACATTGATCTTTATTCAGATTTAAATAAAAAGACAAAATCTTCTGTCCAAGGAGATTTAAAGGGTGTTGATAATCCTTATATAAAAATGTATCCTTTTACATACATGTTGATCCTTCTTAAATTATTTAAACAAGATTTTATCTCAACACTACCACATATTGTTTATAATAAGTTTGTTCCTGAATTTATGAAAATTCCTTATCGTTTACTCAAAAAATACTTTTTGCAATTTGTAATTTCAAAAATTAAATCATAATGTGTGGAATTGCTGGAATTATATCCAAAGATCATATTGATAGCGATCATTTAAAGTCGTTTGAAATGATGTTATCGTCTCTCACTCATAGAGGACCTGATGGAGAAGGTAGGCTTTCCTCCAGTCAAGTGCTTATTGGAATGAAAAGACTAAGTATCATTGATCTTTCTCACGGTTGGCAACCACTATGGAATGAAGATAAATCTATAGCCGTCATAGCAAATGGAGAAATTTATAACTATCTTGAACTTAAAACAGATTTAGAAAAAAAAGGTCACCTGTTTAACTCTGGTAGTGATTGTGAGACTATTGTTCATGCATATGAAGAATATGGAATCGAGTTTGTACACCATCTACGTGGGATGTTTGCAATCTGTTTATTCGATAAACTCAAAAATAAAGTATATTTATTTCGAGATCGAATGGGAGAAAAACCTCTTTATATCCATGAAACTAACAGAGAAATTTTATTTTCTTCAGAAATGAAGTCATTGTTATCTTCAAAGAGAGTTTCATTTTCATTTGATCATGCAAGCATTCGAGATTATTTCGCCTATCAATATATCCCTGAACCAAAAACTGCGATTGATGGAGTTAGGAAATTGCCTGCAGGTTCTTATCTAGAAGTAGATTTAGTTAACTGGAAATCGGTTCAACACACCTATTGGAAGATTGAGGATGCTCCTGCTATCGTTGGGAATCCAGAAAAATTGATTTTATCAGAGTTAGAAGAACTACATAAGCTAATCATTCGTTCTGATGTTCCAGTTGGAGTCGCTCTTAGTGGCGGAATAGACTCATCTTTAATCAGTTTTTTTTCTTCCAAATTCTATCCGGGTAGGATTGAGGCGTTTAGTGTTGGTTATCCAAATGAACCAAAAAATGATGAGCGTGCTGATGCAAGGAAGTTAACGAAACAATTAGATATTCCTCTCCATGAAATCGAATTAACAACTGAAGCTTTTGTAAATGACTTTGAGACAATGAATTTTTATCGTGATGATCCGATAGCGGATATCTCAGGCTATGGTTATTTTCTTTTAAGTCGAAAAGCAAGAGAGATGAATGTGCCAGTCTTATTACAAGGACAAGGCGGAGATGAATTATTTTTTGGTTATCAATGGCTGCGAGAGGCTCTAAATGTTTCAGAAGAGCTAGGAAAATATCACTCGCTTCCAGCTTTAATCATTAAGCAATTTATTAAAAACTTGCCGAAATGGGACAATCTATTGGATGTAAAAAAATGGCTTTTCTCTATTTTTAGAATAAAGGGTTCTTTTAAAAATGCATGGAATCTTTTTAGAAAATATAAATATCCTGCCTTTTATGAATTAGCTCCCGATTTTTTAGATGCAATTAGAGTTTCGGATCAATATTTCACCAAAGAATTTAAATCTAAAGTTAATGATTCGCATCCAAGCGATGTTTATCTAAAACAGCTGAATGCATGTGAAAAGTTAGATATTCAAATAACTAAAAACATTTGTGAAACATATCTCCTAGAAAATGGTATCGCTCAAGGAGATCGGTTGAGTATGGCATCATCCATTGAACTGCGATTACCATTATGTGATTATAAATTAGTAGAACTAGTTATTGGCCTTCGAAAGGCTAATGTTGATATTCCAGATTTTAAACTTGGATTAAAAAGTTGGTTAAAAAAATCACTTAGAGGAATCATCTCTGATGAGATTTTAGATCGACCGAAAAAAGGTTTTAATCCACCTGTTTTAGAATGGCATAATGCTATCTTCGAAAGATTTGGAAGTCAGTTGGATAATGGAATATTAGTAAATTCAAATATTTTAACATTTGAAGCGGGAAAGGCTTTAGCTTTAGGTCCGTTTCCAAATGGGGTGATATCACCTTTTTCTTTCAAAGCATTGGTTCTAGAAAATTGGTCAAGGCAAATGAAGGAATTGACCGAAAATGCCTAAATCCCTTAGTCCAATCATTTTGTTCGCATTTAACAGACCTGATCATACTTTAAGAACTTTGGAAAGTTTGGCTCGAAATATATTAGCCAATGAGTCAACATTGATTGTTTATGCTGACGGACCGAAGTTTGAAAGTAGTGATGAAACATTAAGGCGAATCGAAAATACACGTCAAATAATCCGTTCAAAAAAATGGTGCAAAGACGTAATATTGCACGAGTCGAATGAAAATAAAGGTTTAGCAAAATCAGTTATACAAGGCGTTTCTGAGGTACTTTCAAATAATGACTCGGCAATCGTTTTGGAAGACGATTTAGAACTCTCCTCTAACTTTTTGGTCTATATGAACGAGGCGTTACAAACTTATAGATACGAGGAATCAATATTCTCCGTTAGTGGATATAGGTATCCATTGTTAAAAGAAGTAGATTTTAAAGAAGATGTATTTCTTTTTCCAAGAGCATCAACGTGGGGTTGGGGAACTTGGAAAAATAGGTGGTTTAAGGCCGAATGGGATCTGAATCCAACTGATCGAATTGTAAGTGATAAGGAAACACAAAAGCAGTTCAATCGAGGCGGAGATGATATGTCGGGTATGTTGATCGATTCAATTATTGGAAAGAACCAATCTTGGGGAATCAAATGGTGTTATAGTCATTTTAAAAATAACGCATATGGTCTTTTTCCGAGATATTCACTTCTAAAAAATATAGGTATAGATGGAAGCGGAGAGCATTGCAAACCGTCTGATATTGACTTTGGTATCATTGAGGGGGAGGACAAAGAATTCTCTTTTCCTAAAAAGTTATCTCCAAATGCAAGCATTATTAATTCGCTTCGGTTGTTCTTTGCCCAAGAGGAACCAGCACCTATCAAGTACTCTTTAAAATTTTTTTTTCAAAGAATAAAGAGAAGACTTCTTCGTACATTCGCATAATCTGAAAATGTTAATCATTGCCTTCTTTGAAATCATCCATTTTTTAGGCATCTTCGGATTAGGTGCTTTCTATAATACTCTCTTAAGGCGTTTAAATTTCAAACTCAGTAGTCCAATTCAATTGTATTGGTTTGGTTTTTTCCTTCTTGTACTTCATTTACACTTTATTTCATTATTTTTTTCGTTAACTCAAAAGGTTTATTTGATATATCTTCTTAGTTTTATAGGAATCTTGTTTAATCTAAAAAAGATAAGATTTGGGCTTCCTAGAGTATCATCGACAATGATTTTATTCTTTTTAATTCTTATCAGTCATTCCTATATCAATCAAGATGTAACACTTTTGGATTCCTATGGTTATCATGCGAATATGGTAAAGTGGAATCACGATTTTGGTGTCGTAAATGGTATTACTCTTTTGGAAACCAGATTTGGCTTTAATAGCTCTTTTTGGTTGTTAACAGCATTTTTCGATAATTTTTATCTGGAGAATCGATCGGTATACTTTGGTAATATATTTATTTTTACTTCAGTAACCGTAACTTTATTACCCTCACTTACATTAAAAAGAAATTATGTTTTGGGACTTTTTTCTCTCATGGGCATCTTCTTTTTATCGCTAAGAATGGATCTCGGAGAAATAAATTCGTTTTCTTCAGATTTCCCTATGCAATCGCTTGTTTGGGTATCAATATACTTTTTGATTCGTTCAGATAAAAGATCGCATTTCTTGTTTTTTTTGCTTTCAGTTGTTTCGTTTTCATTTAAAATATCTGGAGCCTTTTTTGTTGGGTTTAGTTTTCTTTTCCTAATTTATAAATATTACAAAAAGTATCTATCATTGATCCTGGTTTTCTCCTTAGGATTTATATATATATTAGGATTTGTAATGAGAAATATTCTAATATCAGGAAGTTTAATTTTTCCTGTAGCATTGTTAAATCTGAACTTGCCCTGGTCGTTAGCAAACTCAAGTCTCGTTAATCTAACCGATGTCATAAATGCATGGGCAAGAGCACCAGGAGAATTATTTTATCGAAGTTTAGATCTTACATTTCTTGAATGGATTGTTCCTTGGGCAAAGGGACAAATTTACAATTTAGAATTTTACTTCTCTATCATAATTATGTTTTTTTTACCATTTATATTGGTGTTTCGATTTGAAAAGCTGTTTCGAGAGCGTATAACTTTGATAATTCTTGGAGCATCTATTAGTATCTTATTGATGTTCTTAAAAGGCCCAGATTATAGGTTTTTTGCAGTATTTTATTGGTTATTAATGTTTTATTTATTGAATTCAACTATTCAAATTTTTTCCCTTAGTTACCAAAAATTAACTATTATCTTGTTTTTGCTTTGTATTTCTATATTAGTATATCAGGGACTGCCCGCAAAAATTGTTAAGAATTTGAAAGAAAGTACATCAAGTGTATTTTTTGTTCGTACAATGGACTCTCTACCAGTAGAAAGATTTCAATATGATTGCAAAAATGGAAATTCCTTTATTTATTATTCTCCTACTAAAATGGAATGTGGAAACTCAATGTTACCTTGTGTTAGTAAATATACGGATATGAGTTCAATAGACATGATTGCTTGCCCGGAAATTTCAAAAGGTTTTAAATTAAAAAAAGAATTAAATTAAGAAGCGCAACTTACAATCATGGATAAAAAACAAAATTCAAAGATATTCCTTACTGGCCATAAAGGTATGGTTGGTGCATCTATCTATAGACATTTGGCTCATTTGGGCTATAAAAATATCCTTACCAGAAGTAAAGAGGAATTAGACCTTAGAAATCAGGCTGCCGTAAATGAGTTTTTTAGAGAAGAAAAGCCGGAATATTTGTTCATAATTGCAGCAAAGGTTGGAGGGATATCCGCTAACATGAAGTATCCCGCAGACTTTTTGTATGATAATCTCATGATTCAAGCTAATTTGATTCAATCGGCATATGAAACAAATGTCAAAAGAATAGTCTTTTTAGGAAGTTCTTGTATCTATCCAAAAGATTGCCCGCAACCAATGAAGGAAGAATTTCTTTTAACGGGACCACTTGAGCCTACAAACGAAGGTTATGCGATAGCAAAGATTGCTGGTATTAAATTATTGGAATACTTTAAAAAACAAAGAAACCTAGATTATCTATCCATTATGCCGTCCAATTTATATGGTCCAGGCGATAGTTTTCATCCAGAACATTCGCACGTTCTGTCGGCTAATGTAAAAAGGTTTGTAGACGCTGTTCATGATGGGGCGAAAGAGGTTACCATGTGGGGAACAGGAGTTGCAAAAAGAGAATTTTTACATGTAGATGATCTTGCTCGCATTTTATTAGAATTATTTGATAAAGACTATAATGTTACATCATTTATAAATATTGGAACTGGGAAAGAAATCAGTATCAAGGAACTTGCGATTAAAATCGCAGATTTTTCCGGTTATAAGGGAAAGATTCATTGGGATGCTTCAAAGCCTGATGGTATGTTAAGAAAATGTATGGATGTTGGTAAAATGAACGCTTTAGGATTATCTGCAAATATTTCTTTAGATGAGGGAATTTTAGAATTAATTAATATATATAAAGAATCTAAACAAGGACAAAAAAAATAATGATTCCTCTAATGAAATTTACGTTCATCAATGAAGTTGAGACTAGAAAAGCCTTAGCTGATTTTCTCTTAAAGTCTCCAAAGCTAAGTATGGACGTCCAGTGTTTAGAATTCGAAAAAAGATTTGCCGAGATGCAAGGAAAGAAAGATGCAATTCTGTTTAATAGTGGTGGCAGTGCGAATTTGGCTATCTTACAGACATTAAAAAATTGCGATATCTTGCGTGATGGTGATCGTATAGGATTTTCTGCTTTAACGTGGTCAACGAATACTATGCCAATCATTCAATTGGGTTTTGAACCAATAGCGGTGGATTGCAATAGACTGACACTTAATGTAATGTGTGAAAACTTGAAGAAAGCTCATGAAAAGTTTCGATTGAAGGCATTTTTTGTGACTAATGTATTAGGATTTGCGGGTGACTTAGATCAAATCAGAACATATTGTGAAAAAGAGAATATTATATTATTTGAAGATAATTGCGAAGCATTAGGAACAGAATTAGAGACTGGAAAAACTGGTAATTTTGGAGTTATGTCCAGTTTCAGTTTTTTTGTCGCCCATCATATGTCAACGATAGAAGGGGGTATGGTAGTAACAGATGATGAACAATTTAGTGAAATGTTACGAATCGTTAGGGCGAATGGTTGGGATCGAAATTTAACATCTGAAGGACAGATTCGATGGAGGAAAAAGTATAATATAAAATCCGAGTTCGAAGCAAAGTATACTTTTTATGATCTAGGTTATAATTTTCGTCCCACAGAAATTACAGGATTTCTTGGAAATCTCCAACTTAATTATCTGAAAGATAATATTGCGGCTAGAGAAAGAAATTATCTTAGACTAGAAAAGATTGTAGCATCGAATGCTGAATTATTACTCTTAGATAGAAGCCACCTTAAAGTTCTTTCAAACTTTGCTTTTCCCGTGTTATGTAAGTCTCCCGAGCTTCGGAATAAATATTTGAATCAATGTTCAGGTGCTGGCGTGGAAATACGTCCCATGATCGCAGGTAATATGCAGAGGCAGCCATTTTACTCCAAATACACGTCGGAGTTGAGCGAACTACCTGACACAGATTTTATACATGACAATGGTTTTTACTTTGGAAATTATCCTGAGTTATCCGAATTCGATTTGGAAACATTGAGCACTTGTTTGAGGAATTATTAAATGAAAGTTAGTCTAGTGATCTTAACACTAAATGAAATAGTTGGCTTAAATTCAATTTTTGATAAAATCCCATTTGATTCAGTCGATGAAGTATTTGCCGTTGATGGTGGAAGTACGGATGGTACACTTGCTTTTTTTCAAGAACGAAAAATAACCGTTTATAGTCAGGAAGTAAGGGGTAGGGGTGAAGCATTTCGAGTTGCTTTTCGAAAAGCAAAGGGAGATGCATTGATTCTATTTAGTCCGGATGGAAATGAGGATCCTCTAGATATACCTAAATTTAAACCTTTTTTAGAGTCTGGAGCAGATATCGTTATTGCGACGCGTATGACTCGTGAAGGTCATAATGAAGAAGATGATCAATTTTTTAAGTGGAGAAAATGGGTAAACAATGCATTCACTTTGATTGCAAACATAATCTGGAATCGAGGGAAATTCGTTACTGATACCATAAATGGATACCGTGCGATAACAAAAAAAGCCTGGGATATTTTAGCTTTAGATGGTCCTGGTTATACGATAGAGTATCAAGGTTCGATTCGTGCATTTAAGAAGAAGTTAAACATTGTGGAATTTCCAACATTTGAATCCGTTAGAATAGACAATGGATTTGGTTCGCCGAGTTTAGCAACGGGTATGGCATTTATAAAGATTTTTCTTTATGAATTGAAAGTAGGAAAAAACTGGAGAGCACTTAGCGAATCCGAAGCGGATGTTCAGAAGAAATCATTATTTCGAACTTTTTGGAATGGTTAAATCTACGAATCATATTCTAGTCCTATTAGGTTTTCTCTTCTTTTTTTGCTCGGCATTATTTGTAAGTTTACAATATCCTTTTTATTTCATTTGGGATATGGATCATACTGTAACTCTTGATATGATTGGTATTCATTCAGGTCATATTCCTGCTCACATAAACCATCCTAGTTTCGGTTTATACTTTTTACTGTTTATCATCCAAAGTTTTTTTTATAAACTGGGAGTATTAACCTCAATTAATGTTTTCCATTTAAACCAAGCCGTCAATCCAATCCTTCCCTTATTCAATTTAACACAATTTAATCGGCTGATCAGTCCCTTTATTGTTACGGCGATAGTTATATTTAGCTTACTAATTGTCTCAATAAATTTAAAAAATAAAAACCGATATCTTATTTGTATTTTTTTAGTGTTTACTTTTTCTCAGTTGGGTCTTCTATATCACGCCGGGTTAGTGCGGAGTGAGTTATATGCGATTTTTTACTTGGTGCTTTCTTTTTGGTTACTAAATACAAAGTTTAAATATCGTTTTTTTTTGACAGGTGTCTTTCTAGGTCTTTCTTTATTAACTAAAATTCAGTCTGTATTTCTTATTTTAATGATTATTCTTTACCAATTCTTAAAACCAAAATTGGTTGAAAGGTATAGACCGAATCATCGATATGAGCAATCCCTGCCTCTATGGATAAACATATTGTGTCTGATCGTCTTTTTAATGATGACTCGTCTTGGCTTGCAAACGTTGATTCCAGAAGGTTATGCTACGTTTGCCACTCCTGAACAATTTAAACTTAATAAATTCTTTTATTTATTTTTGATCTACCTTGTCTTATCATCTTTGATCTCATTTTTTTGTTTTTTTATATTTAGCTCGAAAATTATACCAATATCAAAATTTCTTTTCATAAAATCGAAACAAAATAGCTTCATAGCATTAGGAATTTTGTCGTCCTTTTTATTTCATTTTGCAATTGGTTTTGATATCGAACAATCCTTCGAATATTTGCTATATGATTTTAAGATTATTTTTATTCGGGAAACATACAATCAAATTCCTTTTCTGGAATTAATAAAACTTTTTTTCTCAAGAGATATTTTGGCTGAGTATTATTTTAGTCTTCTCATTAACCTTCTTCTTTCTGTCGCATTATCAATCAAATTATTTTCAACTCAAAAAAGATTTCTCATTTGTTTATTGATTGGCGTTGATCTATTGTTTTTTCTTCATTCTTCTTTGGGCACAAGGGACATTTATCGAGACTTCATATGGATTGAAATCCCTTTGAACTTAATGATAATTTTGAAGGTATTAACCTTGATCAACTATCATATGTTCTATCGGATATTTGCTGTGACATTTTTTTTACTATCGATCATCACAAATATCTATCGTACTAACTTTCTAATTCCTATTTTGAATTCAGAATTTAATCTTTATGGATGGAATGTTGAAAAGATCTTTAAACCTGTTTATGGAGATCAATGGGGTTATGGGAAGCTAATAAATACAAGGTTTATGGATAAACTTGCAGAACAAAGGATGTCAAATTTCTTAGGAGATTTGAATGAAGTTCAAAATAATGCTTGTTTTGTTATGAGTGCAACGCATTGCAATGATCAAAATATATCAGTATTGTTTCCAGGAGCTCCCGCTACTTTAGGTGATAGGTCTTTTTTTCGAAGTATCGATCCTTTTCTTGAAAATTCCATTATATATAGATTGTCAGGGGATCCCAATTCGGTTAAATTTAATTTTAGAAAAGAGTTGATCGAGCAGGAAATCGATGTCTCCGGTAAGATTGAAACAGATAGATCATCTGCGATTAGCATACTCAATCGTCTTGATTTAGAGATCTATTATTTCAGAAAAAGCGATTCTTCTTTGCGAAATAATAAGTTAACCGCCGAGGTTACAACTGAAAAAGTATCATATTTTTATAGTGGTAAGTTACTTGAGGCTGGAACAAAGATTCCAGTAATTTTGATAGCGGACGGAGACTTTATTTTAATAAAAAACAAGAATAGGATTGCTCCTTGAAACTTACGATTGTCACCGTTAATCTGAATCATAGTCAAAATTTAAAGAAGACTTTGGAAAGTGTACAGAGCCAGAGATTTGATGATTTAGAAAATTTGGTTATTGATGGGCTAAGTACTGATGAAAGTTTAGAGATATTAGGGAAGTGGAAACCGAAGTATGGAAGCTATGACTTTGTGTCAGAATCAGATACAGGTATTTACAATGCGATGAATAAAGGCATTTCTAAATCGAAAGGTGATTATATATTATTTCTTAACTCTGGTGATGTGTTTGCTCATGAGAATGTACTTTCAAACGTATTCGACAAAAATAGATATGAAGATTTGCTCTTTGGAAATATAATCGTAGATAATAATATAAATGTAAATGAAATAAAATATGGTAAACTAGATTTAAACTTTATTCGTAATGGTGTCGTTTGCCATCAAAGTCAATTCTGGCGGCGGGAAATTTTGCAGAGATTAGGCGGTTTCGATGAACAATTTTTAATTACAGCAGATTACGATTTCTTTGTAAGAGCTTTAGTAAAAGCGAATGTTTCGTATTTCCACTTTGATTTTCCTATTGCAATATTTAGATTGGATGGTATGAGCAATGATCCAAAAAATCTGAATAAAATCGCGAGTGAAAGAGAGGCTATTTTTTCGGGCATAAATAAGGGATATGTTGCGGATACTTATCAATTGTTGGATCAATACCAAAAAGATCTAGATTTTTTCAAGAATCAGACTTCCATCACAATTACCATCAAACGTCTTTTTTATCTACTGTCTAAAAAACTAAGGACATCGATATGAGTTGTTATCATTTAATTAGATTTTTCAATTCATTTCATTGTCTAATTAAGTTTATTAATATTTGGCGGTAAGTTTGTTTTCTTTAAAAACTTCTCTTGCAAAGATACCCCTGTTTCAATTTTTCAATAACTTCTTGAAACATTGTTTTTTACTTCCATCTACGTTTTATAGTTTCATACAGATCGTTTTATTTATTGTTCAACGCCATGCTACTAGGCGAAACGTTAGATTGATTTTTCATCATGGTTTAGGTGGTGGCTCCTATAACTTGTTAAAGACGATTTTGGACGGCGATGATAGCCATTTAATATATTTATCGATTCCAAATCCGAGAAAATTTGGATTACAGATCAAAGTCTCGAATTTGGAGTTAAAAATAGATTATATTTTTATCTATGTGTTTTTTCGCCTAATTCGGATTCTATCACCAAGTATTGAAATAATAATCAACCATTTCTCAGGTCTTGAGCTTATAAATTTTTTGAAAATTCACAAAGAATTCAAAATTTCTACCATATATTTACATGATTACTTCACTATATGTCCTTTTTATTTTCTGTCACCTAATGATATATATTGCGGTTTGCCATCGGAGACAGAATGTAATGAGTGTATTCAAAAAAATTTAGGCGCGTCAGACCGCTCTATTCAAAAACATCGTGATCAGTTTAAATGGCTGTTGTTAGATCCAACGATAGAAATCATCGTCCCAAATCAATCAGTTAAGAATCATTTTTCTAAAATCTATCCTTCCATTAATGTGAAGATACTAGAACCAACAATTGAAAAAAAGAATTGGAATCGAAAACTCATTGTAAATAAAAAAATATATTTATTCGGTTCACTATATCCACACAAAGGAAGAAATTTTGTAGCTAAATTTTTAGAATATCTATCCTTCAATAGCATTGAACGAAAGGTTATTTTGATCGGCAAAAGCCATCCTTCCTTGATTGATGAGGCTAACTTTAATGAAACTGGTGCCTACAGTGACGACGACTATTTAGATAATGAAATCAAACAGCAAGGAGTAGGCATTGTTTGGTTTCCTGTTCGAATACCAGAAACATTTTCACTTACACTTTCCGTTGCAATGGAAAACAATTTGTTCATATTTGCTCCTAATATTGGTTCATTTCCATATCGCCTGAAAGATTACCCTTCATATAGGCTCTTTGACTATCGTTCTGCTGACGATGAAGTATTTCAGACTCTAATTGAACTCTCTAGTTAGGGTTTTTTCAAAAAGTGATATTGAATTTTTTGGTTTGTAATTATTTGGTAAATAGAGATGTTAACTCGCCTTTTCTCCATTTTTGAAGGTAAACACTATCGTTATCTTTTGGTTGGTGTACTAGTATTTATCATAAATACCTTTGTTGCTCGGTTAATTTTCTCTTATCACTATTTTAATGGTGATTATTGGAAACAGAATTTGGGTAATCTTTTAGCATTAGAAGTCGCGCTTTTAATTTCTTATCCATTACATAAATTTATTACATGGTTAGAAGGTTGGGATCATTTCTTTAGCAAGCTTATTCATTTCCATCTAGTCTCTGTTTTTGCAATTTCCATTAGAATTTTAATCTTTGCGTTATTAATCAAGATTGGTTTTGGCTGGTTTTTTGCAACATTGTTGAGTGTTGGATGTGTCGTGCTAATTAATTTTGCAGGATTTGATCGATTTGTTTTTTCAAGAGAAAAAGAAATTTTTATAGAAAATCAACTTGGTTACTCATTGGAAGGTCAAGGTGTTGAAACTCTCGAGACCATCGAAGAGGCTACAAGTTACAATCGTTGGATAGCAGGCAAAATTTCTGATTTTTTAGGTGTAAAAAATTTGGAATTGGGTGCTGGCACTGGAACGATAGCAGCAATAACATCAGAAATTTTCCCCTTAGAACTTTTTGATTTATCCGAACATAACCAAAATATTTTAAAGAATAGATTTTTAAACCATCCGAACGTCAAGACGATTGGAAAAGATATCCTAAGCAATGTAAAGTGGGACAGCTATGACTGCGTTTATTCATCTAACGTGATGGAGCATATTGAGGAAGATACTCTCATTGTAAACCACAGCTTACGGTTGCTGAAGAAGGGTGGATTTTTTATAGCTATAGTTCCCGCATTACCGATACTATATTCAGCTTTTGATAAGAAGATCGGACATTTCAGAAGGTATTCAAAAAGCGATATAAAACGTTGGCATGATTCTTTAAATAAAGATATTCGGGTTAGGTGGATTAAATCTTCATATTTTAATCCTATTGGTGCTTTAGGCTGGTTTGTTAAAATGAAAATTTTAGGACAAACTCGGATTTATAAACAGGATGCAATGATCATTAATAGTTTGATACCCTTTATTGGCTGGTTGGATTACTTGCCACTTCCGTTTGGCCAAAGTATGTTAATTGTAATTAAAAAACTTTAAACGAATAATCAGTAAATATTAGCAAGTTTATAATGATCTTAATCGCTCCAATTTACTTCCTGTTATTCTTTATACCCGGATTCGTTTGTGTTCTCTTCCTACGTAAACATGTAGTCCAAAGTAATCATCAAATATTTTTAACAAGTTTGATTTTTTCTTTTTGCATTACGTATGTCGGGTTTTTTATCTATTTTTTTAATCCGGAAGTCGGTAAACTTTACTCTTATGTTTCTATTTTAATTTCCTTCACTTTATTAGCTAAGAAGTTTCAAACAATAAAAAATATTTTACCAGAAATTGGATTCCAATTTGCTCTCGTTGTATTTGTTTATTTTTTTTATATCAGTATCTCCGAATTTTATCCAGTGATAATAAACAATCGCTTTTTGGTCGGGCTACCTACTGATAACGAGTTACCATGGAATTTCGCTGATTGTATATATTCTCACAATGATAATGTAAGAGAATGCTTTCGAAGAGGAGGTTTTTGGTTAAGTAGTGATCGACCACCTGTTTTTACATCCATCATCCTTTTTTTGTTACCTTTTAAATCCGAATACGTCTTGGGAATTGACTTCTACCGTTATTCGGGCGCCGTCATACAATCAACCTGGATACTCGGTTTGATTTTCTTTCTCTTTAGTTTAGGCTTTCGCAGTTCCTTGATTTACTACCTAAGTTTGCTTGCCATAACTTCAGGTGTCTTTTTGATCAATACAGTGTTTTTATGGCCAAAACTTATAACGGTTGTACCATTTGTCTATGGATATTTTGCCCTGATGGAAGACAAAACACGGTCAAAGCCTTTTCTTGTGGCTATGGGTTTTATTTCACTTGCATTAGGTTTTTTGATGCACGGGGGAATACTTTTTTCTATCTTATCATTATTTTTACTCATATTCTGTAGGTATTCTTTTTCGAATAAAAGGGTCTACGTACTTAGGCTGATTCCGTATGCATTGGTTATGGTTATTACTATAATACCATGGACGATGTATCAAAAACTGTATGATCCGCCGGGCGATCATCTTTTAAAAATGAGAATGGCAGGACAGCGTAATCTTGATGATCCGATTCTCTATCCCAATCATCCTAGAGTAAAAGAAGGTCAGACTCTTAAAGAAGCAATTGTAGAAGCATACTCCTCAGTTCCCACGGAAGCAATCATCGATAGTAAAATAAAGAATGTGCAAACTCTCTTTTTTATTCCAACGATATCCGTAGACACTTCTGATTTTTATGTTAATTTTAAATATCTTAATGAATGGGTAAAGAGTTCTCAATTCTTTTATACTTTTGCCTCGCAAGATTTCACTTTGTTAGGGATCCTTTTTTTGCCATACTCTTTCTCCTTAGCATCAAAACGTCAAAGGAAGTCATTGATAGATCTCTCATTTATAGCCCTCGTTTCGTTTGGATTATGGATTCTTTTAATGTTTGAACCAAATGCAACAATCATTCATCAGGGATCTTATTTTAATTTGATTTTGATCTTAGTCATTTTGGGCCACGGAGCTTTTTTTAGTCCAATTCGAAATATATTATTGGTTTTTCACATGTTATTATTTCTTTTCTGGATTCCTGATTTAAACTTAAATTATAGTATATATCAATGGGAATATTTGGTATTTTCAGTTGTTAGTTTTTTGTTATTGGTTTTTATGTTGAGAAAAACTATTTTATTCAAAAAATAATTTATGATAAAGAAACTAAATTATCGTAATATTACAAATGTCTTACTTGCGTTTGTGTTTATCCTGTTAACTTTTCGAATTTTATATTATATATCAATGTATGCTTCAAATGTTCCATTTTGGGATCAGTGGGATTATTTCAACACAATCTTTGAAAATAAATCTTACTTAGATAGTTTTCTATATGTTCATGCTCCTCACAGGCAAGGGATTGGATTTGTAATTGATCGATTTATCTTAGAGACTGTGCAATTGGATACAAGATCTTCTTCATATCTGATCGCATTTATCTATTTAATGTCTTCATTGATTGCTGTTGGGATTAAAAATCGTTTGGTGGGAAAAAATGGTCTTCATACGATAATGATCCCCTTTTTCTTTTTGACCATAGGTTTTTTTGAAACTATGATACTAACTCCAAATCCATCTCACGGAGCCTTTCCAGTATTTATTTTACTTTTATTTGCCTTTATGATGCAATCAAAATGGAATTCATTTTTAAAAGTAGGTATACTTTTATTACTAGATTTGTTTGCAGTCTTTACTGGATTTTCAGTTTTTGCTGGTTTGATCATCCCATTTCTATTTCTTCCACTTGCAATTTTTGAGAACGGTAACAAGAAGAAAATAACACTCTATATATTTGCTACTATAGCATCTATATTCATTTTTACTTTGTTTTTTTATAAATACCAGTTTCATTCTGCGTCCGACTGTTTTCAATTCCCTCATCCTCGTCCACTAGAATATCTGGATTTTATGATATACGTGAATGCATTCCAGGTAGGTCTTCAAGATAGCTATTTTATCGGATCAATTATGTTTCTGGTATATTTAATGACATTCTTTCTTTCCTTTTTCCGGGTTGTTAAGGGCTTGTTTATTAAGCATAAGTCTTCCATTTTTTATTTAGTGATTTTTTTTCTAATCTCTTTTGCGCTATTGTTTGAAATGAATATTGCAGTTGGAAGAGTGTGTTTTGGAGTGAAGGCAGGTCAGTCTTCAAGGTACTTACCATATCTCAATTTAGGTGTATTTGCAGTCTATTTAGCTTTCTTGAAGGAACCTTTTTTTTCAAAGTTAACTAAAAATATCGTAATACTTCTAGTGCTTATTTTTTTCGTATTGCAATTGTTTAAGTCAAAACAAATTGATTTAACTCTTAAACATCATAAAGTAGGAAAAGAGAACTGGATTAAATGTTATAAGGAAACAAAAGATCTTGGTTTGTGTCAATCCACATATCAGATTTATCCTTATGACCACTTAATAGAGACAAAGCTACTTATCTTGGAATCAAATCAGTGGAGCTTTTTCCACAATGAAAATATTATATTTACTAAAGAATAGAAAAGGTTTAACTCGATGAATGTAGCAATTGTAACAGGGTCGGCAGGACTCATTGGAGCAGAGACGGTTCGTTTCCTATCTGAAAAAGGATTTAAAATCGTTGGCATAGATAATGATATGAGAAAGGAGTTCTTTGGTGCGGAGGCATCAACTGATTGGCAGCGAAAACAATTAGAAGAGACGATACCAAATTATATACATCGATCAATCGATATTCGTGACATTGAAAAAGTGAATAGTTTGTTTGCAGAATTTAATTCAGACATAAAACTAATCGTGCATACTGCCGCTCAACCATCACATGATTGGGCAGCTAGTGATCCATTCAAAGATTTTACTGTCAATGCGAATGGAACACTTTCATTGTTAGAAGCCTTTCGGAAGAACTGTCCCAAGGCAGTATTTATATTCACTTCTACTAACAAGGTCTATGGGGACACTCCCAATTTGCTACCACTCATTGAAGCAGAGAAAAGATGGGAAATAGATAAGAATCATAAATTCTTTGAATTTGGAATAGACGAGTCTATGTCCATCGACCAAACGAAGCATTCTTTATTTGGTGCATCCAAAGTTGCGGCCGATGTGTTAGTACAAGAATATGGTCGATACTTTGACCTATATACCGGTATATTTAGAGGTGGGTGTTTAACCGGACCCGGACATTCTGGTACACAACTTCATGGCTTTTTGGCTTATTTAATGAAATGCGCAGTTACGGGTACGGAATATACTATTTTCGGATACAAAGGAAAGCAAGTAAGAGACAACATCCATAGTTTTGACTTGGTAAATATGTTTTGGCATTTTTATAATAAACCTAGAATTGGAGAGGTGTACAATGCGGGAGGAGGCAGGCATAGCAATTGTTCCATGATGGAAGCTATAGAAATATGCGAAGCTATTTCTGGTAATAAAATGAATTACAAATATACAGAGAATAATCGCAGTGGGGATCATATTTGGTATTTAAGTGATGTCAGAAAATTTCAATCACATTTTCCAGAATGGAATTTTAAATACAATTTGATGGATATTCTTACCCAAATTCACACGGCCATACAAGCAAGAGTATAGTGATGAACGATTTATTATACTCAATTGTGATTCCTGCATATAATGAGCAAGAAAATATAGCAGCAACATTAGAAGAGATCATTCAAGCCTTGTTGAAAGAGCAAATACCTTTTGAAATTGTAGCGGTTAACGACAATAGTAAAGACAATACCCGAGCGGTAATTGAAACATTGCAGAAAACATACAAACAAATTGTTATTGTCAATCGAAATCCGCCAGGAGGATTTGGGCGAGCCATAAGATCAGGGCTTGAGTTTGCTAAAGGGGATGTGATAGCAATAGTAATGGCGGATCTTTCAGATGATCCAGTCGACATTGTAAAGTATTATAGAAAAATAGAAGAAGGATACGATTGTGTTTTTGGCAGTCGGTTTATTAAGGGATCTAAGATCATAGACTATCCTTTATATAAATTATTTTTTAATCGATTGGTTAATAAAATGCTTCAACTTATCTTTTGGACGAAACATAACGACCTGACCAATGCGTTTAAAGCATATCGATCCATTGTTATAAAAGATATATTACCTTTAAAGGCCGCTCATTTTAACATTACTATTGAGCTTTCGTTATCCGCACTGATTCGAGGATATAATATCGGTGTCGTTCCTATCAATTGGTATGGACGAAAGTGGGGGCAATCCAATTTAAAATTAAGGGCAATGGGGCGTAGATATCTTGCGACTTTGATTAAGATTTGGTTTGAACGTTGGTTAATTTTAGATGACCTTATGGCTGAAAAGTCAGTTGTAAAACCAGAGGATGAAATATGAAATCTCTCTTAATCACCGGTGGTTCAGGTTTTGTAGGTTCTAACTTAGCCGTCTATTTCAGAGAACACTTTCCAGATCTACGAATCATTTGTTTTGATAACTTAAAGAGAAGAGGTTCAGAATTGAACCTTCCAAGATTGAAAAAGCTTGGTATCGAGTTTGTCCATGGTGATATAAGAAACAAGGAAGACTTATTCTCGCTTCCAGACATAGATTTGATTTTGGAGTGCTCTGCGGAACCGTCTGTACTCGCAGGAAGAGATGGCTCTCCGGACTATTTAATCAATACAAATTTGTTTGGTACTGTAAATTGTTTAGAGCTTGCACGTAGATCCAAGTCTGGACTTATTTTTCTCTCAACAAGTCGAGTATATCCAATTGCTTCACTAAATTCTTTGGATTATACCGAAACTGAATCTAGGTTTGAATTAAATGATTCTCAAAAAATACCTGGTGCTAGTTCGAAGGGATACACAGAAGAATTTCCTCTAACAGGTGCTCGGTCTTTATATGGGGCAACGAAATTAGCCTCTGAGCTTCTAATCGAAGAGTATAGGGATACCTTCGGCTTAAAAACAATTATTAATAGATGTGGAGTTTTGACTGGTCCCTGGCAAATGGGAAAAGTCGATCAAGGTGTGATTACATTTTGGATCGCGGCGCATCTATTCGGAAATTCTTTAAAATACTTTGGTTATGGTGGAGAAGGAAAACAAGTAAGAGATATCCTTCATGTTCGCGACTTATTTTCTTTACTCTTAATTCAGATATCAAAGCTGGATTCTTTATCGGGCGAAGTCTTCAATGTAGGTGGTGGACGGGAAGTTAGTTTGTCTCTTAAAGAATTGACTCAGATATGTAGAGGCGTGACTGGAAAGTCTGTATCTATTTCGTCCGTTCCTCAGGATAGGGAAGCAGACATCCGAATTTATTTAACTGATAATTCTAAGGTTTCGAATCTGACCGGATGGGAACCTAAAATTAAAGCAAATGAAATAATAGAAGATATATCTAATTGGATCAACGAGAATATTCAGGAATTGAAACCTATATTAGGTTAGTAAATGAAAAGTGAATTCAAGGATTTGAGTTATAGATTCTAATTTGAATTTTAAAAAGAATATGTTAAAACATTTAATTATTTTTCTACTAACTAAATTCGAAAATCAATCAACTTCTGCTTTTATGTATACATCTCTGTATGTTAGATATCTATATTTGATTTACTTTTCTTTTCGTTATATTGTCAGGCATTCGCTTTATTTGAAGGTTGTTTTTCTTATCTTTACAAACCTTCCTTGGAAGTTGTTTGTTCGTTGGTCTATCTTTGGTGCAAAGAATAATGTGCTTCCGTACAATAATTATGAGAAATGGATCGAAGTTATTGAGGTAAAAAAGAAAACTAAAACCTTAAATATACCGTTGAAAAAGACACCATTGATATCAATTATCATGCCAGTCTACAATCCACCCGTAAATTTTTTAAAGGAAGCTATTTTATCTGTTATTCAACAGTCATACGAAAATTGGGAACTTTGTATCGTTGATGACAACTCAACGAAAGAAGAGGTGGTTCAGTGCTTAAATCATTTTAGTAAAAAAAATGATAAGATAAAAGTAAAATTTAGAAGCTCGAATGGAAATATTTCTACTGCGAGCAATGATGCATTGGAAATGGCAACCGGGGATTATATTGCCTTTTTGGACCACGATGACTCATTAGAACCGAATGCACTGGCGAGAATGATTGAGGCAGTCAACTTGAACCCGAATGCAAAGTTGTTTTATTCTGATGAAGATAAACTGGATGAAAAGGGAAAAAGATGTCAGCCGCATTTTAAGCCAGATTGGAACTACGAGCTTTTCCTTGGATATAATTATCTATGTCATTTTGTGCTAGTCGAGAAGAATGCGATTAAAGGAACGGGTGGATTTCGTAAGGGATTTGAGGGTGCACAGGACTATGATCTATTAATTAGGATTATTGAAAACCTCGCAAATGAAGAAATTATACATCTTCCAGAGATACTTTACCATTGGAGGATTCTTCCTGGTAGTACGTCATTAAATATCGGGGAAAAGAGCAATGTTATTGAAAGAACAGAGCTTTTATTGAACGAGCATTTTATTAGAAAAGGAATAAACGGGAAATTTCGCTTTCATCCAACATTAAAAATTTTTCAGCCATCATATTCTCTTGAAAATTGTAACTCCTTAGTATCAATCATTATTCCGACTCGAAATGCAAAGGAACTTGTTCATGATTGTATTACAAGTATTTTAGAATTAACTACGTACTCGAATTTCGAAATAGTGTTAGTTGACAATCAATCAGATGAGCATGAATCGATACAATATTTTGAAAGTTTAAAGTCGAATCCTCAAATAAAAGTATTAAATTACAATCATCCTTTCAATTTTTCATCGATTAACAACTTTGCAGTAAAACATTGTTCAGGAGAATATGTTGTATTGTTAAATAACGATACGAAGGTGATCAGTCCTAATTGGTTAGAGACGCTACTTTCAATAGGAATTCAAAAAGGAATAGGAGCCGTTGGCGCAAAATTAATATATGCCGATCAAAGAGTTCAACATGGCGGAATATTGATTGGAAGGGGAGGTGTTGCGGGACATCTTTTTCAGTTTTTAGATAGACTTAGCCCTGGTTACTTTAATCGAGCACAAATGCTTCAAACTTTATCGGCGGTTACTGCGGCATGTCTTTTGGTGAGTAAGGACAACTATCTTCGAGTTTCTGGCATGAATGAAGAGAACCTTTCCGTAGCATTTAATGATGTCGATTTTTGTTTGAAGCTAAATACGTTCGGTCTTAGAAATGTTTGGTCACCCGACGTTCTACTTTTCCACTTTGAGTCGATATCTAGAGGTAAAGAAGATAATCCTATCAAACAAGCAAGATTTAATAAAGAGGTTGATTATATGTTCAAAACTTGGAATACAAATCATATAGTTGATAAATATTATAATCCCAATTTAAACTTAAGTCGTGGTGATTTTTCGCTCAATTGGATTACTTAAGATTTCGCTATAAATCAAACTTTTAACGTTATTTAATACCTTCATGAAATCAATTCACAAAACAGATGCAATCATAGTCACTTACAATCCCGTAGTGAAAGACCTTTTTCAAATGATAGATCTTATCGAGAAACAGGTAGATCATATAATAATTATTGATAATGCTTCTGAAGAAGCAACCAGGGTCTCTATTCGTGAATCAATAAGTAATAACTCAAAGATCTATTTCCATGAATTGAATGAAAATTTCGGAATTGCAAAGGCGCAAAATGTTGGTATTGAACAATCTTTATTGAATGATCCAGATTTTTTAATATTCTTTGATCAGGATAGTTTACCAGGTGCAACCATGGTTTCCGATTTAAAATCGGCATACTTGAATCTAAGTAATGATAGGGAAATCGTTTCTAAAAAAAAGATTGGAATTTTGGGTCCTCGATACACCGATCCAAGGCAAAACAATCCACCACCCTTTATAAAGGTTCAGGGCTTAAATTTAGTTAGATGTAAATGCCTAGAAGGAAAACCATATGTCGAAGTTGATTATTTGATTTCTTCAGGCAGTTTGGCGCACGTGTCGATGGTTCGCGAAGTTGGACCAATGAGAGAAGATTTTTTTATCGATTACGTTGATATAGAGTGGGGATTACGGGCAAACAAATTTGGTTATCAAAATTTTGGAATTTGTAGCGCATTAATGCATCATTCTTTGGGAGACAACCCGAAGAAGTTCTTTTCAAAACACATCCCCGTTCATTCACCTCTTCGTCACTACTATCATTTTAGAAATGCAATACTTATCTATAAAATGGGATGGGTTCCCATCAATTGGAAACTCGTGGATGGTTATAGATTGATATTAAAATTTGGTTTTTATACTTTGTTTAGTGAACCTAGGCTGAAACAATTCTCTATGATGTTACTCGGTGTTTTACATGGATTAACAGGAAGGAGTGGAAAGCTCTAATTTTATCTTCATCCCTTCCACTTCCATCCCCATTTGTTGAAAAATTTTATCATGCTTCCTATAAACACCAAAAACAATTTGAAACTTTTTGAAGAACCTCTCTCATAATGATGAAGCGCTTTCCCGGCCGGATAATATTTAATCGAATAACCTTTTTTCAATGTTTTCAAACATATGTCAAAGTCTTCAAAGTAAAGAAAGTAATTCGGATCAAACCCATTTATTTCGAACCATACATGTGATGGAAAAATCATCCAACACCCAGAAATGATTTCAACGGAAGCTTCTTTTTCGTAATCAAAATTTGCTGCTTCATAGATTTGTCTTGCATGTAGGAACATCGGGATTCGATCCAGAAAGGAAAATCTTCGACTCATCAGTCCAAACACGTTAGGATAATTTTTGATTAATTTTTGTTCCTCACCATTTGGATAAAAAATCCTTCCGGTAAAGAGTCCAACGTTCGTTGGTTTGGTTTGGAAACAATTGATAATATCGTTCAAAGTGTTCGCTTCTAGGATCAAGTCAGGATTCATTATCATGATAAAATCTACATCGGTAAAGTGTTTCGTACCAAAATTATTACCAAAACCATATCCTAGATTGTGTTTTCTTCGATCGTAGTAAGTTACAAAATTATAATTCGAGCATGATGATTTGTATTTTCCGTTCGGAGAATGGTCCACAACAGAAACGATCAAAGCCAGATTTTGTAGGGTCAGAGATTGTAAACATGATTGAAATGTTGTCTCATCGGTACTATAAACAACGATAGATATACCTATTTTCAAATGCGTAACCAGCAGCTAAATAGAAGATCTTCTGATGTTTCTCGCTAGTAAAGTGAAATATTTCGGTCTTGTAATATGAAGATTTGATTTATTGAACTTCTTTGGATTCTGATTTCGTTAAACCATTGACGGTGAACGTTTTAACAATATTTTGTGAACTATATGGTAATAAAAAAGGGTATGAGTCAATCCTCCAGTTTGCCCAAAGCAAAAAAAATTAAAACTTCCCTAGTCATCCCAATCTACAATGAAGCTGGGCATTTGCGAGAATTTTTAGAGAAGGTGGATGCACTTGTTTTGCCGACTTTAAAGGAACTAGTTTTTATTGATGACTGCTCAAAAGATGATTCAAGGCAGATTCTTACCACTTTCAAGTTTAAGTCTGAACACCAGATTTTACTCCAAGAAAAGAACCAAGGAAAGGGTGCAGCTCTTCAACGTGGATTCAAGCAATCAACTGGTGACATCATACTTGTTCAAGACGCTGATTTTGAATATGATATGGATGAGGTACCGAGCCTAATTGAGCCCATCGCAAAAGGTAAAGCGGATATTGTTTTTGGTTCTCGCTTCAAAAAGGATGGAAGACAGGTTCACCGGACTTTCCACTACCTCGTGAATCGTTTTTTAACAATCATGTCAAATTTTCTAAGTGGTCTTTATCTTACAGATATGGAAACATGTTACAAAATTTTCCGTGCAGACATCATTCAAAATATCAATTTAGAATCAAATCGATTTGGGTTTGAACCTGAGATCACAGCAAAAATCGCGAGATTAAAAGTGCGAGTTCAAGAGTTCCCTATTTCTTATTATCCCAGAAATTATTTGGAAGGCAAAAAGATAACTTGGAAAGACGGTGTAGCCGCGCTTAGACATATTTTTTATTTTAACCTATTTGCTAAAAAATCAAACTTTTTCACTGACTCGATACCTGATCGGTACATTCCTAAAACTTCAAATTGGCTTTAAACATGAATTTAGTTACTCGTAAAGAATTGATATGGATATTTGCTGTTCTTGCTTTAGCAAGTTATGCTATCCTATCAAGAATCTGGGTAGCGGAAGATGCTTATATATCTTTTCGCTACACGATGAACTTGTTAGATGGCAACGGTTTTGTGTTTAACTCAGGTGAAAGAGTCGAGGGCTCAACAAATCCTTATTGGATTTTATTTTTATCTCTTCTTGCATTTACTGGATTGCCACTGCATCAAACGGCTATTCTTACTGGTTTTTTCCTAAGCATTAGTGCCATCGTCCTCTGGATTCGATATCAAATGAAAACAGGAGCCTACTTTTTCTGGGGTGTACTCGTTTTGATTTCCCATGAAGGGATCCGTGATTTTTCTACCTCTGGGCTTGAGTTCTCACTGACTTTCTTTCTAGTAACTTTACTTTTAGTTTCTACATTTCAAACAAAACTTGAAAAGCCATTTCTGATTGGTACGATAGTTTCTCTGCTGTATCATACACGACCTGAAATGGGACTACTCATACCGCTATTTTATTTTTTCCGTTTGTGGGAATCTAGAAAGTGGGAGTGGAATTGGATCTTTCGATATGGATCTGCCATTCTTTTGTTTGCCATTTCTTATCATATATTTCGATTTTTTTATTTTGGAGACATCTTTCCGAATACATTTTATGCAAAGTCAGGATCTGCCTCAAGATATATTGATGGGTGGAACTACCTCATGCATTTCCTTTGGTATTCTAAATTTTTTATCATTTCATCTATTTCAATATTGGGCCTTATCTACATTCTAAATAGAAAGAACTTGATCAATTTCAATCAGACCGATAGTTCCATCAAATTTCCATTTAGAGAAGCCATCTTGGCTTTGTTTGTTGGGCACTACATTGTTCGGGTGGGTGGCGATTTTATGGCATTCCGATTGCTATTGCCTTACTTTGTAATTTTACTCTTTGCGATAGATTCTTTTTCGAATCAATTGCTAGCAAAAACTCCATTGATAGAGCGCAAAGAAACCATTCGCTTCATTTTTTTCATTTTAGCCTTTCTTCTAGTTTTTGAAAAAACAAACTATCCCTTGGTTAGTCCGAAGGGCATTGTAAATGAAAGAAAAGCCTACACCAAAGGTTATTATGATAGTTATTCTGAATTGTTTACTAAAATTAAGTATCCTTGGTTTGAAACAGGTGTTCAGTTTCGGAAATTACAAGCTTGTTTAGATATCAACCCATTTATAATCACCAATTCAGTAACGGAAGCAAAATGCAATAAATCAGGATTTGGTTTGGGTTATTTTTCTTATGCGGCCGGACCGAATGTCTCTGTAATTGACGAACTGGGTCTGACAGACAGAGAAGTTGCAAAGTATGGTCATAAACAACTGCATGGCAAGGTAGGTCATGAGCGTTCCATCTCTTTGGAACAGGTTATCCAGAGAAAAGTTATTTTTTGTTCGTTAGAAGATGAACGTTATGACCAGATCATGGAAACACCTTTCGGAGTGATGATTCGTTTAGATGATACACTACTATCTACACTTGGGAAAAGTGACTTTGAATCTAGAATGCTTCGTTTGGCGAGTTTAAAGAAAGAGATAGAGAAAAGCAAATCAGAGAAAGATTTGTTACTAATGAAACGATTGGCTCTTTTGGAACACGTTTGGAATGAAAAAATTGAATCACTTGCATCAAGATCAATAAAAGAATCAAATTCAAACAAAAGTCAATGTTGGAACAATTAGTTAGATTTTTGAACCTGAATTTGATAATGAAGTTTACTTTAACTTAGATATGAAAGCACTCTCTGCTTTATTTTTGCTTATACTATCCCTCGTTCTCCTGAATTTTTCAGTACACCTGTTTGAAGATCAATCTAAACTAAATTATTTTTACGATTATTTAGGAATTACAATTGCTACGTACGGTCTATACTTGCTATATGCGAGTTACCGTAAGGAGAGTAAATTTTTCGCTTGGAAAGAAATTAGTTTCACACTTGTCGCATTGGCAATGTTTAATGCTCTACTTACAACTGTAGTCTTAGACACGGAATTGCCAAGACTGAAGCTTTTTGTAAGATTTTTTTCTATCGTTGTAGCCTTCTTTATTTTTTTGCAAACGAATCAGTCAAAGAATCTAAAATTTCCTTTTTTGTTCGGATTAGCATACACATCTAGTTTCTTTGGATTTTCTGTATTTCAAAACTCAGAGTATAAGTCTCTTTATTCTATTTTATTCCTTATTTTGATAGTCTCCTATTCTTATCTGGTTTTGAAACAGGGACTATTACAGTATTCAAATGAAAAACTAACTTTATTTTCTTATTTTTGTTCCGCCTTGATTTTTCTTTCGTTATTGTTTGTAAATAGAACCTATTCATCTGTTTTTGATAATTTTTACTCCTTTGGGTATCTGTTCATTCCACTAATTTTGTTACTGTTGTCCTCAGGAAAGAATTCCCTGTTAGTGCAAAACGATTTAAATATTATTAAATCGTTTATACTGGCTATTAGTTTAGTATTTCTTATGGTGGGCTTTCTGTTTTATCTCATTAATTTGCCGGTCTTGAATGAAATATCTTTGAAAAAGAGTTCCTTTTTGGGAATCAATACGAATGATATCGCTCCTATTCTTTTGTTTCTTTTTCCAGTATTATTGTTCAAACAAGAAAACTCGAAATTTATTCATCGGTTAATTATTATTTTAATAATCTCTCTGATTGTCTTGTTTCCACTATATATACTCCATGTAAGAGGAGCTTGGATAGCTGTAGTTTTTCAGTTTATGGTTTATTTGTTTTGGAATATGAATTCAAAAAACTATCGATGGATGGTAGTTTTAATTACAGCTGTTTTGCTCTTTGGTTTAATTTCGACTTATTTCATTTTTAATTTAAAAACGCAATTACTATCGTTAAATGCGAGATTTCAGATTATTGAATCCGTTTTTAGTTTAGCATCCAATCATTTGTTTGAAGGTGTTGGAGTAAATCAATATAGAGCATTTATAGTAGCAATTGGAAATTTAAATTTAGATGCACATAGTTTATTAGCAGCTGACATAGGAAGAATACATTCTCATAATTTTTTTATTCAATCACTGTTAGATTTTGGTATCTTTTACTTACTTTTGGTTTTGTTTATCTTTGCGATTGTAATGAAGAATGCTTTCTATTATAATCAATCAACGTTAAGAAGCAATAAAGTGAGCACTTTATCGATTCTTGGTTTTAATTTTTACGGTTTCCTAAATTATCCAAGTCAAACGCTTACTATTCATATGTTATTCTTTATTGAAGTTGCTTTGCTTTTTCACAATGTGGACGGATTTCTAAAGATAGGTATAATTGAGAAAGGTCGAAAGTTTTTTGGTTTTGCTTTGGTTTTATTGCTTTTAGGTCTTTTTATATTCCAGTGGACAACATTAAGAGAACATTCTAATATACTGAGTTTCCTAAAAGGTATCCGTCAAAGGAATCAATTGAACGATCTTGTCATTGACTGTCCAGAAAACTGTAGAAACTCTTTTCAGATGATTCAAAAAGCACATCAAAAAATAAGTAGTTTAGCCGTAATGTACCCTACCGATCCAATGATATCATTGGAAAAGGGTGAGATTGGGTTCACATTGTATTCTATGGGATTGATTGATAAATTTGACGTGATAGAGTCTTATAATGGCTGTGTTACAAGATCAATGAATCCTTGGAGTTGCTATTTCCGTCTTAGTATCTTGGACAATAAAAATATTGAAGAATATTTTTTAAATTTAAGGCGATTGAATCCTGCAAATCTACCTCTAGATAAAAAATTTCCTTTTTAGCCTTTAAACTAATCTTTGGGACGATACAATTGTACCGGACGATAATACTTATTGTGAATGTTTACGAAAATAGATTCGTTCTCAGATAACTCTTCTTTTTGTATTAGTACGTAATGTTGGTTTTGCAATACTTTCATCTCCATAACTTTCATAAAGGAATGGTTTCTTACATTCGGTTTTTTTAGATAATGAGCCTGTGTGCTTGTGTAGAGGAAATCTGCATTTTGAAGTGCTTCAAAGTTTGCCGTGATGATTCTTTGGAAGTGCTTTTGTCTGAGAGCATCGCTGTAGACTTCTATGATCGGTTTCATCAATCTCTCTGAAGACATGATATCGATCACTCCGTAATTGATGAAAAAATCCTCTTGCTGACAAAATAGTTTTCTTTGAAAACTAAAATCTTCTAGATAGATTTGCTTTGGCATTTTGCAGAATGAATCTTTGTAAACAACTTGGTCTGATTGCATTGATTTCCATATTTGAAAATCATTCATTGGATTGTGCCAAATTGTTAGAAATTGAATGAGAAAAAATAAAAACGAGGTGATTTGCAATCTCGCACTCAGTGATTTGAACTCAGCTAAGATTGCAAAATTAAGAATGAGAAGTAAGATATAAGGATAGAGTAGGGAATTGACCACTGCACCTTGTTTGAACCTTGCAACGAAACCTAAAATAAAAACAGTAACTGCTAAAATAAAAAGAAAGCTGAGTTTGTGTTTAAGGATGGCTCTGAAATCCTTCTTCATTTCCGTTATGCTATATGAATAGATTAAGATTCCTGCTAATAATGAAACAGGTGCGAGTACGCGAATCAATTCTAGAAAGAAACCTTTTTCAGTAAATGGGTGAAGCCCAGGCAATACAAATATATAGTAAAAAAAGTGATTGTCTGGTATAAGTAGTTCCCTAATAACAATCAGACTGATGACAGAGATTTGTATCAAAAGAACCGCCATCGTTTTTTTGATGTTATACTTCAGGAACAAAAAAAAGATCAATATCGGTAATAGAATGAGAAAGTTCTGTTTTACGAAAGGAAGTAGAGCGGATGATATACCAAGTAATAGTAGATAGATGTTGCATTTTGTTGCATTGATTTCGTTCCAAGCTTGGTAATAGAAGAAGATGATACCGGTTAGTAGAAGAATTAAAAGACTGTCTACTTTAGCCAAATCCAGCCAATAACCTGACAATGGGTAACTTGCGGTGAGAAGCCCACATAAAACGATTCCTAGTTTATAATTTGAAATCTTTTTTTTTGAATCTTTCTCTCCCGAAATAATGTTTGGCATTTGAAACAGCAAAACAATGGAAATAAAAAGTGAAATTTGGGAAACCCAACGCATAGAAGTATACGATAGATCTCCCCAGATAAACAATGAACTAAGATAGGCATAGAGAGGAGCATAGATAAGGGGTATGTATTCTAAGGTTGGATGCGAGTAGAGTGGTTTACCTTGTCGGAGTCGATCCACCATCTGTCCAAAGTAATCCTCATAAGCACCGAGAGGCATGTTGATCGAAAAACGAAGATAGAATGAGTAAACTAAAATACCTATCGTAAAACAACTAATTGCTATCAATAACCACTCAAATGCTTTCTTAAATTGCGCCATTCTAATGAATGAGGATTTTTATTTTTTTAATTGAGTAAATACAAAATTAAAAGCGTGATTACTTTTTATTTGATCTGGTTCTTTTTTAGGAAATTCTTAAAATTCCATAATCCCAATGCCATTTTCAAAGAATCCGAAATCAAATTGATTTTAGAACCTGGGACATCCTTCCAATCGATTGGGATTTCAATCATTTTAGAGCCAAACTTGTGTGCTAGTATGATGAGTTCGGTATCCCATAGCCAACGTTTGTTTTGGATAAGATGGGCAATTTTTTTAAAAACAGTAGCTTTGAAAATCTTAAATCCACATTGTGAATCATATACTGGAACCTGAAATAAAAGGCTCAAATAGGTAACAAATATCCTTCCAAATAAATGTCTTTTAAAGGTTCTATTGATATTCTTACCAAGCAGATTGATGCGAGAGCTTAAAATAAAATCAACATCTTCGTGGGTCTTAGCATAAGTCCACAGAGCCAATACTTCATAAGCTGGAATCGAACCATCCGCATCTAAAAAACCAACCCATTTAGATTTCGAATGTTCAAGACCATACTCGATGGCTCCTCCCTTTCCCCTATTGATAGGATACCTTAACAATTCTATCTGAGGATGTTTTAAATCCTGCAACTGGGACTCTAGGATTTCAAAATCTGTTGCTGGAGATCCATCATCTACAATGATTATATGGATATCCTTTGGCAATTGATCAAGTAGTGTCTTTAGAAATTTTGGCAAACGTTCAGACTCACGAAAAGCTGGGATAACGAGCGTTAAAACTGATTTTTCTAAATTACTTTTAGAGACTGCCATTAAAAATGAAACTTCCTATTGGATCTATTTCTGGAATGCGTTTTTAAGATGGGATAGTACTGTTTCTTTCCCTTCCGTTGCAAATCCTGGAACGGTAAGGTTTTGTGTAATCGTTATTAATTGATTCTCATCCAATAATTTACCTCCAACTTCTCCGCCAATCATTTCCCCGATGATTGCAAAAATCTGCGTCAAATCCAAAAACCCTCTCCCATTCAAAATTACACTCATTCCTATCGCTCCTTCCGTTCCAAAAAAAGCATCTTGGTTCGGAAAAAGCTGACCCCACATGCCCGCAGGTAGGCTCTTTTCAACCATTTCCTGCATCTCTTTATGATTTGGGCCTTTTTCAGTTATGTTAATCATTGCTAGGTGGACTGGATTTACCGGTCCGTGTATTCTTAAGTTTTCTTCACCCAGTTTCCGAATCCTTTTGGCCGCATCACGAGTGATCGCATCACGTCCCAAAAAGTTGAGAGTATAAAGATAATCTTCCAACACATCACCTTCTAATTTGCCAAGGCAGATGATTTGATAGAGCGTAAAGATCATATAATCTGATTCTGTATTGTCCCCCATTAGTATCTCTTTGGAATGAGTAGGTTGAAACACTCTATCATGTAAAAGTATGGATAACTTGTATGCCATTTGATCATAGAGACTTTGTATAGAAGCACCGAGAAATTTTTTGGTTCTTGACCAAGCTGGGCGAAAGCCGTTTTGTAAAAATTCAATCGGATTAAAAAAGGTTCCGATAACTTTGTCAAAAACGCCTTTGATGGTTCCTTCCAAATACTTCAAGTGCAATGACTCAATTTTTATATTGTGATTTGCAATGGTCGCAAGCATTGTCCTTCGAAAAAAATGAGGACTTGCTGAGATAAAAGCAAGTGGTGCATCATTCAAACCTATACGTAACTGGCGATAGAGTTCGGGCATGCCTGGCAGTGCTCGTTTTTGTTCTGGTGTCTCGAAGAGTGTCGTAAACTTACCTTTACCTGAATGGATATCTGTCGCCAAATATGTTTGATCGATGTCCGATGTAACAATATAACCCTTGTAATCTTCAGAAAGAACTCTGAGATTCCCTTTTCCCACAATGGTAGTTTTTCCTAGTATCGAGTTTTCCGTGGTATTGAGATGAGCAAGGTCTTTTGAATACTGGCGGAAACTATCCAGTCCTTCCAATTTTACATGAAAGGTATGTCCTCCAAGGGGCAAACGATCTCGGATTTCACAGGAAAAAAAACCATCTTCATCTGCTTTTACTTTTCCAGATGCATATATCTTTTCTCCCGACTCGTTGAAGATATCAATTCGAAGTAGAGGCTTTCGCACAGGTGCCAATGAAAAATCTAAGAATGGAGTGATGTTTCGTTCTTCACCAGAAAAAAGACCTGTTACCAGATCCCAAAGTCCTTCCGCTTTCATGGGATCTGTGATTCCAATATCTACAACTTGTCCGCGAACGTAAGCACGACGTTCTCTGCCGAGAGAACCTCCGCATACAGCGATCCTTTTGATATCAGTATATTGAGGGGATGGATTTTGAGAGTTTGAGTCAGGCATAATTATGAAAAACTTGTGCCCATAGTCTAAGGGATAAGGATTTGATTTCCACCTATTTTTTATGAATGCAATTCGATCAACCAACCAATTCGTGCAAAAACTGCAAAAAGAAAATGAGCTTTTGGTCATTTCAGACGAAGTCGATCCATACTTGGAACTTGCAGAAATACAGAGACGAATGGTGTCCAAAAAAGGACCCGCACTCCTATTTACCAATGTAAAAGGAACAAAATTTCCCGTTGCAACCAACCTCTACGGATCAGAAAAACGCATCCATTTGGCCTTTGGTGAGAAACCAGTCAGAACCATACAGAGATTGACCCAACTCGTTCGAGAATCCCTTCCGCCATCTCTCGCCACACTCTGGAAGGAAAAATCTTTGGGATTACTCCCGTTTCTCGTAGGTCTCAAATCCGTTAGGAGGCCTCCTGTTTTGTTTGGTAGTCTTCCAGATAGAGGGCTTATGGATTTGCCTCAACTTGTTTCTTGGCCTGAAGATGGGGGAGCTTTCGTAACGCTTCCATTGGTTTATACCCAATCACCTTCCAATCACAAAGGCAACCTGGGAATGTACCGCGTCCAGTTATTCGATGCAAAAACAGCAGGCATGCACATTCAAATCCATCGGGGCGGAGGCTTTCACCACCATGAGGCGGAAAAAATGGGCAATGCTCTCCCGGCCCATGTTTATGTCGGGGGTCCACCTGCATTAACCATTGCCGCTGTTGCTCCGTTACCCGAAGAAATACCTGAGCTAGTTTTTGCCTCCTTTCTTATGGGTGAAAAACTGAAAATCAGTCACAACAAAAAAATATCTCCTTATCCGATCGTTGCAGATTCTGATTTTGTGATTGTTGGGAACATACCTGCAAATAAACGTAAGTTAGAGGGGCCATTTGGAGACCATTACGGATATTATTCTTTAGCACATGATTATCCGTATTTAGATGTTTCATCTGTCCATCATAGAAAGGATGCGATTTGGGCCGCTACCGTTGTTGGACGGCCTCCACAGGAAGACCATTATATTGCCGAATTTTTACAAGATTTACTTTCTCCGATTTTTCCGCTTGTTATGCCTCAGGTAATCGGTGTTTGGGCATATGAGGAGTCAGGTGTTCATTCTCTAGCATCTGCTATTGTGAAAGAGAGATATCACAAAGAAGCATTTACTGGTGCTTTACGCATTATGGGGGAAGGCCAATTATCACTCACAAAATGCCTACTTGTAACCAATGAACGTGTGAATCTCAAAAACTTTTCTGAAACTTTCCGAATGATTGTGGAAAGGTGCAATACGGAAACAGACATTCATATCTTCAATCACATTAGCCAAGACACATTGGACTATACAAGTGGGAAAGTAAATAAGGGAAGTAAGATGCTGATTATGGGCGTTAGCGAAACAGGTGAACCAAAATATAAAGATTTACCTACTCGTTTTGAACGTAATTTTAAGAATCCAATTTTCCGAAATCCAAAAGTTTTTCTTCCTGGTGTCCTAGTCATTGAAGGGAATCAATTTACTAGTGAGAAAGATCATTTAGCACAGAGTCTACTTGAAGAAGATTTGAGTGGTTTCCGTTTTGTCTTTCTTGTGGATGATGCAACGGATGCTATCAGAACAGATCATGATTTTATATGGACTATGTTTACCAGAATGGAACCAGCCAGAGATGTTTATTCAAAACAGATAATTGAAAACAATCACATTCGGCATATCGCACCTCTTGTCATTGACTCTAGAATGAAACCTTGGATCCCAAAAGTCTTGACTCCTCTTCCACAAACGATAAAGTCAGTTGATGAAAAATTTGGTAAGTTATTGGACTCAATTCGATAAATAGGATGCAAGATGAGGATCTGTTTATTGAATTCCAACGAAAGCTTTTAAGTAAAGCCGGTATTCTGATCCATAAGAATGAAAAATGGCCTCTAATTCTTGCTAATTTTTCGTCTGCTGAAATTGAAAATTTAGTTGTATCCCTGGATACAAATGTTGAACGGTGGGGAAAAGTTTTTGAGATTTTAAACGTTTCTGAAACCTATTTTTATCGTGATCCTAAGCAGTTGAATGGAATCTTTCATACAATTTTACCTCATCACTGGAAATCAAAATCTAACGCTCACATTTCAATCTGGAGTGCGGGATGTAGCAAGGGTGAGGAGGCATATTCACTTGCCATTTTAACAGAAATATTGAAGCAAACGTTTCACCTAAATTTTACTTTTTCGATTCTTGGAACGGACATTCAATCCTCCTCGATTGATTATGCGAAGGAGGGTGTCTATTCTACTTATTCTGTTCGAGCAGGTTTGCCGTTGGATTTTAAATCCTTTCTTCACACCGACGAAACGGAAGTTCGAGTCTCCCAAAAGATCAAAAACAAAGTAAACTTTCAAGTGGGAAACCTTCTTGATCATGCACCTGGTCAATTTGATCTCATCTTTTGTCGGAATGTTTTGATTTACTTAGATGAAGATTCCAAACAAAAGGTGATCCGCAGGTTGGCGTCGGCATTAAAGGAAGGTGGTATCTTAGTCCTTGGTCACTCCGAATTCCTTGGCGTGCTTCCGACTTCGCTTACTTCGCATTCGATTTCTAATAGTACGAGTTATTTGCTGAAAAGCCAACAAACTCCCAAAAAAGAAGCGATAGTGACGAAGAAATCCTATCCTCCAATCAGAACTGAAAGTAGTGAGGGGAAGCGTTCACTGTTACAAACTGAACGTGATTCGGTATTAAACTTTGAGACCAATTCAAATCTTCTTGAATCGGCCAGAATGGCAAAAGAGCTGGGAAATTTCGACAAAATGGCTTCCTTTCTCAAACAGGCTCTTTACGAAAATCCAAAAGAAATGGAAGCCTATTACGAACTTGCCAATTATTATTGGGAAATTCAAGACAGGCAAACTGCACGCAAGTATCAATCGCAAGCAAGAATCGTCTTTAAGAATGAACCAGGGCTAGTCGATATTCTAAAGAAGGAAAGGAATTGGTCTCCATTGTGGGATGAATTTTTGAGCGAAGAATTGTAACTATGAATAAAGAGTCAGATTGGATCCTCTTTCGAATCAAAGATAGAAAATTTGCCACAAGAGCAAGTATAATCAAAGAGATTCTTTGGTTTCTGCCTTTGAACCTGACTCAGGTTGGCGGAAAGGGCATTTTCGCATCGTTCCCGTTAAGGGGAGAGATCGTGATGGTTCTAGACCTTCGGTTGTTCTGGGGAGAAAACCCCGAACCTTATTGTTTAGAAGATTCACTCATTCTCATTGAAGGTGGAATCGCCATTCCGATCTCTGACGTTCTAGAGGTTGTTTCTTGGGATGAATCTTACTATACTCAGTTAGGTGATGATAAAGGGATTTTGGAGGAAAGAGTCTATAAAGGAGATGTTGTATCTCTTCTAGATCTTTCAAAGTTCTATCCACAAGAATCTATTAAAAATGCTTGGGATACGGAAGCATTTCAAAAAGAAGCGACGAAGAGAAATGAATGGTATGAGAAATCATTTTTGCCCTTTAGCGAAACTGAACGAGGAATACTTAAAAAAAGGCTTTCGACTTATATTAAATCCGAGATCGTATTAGACCAAGGTGGCCTAGACGCGATATCAGTTGTAAGAAGTGGTGAGGAGGATTTCGGAATCCCACTGGGAAATGTCTTGGAGTTCTCCGATCCGAGTCAACTAACACCTGTGCCAGGTATGCCTGCAATATTACATGGCTGTATGAATCTTCGAGGAGATGTTTTGCCAGTTGTCTCTCTATCTGAGCTGATGGGACAAGTCAGAAAAAAACCATTTTTTTATGGAAAAGTGGTGATCATTCGAGAAGAGGAAAGTCAGTTTGGTCTGCTAGTCGATGAGCTCGTTGATGTTGTATATAAAAAACTTGAGGATAAACTTGTAGCTCCACTTGGGTCAAGAACAGATGGCGGTTCAATACTGGATTCGTCTTATAAGCATAATGACAGTTATGTAAATGTATTAAATATTTCTGCTTTGTTTAGTCGCGTGAAACAAAACCTAGGATCCTAATTATGTTGAATGGTATATCGATGAAAAAAATATTCGAAAAGTTTAGCTTAAAGTCTAAACTTTTATTCTTTGCACTGAGTATAGTGATTTTTGTTGCAGGACTTTTATCATTAACATTCCTTTATTTTGCAAAACAAGCGATAGTTACGGATCTTCAATCGCAAATGCAAAGCATACGCGAAAATAAGCGTAAGCAGATACTAACATATTTTTCAAATAAACAAGCAGATGTATTTTCATTGTCTAGCTCGGCAGATGTTCGCACGGCTTTTATTGATTTTCGTGCCAGCTTTCGTAACCTGAACCGGATTGATGGAAACAAGAGTGTCACAGCCTATCTCCAACAAAAATATATCTACGAAAATACGTTTTCAGCTGAAAAACGTTCAGAATTTTTTACTGCGAACGACAACACTGACTATGGCAGGTTGCATACGAAGTATCATAGATATTTTAAAAAGTACATTCATGATAAGAGTTTTTATGATTTATTTGTAATAGATATTGATGGGAATATTGTTTACACGGTAACAAAGGAATTAGATTTCGCTACCAATTTAGAAGTAGGTCAGTACAAGGATTCCAATTTAGGAAAAGTTTTCCGTAAAGCACGTGATTCGCGGGATACAACAGCCGTATCGTACGTTGATTTTGAAAAGTATGCTCCATCTAATAATGAGCCTGCTGCTTTTGTTGCCTCTCCTATACTAATCAACGGAAAGGTTGAAGGTGTCTTAGCTTTACAGATGCCAACGGATCAGATCAATTCAGCAATGTATGATGATTACCTAGGTAATTATGGTTCGGTATATTTGGTTGGTTCCGACTTTCTGTTTCGTTCAAATGATCAAAGAATGCCGAACGAAAACTTTATATTAAAAGAAAGAAATGATACACCTGCCGTGCGAGAGTCGTTGGATCGAAAGAGTGGTGTAAGAGAAGAAATCAATTATAGAGGAGAATCAGTTTTTGTTGCCTTTACGTATATCGAACTTTTAGGAAGTACGTATGCGCTCATTGCAGAAATGAAAACTGAATATGCACTCAAACCATTAGAAGACCTAATCCAAAATGTCATTGTAACTTTTTTGATCATGGTGATGGTCATTTCGTTTGTGACTTATTTCGTAGCAAAAAATATTTCAGCACCAATTTTGCGAGCAATTTCGATTTTGTCCTCTTCCACTAGACAGATTGTTACTACCATAGAAGAACAGGAAAAGACAGCTCAAATGCAATCCGCTTCAGTGAACCAAACCAGTACTACGATGGCAGAACTGGGTTCAAGCGCAAAGCATACCGCCGAACAATCTGAACTTGTCGCACTCAAATCTAGAGAAGCACAGGAAACTGCCATCGAGGGTTCACGGAAAGTAGAGGAAATGGTTCACTCTATGGAAGAGTTGCGTTCCAAAGTTGATATCATTAGCGAACAAATTTTGGAACTATCCGAGAAAAACAATCAAATTGGCAATATCATTGGGTTAGTTTCCGATTTGGCAAATCAAACGAATATGTTGGCACTTAACGCCGCAGTGGAAGCGGCAAGGGCGGGCGAATATGGAAAAGGATTCGCGGTAGTCGCTGGAGAAATTAGGAAACTGGCGGATGAATCGAAACGCAGTGCCGACAAAATCCAAGAAATTCTCTTTGAAATTAAAAAAGCAACAGATAGCACGGTAATGGCGACTGAGGAAGGAAATAAAAAAGTTCAAAACTCCGTCTCCCTTGGAAATCAAGTGGTTAAGGCATTTGATGGTTTATTTCTAGTCATCAATTCTGTATTTACTAGTACTGAACAAATCACTTTAAACGTAAAACAGCAATCAATCGCAATCAATGAAGTAGTCCAAGCTGTGAATAGCCTAAATCGTGGATCGCAGGAAACTGCAATCGGAATTTCGCAGACGAAAGAAGGGATTCGACAAGTGAAGGATGCAACGATCTCTATGCAAAAGTTAGTTGATGGTAGACAGGATCTTTATAAGCGATGATTGAAGACGAAGAATTTAGAGAACTTTTCCATTCGGATAGTTTAGAGCACATTCATAATATAGAGAATGGGATTTTAGAGCTCGAAAAAAATCATAAAGATCCTGAACTCTTAAAATCAATATTTAGGTCGGCCCATAGCATGAAGGGAGCCGCAGGAGTGTTGGGTTTAAAAGATATAGAGTCCATCACTCATGTTCTTGAAGATCAACTCGGGAAGGCAAGTAAGGGAGTTAAAGATTACAACCCTGACGACGCGGATAGAATTTACTATGCATTGGATCAATTGCGTTTGTTAGTAGAAGAAGCTGTAACTGGGAAAAAGGCGAACGTCGAACTTAAAAAAACCATAGATGTCTTGAACGGGGCTTCACCGGTAAATATTGAAGATAATATGATTTCTCAAAAGGAATTAGTTTCGGCTCCTCCGAAAGAAAATACAATTTCATCTTTTTCCAATTCGTCGACTCATGAATCTTCTCCTCCAAAGAAATCAGAAAGTTCGACACCACAAAGTACCTCCAGAGTAAAGCAAGAGACTACGACTCCGAAAGCGGTTCCTGATACCAAAGCCAAAGGCTCTTCTGGCAAATTTAAAATTGATACGATGAGGGTCGACCCCTCAAAATTGGATAGTTTACTTGGATATTCTGGCGAGCTGACCGTAACCAAAAATCGAATTCAAAAAAGAGCAGGAGAAATCGTAGAATTAAACTTACTTGTGGAGGATTTTTCCAAAACATGGAAAAATTTAACAGGTATTACAAATGAGGAAAAACGAAAATGGGAGCAGATATTACAAAGATTAGCTGGTCTTAAAGTAAGATCCATCCAAGATTCTGCAAAACTCGATTTAATCGCAAGCAAAATAGAAGAGGGTATACAAAACGTTAGGTTACTACCACTGTCTAGTGTGTTCGACGCGTTTCCGAGAACTGTCCGTGATTTAGGAAGGGAATTGGGTAAAGAAGTATACTTAACTCTTGAGGGAGGGAATGTAACGGCCGATAAGCTGGTGATTGAAGAGTTGCGTGATCCCTTGATGCATCTCGTCAGAAATTCTCTTGATCATGGCATTGAGACCAGAGAAGAACGCGAAGTATCCGGGAAGCCAAATCCTGCGCGCATTCGTATTTCCGGTAAAATGATTAATAACGCAGTCTGTATTGAAATTGAAGACGATGGACGTGGATTAGATTTAGCTAAAATTAAAGAAAGGGCGATTCAAAGGGGAATTTTTCAAGCGCACGAAATTCTGGAGATGGATGAAACTCAGATAAAGGAGATTATCTTTCATCCTGGTTTTTCGACAAAGACGGAAGTATCAAATGTGTCCGGAAGGGGTGTTGGTATGGACATCGTGAAGACGTTTGTGGAAAAATTTAAAGGCTCCATTGACATCGAATCTAGCTACGGCGTTGGCACCAAATTTTCAATCAAACTCCCTATCAATTTTAGTACAAATCATGTCTTAATCATCCAATTGCAAGGCTGGAAGTATGGAATTCCTACAGAATACATAGATCAAAGTCTTTTCGTAAAGAAAGAACAACTTTCCACCGTTGAAGGGAAACCTGTTATTTCTTGGGGCAATGAACCGATTCGACTCGTTTATATGTCTGATTATTTTAATGTACGATATCCAAAAGATGGGCAAGTGGCGTTAAAACAAAAAAAGAGTGAATCGTGTATCATTTTAACTTATAACGGTGAAAAGGTTGGCGTGATTGTTGACTCTATTTTTGATAAACAAGAAATTTTACTCAAACCATTCACAGGCATACTAGAGTCAGTTCCCAAAATGGCAGGAACTACAATACTCGAATCAGGTGAAATCTGTTATATGATTCAAGTGCCAGAATTCTTTTCAGAGTTAAAGGGAAAAATCGTCTCACGCGAATGGAAAGATGATGCAACTGACACAAAGAAAGTAAAACCAATTATGGTTGCTGAAGATTCCTTGATTACTCGAGCACAAATACAACGAATATTGGAAGAAAATGGTTATGTCGTGATAACTGCATCTGATGGTCAAGATGCGTTCGAAAAAATTCAAAAAAACGAAGTTTCACTCTTATTAACTGACGTCGAGATGCCAAGGAAAGATGGATTATCTCTTGTTCGCGATCTGCGAGCGATGAATCACTTTTCTCAACTTCCTATAGTTATGCTAACGAGTCTTGGATCTGAAGATCAAATTCGTCAAGGAAAAGAGTCAGGAGCAGATTCTTATCTTATCAAATCTCAATTCGATCAAACTATTTTATTACAGACTGTAGAAAGGTTAATCTCAGGGCATCAATGAAAACTAAAATAATCATTATAGAAGATAATGTTCTAATTCAATCGGCATATAAAAAACTTTTTGCAACCGTTTCTGATATTGAGATTTTAGGGATCGCTTCGAATGGGAAAGAGGGATTTGACCTTCTTATGAAATCCGATCCTGACGTAATCCTCTGTGATCTAAATATGCCGATCATGGATGGTTTTGAATTCACTCAGAAAGCAATGGCAGAAAAGCCAAAGCCGATTCTTATCGTTTCCGATTTAGTACAAAAGGAGGATCAAGACAATGTTTTTAAGGCCTTACAGCTTGGAGCAATTGATGTCCTTCCGAAACCAAGATTGGCAGGGGATGTTAGTATCATCGCGGCAGAATTAGCTAGAAGGATAAAAATTTTAAAAGGTGTGATCGTATTCAAAAAAGTCAAAAGAGATGTAAATACGATTCCTACCGCTGAAAAAACAATTCCCCATATCACATCTCCTATTGAAAAGCCTTTCGATTTAGTCGCTATTGGTGCATCAACTGGTGGGCCACAAGCTTACCAACAAATTTTCGAATCGATTCCAGCAAACTTTCCCATTCCGATCGCATGTGTGCAACATATAAGTCCTGGTTTTTCGGAGAGCCTTTTGGCTTGGTTAAGTCATGCAACTCCATGTAATGTAAAGTTTGCCGAAGATGGGGAAACACCTAAGGCCGGCTCAATCTACTTTCCGAATAACGACCAGCATTTGGCGTTGAGAGGAGGGCTATTTCGACCGTCCACGGAATCTCCCGTTAGAGGGCACCGACCTTCTGTAGATTTTTTCTTTGAAAGTTTGACAACAAACAAAAACATACGGATATTAGCAATTTTACTCACAGGTATGGGTGATGATGGCGCTAGAGGATTAAAATCCATTAAAGATAGCGGTGGTTACACAATCGTTCAAGATGAAACATCATCCATCGTATATGGAATGCCAAGAGTTGCTACAGAAATGGGAGCCGCCTCTGAGATTTTAAGTTTAGAAAAGATCGGACCGAAAATAGTTCAGTTGGTGACAGGAACCTAATGACACACAAAATACTTTTTGCTGAGGATAGTATACTGCAAGGTACAGTCCTAAAACGTCTCCTAACTGCGCGTGGATTCCAAGTGGAATGGGGAAAAAATGGAAAAGAAGCACTTAGTATTTTAAATAATTTTTTGCCAGACTTAATTATATCGGATCTTGAGATGCCGATCATGGATGGATATGAATTTTGTAAAGCAGTCAAGACAAATATAGATTACAAAAAGATACCAGTTGTCTTATGTTCAACTCTAACTGATCCCGAAGACATCATTCGCGGAATTGAAGTAGGGGCAAACGGTTATATCACAAAACCTTACGAAGAATCGTTTTTGATGTATAGAATCGAGTCGCTTTTGCTTAATCCTATTCTTGATGAGGATGATCCTGAACCAGTAGAGATTCTTTATTCAGGTAACCACTATTCGATTCGAACTACTAAGATGCAAATATTGCAGTTGTTACTTTCAATTTATGAAAATACGGTCAAAAAAAACAAAGAGCTGTATGATGCTCAGGTTGATGTCCAAGAAAAAGCTAAACAATTGGAAAAGGGGTTGGAAGAATCCGAACGTTTGCTTAGGAATATCCTTCCAGCAAAAATAGCCGAAAGACTCAAAACCCATGGTTATGCGGAACCAGAATCCTTTTCGAGTGTTACTGTTTTGTTCACTGATTTTAAGGGTTTTACTGATGCGGCTGAATTTATGACGCCCAAAGAACTTGTTGAACAGCTGGATTTATGTTTCGCCCAGTTTGATTCGATCATGGAGATGTATAAATTAGAAAAGCTTAAAACGATCGGAGATTCCTATATGGCGGCGGGAGGCATTCCACTACCAAATTCAAGTCATCCGGTTGATGCGATAAGAGCTGGTTTAGAAATCAAAGAGTTTATGGATCTCACAAAGAGTTTAAGGATAGATCAAGGTTTACCTTATTGGGAACTTCGAATCGGAATACACACCGGTCCCGTTGTTGCTGGTGTCATTGGGAATAAAAAATTTGCTTACGATATGTGGGGCGATACTGTTAACACAGCAAGTCGTATGGAGTCATCGGGTGAAGTAGGTAAGGTGAATATATCACGCGATACCTATAATCTTGTAAAAGATTTTTTTCAATGTCAATCTCGAGGAAAAATTCCGGCAAAGAATAAAGGAACTATCGAAATGTTCTTTGTTGAGCGCATTCATCCCCATCTTTCAAAAGATGCGGACGGACGTGTGCCCAACGAAAAATTCAACGAACTTTATAAACAACTCGAAAATTCCTTCGAGTTGGGCAAATGAAATCAAAGAGTTATTGTAAGTAATGGAGTACAAATTATGAATTTGAATGAAATCAAAAAAGGAAAAAGTTTAAAATCCGCATTTCTTTTTTACTTTTCAATATTGTTAGGTATCATCACAGCATTAAGTCTTTATTTGTTGGTTACATCGGCTTTGTCTTTTATTGAAAAAAGAAAGAGTCTCAATTCCATTAAGTTAGTTCGGTTGTTAATGTTAGGAACCGTTGAGCTATCCCTGGAACGAAGTGTTACGCAAGTTAGTTTAAATTTTAAAGAAACGATACCCGAGAATTTCAGAGCTCTCTTAGCAAAACAAAGAAATTCTGGAACTCCCAAAATTAAGGAAATTCTTAGCAGTACTGATGATTCCGAAGTTAAAAAAGAATTAGGCGATGCATTAGGACGATTGGAGAGGATTAGACTCGAAGCAGATAAGAATCTCTCTGTTCCGTTGGCAGACCGGGATAAATTTTTTGTCGAAAGATTCCCATTTCATTTTCCTGAAATTTTGGAAGATACGATAGCCATTGAAAGTATCTTTTTTCGAAATGAAGGCAGTAGAGACAACACTGTATTAAAACTGGAAGCTATACAAAAGCTTGCTTGGGAAATGAGAGAGTTTGGTGGACGAGAAAGAACTTATTTTGCGATAGCTCTTTTAAATCAAAAAGAGTTCGGAAACGAGATACTTGGAAGAATTGAAGTTCAAGACTCTAGAGTAAGATTTGCTAAACGCCAGTTGGATTCACTCTTAAAAGATCCTTCCATTCCAAAAAGTATCGGAACTGAATACCAACGTATGAACTCAAATTATTTCAAAGAGTATGCGGAAGTAAAGGATCGACTAAAGGCAGAGATATCACGAGGTGTGTTTACCCAAAGTTTCGATACATACTTTAAATCATCGTCAGAGGCACTTGAATCAATCGAGGCACTTTTGCGGGCATCCTCAAACGAGTTGATTCCTGCACAGGAAGCTCAAATTCAATCCGCTTTGTTGGGTGTGATAGTCAATCTTTTTATAGGCTTTGCTGGCCTGGCAATCGGCATATACTCAATCCGTTATTCAACCGTAACAATTATTTCTCGTATAACACAAGTGACAAATGTTTTAAGTGAGCTTGCGAAAGGAAATAAATCTCTCCAATTTGATACTGCACATGAATTAAATATAGAGATCGCAACCTTGCTTGAGGCCGCGGGCATATTCCGTGATAATATGTTGAAGTTGGAGGATTTGATTTCCGAACAATCCGCTGCTGTGAATCAAACCACAACGACTATGCGACTTCTGGAGAATTCCTCTAAAAATACAGCCGATGAAGCACAGCATGGCTCTACGAATTCCCAGAAGGCAGTTCAAGTTGCCTATGAAGGGGAATCGATGGGCGAACGAATGCAAGAAATTCAAACCCAGGTCCAAGAAAGCGTGGATGATGTCACAAAAAAAATTGAGCTTCTCGGAGAACAAACATCTCATATTTCGAGTATTGTCAGTCTTGTTGCTGAGTTAGCAAACCAAACGAATATGCTTGCGTTGAATGCGGCCGTCGAAGCGGCGAGAGCGGGGGAATTCGGTAAAGGATTTTCTGTTGTGGCTTCCGAAATTCGAAAGTTAGCTGATGAATCCAAACATTCCACTGTGAAAATTCAAGGTATAGTGGAA
>JAPZRK010000122.1 GCA_027531445.1 Leptospira sp.
GTCAATAAAAATTTTTAAAAAATTAAAAACAAAATTTCAAAAATCAATCTAGGCAGATCTTGGGAAAAAGGAATGATGAATGAAAGACCTTGAAGGAAAAATTCACCTTGTCTCTGGGCTCCCGCTTTTTAGAAGCCTCTCCAAAAAAGAAATTGTTTGGATTGCGGAAAGAGTGCAAATTTTAGAAGCAAAGAGAGAGGAGCTCCTATACAAAAAGGGGGGAAATGACCACAGCCTTTACTTGATACTCTCTGGTTCCGTCAAAGTGTTTCTGCCAGCAAAGGGAGAAACAAAAGAAGAGGAGCTTCAAGTTTTAAAAAAGGGAGAGTATTTCGGAATCCATTCCCTACTGACCGAAGAAATTCATTCACACAGTGTAAAAACAATCACTGAATCTAGATTTTTGGTGCTTCGCCAGAAAGAATTCAAAGAGCTCATCCAAAAAATCCCCTTCCTATCCATTACTTTTTCTCGAATGCTTACAAAAACCCTCCGAAATGAATTTCTCGGGAACAGAGAATTTTTCAAAAATTCGGTCATCTGTTTTGTTCACTCCTCAGATATCGGAGTTGATTTTTATACAATGAAACTTGCGGAAGCGATTGAGCGAGAGTCTGGAAAAAAAAGCATTGTACTCAGGTTCAACCAACGTCCCATTGCAGAAGAATCTAAATCAGAATATTTAAAATCATACCGATTCAAAGACATAGATAAAATCAAAGACGCATTGAGTCGACATTATGCGACGCATTCCTTCATTTTTCTAGAAATTTTTATTGAGGATTCACCTGAACTTAAAAAGGCATTATTGGAAGAAGCAGATAGCATAGATAATTTAATGCCGCTAAAGGAATCATCGGAAAGCCAAACACCTACTCCAAATTTCATCTCTGAAGAATCTCGGTCCAACGAGATCCTTTACCATGAAACGCAGCTAGAATCAATCATACACTCTGACCAGTTCAATAGACATATTACGAGAAAGGCAAGGGAACTTTCTGGAGTTCAAGTTGGATTGGCATTAGGTGGTGGAGCGGCCTTAGGTCTTGCACAGATTGGAGTCATGAAGGTTTTTGAAGAAGAGGGCCTACCAATTGACATCATTGCAGGAACGAGTATTGGTGCTGTCATTGGTGCTTTTTGGGCAAGCGGATTGGGATACAAAGGAATCATGCCACTATTAACCGAAATCGATTCCATCTTTAAAATGTTTAAATTGATTGATCTATCCTTCCCTGGTCAAGGATTACTGCATGGAAAACACGTTCGAAATCTATTGGAAAAATACTTGGGTGACCTAACATTTGAAGAGCTTCCCACAAAACTACTATTGATTTCTTGTGACATTACGAGTCGAAAGGAGATTGTCCTCTCCGAAGGAAAGGTACTGGATGCGCTCATGGCAAGCATTTCCATACCAGGAGTGTTTGCTCCTCAGACACAAGAAAATGGGAAAATATATGTTGATGGTGGAATCGTGAATCCGCTTCCAGTTTCTCCACTGACTCACGACGGTGTCGAGAGGATTATTGCCGTGAATTCGATGCCTTCCTCAAAAGACCAAATGAAAACGAATAAATTGGCAAATTTGAACGTTCTAGATATCATCGTAAACAGTTTATATTCTCTCCAATACCGCATTGGCAAGTATTCCGCTCAAGATGCAGATGTGTATCTCAATCCCATTCTACCCAACTCAAATTGGTTTGAATTTTGGCGCAGTGAAGAATTTATAAAATTAGGGGAACAGGTCGCAAGGGACTCCTTAACCGAAATTCGTAAGTTATACGAAAGAACTATTTAGCTCTTTTGGATTTAGATTTTTTTCCTTTTTGGAAAAATATTTATTTGTCTTCCCTCAGTGGATTCAAATAAAGAGAATCAGCATCATTAGTTGGAACTGATAAAAAAATGATTAAAATATTTGCATTCCTTCCACTTACCTTTCTTTTCATTACATGTGATCTAATTTCTCCGAAAGAATCAGATGACAGATCGGCAATCATAGGATTAGTCGCCCTTTCAAGAACGAGTTCCTTGTCCAATACGACCACAGCAAGATTTCCTACTCCAAGCTGTGAAGTGTCTACTCCGGCTTTTTCTACTCTGAAGGACGCAGGTTTTGAATCTACCTGTGGCCAGTCTGGATGCCACATTACTGGAGGATCAGCCGCAAATAAATTCCGAGCCTCTTTGTATTCGGAAGTTTTGACTTATGTAAATTCTGGAGTTCCATCAACATCGCTACTTTATAGAGAGCAGTCCACCGGTTCCATGTCACAATACACAACACAAGCGATTGATAAGGCGATCTATTGTTGGATTTTAGGTGGAGCAAAACAATAACAGATGCTAGCTTCAACCAGAGTTCTTTTTTTATTTATATCTGTATTTCATTTTGCATGTTCTTACAATTCTGCAACTAGCGAAGAAAGGGAAATTGCAACAAATGCGATTGTTCTAGCTATTGCCACAACTCCGGCTCCTGCCATCTCTTGTGATTCTACTTCGCCATCCTTTTCTACCTTGGGAACTGCTGGCTTTGATTCATCTTGTGGAAGATCAGGTTGCCATAATGGAACTGTAAGATTCAACACGGCAAACTATAGTCAGGTGAGAGGACTTACCACTCCAGGAAACACGAATACATCTACTCTTTATTCTCAGATAAAAGGTGGAATGGCAATCTATTCAAATCCAACAATCGATCGAGCCGTCTTTTGTTGGATTCAGGGTGGCTCAAATCCGTGAGATCTCTTCTTTTTATTTTTTTTGCGATTTTTTATCTATATTCAAATCTATATTCTTCTCCAAATCAATGGAAAGTGACTTCAGGAAAAGTGTATTTCAAATCCGAAACCGATTTAGAAACCATAACGGGAAATGGAGAAGTTATTTCGGGTTATCTAGACCTTGTTTCAAAAAAAATTAAAATTGAAGTCCCTCTGGGAAACATAAAGACAAGTAACAAATTGCAGACGTCCCATCTCCATGATAATTACTTTGAAATAGATAAATATCCCGTGGCCATATTTGAAGGAGATGTCGCCGAAATTAAACAATCTGGAGAAGTTAAGGCAATTGGCTCACTCACATTACATGGAATAAAGAAAGAGAATGTGACTATTTCAGGGAATTTAGAAAAAACTCAGCTTGGCCTTGAACAAATATCATACTTTACAATCAATTTAAAAGACCATAATATTGAGGTTCCAAAATTGGTGTTTTTAAAAGTAAATCCAATCATCCAAGTAAAAGTGAAAATCCTGTGGGAAATCGAATGAAATTTTTTTTATATTCAACTACGTTGCTTCTCATTTTTCCAACGTTTGTCTTTTCCCAAGCGAAGTCTAACACTCATTTCATGGGATCAAGTAATATTTTTATGCCTTCGACCGAAGACGTAGGTAAAAATAATCTAGTATTTCGCTTCAACCACCGTTTTGGAAATGCAAAGACAGGATTTGATGAATTCTATGGACTAGACCTAGGTGCAAATACACAACTAGCCCTCGACTACGGAATCACAGATAGATTGATGATTGGTGTTGCTCGCACTTCTCAAAATAAAACTTGGGAATTACGCTCAAAGTTCCGGATCATTTCTCAAGATTGGTTTCCATTTACTGTCAGTCTTTTTGGAGCGATCGGACAGGAAACTTCAAGTCAAAGTTATACGTTCAATTATTTCAATCGAAGTTGGTCAGGTAACAGTGCTGTAGATGCACAACTGAATCGAGATTTGAATACCTATACGCTAACTGACAATGATAAAAGATCCTATTTAACATCTCTCTTGATTTCAAGGAAATTTTCGGAAACAATTTCGCTACAAGTATCGCCAATGTATGTTCACCGGAATTTTACTCCCGAACAGACGAATCATGATCGAATTGGAGTTGATATTGGCGGTAGAATCAAACTTTCCACTCGTGTCGATTTTACCTTCAATGCTATCTTCACTCCCAAACGAGATTATTTTGGTCAATCTTATACCGAAGAATCGCAAAAGTCTTCTACAACAGGTGTGAATCAGTTGACCAGTGACCAAATCAATACAGGTCTTCGAAATGGTACGCTCACAACCTCTGAAATATTATTACGAAATGTTTTGTTGGATGAACCCGTAAAACATAGATTTATACCACTAGGAATCGGCTTTGATATTGAAACAGGTGGACATGTCTTTCAGCTTTTCATCTCAAACAATCGAACTCTGGCTCAAACTCAATTGCTAAGAGGCGCTGATTTTGATCTTCGGAAAAATGAATTTTGCCTAGGCTTCAACATCATGCGTCAATTTAGCTTTGATACGGAAAAAGAAGCTTGGTAGCTTTCGAAGTTTAGTTTTACCGGGATTCAATCTCGATCTGGAGATAGGATCACAATGTTGAAAGGATCTCTCTCAAACGGAATTGAATCTTTGATTGTTTCTGAAAACCTTAGCGCCCCAGTGATCACCGTGCCCGTCGTTAAACCCGCGAAAATCCCTTCTTTTTCATAAAGATCGGCTTGCAAGTGTAAAGCTTCTTCTTGGTTTACGGGAAATACTCCGTCTACCAATTTTGGATCATAAACTGCTGGTAAGGAAATTTCTTCCTGCGACTTTTTATCCTTTGCCTTTGCATAAAGGAGAAAAGGAGAATTTGATTTTCCAGCAAGTAAAACCTTTGTTTTTGAATTTTGAGATTTTAAGTAACGACCTATACCTGTGATTGCCCCGCCTGTTCCCGGAGCAGAAATAATGGCACCCACTTTGCCTTGGAGATCACGCCAAATTTCTGGGCCTGTAGTTTTGAAATGAAAATTAGGATTTGCTGGATTTGAACTCTCATCGGGAATCCACCCGTTTACTTTTTGGGCCTTTTTCATCGCCAAATCAAATAATAAGCCTGAGTCAGCAACACTTGTGACTGTTACTTCTGCTCCATAACTACGTAAGGTTTGAATCCTTTCAGGAGCAGTAGAAAGTGGAACTAGGCAAAAAACCGGATACTCCCGAATCTTACCAATCCAGGAGTAACTTATGGAGGAAGATCCAGCTCCGTATAACACAACAGACATACCTTTCTTCAATTTACCACGTCTTTCTGCATCTACAAACATAGCAAGAGCTGTTCTATCTTTAGCGGATCCAGTCGGATTTAAAAACTCTGCTTTTAAATACAGCTGTATACCAGAGTATTCAGAACCGATTCGATTCAGCCGGATGAGAGGAGTGTTTCCAACAAGTTCGAGGATGCTGTCCTTAATCGGATTTGCAACAGAAAGCTCCTTTCCAAAGATACCTTGGACATTATTCAATGCCTGAAGTAAGCTATTGCCAAAATCATCAATACCTTTGGAGATTGGATCAAACATGACTTATTTTACTTTAAGTAGTTCAACTTCAAAAATGAGTGTGGAATTGGCAGGGATGGGGCCAACAGGTCGGTTCCCATAACCCATTTTAGGTGGAATTGTAAGCTTGCGTTTACCACCTTCTTTCATACCAACGATTCCCTTTTCCCATCCTTGAATGACTTGTCCTGCACCCAAATCAAATTGAAAGGGCTCGCCTCGATCTACAGAGGAATCGAATACCTTTCCATTGGTAAGTTTACCAGTGTAGTGAACCGTAACTGTTGTTCCTCGAACCGCTTCTTTACCAAGTCCAATCTTCGTGTCTTGGATAAGCAAATCGTCTGATGCAAAAAGAGAAGTAAATCCGATAAGCAATAATAATTTTGCGAATACTTGTTTCATATATTGATTATACAACTTTTCGATACAACCAGGGAACTTCTTTTTGGTTTTTCTCTTCAAATTTTGTGATTTTATCCACTTTTTTCATGGTCAGTCCTATATCATCCAAACCATTCAAAAGACAATATTTCCGAAATGAATCCACATCAAAAGAGTATGAAGTTCCAACTTCTGTAAGAATGGTTTGTTTCTCCAAATCAATGGTAAGTGTCGCTCCTGGCTTTTTGGAAATCACCTGGAAAATTTCCTCCACCTTCTCAAAAGGAAGCTGAATCGGTAGCATACCATTCTTGAAACAATTATTAAAAAAGATATCCGCAAACGATGGAGCGATGATGCAACGGAATCCATAATCTTCTAAGGCCCAAGGCGCATGTTCCCTCGATGATCCACAACCAAAATTGTCCCGTGTCACAAGAACCGTTGCTCCCGCATAACGGGGAGCATTCAATTCAAAATCAGGATTTGGAATTTTGCCAGCATCATCTAGAAATCTCCAATCATGAAACAAATGTTGCCCAAATCCTGATCTTTCAATTTTTCTCAAAAATTGTTTTGGGATGATTTGGTCTGTGTCGACATTCGCTTTATCAAGCAATGCAGTAAGTCCGGTTAGTGTAGTGAATGATTTCATGTTTGATCCTATTTCCAGTTTCTGATATCTACAAAATGACCTTCGATGGCAGTGGCCGCAGCCATGGCTGGTCCGACCAAATGGGTTCTACCACCCTTGCCTTGCCTTCCTTCGAAGTTCCGATTTGAAGTTGATGCACATCTGTCTCCTGGTGAAAGAACGTCATCGTTCATCGCAAGGCACATAGAACAGCCTGGATTCCTCCATTGAAATCCCGATTCAATGAATATTTTATCCAGCCCTTCTGCTTCCGCTTGGCGCTTGACACGTCCGGAGCCTGGAACGATGATCGCTTCGACAGTTGGGCTCACCTTTTTACCTTCCACCGTTTTTGCGACAACGCGCAAATCTTCGATTCTCGAATTTGTGCAAGAGCCAATAAATACTTTGTTTACTTTTATGTCTGAAAATTTTTGACCTGGTTTTAAATCCATATACGCTAAAGCAGACTCAGCAGACTTTTTTTGAACAGGATCAGAAAAATCAGATGGGCTTGGAACTGTTGACGTTACAGGTAAAACTTGTCCTGGTGAAGTCCCCCAACTTACCATGGGAGCAATTTGTGAGGCGTCTAAAACAACTGTTTTGTCATACTTTGCACCAGCATCCGTTGCGTAAGCTCTCCACTTTTTTTCAGCAAGATTCCAATCTTCTCCCTTTGGAGCATAGTCTCTACCTTTGATGTACGAAATCGTTGTATCATCTGGTGAGATGAGTCCAGCACGAGCTCCGGCTTCAATGGCCATGTTACAGATGGTCATACGACCTTCCATTGACAAAGATCGAATCGCCTCGCCCGTAAACTCAATGACGTAGCCTGTAGCTCCGTCTGTTCCGATCTTTCCAATGATCGCAAGCACAATGTCTTTTGCGGAAACCAAAGGAGATAATTTTCCATCTACCCTGATTTCCAACGTTTTCGGTTTCTTTTGGACAAGCGTCTGGGTAGCGAGTACGTGTTCCACTTCGGAAGTTCCAATTCCAAAGGCAAGAGCACCAAAAGCCCCGTGAGTTGCCGTATGGGAATCACCACAGACAATGGTCATTCCAGGATGAGTGATCCCTAATTCAGGAGCGACAACGTGAACGATTCCGTTGTCCGGATGGTTGATATCAAAAAGATTGATTTGGTTTTCCTTGCAATTGTTCTCCAAAGTTTTCATTTGTAGAACAGCAATAGGATCAATTTTACTTAGATCCTTGGTTCGTGTGGATACGTTATGATCCATGGTTGCATAAGTTGCATCTGGTCGTCTAACCTTTCGCCCAGTAAGTTTTAAATTTTCGAATGCCTGTGGGCTTGTAACTTCATGGACAAGGTGGCGATCAATATAAATGATGCAGGTTCCGTCTTCGTCATCAACCAAATGATCGTCCCAGATCTTCTCAAACATTGTTTTCATTCGGACATACCCCTTCTTAAGTCATACCCCGTACTGGGGGTAGAACGTCCAGAGAATTTGAAATCAAATGACCTTGGAATTATGGTGTTTGAACTGTCGTTCCACTTTGGTAGGTCCCTGACGTGCAAAGCGCCTGCGCTGCAGAGGTATTTGCAATGATCGGAGAGGTATAGACAGAAACTATGGTCCCGACGCTTGAAGTTGTCAGCTTGCATGACCCGACAACATTCGTCTCAGTGCATTTTGAGGTTTGTTTTGTACCTCCAGAGAGACAGTCCGAAAACAAACCGTAATAATTTTGACAGATCCCAGTGGAGGAACTATTGTCACATGCAAACTTAAAGGTGGATGTTGAAGAAGTCCCATTCAAAAGATCGGTTAGAGTTGAATCTGAAACAGACTGCAGAGCTGTCCCCGTGGCGATTACCGTCAAACCGTCTGTTTGATAATTGGATTTGCTGTAAAGATAAAGAAGATAGCTACCAGACTTTAAAAAACTAATCGTTGTTGTGCTCCCAACAACGGTCAAATTATACTCAGTACCTGTAATCGCCCTAGTATCAGAGTCCAAATTCAATGGACAGCTACTTGATAGATAGACGTTTGGAGACAATACTTGATTAAAAACTATGTTGGTTGCAATTTGTGCACCTTTGACTTGCACGATAGCGTAGTATGTGTCTCCAACGAGTCGAGTATTTACAACTTGCGAAGTCGTCGAAACATTCGTGTAACCTGCTTTCAGCTGATTCGATATACCCGCAACGGTGCAACCATCGGCTCCTGATTCACGAGCCAAAAGGGATGCGGCGGTAGAAGATGTGTCATCCGACTTTGTATTACATGAAAGAATGAAAAAACATAATATCAAAAAAAGATTCAAAGAGCGGATAAAATCAATGTTAAATAATAAAGTCATTTATCTACCCCTAAAGGAAAAAATTGTCTTTCCGATCCGAATCTCATCCAAATCATGTAAAGCTTTGGGTCTAAGCAACTTCTTACCATTTAATAACACACCTGATTCAGATGCGCAATCAAAAAGTAAATGTCGACCTCTAACCTTTTTGATCTTTGCATGAATTAGGTTTACATAAGGATCTGACAGCATTAAGTCACATTCTTCACTTCTTCCAATCGTAGTTTCTTCTGACTGGATTGGATACTTCGATCCACTCAAATTTCCATCCTTAAATACGATGACTGCAGTATGGTAGGTTTCACCAAAAATCTCTTCTCTATCTAAATATTTTGCAATAATCTCGTTCTCTCTAGCCTTTTCAGCCACGTCTCCATATACTCGTTCGTATATTTCGACCTCATTTTTGCTTCTTTCCGTATCTTCTGTTGGAGAGGCTATTTTTCTAATCGTTGGAACTTTGGATTTTGTATTAAAAGAATCTTTTGATTTTGCTAAATCAAATCCTCTTAAATAAAATAGAACAGAAAAACACAATATAATAAAAAAGAAAAGTACAGGATAAAAAACGAACGGATCAATGAACTTTAGATAGAGTGAATTTAAAGCTGAGATTTCATAAGGAAAGGTGACGCCACCTTCTTCACCAAAAGAGATGTTTACATTTAAATTAGATTGTGACCAAACCGAAACATTCCAAGGAGAGATATAGACCAAACGCACTTTAGGAAGACTCGCGGTATTTAATTCTTGGAAGAGATTTCCGATTCCATCTTCACTCGTAATTGCGAAAAACTTTCCATTCACATAACTTGCAAGTTTCGTCGTTTCCAAACTATTTGGTGATACGACAAAAACTTTTAAATTTTCTTGATTTACTTTCTTTGCAAAATCTGCAATACGGAATTTATCCTCCCATTCCGTTTGTAAACTTACTGTGATCAAAATTTTATTAGCATGATCGTCGTTCTTCATTCTGTTTACGACCTTTTCCCAAGATCGAAGCGGAAACTTTGGATCCTTTTCTTTTGGAAGCGAAAAAGAAGGTGAAAGTTTGGAAGCCGGAATACCTTCAAAAAAATGAAATTGATCGTCTGATTGGACATTCAAATAAAATCGACCTTTGGATTTTTCAACCAGAGATGCAATATTATGCGAAAATTGCATTAGCCATTTTTTCTCTTCCCAATTCGCATAACTTGGAATAGATAAATAAACATGTAATGGAAATGGTTCAGAGTGTACGGACAAATTGTAATCTGATGCTACTTTTTTCGCAGTATTTAACTCTTCCGTGATTAGAACTTCCTTTTCTATTGAAAGCAAGTTTTCCCGAACTTTCAAATCAACGGATATTTGTGGATAACGACTCGTATCGAAATCAATGATCTGATACTTTGCTTCGGCATTCACTGATTTTGAAAAAGAAAAGTAAAAAAATAATAGAAAGCTATAAAGGACAGATTTAAGCAAAGATTTGGTGTGCATGTTCCAGTGCTTTCCCATATTCTGTTTCTGGTTCAAATTTTTTATCCTTTACCTGTAGGGTTTCGATCACCCTACCTTCTTTCATTATCGTAATTTGAGATGCCAGACTTGCGACGATACGGAGGTCATGCGAAATAAAAACAACGCCAGAGCCCGAAGTCTTTGCCATTTCTTTAACTTTTGAGAGCACCCAAAATTCGGTAGATGCATCTAGCCCCGTGGTTGGTTCATCTAAAACGAGAATACGCGGATTGGCAAGGAAAGCGAGAGACAAACAAATCCGCTGTTTTTCACCTCCCGAGAGTGTTGATGGGAGTCTCGATAGCGTAGAATTGTCCAATCGAATGCCCATATCTTGCCAGAGAGAAAGAATGCGTTCTTTATCAAAAGGTTCATCCAAGCCAAAACGAAAGAAATCCGAAATTTGATCTCCCAAGGGACGATAGGGATGGAAAGCAAGATTCGGGTTCTGCGGGACAAGAAACAATCGTTTCGCTTGCCCATAAGAGTGGAGTCTGGCTCTTGATTCTTCGAAGCTCAAACCCAAAATAGACCAATGTTTCGAATCCAAACTCCATCCTTCTGGAATCAAACCAAAAAGAGAGTAAGCAAGTGTAGTTTTTCCTGATCCCGATTCTCCAATAACAGCATGGATCTGATTGGATGATAGGGATAAATCTATTGATTTCCAAACTTGATGCTTGTTATGCGAATCTAAATTCGCACCTTGAATTTGGATCAAAGAACTCAAAATCAATCCAATCCAAATAGATCTTTTTCGATGATACTACATAAAATATGCCCAATCAGGATATGAGATTCTTGGATACGAGCAGTGACTTTAGAAGGCACAATCAATTCAATAGTTCCTTGTCCTTTCAGTAGCCCACCGTCTCCTCCCAAAAACAGAAGAGATCTCATACCAATTCTCTTTGCTTCCTCTAAAGCCAAAATTATATTCTTGGAATTTCCAGATGTGGTGATTCCAACGAATAAATCTTCTGGTCTACCAAAAGCCTCAATCTGTCGTTTGAAAATCTGTTCATATCCGTAATCATTGGAACAGGCGGTAAGTACTGCTTGATCTGAATTTAATGCCAAGGCTGGAATGGCCCTTCTCTCGTTGCCACCTTTGTAGCGAACAACCAGCTCTGCCGCAATGTGAGAAGCATCACAACTTGATCCGCCGTTCCCGCAAAAATACAAGATACCCTTTCTGTTCAATACATCAGTACACAAGTTACCAGCCTCTTCGATAGCGGGCATTAAATTTTGTAAGACCAATGCCTTAACATCTATAGATTCTTGGATGGCAGTTTGAATTAGTTGCTTATGTTTCATTTTCTATCTCACGCCTTGTTTTGATTAGATTGATTTTTTCAGAGAATTCTCGTAGGACCTTGCCAAAACCGAAAATATTTTTGTTTTTACCGTGCGGATAGTTGGTTTCAGTCGTTTTGCCGGAGTTTAAAAAAAAGTATTCATCCCTAACGAGTAGAAGCTGTCGTTCGGTAGCAACGGATTCAAAAAAGGTCTTTAAATCTTCGCCTAGAGCTAATATCAAAAGAGCCATCGAATTTGCGGAAATCTGGAGTAGAAGCTGTTCTTTCCAAAAGGTTTCCCATTCAAGAATGATCCTCCAATCGGGAACTCTTTCCTGATGGAGCTGGAAATCCAACTCTGCCCGCGGTAAATCGATCCTTTGCAAAAATCCTTCGATGGAGGAAAAGTCAGATTGGATCGCTCTGTTTAATTCACCTTCATCTATAAAAAGAATGCCGGTCACCTTACCATCCTTATTGGTATAGAGACTGTTGCCTGTTGCGACCACAACGGAAAAAGAATCCCCATCCAATCGAAATAGCTTTTCGTTGGTTTTGTTTACCTTATATCCAGATCGTTCTACAACTAAACCTTGTTCCACTTGCTTTGTCAGTAGAACTGTCTTCCATTTTTCAGATGCAAGTTTCCATTCAACATGAAAACTTTGCGGTCTTTTTTTCGGAGGTTCAGGTTGTGAATCAGTTTTTTTTCTCGACAGGATTCCACCAAATAATCGTTTTAAAAACGTCGATTTATTCTTTTTTGCCATAGTCCTTTCTCACATTGGAAGGCCGGTCTATAAAATTATGCTCAAGTTCATACATTTTTGCATATTTGAGAAAGGTAGAAAAGCTGGAAGCTAGTGCAATATAGAGTCCTGGTATTCCGTCTAAAAAGCCAAATTTGAAAATAAAAATCTCAAAAAATTTCCCTATGGGTTTGAGCAATGATTTCATTAGGGAAAACTTTTGACCTTTTGTTTGCCTTGAAAAGGCAACGATAGAAGAGAATTGATTGATGGTTGTTAATTGATGAGAAAAATCCACAAAACTATAATGTAAAATATTCCCTTTCATTACTTTCCCTTTTTTCGAATCTACAATTTGGATGAAATCGTGTGGATTCTCACCTACCCATTTTGCATATTTCTTTTGAAAGAGACGATATCTTCTAACTGGATACCATCCGCTATGCCTAATCCACCTTCCCATATGAAACGTTAGGCGAGCAATTTGAAATCCTTGTATTTCATCAGAAATCGGTTGATTTAAAAACTGTTGTATTTCCTTTCTTAGTTCCTCATCCACCCGTTC
>JAPZRK010000131.1 GCA_027531445.1 Leptospira sp.
ACCCAATACACGCAAATAGCAAAACTTTCTGGTGGAGAAAAACGAAGACTTTACTTAGTCCAAATCTTGATGTGTGGACCGAATTTTTTAATACTCGATGAACCTACAAACGATTTGGATATACAGACTCTTTCCATCTTAGAGAACTTTTTAGAAGAATTTCCAGGAACGGTTGTTACTGTGTCACATGATCGTTATTTCTTAGATAGAGTTGCTGAAACATTACTAATCTTCGAGCCAGGTGGAGAAATAAGTACATACATTGGAACATTCTCATCCTATCTAGAAAAACAATTGGAAAAAAAAGAAAAACCAACGAAACCTATAGAAGTTTCAACAATTCCACCCAAAGCCTCGGCAAACAACCAATCCAAAAAAAATGAAAAGGAGATTTCTAAGATAGAGAAAGAAATCGCAAATCTTGAAAAAGAAAAAGAAATCAAATCGAAAGACTTAGAATTTTTTTCACACGATCACTCCAAATTGATCGAAATTAGTGAGAGTATTTCCAAATTGGATGCCCAACTAACAGAGAAGCTTGAAATATGGGAAAGATTAACGAGTAGCTGATTAGATCAATAAAGCATTTTAACTCAATGTAACTTAAAAGTAAAAATTATAACGTACATCCATACGCATCTGATTGGGATCGACTGTCCTACTTACGGAAGTCGGTTCATCCCTTGAAACTCGATAATCAAAACTCTGACTTTTTTGTTCTGCTGGTTTTGAGGTGTAGCCAGTTATCAGAATATGCGTCAATGATACCAGATATACAATGCCAACAGTCTCGATAGCGGATCTAACGTGATTCGCCTTAACTTCTAATCGCTCCAAATAGTATTCTTCGACAAGTGAAGATGCAACAAATGGAAATGCCGCGGCATTCGGATCTAAAAACCGAATCCCTTCCAAGGTATCTTTTGTAGTTCTGAAATCACCCGCATACGAAGTATAATCTTTGTAAACCGATGCCGCATTGAGAGAGGTCAAACCGAACAGTGCAAAGTAAGTATATGCTGTGAGTTTATCCCCATGATAAGAATGCCCCCATCCAGGTAGTAACATTTGTCTCCAAAATAAGGGCCAAATGGCACCATTGTACTCCGAAACTTTTTTCGGGGGTTGGTTGAGTGGGGCCGTTTCCTTTGGTGGTTCGGGTTTTGAAGGTTTTTCATCCACGATCGCCACTTCATCATCAATAGATACCTGTAATGCGACAGGCTCTTGCTTTGGATTCTCTATGATAATTTTGTATGGTTTGGTTTTATCTACAAACTTTTTGTTAATGGTAATCACACTTGATTGACCATCTCTGGCTGTATCGATGACGACAGGAATTTTTTTACCGTTTTGCTCGATATATGCCTTAGTTCCCTGATAGATACCCTCACTCTTGAAGGTGATTTTTTCTTTGTCGCCGACCGATTCAACAACGGTCGTACCTTCTTCAATGACAGGTACAACAACAGGTCGCACCTCAAATTGATTCCAGTCGGACCATTTTTCAATGCGTTTGAATTTATTTAAAACAGCAATACGGTATTTATAAACACCTTGGGAAAGTTTGACCTTGACCACAGGTTCTCTTGAATTTTCGAATTTGGATTGTCCTAGTTCATCTTTGATCTCTACCGTATATCCATAGGCAAGTTCAATTTCGTTCCACCGAATGACCTGGAATCCTTCTGCAAAAAGATTCGAAACAAAAAAGAAAGTTAGAATAAGAAAGAGAAGTCTATTCCGCATACTGTATATCCGGTGAGATGATTTGGATTTCATCCTTTATTTCATCTAGTTCAACTTTAAATGTACCGGAGGTTTCATTAGGTGCCTTTCCACTAACAGGACTTACACTCCATGAAAACTGTTTTCTGTCTAAAAGTTCCAATTTACTAAACTTTAAATCTGTTTTATCTGTTGTTATAGTATAAATGTCTTTTTTACCATCATTGATTTTAAACTTGTACTGTTTGACGCCCGCGATTGGTGTCCATTTAAAAATAATCTCGTTTGCCTTTGAAATATTGATCGCTTGCCCATTCAATGGAGCAATCAGAACTACACCACTCAATAGATCTGTACCAAGATTTGGATCCTTGGTCTCAACCAATTCTTGTATGACCTGAAATTTTGAAAGTGATTCACTGCTTTTCGTTCCGTCTTCACCCACACCGATGACAGACCAATCATAAAGACCAGGCAAAGGAAATTCATTACCTTCTAATTTAATCTCATTTGTAGAAACACTTTTGCTAAAGATTTCTTTGATTCCATCGGATGTCTTTTGAGTGATTTTGAAATAGTACTGAGTCGTATTCCCTTTGCTCCAACGAAAGTTGATCGAGGCTACAGATTGGCCTATACTTGCATTCGGTTTGGGAAGTAAGAGCTTGGGAGCATCTGGCATATAACTAACAACAAGCGAGAGAGGTGAAGAGGTCAAATAAGAGTCGCCTGTTTCTGATATAAGGGAAACACGCCAAAAGTAACTTCCTATCGGCAATTCTTTTAACAGATATTTATTTCCTGAGACGGAAATCGACTGAATGATCTTCTGAAAGGAAGAGTCGTTAGAAAACTGAATTGAGTATGTTCCGACTATGGGTAGCTTTTCCCATGCAAAGAGCAAACCTTTCGAATTCAAATCTGGAATACTAATATTTTCATTATTCACTGGTGCGAACGTTTTTAGAGACTTGATGTCTTTTATTTCAAAGATGGATGGTGATGAAAAATTTGTTTCGGTTCCATCTTTCGACTTTCCATTGACTCGCCAATAGTAGAATCCTGATTGTAGTTTTTCTTTGATCTCCACGGAATTTGATGGTGTATTTTTTTTCGTCACCATTGAATCAAATTTTGAGCTGGTTGATAATTGAAACTCGTAACTCTCCAGATTTGAATCTTTTGCCCAGTTGAACAATATCCCCTTTTTCTCTACGAGGACAGAATAAGTAGAAGATTTGTTCGCTGGATTGAAAAGTGTTGGTGGTTTTGCGCGTTCTGGTTCTATGATCTCAAATGATCTAATATTAGAAAATAAGAAGGCATTTTGTCCATCACCTGATGGTAAATTGGCACCCACGCGCCAGAAGTACTTGCCACGTGCGAGCTGGAAGGAGATATAATTTGCTGATTGAACGGAAGATTGAACATTGGAGCTAAAATCCGCATTTGGTGAAATCTCTAATTTGTAATTAGAAGCGAGATCACTTTTAGTCCACGAAAAACTTACATATACTGTGCTATTTGGGGCGGTCAGCTTATATCCATTTGATGGTGAGACCTGTTCAACTGGACGATTTTGTAATACTGTCAACTTATGCGATGGACTCACATCTTTTCCGCTTTTAATTCGCCAATAGTATACCCCTTCTTTTAAAGGAAGAGACAACGACTTATCGGATGTATTTTTTGAAAGAATTACTTTCTTAAAATCACTTGAGTTTGCCAATTCAAATGACACTTTCGAGTTCGCATTATCTTTGCTATATTCAAATAAAATCGGGATCTTGGATTCTTTAGAAAAGAATCGAGCATTGTCTGGAGGCGAAAGTGGTTTGAGATCAATTTTTTTGATTTCAATTTTGTCTGAGTTTTCCCCAAGCGATGCCTTCTGATCCACACCGATTTTTTGCCCTTCCTTTCCAGAGGAGAAAATCTCAGCAATACCCTTCTCAACAGTTACGTTTAAATCTTTATTTTCGCCTTTTGAAAGTTTTACGTCACCATTCCCGATAGAAACTGAGTTCTCGCCCGACGTGATGCTTAAGGATTTTCCAGCATTTCCACCTTCGCTTTTTGCTGAAACAGCGCCATAAGCAAAGTCGATATTGGTCTTGTTCTCATCTAAGTTTAGTAAGATCATACTGTTTTCACTTAAATTGATTTTGGTACCATCGTTGAGAGTGATCTCCGCATCTGCCTCGGCTGTTGTACGAATGGAATCTTTGTTATGGAGCGGATAATTTTGTTCTAAGTCTTCCCAAACCACGTGTTTTGCATATTTTCGTTGGACTGTTCTCTGCTTGTAGGTAATTGATCCAATGACATTTTCACCTTCAACTGTGATTCGTCTGTTTATATCAGCATATAGTACGGCTGAAAGTATGATTAATACCGCAAATAACACTCCAATCCATATTTTTTCACTAAAACTATAACGCATGTTTAATTATTTATGAGTTCGAGTAAACACTCCGTCCCAATCTGCATCTGGTGGACTTTCTTTATATTCTTCGCATCTACCTATCAGCATATAAGCCGCTTTATCTTTTCCAAACTTTTTACTTTTGATTTTGATCGCTTCATTGAGAGTTAAAATTGCTTTGTCAAAATCTTTCTTTAAGTACAATTCAAAACCTCTTTCATAGGCTTCCGCACTCTCTTTTAGAATGGGGTCCAATTCACTATGAGAAGCAATCAACTCAAAGAGTTTTACAGGCTCATTTTTCCCTTTTACGCGAACCATATCCAATTCACGAGTAAAGAGTTCTTTTGTGACAAGTTCCTTTGTAGTTTCACTAATAAGGATATTTACTCCATAATCTTTACCTGCCGCTTCAAGTCGTGCGGCAAGGTTTACGGTATCACCCATCATTGTATAAGAGGCAAGTGCATCGGTTCCCATAAAACCAACCTTAGCGGGACCTGTGTTGAGACCGATCCTTGCATCCATCTCTCTTGCTTCTTTTGTATACAATTGGTTTTTGGTCCAATACTCCCGCAAATCACCTAACTTTCGAACCATAGCTATGGAAGCCTTTGCCGCTTTTAAGGGATGGTCCGCTACATCAACAGGAGCATTAAAAATGCCGACGATGGCATCCCCGATGTATTTGTCGAGAACGCCGTCATGTTCTTTTAAGATGATGGTCATGGCTGAAAGATACTCGTTGAGTAATGCGGCCAAATCCTCTGACTTTAATTGCTCGCTAATCGTGGAAAATCCGGCAACGTCGGAAAAGAATGCGGTGATTGGCTTTTCGCTACCCCGTTTTAAGGCGGCCATATCAATCATGGCTTCTTGGACCACAACCGGATCAATCATGGAACCTAATATACTTTTTACCTTTTCTCTCTCTTCTAATCCGTGCGCCATACCCAAAAACGAGTTGGTGAGCGTTCCAACTTCGTCTCGAGTCGTGGGACGGATCAAAACATGGAAATCACCACCTTCGATCTGCTTGGTTGCCGAAACAAGACTTATGATCGGAGTGGAAATGGTTTTTGCAAAGAAAAACACGATGATTACCGACACATTTAATATGATGAGTAATATGTAAATGTTACGCCTTTGAATATTATAAACTTCTTCAAATGCATCATCCTCTTTTACTGTAGAAATGATACCTAAACCCGCAAGACTCATTTTTTTATATGAGCCTAAGTGAAAAAAACCATCCAATTCGTATCTATTTTGTCCATTGTCCACCTTACTTTCTACAAGACTTTTTACAATGGGGATATCGATCAAATTCTTTGATTCAAGGACCAGGTCACGCTCCTTATGAGCCAAAAGATCGGCTCTTTCATTGATAAGATATGTGGATGTAATCCCTGTCGTTTGGAATGCTTTCAAAAACTCAGTTGCATCCATGTACAGAAAGATAACTTTCTTTTCATCTGGTTTGCCATAGGGAATGCTAAGACCAAGGCATGGGCTCAAACAACTTGAGCTAACATTCAAAACAACAGTTGCGCCAGTTGCAGATCGAAGGAACTCTTCTGAATAAACCTGATTCATTTGTGAAATAGTTTCTAGGCTGAGATTATTTTCAGAAAGGTACTTTTCGTTCACAATCTTATTTTTGATTGTTAGGCTTTCGCCTTTCTGAGTAGCAATTGCCATATAAATAAAAGATTGATTGTTTTTGAAAAACAAATCGACAAACAATGTAGTTTGCGCTTTGTTTAGCGACTGGTCCAAAATGATCGCCATATTATTGATCTTATAGGCAATGGAATAAAATTCTTCTTCCACTTTTTGACCAATGATGTCTGCAAGTTGTAAATTACTTTCTTGGATGCGTTTTTCCGAATCATCCTTGAAGTATCTTGATGCAAGGAAAATCATTATCGAAAGACCAAATATAATAATAGAAGAAATAATGCTGATAAGCTTAATTCGAATGGTCCATTTCGAAGGTTTAAATTCGGTTTGCGCAGTCATTGATTCCTCATTTGTAGCGGTAATAATGGTTGGGATCTTTATGTTTCAATTTTTCCTCTGCTTCTAGGGTTGCAATCAGTTTAAGATCCTCATCTGCCTTTGAATACTCTCCTAAAAGCTCGAAAACCTTGGATCGCAGATTCAAAGAAGGAATAAAATTGGGAGAAATATCCAGTGCAGTATTACAATTATTTAACGCCTCTTGTAAATGTTTCATCTGAAAGCAAATTTCCGCGATAAAATGATAAGAAGAATGCGTAAACCCTGGCTGAACTAATTTTAAATACAACTTCATACACTCAATGGCTTCTTCTTTTCTATCCATTTTGGACAATAGCTCAGCCTTTTCTCTAATGGTAATTAGGTGATTAGGATCTCGTTCTAGTATTTTTTCAATAATGGACATACGGTTTTTGAAATCATTCTGATCAAGTGATTTCAATTCGTTTAATAAATCGTTATTAACTTTATCCCGAAAATTTGTCATTTGAGTATCCTAATAACTACACATCTACCTAAACTTCTTAATCTCTGCCATACCAAAGAGAAGTAGGTCAAGAATTCCGCTATTCACAAATTCTTTACAAATCTGGGAGGCGTAAATGAGTATCTCATTTACTTTTGTAGATTCCCAATTCAGAATTTCGAATGCTTTAATTGATGCATCTAAGTCATTCATATGCTCAGCGTCTTTGAGAGCATCTTTCAAAGCAAAAAACTCCAAACCTTCATCTTTTAATCTTCCAATTTCAGAGATCATCCAACTTAAGGCAAAAAAACAATTTTTATCTAACATCAATACGCTTTCGTTATCACCATACTCAGGAAACACATTAAACTTGGAAGAAAGCACTTCACTGGTCATATATTTTTCTGTTAGACTGGCAGAAATAGAATTTGGGACCAATTGAATTTGACCCATTAACGCATGAGGAAAGATGCTCAACCAACGCAAATCACGTCTAACCTCATGCACATGCAACTCCATATCTTCAAATGGATTCCCATGCTCAATTACGAAGTCTTTGATCGAATCGATACTCTTGGCATATAGCTTCTTCAGAGACTTTACTTGTTTTTTCTCTGAATCCCAGTTGATACCTTGTAATGTCTTTTTTATTTTTTGGATGCGGTGTGAACCATTTCCAATCCATCCTTCCTCGATGAGGATCTGATTGAATTTCTCCAACATAACATCTGCATGATGGCGCATATAAGACTGAACTGACTCTGGCACTTTGGGACTGGAAGCATATCTCTTCGCATAATGGTCGTAATGGTCAATCGCGCCTAAAAAATCTTCGAGCAATTTGAATTGTTCTTTTAACTTGGTAAATTTTTTAGAATTGTTTTGTTCTGCATACAAACGACTGAGTGCCTCTAGCATAAAAAGAGAGGTTCGGGCATCATTTTCATATAGCCAGAGCGCAGGATCTGTTGTGCCAACGGCGGTAAGTAAGAGAGACTCCACCCGTTTCAAAAAAAAGTCAAATCTACCGTATCCGCTCATTTTTGCCCCATTGCCTATTGAACCATACTTGGTTTATCCAAAAATACAATCAATTTTGAGCCGAAAAATTGGTTCAAAAAGGTAGTTATTTCCTTCTTGTTTCTGCCACCCTTTGCAAAAAAAATGGAAAAATAAGTTAAATTTTCACTCAGGAAGTGTGCCCCTCCATGGCAAATATCTATTACGACGACAGTTGCGATCTAAACATCCTCAAAGGCAAAACCATCGCGGTCATTGGCTACGGAAGCCAGGGCCACGCCCAAGCTCAAAACATGAAAGACACTGGCCTCAAGGTCATCATTGGACTTCGTGACGGCTCCAAATCGGTAGCAGAAGCAAAAGAAGCAGGCTTCGAAGTTCTTTCTGTGGCAGAAGCCGCAAAAAAAGCAGACATCATCCAGATCTTGGCCCCAGACACCATCCAAGCAGATATGTATAAAAAAGAGATCGAGCCACATTTGACAGAAGGCAAGGCTCTTGTTTTCTCTCACGGATTTAACATCCATTATGATCTCATCCTCCCTCCGAAAAACGTAGATGTTTATATGGTGGCACCGAAAGGTCCTGGACATTTAGTACGCCGAGTCTTTACAGAAGGTGGCGGGGTTCCTTGCCTCATCGCGGTTTATCAAGATGCGACTGGATCTGCAAAATCACGAGCTCTCGCTCACGCGGCGGGTGTAGGTGGTGGACGCGCAGGCATTCTCGAAACATCTTTCCGTGAGGAAACAGAGACAGACCTCTTTGGCGAACAAGTTGTACTTTGTGGTGGTGTTGCAAACCTCATCATGAAAGGTTTCGAAACATTGACAGAAGCAGGTTACGATCCTGAGATCGCTTACTTTGAATGCTTGCATGAAGTAAAACTCATTACCGACCTCATTTATGAGGGTGGACTTGCACGTATGCGCTTTTCTATTTCCGACACAGCCGAGTATGGTGACTATGTAAGTGGTCCACGTATCATCGATGCCGGTGTCAAGGCTCGCATGAAAGAAGTATTAAATGACATCCAAAAAGACAAAGGTGCTGCCTTTGCAAAACGTTGGATGGCAGATACAAAAGCGGGTTACCCTGAATATAAAAAATTGAAAGAGCAAAACGCCGCTCACCCAATTGAAGCAGTTGGGACCAAACTTCGTTCTATGATGAAGTGGTTAGCAAAGTAGTCGTAAGAAGCCAAGAAAAGGAACAAAAACATGAAAGTAACCCAAAAAATCGTTCTCTCAAGCCCAGCAAGAACTCCTTTCGCACAGATCGGAAAAGCACTCGCAGGATACGCCGGCCACCACTTAGGTAAACTAGTTGGAGAAGAAGTGATGAAACGCAGTGGCTTAAAGCCAGCTGACATTGACGGAGTCATCGTAGGCGAAGGTTTTGCGAATGCACCGAATTCTGCTCGCGTCATTGCAAACCTCATGAACCTTCCTCTTGACATACCATGCCTAACAGTTGCAAACAACTGTGTATCGGGCTTGGAAGCCGTTGCGGAAGCTAGCCGACGCATTATGCTAGGTGAAGGTAGCGTATATCTTGTGATTGGTGAAGAATCACAGACATCTATGCCTTTCGTAGTAAAAAACGCACGTTTGAACAAAAAAACAAACAGCCTTGAATCCCTTTTAAAAGTTCTTCCAAATGAACTTCCTGAAGGCGTAGAAGTGAGAGACACTTTGGAAGACGGACTTGGTGATGGAGAGACTAGCTATGGTATGCAAGTCACTGCAGAAATCTTGGCTCAAAACTATGCCATCCCTCGTGAAACACAAGACAAAGTTGCTTATGAATCATTCAAACGTGCATTTGAAGCGACTGGTGAAGGTCGTTACAAACCATATATCATGCCTGTGAAAGACGATGAAGGCAATATGTTAGAAGCTGACGAAGCAGTTCTACTGCGCGAAGGTCTTGTAAAAAACCCAACTCGTATGGGACGAGCTATGCTTATGTTTGATAATCCTGGCATGAAGTTTGATGCTTGGAAAGCTAAGTATGGCAAAGACTTGAAAAAGTCTCACGGCCCGACCGTATCTATTTTCAACGCAAGCCCACGTTCTGATGGAGCGGCTGGAATCATCGTCGCATCGGAAGAAGCTGCAAAAAAACTCGGTCTCAAAGCAGAAGCTTTCGTTACTGGTTTCAAAATGAAAGGCGTTCACCCGAACCTTATGGGTCTTGGACAAGCAGAAGCGACACTCGGTCTGCTTGAAGAAGTGGGCGACAAAATCGAAAACATGGATGTGATCGAAATCCACGAAGCATTCGCAGCAACTGCGGTAGCGGCTCTTGAAGAAATCAAAATCAAAACTGGCTTTGACTGGGAAAAGAATTTTGATGCAAAGAAGATCAATCCGAACGGTGGATCGATCGCCATCGGACACCCATTTGGTGCAACAGGTGTGAGACTTCTTCACAATGCGATCATGGATTTCCATGAAAACAAAGATGTGAAAAAAGTTCTAGTGACTGCTTGTGCACATGGCGGGATAGCTGGATCGATGATCGTAGAAAGACCGTAAACAAAATTTACCACTTAACCCAAATTAAGCGGCAGTAAAAGTTAAAAGCCTGAAGGAGTGATTCTTCGGGCTTTTTTATTTTTCCGAGTTCCCTTGCTTTTCCTGAATTTTTCTAAGTGCGATCACGTCTTCAACATCCTGCGATCTCTGTGTTTTGGATTTAATCCGGATTAAATCTTCAATGCTGATGACAGGAAGTTTTCCGAAATCAGTCTGTGCTTGAAAAATAGCACAATCTCGAATGTCCTCGGTGATGAGAATATCTAAACTTTCCCTTTGTCTAGCTAAATTCACAAAGTTCCAAGCGACTAGATGCTTTACCATTTTATAATGTTCGAGATTGTTTGCCAATTCTTTCGCGGAGATTGGTATAGTCGATTTATAATTGATAGATTGAAGTGCAGCTTCTATTCTTAATAAGTTCTCTTCATCCAATTGAGTGATTATATCTAAATCGAACGTTCCTCTTGCAACACCGTGAATTGCTACCGCATAACCACCGACTACGGCAAATGGAATATCTTCTTTTGAAAATAAATCCTGAATTTTTTTAAGAAACATAAATTAATTAACAGGTTTCAAAAAATCGAGGGAAATCAGTTTGTTGCATTCCAATTTTCAATATATCTGTTCCGTCTTTCTTCAAATAAGGATTCCGGTAATAGCAATCGATATTCTTCCAAAAATTCCAATCTTTCTGTGACTGATAGGAGTAGACTTTTTTCAATGTACTCATTAGAAAGATATTGTATGGCTTCCATAACATCGAAGGTATCCCGAAACATCTCCCAATTCAACAACTTTTCAAGGAGAAATGTAAATGAAGACTGAGCTCGCCCAATGGATACAAACTGAAATTCGCAAAGCAACAGATGCTAAGTCGAAACGCTTTTGGAACAATTATCTAAAAAATGAAATCGAGTTTGTAGGTGTAGGCATACCGAAGATTAGAGCCATTCTCAAAAAAGAATTCAAATCATTGCCGACACCTACTTCGGAGATTCTTTTCGAAGAGAGTCGTAAATTGATGCAAAGTCCGATCGCTGAAGACAAATTGGCAGCGATCGTATTACTTGAATTGAATTTACAGCGTTTAGAGTCGGATCAGCTACTAGCTTGGACGGAATCCATATTCCAAGACAAACTTATCTTTGATTGGAATACTTGTGATTGGCTTTGCGTGAAATTGCTCACTCCACTTGTCGATAACGGCAACAAATCTACGTTACAACGAATTTTATCTTGGAGCGAAATGAAATACCTTTGGCATGCAAGGGCAGCGCTCGTTCCTTTTGCACAAACAAAAAATCTAGAAAAACATGTGACGCAAATGAATCAGCATATGATTACTCTGATCCAAAGACCAGAGAGATTTTCAAAGACGGCTGTTGGGTGGGTTTTACGGGAGATCTCAAAGTTTGATAAAGACTTTGTGGTTAAATTTCTAAATGTTCAAAAATCTCATCTAACATCGGAGATCATCGACAACTCCCTCAAATATTCTTCAAAGGAAGATAGAAATCTCCTTAAAGCGAAAATAAAGTTGTAACGAATCTAAAATAAGACAGCCCTTTCAATGAAAGCGAAACGATTCAAATGAAAGGACCCTAAAATGTTTTTACTACTTAGCCATACACTCGTCGACACATTTAAGTTCTGCGGCCTTTCCAGCTTCTTGGCAAATCAAATCAGACTTTTTTTGATCCTTACATGTCTTAACTGCTTTTTCTGCGACAACGCCGCAAGACTGTTCACAACCAACACGTTTCGGATCTGGAGGAGTCATTCCTCCAGAACAATTCAATATAAAAAGTGCCCCTACCACCAAAATCAAACTAATTAGATTTTTCTTCATATAATTCTCCTTATGCTTCGGCGATTTAAAACGATTAAATCCTTTTTGCAAGAAAAAATCAATACCTACATTTTGGTTCACAAACAGAATAGGACTTACCTTCTTTTGTGCATTGGTTCATGCACTTGATATCCAAATCCCCTTCTAAGGGCGCATGGGTTAAATCTCGGTGATCGTCATTGGTGAATTTTCCATTTTTACATTTCATTTCACAATAATGGTATTGGTATCCCTTTGCGCGACATTGAACAGCACACTCCTGAGTTGCCTTGTCACCAAACAATGAGTAAGTAAAGAGACATCCAAGTAAAAGCAGTAAACGCATGGATAAAAATTACCTCTCAAAACATATCTTGTCAACAAGTCATTTTTCTACATTCTTTCGTATTTTTTTCTTTACAGATTAGAAATAGTGAGTTTAATTCTGCTTCGTTAGTTCTAGTAAACGTAACAAAAGGACGGAAAAAAATTTATGAATTTTCAAGACGCAATCAAAACTTGCCTTCAAAAGTATGCTGATTTCAAGGGCACAGCACAACGACCCGAATTTTGGTGGTTTGTACTATTTACATTCATTGCAAGTGGAATTTTGAACCAAATTCACCCGATTGCGGGATCTATTTTCTCTTTAGCTACTTTCTTGCCATCTATTGCAGTTGCAACAAGACGTTTGCATGACCTTGGAAAGAGTGGCTGGTGGCAGTTGATTGCACTCACTGTGATTGGGGTTTTCGTTCTCGTATACTGGTATGCACAAGAAGGCAAATCCCAAGAAGCTTAGTCTATTATTTGATAACTGTGAAGTGACTGCCTTTAACTGCAGTTACTTCAAGATTCAATCTTTTACTTTAATCACTTTCCCTTTTTTGTTGATATAAAAGAAAGTTCCCACATTAGGCACTAGTGCAGTGTGTTCGTCGACTTTTTTAAACTCACATCCATTACATACCTGAGCCTTTCCGTTTTCAAATGGCCAGACAAAATCATAGGCGGCAGGGATCACAACTTTTCCCTTTGGATTGGCAAATCCCATTTTCCCATTTTCTACAAACCGAAACAAACCTTCGCTGATATAATCAGGGCCGTTATCATAGATAAATATTTGGAGCAGAATATTCTTCTTTCTATCAATGGCAAACCAACCCTTTTCCGTCGCAATGGAAGCGATGCCATATTTGTTGTATTCAACTTTGCCGAAAGTTTCTTTGTGATAGTCGGTGATGTCTCCTGCTGTTACGGAAGAAACAAAAATGAAATATAAAAAAACAACTTTGTAAAATGGATCATTCAAGTTAAAAATTTTCATTGATATTACTTTATGATTTTATTCTCAACTGCTGTTTCCCAAACGGTAACTTCTGGTAGATTTGTTTTTTCTTTATCTAAAAATTCTTGGATCTTTTTTCGATCAAGTAAGGTCGGATCATAATCCATACGAAATTCATACGAGGAAAGTTTTTCTGCCAAACGACTCACAATTTCATTTTTTAGAACATTTTGCCATTCAAGAGATCCGTATTTTTCAAAATATTCATAGAACTTATATTGATCTTTAAATGTTGGAAGCACTGTCGCCTGGATTTTATTTTTCGGCAGGGATACAGAGGCTCCTGCCTCTTCCACACCCTTTGTCCGTTTGATGATATTTTGAATTTCCGAAACAAAGAATCCCTTTACTTTCGGATCTCCTTTCGTTAAAAATTCACCCAATTTGTCCATCGATTCAAATTCAGGAGTTTTCAGATACTGCGAGATATATGCTTCCTTTGATATTCCTTTTTCGTCTGCTCTCTCACCTGTTCCATCTCCATCGAGAATATCAGCAATGATATGAGCTACATCCTTGCGAAAACCAAATTTACCAGACTTTGTTTTTGCAAGCATCGCAAATGAGTGTATGGCAAACACGAGAGATTTTGGAGATATCTTTTCGAAACCTCCCTCACCTAATATCTGCTTTTCTACTCGTAATACGATACCTTTATAATCCTCTTTCGCCTGCATTTCTTTCAGTCGATCAGAGAATTTTGGTTCATAAACATAACCATCGTTACCTGGAATCAAAATCCCATAGGCAATCAATCCATTCCATAATCTTGCGGGATTCAAATAATTCAAAGTTCTCATCGGATCTGGAAAGTACTTTGCATCTTCTGTTGGATGATTGAAGCAGTGCAATGGATGGCTTCTTTCTGACATTAGTGCATGATAATCTTTTACGGATTCGTTCAAACTTGCAATTTTGAAGATCGGGTAGCCTAGCATAATTCCAATGGAAATCATCTCATAGGGTTTACAAACAGTTGGAGCCTCAAACGTTTCGACACTGATATCTGGAATCGAATTGGACCTTTTTGTGTAGTGATCCATCCGTGTTGGAAGATCGTTGGCTTGAGCACCATCAGCGCTTTCACCTTCCTCATATGTGTTGAGCGGGAAATTCGTAACAGTTCGGTAGTATTCCATCGAATCTGTGCCATTCGCATCTATTTTTATATAAGGCCTAGAATACATGTCCAACTTTTCAAATAACTTCTTTAAGGTGATCTTCTTTTCTTCCAAAACTTGTTTAATAGAAATAGATTCAAAGTTAAAACCTTGGAGTTTGCCATATATGATTTGAAATAACTTTGATCTTATATTTTCAATCTCTATCTTCGTTTGAGTGGCATCGGAAACCTCTAACTTATCTTCACTTTGGTTTTCTTCAGCCGCAAGCGCCGCTTTAACCTCGTCACCTTTTTTATCAAGTAGATGAGGATAGGTTGATTTTAGAAGTTCCATAATCTCATCTTGTTTTTTTTCTAAAATTTTTAAACCACGTGTTGCAATGAGATGCGTGGTTAAAATTTGAATGGCGTCATCTTCTCTATCCATTTTTAGAAAATTGATTTCGTTGGAGAGGTCTTCGATAGAAAGTCTTGTATAAAAGTATTTCTTTAGAAAAAGATCGATTTCTTCAGGATTGATCAGATAGAAAAAAAGCGGATTCTTTTTTTCCAAAATTTCGAACTTACCATCTTGGATCTCAGAATCTAAGTTCTTCTTAAGTTCCAAAAGTTTTTCTTTGAGAATCACAATCTCTTTGTTTTTAATTTCAAACAACGAAGCTTTTAAATCTCGAACAAAAGCTTCAGCCGCAGTAAGCATCGATTCAAAAACCAATTGTCGGTAGTTAAAATCTTGCATCGTAATAAATTGAGTAAAAGTTTCAGGTTGAGCTAACCCTTGTTTTTCACATGCCTCGATACACTTCGAAAAATCCTCTACTGAATACCTTGAAAGACCGACTTTTTCCTTATAAAACTTTTTTTGATATAGTTCCAACTTTTCTAATATTAAATTGATAATCGCTTCAGCAAAGAGAAAACCCCGCATAGGATCATTAATGTATTTATGAATTTCTTCTGTGAGGATACTTTTCAGCTTTTCGTTCTCAAGTAAGGCTCGTTTGTTGATCCTTGCCAGAAAATTATTTTTGATTTTTTCCTGTTCTTCAGGGCCATAATCACGGGCTAACGTTTCTAAAAGACTTACCGCTCCACGAGCATCTTTTTTTTGGATAAATTGTTCCAATCGCGTCTTGTATGATTTGAACTCTACTCCCATATCCAATTCGTAATCAGGATAGAGTCTCTCAAAAAAAGACAAACAATTCAATCGTATGGCACGAACAAGTCCTCGATTCAAATCCCCAATCGTCTCAAGTAATAATTTAGGAGTGATTTCTTTTAGAAAGTTTTCAATTAGCTTAACGGCCGTTATTTTATATCCTAATTGTGCCATTTTATCAACTGGGTATACAACTCGCGAAATGCCGAAAGAATTATAACATGCCTTTCGTTTGGAAGTTTCGTCTTTTGGAAGATAGACGGATACACGCGTGGAATCATTTACCATTCGCTCTTCGATGGCTCCTCCAACAGTGGAGGCAACAAATGTTGATATAAACTGACCGGTCAATTCCTGGACTTGGTCTCTACCTTGTAAGGCATTCGATGCCATGTTCTCAATGTCGAGTAGATACATCATACCGTTGTCTATGATCTGGTCATTTACAACGACTTCCCTTCCTCCAGGATAGGTTGCCTTAAATGCATTACCACTCATAAAATAATCGATCTCTTTTAGTGCCGCATAGGCATTGGCTCTCGCATTTCGATTATAAACGACTTTTTGAAATGCCGCGGGTAAAACTAATATACAATAAATGCGCGGTGTAGGCCAAAAATCTTTGAAGATATCTTTTACCATTGCGGCAAGATCTAAGATCATACCATTCCCAGTTCCACCCACGATCGAACAGGTTAGGAAGATAGAAATTTGTGCAGAACTTTTGAGATGAGTTGCTTTAAATGTGAAAGTCTGTCCATGAAAATGAGTAGGATTCACTTCAAAATAATATCCATTTTCATCTAACGGAAATGAATCGATAGTGAGTGGTTTTTCTGATTGTGGGGCAAGGATTGCACGCGCCGTTGAATCAGGATCGAGCGATAGAAACTGACGACCCACACCAATTTTATCTTTAAAGTAATATTTACTTACACCCTTTTGGATTTCAAACTTGATTACTTCTTCTTTTTTATCTTCCTCCTTTACATCCAATAATTGGAAGTATTTTGGATTTGTAGAAAAAGAAGCCAAGCGGTCGCGTTCTTTGATCAGCGTTTCACGTATTAGATTTTCATTATAAAAGAATGCAAGCCTGCCAAGCGGTCTAGTTTGATTTGCTCCCTGACCTGCCCGAGTAGAAATATCATAAACATCTGGGTTGGGCAACCATTTGAATGCGGGATCGTTTTGGTATTTTTCGCGTAAAAAATCTAATGAAAGTTCGGCGGGAGTCGGAGACGGTATGTAAAGCATTCGGCTTTCTTCTTGGAAGAACTGATTGGAAGGGAAGCGATACTTCGCTCCCTTGGCTTCAATGCTAGTTTCGATATCCGTGGTATCGATCCCAACAAAGCGCAGATAACGGAAAGCCTCATTCGGTAAACTTGATTCCATCCATTTTTTAACGGATAGAACACCTTTCATCCCAGAACCACCCACACCAATGATGAGCGACTTTCGTACTGCAGGTTTGTCTCCCGCTAAAACTCGTTGGATCGATGCTTGTACATTTGCCATATTAAGCCTTCGCAAATGGATCTATCATCGGGAACAAACCATCTGCGTTTTGTTTTGCGGTATCATAACCTGGATAAATTTTAAATAGCCTTAAGAAGAACTGTTTTTCGATTTTGACAATGCCCGCTTTGGTTTTTGTTTCCACATCCTTTGTGTACAAGTGAAATTCAAAGTAACCGGCACGAAATTTTCCATCCTGGTTCAATCTATCACCCAATCGGAACCGAATTGGCTGGTTCGGCTCAAGTGTAGGATAATTTAAGTCTCCAGATTCATCTGGAGTGTCCTGAAGATAGATGCGTTCGCGGGCTCCCATCTCTTTCACTTCTTTGGAATTGGGATGAACGATGAGTACTTTACCTTCTCTCCGGAAATCCAAAACATAGGCCTCAGTAATCCGATCCGGAAGGTCATAGATGTCCTTACCCCTAGCGGCGTCCAATGCTCGGATCATAATCGTTAAATGGTGGTCTGTGATCTCAGTAGAATATGTTTTAATCGTTCCTTCTTTTTGACCGATGGTAATGATTTTTTCGGCTGGGTCACCGCTGATCACATACTTGTAAATCAGACCGGGATCTGGAAGGTCTTTTGGTTTTGGAAGATTTTCATTTGTGGCTATTGGAACTGTTTGAGTGATTGTATTTACAGTTGGTAGAAGAGTATCATCGGGTTCTGCCTTTTCTTCCTCATTATCCTTTTCAATTTTTTTGTGATAATATTTGACTTTCGATGTATCATTTGATCTAAGTTTTACGATCGTTAGCCTCTGCATCACAGCAGTCAATGCAAGAATTGCCGCAACGAAGACCAGAAAAAACACCCAGGTTTCGTATGTATTAACTCGGTCTTCGAGAGCCTTGATCTGATCGATTGAATATGGATTCATTAATTGTAATAGGAACATAGGTCACTCCACTAAATATAAACACCGTGAACAAAGGAATCAGTCGAACCGACATACAAACGGTTGCTAAAAATAGCCGGTTTACCATTTAAATTGCCGTCTGTATTGTATTTTAAATGGAGTTTTCCAGTAATAATTTGAACTCCGTACAAATGGTTGTCTTCCGAACCAAAATATACATAATCACCACTCACAATCGCTTCACTTCTGATTCGGCCATTTGTTTTAAATGCCCACTGCTGTTTTCCAAAAGCATTCAAACAAAAAAAGTTTCCATCATCATTGCCAAACAAAAAGAATTCATCATTGCCAATGACATAAGAAACAACATCAGAGTGAATCGCACTACGCGCAGGGAATGACCAAATCACTTGTCCGGTTACACGGTCGAAACAATATACAAAACCATCTAACGAACCAACAACTACAAAATTGCCTTTAATCGAAATACAAGGCTTAGAGCGGATTGCCCCTTCCGTTTTATAAGACCATAAAGTATTGGCACCTTCTCCACCATACCGAAGTGCATGCAAATGTTTGTCTTCGCTCCCGATAAAAAGAGTACTGCCATCGATAGCGGGAGAAGAAACTAGTCCTTCCAATCGATGTTCCCAAACTTTTTTGCCAAAAGTTCCCGTTTCTCCCTCACCAGAAATATAACAATCATAAGCATGGATTCCATTGATCGTTGCAACGATCAGAATTCTACCCGTAGTTAATAGTTTGGAGAAGACAGTGAGTCCGATACTTCTTTGCCAAATGATTTTTCCTGGAATCGGTTTGCCTTGTTCATCAAATTGTATGGAGATTGCAACAACCAATCCTTGTTTTGTAACAATAAAGGCACTTTCTCCGATGATGATGGGTGTTCGATAAATGGCCCCCGGAATCGTTAGATTCCAAACCGCATTTACCTTCTCTTCCAATAATTGCAAAAGTATGACTTCACCTTTATGATTGGCAACGAGTATGTATTCGGTCCCAGCAGGAGAATTGACGGGGACTAGACCGGCAGTAATATGAGCCTTCGTTCTAAAATTGAGAAAACCAGTTCCTGGTGCAAAATTTGGGTCATGAGTTTCCCCTTCCAACTCTGCAAGGGTATCTTCCACTTGGATACCGCCGCCTGCGAATTTAAATGTTTCATCAACACGCAGATTTTCCTTAGGGGAGAAAGCTTTTAGTTCTTTGTATACAAATGCCATGGCAAACCTGACTCTATACTCCTATTTTCGGATAGTAAGGGAAGAAAAAAAAACCAATCCGGTGAAAAGCACTTTTTTATTGACCCAAAATTGAAAGTAGATAGCGTCATTGCATGACTTTCCGTCTATTTAGCCTGCTTCTTGCGTTTCTCCTGCATTCCAACTTACTTGCCCAGAATCATTGGGATCAAGTACTTCCAGAAAAGAAGGAAGGAGGAACCTACCACGTATTTGCGGAAAATGTCAACGTGCGCAAGGACTCAAATGTCCAGGCAGATATTCTCACCAAACTACAGCCAGGTGAGAAGGTGAAAATTGTAAAAAAAACAAAGGTTATTTTTACCCAAGGCACTTCAAAGGAGTATTGGTATCAAATTCAGACAAACAATCAAACAGGTTATATCTGGGGTGGCCTGCTTGCCGACGGTTTCACCCAACAAGAAAAGTTTTTGATTCTGATTCGAAACAATGGTGTAAAAAGTAAAAAATTAGAACTCAAAGTTTTAAAAGAAAATAAAGTTATCTCCAGCCTTACCTTTGAACCCGGACCTGTTTCTAACGAAGACTGGGCTTTCAAATCTTATAAAGGATCTCTCTTTTCTCCAAGCCCTGGCATTCTATTCGGTTTTCGTTATTTAGTATTTTCTGAAATTGAATACGCGCAACCAGAAGAGACCATATTTTTAATTGATGCAAAAGGTAAACTCAAAACATTTTATGAATGGTTCCCTGGTGGGTGTGACCCTCCTTCTTGCTCAGAGACATGGCTAGTTTTTCCTGGTCAAGTGTTAACTGCCGATCCCACCATTGATCGCAAGGAATACAAAAGTCCTGTAAACACTATTCTCGAGATCACAAGAAGTTACGATACGGATGATGTCACAATAAACGAATATTCCATCACAACTAAACTATGGAACGGAAAAACATTCCTGGAACCAAAATGAAACACAACACCGCAATCACTATCTTTCTCATACTAACCTTTGTTCTGTCACCACTCATTGCTTGGAACAATCATGCAGGTATCACATATATCATATTAAATGATCATTGGAAAAATAATGCTCCCAAAAAAGTAAAAGTCGAATCCTTGGAGTCATATCTATTAAAAGAAAAGGCGACACTGTCAGAAGTTCTTGCAGAGATCGATTCTTTCGTCGCAGAAAAACTCCCCCATTGCCCAAAGCCGTCGCCAGATCTCATATTCACACCTGAGAGTGTAAATGCGTCTAATGTTATCAATTCGTTTTACCGAGCGATTCGAGTCAATCCAAACCACAAAGCCTCTCTGTATACGCAAGTTGTGAATGTAAAAGCGACCTCCCCCTCCTCTCTTTTACCAACTATCACTACGTTAAATGATAAAGGGAAATTGGTAAATGAAACCTTCAGACCTCTTAGCAGTGGAAGTTTGGTTTCGCCGATTGATATCCTTGTGACTGCCGTGGATGAGCCGGATTATGATTTGGATCTTTATCTTTTTTCGGATAGTGGATCGGAAGTAGGAAAGCTCTATCAATTTGGGGAACAATCCTTTGGAAATCCTATCTACGAATACTCTTCACAAGCACCATTTCATATGGGATTCTATCATGAATCAGGGATTGTCTATACCCTGGCTGGATTTATCAAACGAACTTTCCCAGAATACAGGATCTATCAGTTTACAAAACTTTCCGAACATGCATTTCGTACGGGTCATCCGTATTGGGGCTACCGGTTTGCAGGCTGGGCATTGCATTACTTGCAGGATTTAACACAGCCCTACCACTCTTCCGTATTACCAAGAGTGGGTACAGGGAATCGAATTTGGGTTCAAGTGCTGGCAACGATAGGCCTACCCTCCCAAAAGAACAAACGAATCGATGACGTAAGCGCCAGACACACATTAATTGAAGAATACCAATACTATCTCATTAAAGAAATATTGCACGGCCGCCAAACAGACCATACAGTCTATAAAGCCATCCAATCTATGGATCCGGCAGTCGACTCAATACCTGTGACATTTGAATCTATACGAAATACGATCTCACGAGAGTCCTATGAGACAGCGGATGCCACGGATTTAGGTTTAGAACATTTGGGAATCGACAAGTTTGAAAAGTTGTATGAAGAGAGCCATCCGATCCACAAGATCCTAGCAGAGCTTTTGCAACGGACATCCAAACATACACGTTCCTTCGTAGATGGACTGCCGAAGTAAAAAGTTAACTTAGATCGCTTCCCCCTCATAGGCAAATCGTTCCAGTGTTTCGAGGGGGATGATTTCCAATGCACGTTTGTGAGTGGAGTCTAGGGCTACGAGTGGAGCCACTCCATTGCGATACGCCTCGAGCCATCTGCTCGCACACAAACACCAACGATCCCCAGGTTTGACTCCATCAAATCCATATTCAGGGCGGGGAGTCATCAGGTCGTTTCCTGATGATTTTTGCGAAAGCAAAAAGGCTTCCGTGGCGATGACACAAACGGTATGGGAGCCAAAGTCCTCATCTGAAGTATTACAACATGCATCGCGAAAGAAGCCAGTCAATGGGTTTGCAGAGCAAGGCTGTAGCTCTTCGCCAAATACGTTTTCTGACTTATCCATGTCCATCCGGATGACCTACCTTTTACACTTCTCGAATGTGAGGATGAGTCATGCCTCCAATTTGTCTGCTTAAAAAAAAGGGAGAAATCCACAGAAGCGTTCGCTCCTATGGACTCTCACCGATCAAAATGGTTTGGAAAGCCTAAACACAAACTACTATACATACATATACTTGTCAATCATATAGCTCTATTTTTGTGCCATTGCCTCCATTTTTTTTGTCTAAAAAAGCGTTATGAGAGTGTTATTTTTAATCCCGTCGATCCTTCTATTTGTCCATTGTTCTGCCTTCTCCGAAAAAAATTCGGACGTCCGCGCTCTCCCGTTGCAAGCACCAAAGGGCAAAGCGATAGCCGCCTTTGCTGAGGGCTGTTTTTGGTGTTCTGAACATATATTTGAAGCCGTCGTCGGAGTAGATGAGGCAATCTCAGGTTATGCGGGCGGAACCACTTCAGATCCTACGTATAACTCTGTCAATACGGAGACCACAGGCCACGCGGAAACTGTTTTTGTCATTTACGATCCTAAAGTGGTCACCTACGAAGAGCTATGTCGTGTTTTTTTTGCTTCTCATGACCCGACTACAAAGGACAGACAGGGGCCTGATTCGGGCTCTTCCTATCGATCGATTTTATTTTATCTGACAGATTCAGAAAAAAAGATCGCAGAAACTATATTTGCAGAAACAACTAAGAGTAAAATGTATCGTGCACCTTTAGTAACAGAGATAAAACGATTGGACGCTTTTTACCAAGCGGAAGGTTACCACCAAGATTTTATTCGGAAGAATCCTAGACAGTCTTACGTGGTCAATGTCTCTCTACCACGCTTTGAAAATTTCAAACAAATATATAAAGGTAAGCTTAAGGACTAAGAGCCAAACTCACTAGTGAGGATGGCATCTTTCTTTTGCCATCTCTCATCAATCCATCGTTTCATCTTTTTTGACATTGCCGCATAGCTAGCATTATCTTCTACAGGCACTTCTGCAATTGGTATAAATTCAACGTCTACTCGAATCCCTCGGACATCCCCTTTCATCAGATCATAGAATGAGGATTGATCGTTTGGATAAATAATGGTGAGATCCAGTACGCCATGCAACTGTTCTTTCAATTCAGTGGCTACAACGGAAATGCCACCACTATGAGCTCGCATCAAATACTTGTAAGGATTTTTTTTGGCAATTTTTGCCATCCGCTCTTTTGTTCTGCGATGTCCCTCTACAAAGTTTAAAATACAAAATGGAATTTCTTTGAATTTCTGGCAAACCTCACGCACACTCTCTAAGTCCTTGTTGGCGAGTTCTGGATTTTTAATCAGGTCTGCTTTTTTACTCCTTCTCACAAAAGGAAAATCTAAGCCGACCCAGGCTTGACCAAGGATAGGAATGTATTTAAGGGAGCTTTTGATAAAAAAACGGATAAATGGAACCTTTCGATTCAAAACTGATTGGATCACGTAGACGTCAGCAAATGATTGATGATTGGAGACGATCAAATAAGATTTGCTAGGTGAAATCTCTGGATGATCTAAACCACGAACATCAAAGGTAATTCCATACATAAGTACGGATATGCGATAATTGTTTTGGATCCAAATCTCACCGATCGAAACTAAATTACGATCGGCAAAAGCCCGAATGGCTCTGATTGGCAGTAATTTTAGCAATAAGAGCGGATATATAAGAGGAACCAACCAAAATAGATTGAGGAAAAATAGAACGTAAGTTAGTAAAAGCTTCACTAAACGTCTTCTCGATTCACTTGGTCAATGGAAAATGCCGGATGACAAATGGACCAATACTCCGCGTCAACTGAAAACGGATTTGAATATCGAACTCTGGTTCCCTTTTCAACCTTCAAAGATTCACCGGCTTTCAGAATGATAATCTTTCCATCGATCTCGATTTGTTTTTCTCCGCGAACCATTAGCGTATACTCATCGAAGGATGGCGTTTGGAATGGCTCACCCCAACCTGGAGGTGCGATCATATGTGCCACAGACATAGAAGGTTCCCCGGTGGAAGGGATACCGAAATGTTCATCTATGGTTTTTCCACCGGGGACGGGGATCGCGATGGGATTTGTTTGGTGAATGTAGGTCATTTTAAACTCGCAATTAATTTTTCAGAATGATCCCATAAAGTTTTTTCCGCCTTACGGTCATAAGATTCTTTAGAGCTTTTGACTTCCTTACACTCGTCAAAGTATTTTCCTGTTATTCCGTCAACTTCGGGCGAGGAAACAAGAAAGATCGAAGTTTCCGCTCCCTTATCTTCATTGATCGCAAACAGATTTTGACCCAAGTTGATTAAATGTTTTGCAAGACCAAGATTATTGTGACCAAACTTGGTTTTTACAAAACCAGGATGCAAACAGTTTACTGAGATTCCTTTGTCCTTCAAGCGCTCACTCAAAGAATAACTAAAATAGATATTCATCAGTTTTGATCTCTGGTATTGTTTCCAGCCTGAATAAGCAGTTTCACCTTGGAGATTTGAAAAGTCCAATGATACACCCTTATGTGCGCGGGAGGCGACATTGACAATACGTGATTTGCCAAATTTTTCTAAAGAAGGCAAGAGGTTATGTGCCAAAACAAAATAATTTAGGTGATTGAGTGCAAATGTGGATTCCAGACCTTCGGATGTGATGGCTCTTTCTGAAAAGAAAGCTCCTGCATTGTTTAACAAGGAGTAAATTTTCGGATAAACTTTTGCTATCTCAAGACCAATGCGATGGGTTTCAGATACAAGCGAGAGATCCGCTTGAAACAACTGAATCGAATTGCCAGATGCAAGCCCATCTAACTCTGATTTGACTGCATTCAACTTGGATTGGTTGCGACCAACTAGCGCAAGTGAGTATCCTTTCTTAAATAGTTCGCGAGCGGCAACTTTGCCAATACCGTCAGTCGCCCCAGTAATGACAACGATCTGGTCTTTGAGCACCTTAGGCTTCTTCGCCTTGTATCATTTCGCAGTTGCCGTCAAAGACGACACCATCAGCGATTTGAAGTTTGGCGGTTCGGATATTGCCTTGGACTTTGCCAGATGCCAGCATTTCCAATCTTTGTGTTGCAGTCACATTGCCAACGATGGTTCCACCCACAACGACAGTCCCTGCTTTGATATTTGCCCTGACTCGAGCGCCTTCGCTTACTACGAGGTAACCATCAGAAATGATTTCACCAACGAACTCACCCGAGATCTGTAATGGCTTTTTAAACACCAAAGTTCCGTTAAATGCAGTTTCTTTTCCAAAAATTGTGGCAATGACGCCATGTTCGGTGACGATAGGTTGATTGTTTTTTTTTGTCATATGTTTCTATTTTGTTTTCATATTGTAAACGCCGTCCCAATCTTCTGGGGGCGGATCTGCGATATAGTCATCACATCTTTCAATGTAAAGAGCCGATGGTCCATCATTCGGCTCAAGCTGGAGTGCCTTTTGGAATACTTCTTTTGCTTCTTTGAATTTACGATCTTTGTACATGGATAGCCCTTGGTTATAAAGTGCGACGACTTGCTTCATTTTGTCAGATACGATCATGGTTTCTCCTGGTATAAAATCACAACAGCGGTTGAATAATGATCAGCATGACTGATCGATACCGAACTGCTGGTAAATCCTTTTGCTTTGAAAAATTTTTCAGTTTTCCCGTGGATGACGAGCGTTTTTTTCCCAAATCCTGTGCCCGCAAGTTCAATCTCTTTCATATCGAGCACCTCGCCTGGTCCAAGGGACAGGGCTTTGATGACCGCTTCCTTGCAAGCAAAACGACCCGCTAAAAAGGGAACTGGATCTTTGTGGGAATGGCAATAGGCGACTTCTTCCTCAGTGAAGACCCGTTTTAAAAAACGATCTCCATGTTTTTCTAAGAGCTCACGAATTCGCTCATTTTCTACAATGTCGTTCCCTACCGAGAGCATCTTCTCACGATGATTGAAGGATTGGGTTTCGGGTCGAGTCTGTTTTTTTCTGTCCAATTGCTCCTTAAAAATAAAATGACGATATGAATCGTTTCTTCCTGCTCATTATCTGCCTGACACCTTTTTTCCTACTCTCACAAAATCAGATTTCTGAGCCTCATAGCTATCTCAGCACGGACGGAACACTTTTCGTTAACGAGCATTATAAGTTGAATTGGTCCTCGCCAGAAGAGGGTACAATCTATCATTTTAAATGGAACGATGACCCTTGGCTGAAATATGCTGAGCCTATTTTTCCACCGAATCAGGGATGGAATGAAATCCACTACTATGCAGAAGACAAACTGGGGAATTTGGAATCAGAAAAACAAATCAACCTGTTTGTAGACAAAACTCCTCCAAAGATTAATTTGATTTGGAAGTCTTTGCCAAAATTTTGGCAAGACATTGCAATAGCACAAGCGACCAACGAGATTAAAGTTCGCACCATCGATGAAGAAAGTGGTGTGTATGAAACTTTTATCTCATTCGATGGTGGAGAATTGGTTCGTGTCACGCAGGGCCAAGACTGGATTCTTCCCACGAAAGAGGAAGGCAGACATACATTGACAGTCTTCGCAACTGACAATGTTAAGAATACTTCCCGAAAATTTGAATTGCGGTGGCTTGTCGACTCAAGCGCTCCCGTGTTAACCGTCTCTACAACTCCAAATCTTATCGGTGACAATGACAAACCCATTTGCGTTCGCAATACGAAGATTGTTTTAAATGCAAAGGATGTTCTAACAGAAACGAAAGATTACCTATGGCGCGTAAAAGGATCTGAAACTTGGAATGCTTCCAACCGACTTTTTGACTTAGAAAAGACGTTCCCTTATTCGGATGTCATCCAACTCGAGTTTAAGGCTCGTGATTTCTCTGGAAATGAATCAGTCCCTATTTTTTTCCAATGTATGATCGATAGAAAGTCTCCTGAAACACAAATTAAAATTCAAAAATAGTCTAATAAAATTATAGGAAGGTAGCATGAAAATAGCTGTAACAATCGTTCGTAGTTTAGTGGGAGCATTATTTATTTTTGCTTCGGTCACTTTTTTATTCAATCTGATCACTCCACCGGAAATGACAGGAAATATGAAAACTTTCAATGAAGGTTTGGCGGCATCGGGATATTTGATGCAATTAGTAAAGGTTACAGAACTCATTTGTGGCATTGCTCTCCTTAGCAACCGTTTTGTGCCAATGGCTCTAGTGATTCTTTCTCCGATCATCATCAATATCTTTTTTGTCCATTTGCTGCTTGACCAGTCCGGTCTACCTGTTGGAATTTTCCTGACTGTCGCAAATGGATTTTTAGGTTATTCCTATAGAGACAGTTTCTCAGGGCTATTCAAAGCAAAGACAAATCCGGCCGCATAATACGAATTAAAAGGCCACGCTCGGTTGATCCGAGCGTGGGTGATTAGGTGGCTTGTGAAGATGGCAATTCCTCACCGCTCGGTTTTCTAAAATACGAGTGCATTAGAATCCAATGGAGTAACGCAACAATTACTGCTCCGGGAAGTAGATTCATGGTTACGAAATACTGATAGGAAGATACAGCAAGGACCTGCGTTTCCATTGAATTGAATGCTTCGATAGGTTTACTCAATACATACAGTAACAACATTGATGTGTGAAGTGAAGTCAATACGACATGCAAAATGTATTCAAGTGAACTGAGTCCTCCAAATCTAGATCTAGCCTTTTTTTCTTCCCACATATCAAAGCCTTGAACCACCAAATCAATCAAGGCGAGTACTATCACCCCTACGAAGATAGGACCTCTCAAATCAAAGAGAAATAACCCTATGAGTATCATGGGAAAGAGAGTCGCTCGAATCGTATGTAATCTATGTTCATACAGTGTATCCATATGTGCATAAAGTTTGTATTTCCAGAGATGTAAGACGATCCCGTCAAAGAACGCCAGTCCAGAGAATGCGATTAAAAAAATCAGAGTTAGATCGGCAAAGTTCATTTAAGTACCTCATGTGCATTTAGACGCACATATGCACTTATTTTTTCTGTTTAAACTTCTGTCAATTGAAAATTTGAATTGTACTAGACTCGCCTCATTTTTGGAAAAACATGGGGCAATGGCCACAAAGGTACGATCCGTTTCAGAAAGAAAAAAAGAGTCAGCTATTGAGGCATTAGATGTCGTGTTAGATTCTAAATTCTTAACTGCTTTGTCAGAACCTAGCCGGATCGACGTCCTTAAACAAGTCATCCGTTTAGGAAAAGCGGATATCTCAACGTTGTCCGAAGGGCTCTCGATCGATCGCTCTGTGATTTCAAGACACCTGGGAATATTGCAAGAAGTTGGTATTTTACTGAGAGAAAAACAAGGAAAACATGTATTTTACCAATTAGATCCGAGTGAAGCAATTCGAAAGTTTAGGCAGATTTTGGTACAAATTGAGGAGATCGTTGCCATTTGTTGTCCCCCCATTTCGAACGAATCAGGTAGTTCAAAGAAATGAAGCATCACTTCAAATTATATATTGAATATTAATACTAAAAAAGAGAAGAATCGAAACCTAGATTGAACAATGATTGCCTCATTCGACAAACATCGCGGGAACTACAACAATTTGTAACATCTAACTGGCATTAACCGCACTTCATTAACTTCAATCACAAACATATAGAGAGTCCAGTGGCAAGTTGTAACGTTGCGATAAATAGCAATGTAATAAATTTCGATCGGCTGAACTTAGAACGGAATTGAAATATATAATTTCCGAGATATCTCCGTTAAAGTATGTGGCATTCGAAACACTTCGTCCAATGTGATAGACGCTACTTCCAGCAAAACTTTGTGATAAATTAACGCCACCCGATTGTACTCCAGTTCCTTGAGAGGCAATATTTATGGATGACAAATATTGATATCGTGTTTCGATCAAATATGGTCGATTGCTCTGGTTAAATGCACTAACAGAACTTTCACCTATGGTTGCCGCCGAAATTTTGGATGCCCGAAAGATTCCTTGGTCAAATTGCATCAATAGCCCATTGGCTCCTGGATTGGTTTCAAAAACCCCCTCAACTGCTAAAGGTGTATTTCGATTAAGGACGGTATAGAACGTAAAAAAATCGGAGGCAATTCCTGGAATCGCTGAGGTTCGTGTGAGTGCCTGCGTTGAGGCACTATTGAATTGAACAGAGCTTGAGCTTCTGTGCGGATTAAATGGAATTACTGAATTTTGATATGATGGTGCATTGGTATCATTTACGAAGTCGCCTAGATTTCCACTTTGGTCAAGCCATTGCGTAATCGTCGAACTAGGAGCTAAATTCGAAAGACTTTCGGCTGTCAGGTGGAGCTTTAAAGCGCTCGAACCAATGCTGATATTCCAGGCAGACGTTTGCATGGGATGGTATCCACTCAAGGCACGGATTTCGGATGCACTCAAAACTCGATTGAATACCATAAGGTCATCCAATCTACCAAAGTAGTCTCTAGAAACTACAAAAGAACCAATTCGTAAAAAACCATTACTTACAATTGTTATATTTTGACTTCCGGAAGAAACAACACGACCGTTGACATATAGGCTACCTGAGGCACTTCCTTGGCCATCATTTGTTCCGCAAACATGCCTCCAGATAAAGTTATCAGACGTAAAATTAGCATCCAGACCTGATCCTGGCCCCCCCCACAAGCGGATCGTATCCATTGCTGGAGCTACTAACGGTTGCAACCAAATATAAAAAGCAGTGTTGAACGAATTTTCGTCCCCATAACCAAACGGAACACCATACATATCGACAGTAGTTTCCCCGCGATACCACATACAAAGAGTTCTTGGACTTCTGCCTGGAGGAAGAAAGGTGTCTGGAGCTCTTATGAAATTATTACCACCAGCAACGCTTAGGGCTGAATTTGGCATACCACGTCTGTCTGATGAATAGCTTACCGAGCCTATGATCGTTCCATCAGCTCCAAATCCACTCATATCATTCGCATCCGAGTTTACGTCATAATAGGCGACCAGACCTAAAGGATTCTGCGCTCCAATCATTCGAATCTCTGTTGTGGATAAAGCTTTGGAATAGATTCGGAAATCGGTAATTTTGCCTAGCCAAAGATCTATACCTGTGTTAAATGCCCCAATCAAGAGGATGGAGCTACCAGATGTGTTGATTGAAGAAATAGTTCCACTTTGAATCATCGTTCCATTCGCATATACTCTTGCCGTAGAACTCGAATCAATCGAACCACACAAGTGGGTCCAGCTATTGAGATTCAATTTATAAGGAAAGACTAGATCATTTCCTGGGCCCACTCCACCAAACACGATATAATGGATGTTGGCAAAATTCATAACTCGAAGGGAGAACGATGAATCGCCTGTTGTGCCACCATATCGGAAAACAGTCCGAAGGGTACCTAGTGCTGGATAATCTTCAGGGTAAACCCATGCACAAACGGTTCTAGGATGATCTCCCCCTGGGAGACCTAGAGAGCTTGACTCAAAGCGACCAGCCGTCAAACGTACGCTACTACTACTTGTTAAGCCCTCTTTTCCTAAAGCCCAAGACCAGGTCCCAAAATCTGACAAAGTTGTACCGACGGGGGATCCAGCTGTCAAAGAATTGAAGAATTTAAAGTTCATTAATAGTTCGGAAGGATGAGTCGCATAAGTTGCTCCCACCAATGCGGAATCCGCATCTTTTGCCAAAGCAACGATCTCGCCTTCGCCTAGCGGTCGATTGTATATACGTACATCTGAGATACGACCTGGAAAAACATTAGAACCTGCTCCATTGGAACCTAACTGAAATCCGTCTGGGTCTGGCGGAGGTACTGCTCCTCCAACTGAATTCCCAGCCAAGATCGCTTGAAATACTTGTTTGCCATTTACAAAAATCCGATGTGTATCATCTGGCAGAATCACGAGCGCTAAATGGACCCAAACATTGGCAGGTAGAACGAAGTTTGCAGGAGTAACTCCTATACCTCCCCTTATGATTTGAAGTGAATTTGCGCCATTCAGTTCCAGTCCGGAGCCATCGGACCCCGAATTTCCATTGTAAAAAATGATCCTTTGGGTGCCTCCACCCGTCCCATCCCAAAAAAACCAACCTGACATGGTTATATTATTGTTTCCACTCGTGGAACGATCGGCGGCTAAGAAATTAACAGTTGAATTAACAAATGCTCCATCCGTTTCCCCAAACCTTCCGAGGCCATAAACAGCGGTACCAGATGGTGTTAGGTGGTTATTTGAAATAAAGGTTCTTGAATTTCCATTCAACCTGTATGCCGCGACTAAACTTAAGTCATTGACTGTGCGAACTGCAAAATCAACGGAAAAAGCGAATGTGTTTCCTGCCATCGTGATGGCTCGAGGAGCAGTGGTATAAGCATATGGCCCCACATCAGCAATGAGCGCTGTCAAACCGTTCCCTGCAATGGTTGTCACCTCCCCTGTTCTTATTTTGATTTTACGCAAACGATTGTTAGCGGTATCGGCTAGGTAAAGATTTTCCCCATCGTTTGTGATTCCTGTCGGATCATTGAACCGAGCATTGCCCACCCCTGTGCCATCTCGAAATCCGGCAGTTCCGCAAGTTCCGGCAAAGTTAGAATTTGTTCCTGTAGTTTTGTTTGTGGCCGTGATGCAATCTCTGCTATTTCCAGGATTTGTCGAGTAGATAGTATTTCCTACAATCGTCAAGCCCGTTGGTTCATCTAAAAAACCAACATCGTTTGTAAGTGTCGTTACATTTAAAGTCCGAATGTTCAAGATACGAATGGCTTTGTTTCCTGAATCGGCAATGTAAAGATTCTCTCCATCTAACGCAATCCCTCTGGGGCCTGCAAAACGTGCGGCTGTTCCGACACCATCGGTAAACGCATTGCTAGGCGAGACAACGGAATCATCGCCAGCTAGAGTAACAATCGTTCCATTTGATAGCTGGATTCGTTTGATTCGGTTCCCTGTGAATTCCGAAACGTACAAAAATGTTCCATCTGTAAGAACGCCAGCAGGTCCATTCAAGGAAGACCCTGAGACAACTGTGTCATTGCCCGCACTTCCATTTCCAGCTGGTGTATTTACGAAATTGGAGCCAGTATTCACTCTCCTTATTGCATGATTTGTAAAGTCTGACATGTATCCAAAAGTCCCGTCATACGCGATGCCAGTGATCACCCCAAATCTGGAAGTGCCACCAGCACCGTTATCGAATCCACTACTTGCATCCCCTGCAACCACTCCCACATTTCCCCGGTAGGTACCTATATTAATAGGAGCAGGAATATTTGGAATGATGGAATTTCCAATTCGGTAACCTGTGACGCAATTGATACCAACATTCGTTATATTTGTGCCTGCAATCGAGCCAGTTAACGAGGAAGTGACTGCACAGACATGACCTGTTGGCTCTGCAGTGATCGATACATTGTAAGCGGTGCCGCTATTCAAAGGTGTTGCAAAATTGAGTGGCGTCGATGTTGCTCCCGCAGGTACATTGATTGTATTCACACCATTAGAAATGGAGAGCCCACTTGGTAGAGCAATGCTACTTGTCACTGCACCCGACATAGTGTATGTATTTAAACTACACGATAATGAAAGATTCGTTATATTGCTACTTGCTACCGTTCCAGATCCATTCGTAAGGGTGCAAGTTTGCCAAGGGTTTTGTGGATTGCTAAAGACGGTTGCATTGTAAGTGGCTCCCGTAGATAAAGCAGTTGCAAAAGTAAAAGATCCATCCGCGGCGATGGTTAGATCATCACCTCCGTTGTTTCGGAGCACAAGTGTATTCGCACCAAAAGGAGTTGTCAAGCCAGTGACTGTTCCTCCCACATTGTACTGGTTAAATGTGTAAGTTGCAGATGCAATATCACTTTGTTCGTAGTCGACTCGGCATGCCCTTACTTTAAAATTGAGTAATGTGCCAGTGCTGAATGTAATGCCACTCGTCACTCCCGACACACAAGTATTTACGGCGGCACCACACGTTGGATCAGCGGGAGCAGCGGCAGTAAAGTTAGCACAAAACCAAGGTGAGGTTGTAGTCGAGGAATAACTTAAGGTTTGACCTGAATTCACAAAGGACCCTGGTGTGATGCTAAAGGTTGGAGTGCCAGCTTTAAGGATAAAGGTGTCCATAACGACGGTAGACTCTGTCCATCCACTTCGGCATTGCCTATACTTAATCCTAGATGTACTGTTACTCGTGATTATCGGATTTCCAGTGGAACCCGAGCCACATGTCGGATCTGCCTGGCTACCATTTCCTTGGTTCCATCGGATCTCTGCCCCAGATATTGGGGTAGAAAACGAGACAGAAGCAATATCATTCGCATAAGTTCCAGGAGTCGGTGTGACAATGGTCGGAGTAGGTAAACTACAGTCCACTATCACATTTGTGACAATACCTGAAATAAAAGCAGGACCCGCACCGGTAGTGATCGAACAACTTTGATTAGACGCATTGATACTAACGGTAATTACATACTGCGCACCGCTTGGGATCGTATCTGGAAAAGCAAAGGTGGTTTGACCTGGTGACAGAAGAAGCGATTGAGTGAGAAAGGCTGGTCCTCCTCCGTTATCGCTTAGGGACAGCTCCAGACCCGATCCAATGATATTTGAAGCAGAGCCTCCTCCGATGGCAACGGTTCCTTGAATGGTAAATCCATTCGAACAGTTAACGACCAGACTTATAGAAGTGGAACTTGCTGTTCCCGATAGACCCGAAGAGGAAGTGATCGAACAAGTTTGAGACGGAGTGGTCGGCTGAGTAGTAATTGCAAAACTGTAAGTTGAGCCAGAGGGAATGGATGCAAACGCAAAAGACGAAGAATTGATCGTGATGGTTTGATTTCCTGCAGATGAGGTGTTTGTGATTTGTAAGCCACTGCCCAGTAGTCCTGTCACTGAACCCGTAATGGTTGCGACATTGCTGATGGCATCACCACAATTGATTCGAATCGTATCAACGTTTCCTCGAACGATGGTACCTTGGCCACCTACGACTTCACAGTTTTGTTCGGGATCTTTCGATTTTGTTTGGATGGCCACATTGTAGGTAGATCGGGTTCGTTGTTTTGTAGAAAATGTATAGGTTCCATCTTTTTCAACGGCAATGGAATCGGACCCGTTGGACACGATGAGCCCTTTTCCGAGCAAACCTTTGACGGTAAATCCAATGGAATAATCTGAAGTCTGAGTCTGAAAAAATTGGAAGGAGCTGATTAAATCCAAAAAGGATCGTTGGATTGAAGGCAAACCATTGCAAGAAATTAGAAAAAGAAAGGGCAAAGAGCGAATGACATAAAATTTTAAATGATTCACAAACATCCTTTCCCCGAAACAAGGACTTCATTATACTTTGTCCGAATCAGACTCAAGTACAATTTAGTTGCCTATTTGAATGGATTATCGTCACTTGAGAAGGAAAATCCTTTGCCTTTAAATAGACAGATTCCCCTAAAACGATGGGTTTGTTTTGCGTAATCGAATGATCTGTTCAGCTAGGGCTTCGATTTCAGTTCTTCTTAAGTGGGAATAAGATTTCATATAAGTTCCGGGTATGCCGTATTGAATGGAACGTATGATGGACGCCTTGTCCGAACCATGTCGAAAGGATCTTACATCTTGAAAGTTTGGCATGAGGATCGAGTCCGGCAATCCGTTTTGGCTCCCTCTACCCTCCCCCGAATCCCCATGACAAGAGCTACACCCATTTTGGGCAAACATGGCTTGGGGGAATGGAACAAAAACGCGCGGGGGTATCTTTTCAACTGGAGCTTGCGACGGTTCTTCTTCCGTGTGCATACAGTTAAAGAAAAAAACAATGGATAGGCAGAATACTATCATTCTCACAATCATTATGGATTCGATTTAAATAATAAAAGCGATTGGTCGCCAATGAAAAAACTTTTCAAAGCTAAAAATCGATAGGAAATGAAGTTTCTATTTGTCCTTTAATAATTTTACCAACTCAGGATGGAATTCATTATCGTAGGATGACTTATTTGATAAACTTTCTGCTAGTTGGTAGGGAGTAAAGCCTTCTCGATTTTTAATTTTGAGACTCGCTCCATTTGAAACGAGAATCTTGGCCAATTTTAATTTATCTTTTGAGTAGGATTGTACAATTAAATGGAGCGGTGTTTCACCACGATAATTTACTTTGTTGATGTCTGACTTTGCTCCAGCGAATAAAAGATATTCTAGAATATTCGCGTTTCCCACTTTGCAGACGTTATGCAAAACCGAATCTTCAGTAATGTCATTTTGTTCATGAATGTTACCACCTCTTTTGATCATCATTTTCAAGATTTCGAGATCATTTAATGAACCTATATAGCTCATGGCAGTCGCCTTAAATTCATCTTGAATCGTAACATCTGCTCCATTCACGAGTAAAACTTTAGCCAACTCGAAACGTTGGTTACGAAGGGCGTAAACGAGTGGTGTCGCACCCGAATGGTCACGTGCATTTACATCTGCACCTTGAGATAAAAGTTTAAGAATGAGGGCTTCATTGTTTTTTCCAGTGGCCGCCTTATGCAAAGGAGTGATAGTTCTTTTGACGAGCACATACTCAAACAAATCTTTTCCTGCATAATAGGGAACTAGGATCGGATAAAGAATTAACTTCTCATACCAATTAAATGTTGGCTTAATGTCCATACTCAATAAATTCTGATTAAGTATAAGTAGCACAAATAGAATTTGCCAAATTTTTTTAATCATTCCATTGCACTTTCATTTTTCTAAATATAACAAAGATTCTTCGCGACTTTTTAGATTTTTTAAGTATTCCTCATTTACGTTTTCCAACTTCATTTTTGAAATCATTTTGGATATATCTAAATCAAGACCTTCTGCCTTTTTTTCCAATACAACTAGATCATTTCTAAGCGAATTCATTTCTTTTTTGGATTTTTCTTTTTTTTCAATAAGAATAGGAATCCGATCAATGTCTTCCTTCACTACACTTGCGATTTGTTTGAAATTTTCTTGATAAACAAATAATCCATAATTGTCTTTAGTTGAGATTGATTTAAATTCAGCAACAGCTTCGAGATACCTAGAATCCGAGAGAAGTAATTGGAATTTTCTAAACTTAATATCGTTTAACCGATATTGATTTTGATTATGAAGAACGACGTAGTTCAGTATACCCATTCTAAATTGATTATATTTTGATGTCATACTTTCTTTGGTATAAGCATTTTCTGCAACTTTATACTCTGTATTCACCATACAGACCAATTTTTGAAGAGGACTATTCAACTCATCTTCATTCCCAAATTTACAAATTCCTTTTTCAACCGAATCAACTAAATATATGATGGCATTCTGTTGGATTTGAAAAATACTTTCAATTGCCAAAAATGCCTCTACAGAGATTTCTGAATCAGGAAATTTCCTGATCAAATATAATAAATATTTCAAAAGGGATTCTTTATTTGTTTGTCCATCTAAATAATCACTGATAAACACAGCGGGATCGGAGCTATACTGATAGACCAATCTCGTTAAATTTTGAGTATAAAAAGAATTTAAAAATAGTGCGATTTCAAGAGGATTTAACTGACCAGGTTGAATCAATTCATGATGAAAAATCAAAACTTGCTCTTCTTTATCGAGCGGATAAATTTGATCCAATAAATCCTGGGTCTTATAAGAAGGAGTCTTTAAAGTTTTCTTTTGTAATTCCAATTCATAATTTGAGAAATCTTTATGATGCTCTTGAATCATATCCGATATCGATTTTTCAAGATAAGAAAGTGTCGGAAACAAATTGGATTTTAAAATTTTCGGATAATCTCGATGTCGAAAAATATAACCTTTGGGGACCGAGGTTGAATCTTGCATTCGGAAAGAAGTAGGCTGTGGCCAATTGGCAGGATTCTCATTGTATTTCTCAAGCCCATATTGGAATAAAAAATATGAGATCATGAGTATTCCAAAAATACTTAAGCCCACTTTCGTAGGATTTGATTTTAATTTTTGAAGCAAAGACATTGATCTTGTCTCGAATGTCTCATCAATAATCTTTTCTTTGTTATCCTCTTTAGGCAACTCACCTTCCAAATCTAGAAGTTCATTTACTAAATTAGGTTTGATTTGGTAATAATCTGATTCAAATTTTACATTTTTTTTAAGTTGGATGAATTCTTTTAAAACATAGCGGAGATAGTTGTCTTCTAACGACTGATCCAAATTTTCGTAGATCTTCTTAGCGTAGTTTGTGTCTCTATTTTCTTTGGTCAAAATAGATGTAAAATGTTTTGATAATGCTGACTTGCTTTGTGCGTCTTCCTCCTGCTCCCATGCTTCACAATAAACCAACTTACCCTTGGGCCCAAAAGCGCATAAACCAAACTTCAATTCTTGTAATTCTATTCTGAAGACACGTTTGTTTTGATTAACCGTAACTTTGATAGACTCCAAAATAAAACCATCGCTCTTTGATTTGGTAAATGTTAATACCTTTGAGCTCCCAACTGATTCAATTGTTACTAGCTTCATTATTTTATAAAATATTTAACTCAGCAAAGTCCCTACAACTCTTTTTGCCAAAACAAAGCCGTACCGGTTGATGGATCCAACGAATAACCTTTAAAGCCGAAATTTTTATAGGCCCTTTGTGCAATTTGATTTCCACTTAGCACCTCCAAGGTGATTTTACAACACCCTCTTTCATACGCTATGCTTTCTATAGCTTCCAACAAACGTTGACTTATTTTTTTGCCGCGGAATTCTGAAAATACAATGACGTCGTGAATATTTAATAATGGTTTTGCGGCAAAGGTTGAAAACCCTTCAAAAGCATTCAGCAATCCGGCAGGTTTCCCATCTACATAAGCAAGCAAAGATAATGCAAAACTACGTTTAGACAATTCGGAAACTAGTGTTTTTTTGACTAAATCAGTTAATGGAATTCCGCCACCCATAACATCCGTTGCATATTCATCCAAAAGCAATACTAGATCCCTTGCATGCTGTGAATTATGATAATCAACCTGAACAATTTGAATGGGTGTTTTTGCCATCGCAAACTCCTTTTAAAATCTATACCGCTCCGCATTTTTATTGCCTGAAAATCAGTTTTGTAACACTTCGAAGACCCTCTTGTCTAATTTGCCATGAAACTAAATCAATACTTAAAAAATCCATTTTTCCTCTTCTTTTTGATGATCTCTGGCATATCTCTAGAATCAAAAGAAGTGACACCGGCCACAAGCATCTCCCCGAAAAGTCAAATCACCTGGCTAACCGTTACGAAAGTAAAAAAACCATGGTTTGCATGGAGAGGCCTAGTATCTTCTAAAATGGAAAAATCAATTCCAGAATACCAATCGATTGCGGGTTTGGAAGAAAAATTCTATTCCTTTTGGGAAGGAACGGATCGTTTTGGAGGTATCTATTTCTGGAGACAAAAATCAGATGCGGATGCATGGTTCCAACAATCATGGTTTGATAGAACCGAAAAGAAATACGGAGAGAAAGGGGTCGTTGATTCTTACTCTATCTTAAATTCATTCGTTAATCCCAGCTTAGCCCAAAAAGGTGAAAATCTTTATGCAATACTTTCCTATCGCAATATTGATGTTAAAGGAGACGCAACAAAAGAAAAAAGTCTAGTGTATCATGTATCCCTTATAGATTCAAATCAGAAAAAATGTTCATTAATGATTTGGAAAGACGAAAAAACGGCAATGGAGAATTTAAGCACAACTGATTCTGATGAATTGTTTTATATTCCAGTTTTTTTTAGGAAATAAAAATGAAACAAGTGATCATCATCACCGGAGCATCGTCTGGCATCGGAAAAGCGACGGCTGAACTTTTTGCGCAAATGAAATGGGAAGTCTTTTCATTTTCTAGAAAAGAAATCGTTCCTAATCATCCAAACCAGAAAAACTTAGTCGTAGACATTACTAATCCAGAATCCATACGAAGTGCCATCAAATCGGTGTATGATTCTAGCGGAAAAATCGATGTTATCGTAAACAATGCAGGTTTTGGCGCATTCGGTGCTTTTGAAACATCGAGTCATAGTGAAAGGAATTCGATGTTTCAAGTCAATGTCTTTGGACTCATGAACATGATACAGGAAACACTTCCTTACTTAAGAAAGCAAAGATTTGGCACCATCGTCAATGTGTCCTCTATAGGAGGACTTATTACCTATCCATTATTTTCGGTTTATCATAGTACGAAATGGGCGGTTGAAGGATTTTCCGAAAGTTTACACTATGAACTGAAGCCGTTTGGAATTCAAGTGAAGATCATAGAACCTGGTGCAACCAAAACCAAGTTCAATTCAGAATCCCTTCACGAGTACAAAGATAAAAGCATCGATGACTATTTACAGTATGTAAATAAATTGACTAAAACCAAAGATAGCTCTTTTGTTGATGCCATAGAACCAGAAGATGTTGCAAAAACTATTTTTGATGCCGTTATGAGCCCAAAACCACGGCTTCGATTTATTGTAGGAAATCAAAGATCTAAAACCCTAGCTAACCTTCGAAAGATATTGCCGACTTCTTGGTTTATTTCTTTTCTAGAAAAAAGGTTAAACATAAACTGATGTGGATGCAAACATTAGAAGATGACCCCATGGTTCTCAAAGAAGCACTGAAGGGTAACCAAAAATATCTGGAACTCCTTCTGAAGCAACACCAGGATTTTATATATAACATTGCTTTGCGATTGTATTTGAATCCTGATGATGCTTTGGATGCTACCCAAGAAGTTTTGATCAAAGTGTTTACAAAACTCAACACATTTCAAGGCAATAGCAAATTCCGAACCTGGCTATACCGAATCGTAGTGAATCATTTTCTAAATGCACCAAAAAAAAGGTTCGAATCCGTACAACAAATTGAACCTACTTATGAAGAGCAGGAAGTTGAGTATTCTGAAGATGAAGTTGAAGAGGTTCGAATACTTTGTGCAACCGCAATGTTGATGTGCCTTACTCGAGAGCAGAGACTTATTTATATCATCGGCGAAATTTTTGAAGCAGATCATAAGTTAGGTGCAGAATTATTTTCCATATCAACTGCAAATTATCGTGTAAAGCTACATCGTGCTCGTGAAGATTTGAAAACCTACGTTTCTGGCAAATGTGGATTGGTAAATAGCGATAATCCTTGTCGTTGCCCTAAAAAAACAAGGCAAATGGTGAAAATGGGGTTAGTTGACAAAAACAATCTTCGATTTCACTCTTCCTATGCAGTGAAAGTACACGATTGGGTTCAAGAAAAAAGAACCGTCGTTAGGAATGAAATTGAAATGAAGATGAAGGATCTTTTCCAAAATAGTCCCTTCCAGGTTAGAGAAGACTTGAATCGTTTGCTTGAATCAATTCCAGATCAAATTCCACGGAAACAATAAAAACGAACAAAGGCAACCTTCGGAAGAATTAGAGCAAGACACCCAAACAAACCTCGTTCCCATCTCCGTTACCGATGGAAACAAAGTTTGGTTAGTGCTGCGACTCTCAATAGCACCCACAAACAAAAAAAGCGTTCACATAAGTAAACGCTTCCTTAAACGATAAAAACGAACAGAACAACCTTCGCGAACCTTTCCACCTAATACGGTACTACTTTAGTTCGCTCAAATTCATTGAAGTATAAAAAAGTTACCCGGCAACCTGCGCTGCGACCCATAGGGAGCGAGCAGGCGACTTTTGCGGGCGAAGCAGCGTTAGCGTAGCAAAAAGTCGCGGACGGCAGCCGCAAACACAGAGCACCCACAAACAAAAAAAGCGTTCACCTAAGTAAACGCTTCCTTAAACGATAAAAACGAACAGAACAACCTTCCCACCGAACCATTCCACCTAATACGGTATCACTTTCGTTCGCTCAAATTCATTGAAGTATAAAAAAGTTACCCGGCAACCTGCGCAGCGACCCATAGGGAGCGAGCAGGCGACTTTTGCGGGCGAAGCAGCGTTAGCGTAGCAAAAAGTCGCGGACGGCAGCCGCAAAAACAGATTACCCACAAACAAAAAAAGCGCTCACATCAGTAAGCGCTTTCTTTAACAATAATGACGAACCCGGCAACGTCCTACTCTCCCATTGAGCGAACCCAATAGTACCATCGGCGATGAGAAGCTTGACTTCCGTGTTCGGAATGGGAACGGGTATGGCCTTCTCTCCATAATCACCAGGAGTGATTACCAGTGTTTTTGAAAAGAGGTGAGAGTCAATGGAAAATATGATTTTAGATGGTATTCTTTCCTAATTTGTCGGGAAAAGGTTGCCTTTTTTCCAGTGGTGTCCATCCTCTTATCCAGTGTCTGATCTCTTTGAACCTATAGTCCAAACCGATTCATTTACCGTGATGGGGATTCGCATTCGCACTTCTAATGACGTAGGTGCGGCCGCTTTGGATATCCCCAATACATACTCAAAATTCTATAAAGAAGAGATACCAAAGAAGTTAGATCATTTGAGAAAGTATGATCCTCTTTATGCAATTTATTTCAACTACGAATCCGATGAATTAGGACATTATGATTTTCTATTGGGTTACTGTGTCAAAGATAATGAAACGCCTATACTCGGATTGGAAAAAGTCCAAGTCCCTTTACAATCGGGAAGGTATTTTTCAATTCAGCCTGGTCCCCCAGAAGACGTTGTCCCAAAATTCTGGGCCACCATATGGAACAGAAAAGAGATCCACTTTACAAGAACCTTTCAATTTGATTGGGAAGAATATTCGGAAGCAGGTATCAGAGTCTTTTTATCTTCAAAATGAGGATTTAAGTAAATACGCCAATCCCTCACCACCCAGACCCAAATCCCCACAAATAAGGCTGTCTCAACCCATTGGCCAAACTGTGCGCCTGGGATGAGCAAAAAATCTACAACACCATGTTGGACAATAGCAAGTAACAATGCAAAAAACAAATAAAGAAATCTCTCCTTGGTTTCCTTTTCGTTGCTTTTTAACATAAAAAATCCAAAACACAAGTTGATCAACAAATGGATGTTACTTGAATGGATGGTCCGAGCTAAATAGATCTCAAATTTTTTATCAGAGATTTCTCTTGCGATGTATTGAGTATTCTCAATCAGCGAAAACCCCAGAGCTACCGAACCTGCAAATAAAATAGATTCTGGCTTGAACTGTTTTTTTTGATAATCATAACCCAAGAAAAAAGATAGAAAAAGAATGAACGAGATTTTAAAAGTTTCTTCTATCATCCCTGCCTGAATGAAAGCAAGATGAGCGGTAGATGTCAGTAGACTCACCTTCTTTTTTGGAACAAAATCTGTTTGCGGCCAAAGAAGCGGATGAAGCCAAATAATGAGAATCGTAGAAACCCAACCTAACAGCAAACCAAAGATCATGCCTATTCGAATAGTCCAAGTTTTTGGAAGACTATAAGCTTTGTAGATGGCAAAACCCCATGGAAAAACAGATGCAAAACCTAAAATCATATCCCAGGTATCTATCTTAAGATCGCTCACTCGGAAACCTCTTCCATATAACGACCATCAAACATATGCACCATTTCTTTTTGAAGTTGCGTGGGAACAAAATTGGGATCAATGGGTCCATTCCAAAAGAGTTCGGTCACTCGGATATCCCCCTCCGTATTTGGAGGCGGGATCATTGGCGATAGACTTTCTATCAGTTCGAGAGTAAGTCTGTCCTGTTCTGGGTAATTTGATCCTTCAACCAATTCTATATCAATGATGTCTCCATCCTGTGTGATGGTATATGCGACCACACTTGAGTAAGGATGTGGAGCTTTTGCCCAATATTCCATATAACTTTCGGGAATTCGCATTTTAGCAGAAATATAATTGGAATAAGTTGGAGGGACTTTTTTCCCACGAATCTTTTTGACATACCCAGACTTAGGCCCGTTATCCGCCACTTTTTCATTCGAGATTTTTTCGCCCTGCTCTTTGTTTGTTGTGTCCGTTCCTGTAATGACACCACCATTAAGACCCTTCATTTCATCAGGAATACTTGGATCAATAAAGTAAAACTCCATTTTATCCGGTTGAAAGTGTTTGGATTTGTCTGCTGATTGATTCTTTTTGGATGAATTTCTCTGAATGGAGATAGGAATGATAAACACAAGAGAAAGAATGATCAAATGAAACAATACAGATACTGGTAATATATTTCTAAAACCACGACGAATTCCCGGTGCAAACACTGGTTCAAGTTCATCCTGATTTGAGATTGTTCGATAACCAAGACTCTCCAAGGTAAAACTTTTATTGATTAAATAATGTGAATAGAAGTATATAAAGATGAGTCCTGCCGAAGCCAAGATCAAATAAACAATGTTTTGTGCAGCAATAAAAAAATCTTTATCTGGAATGCCAGGTTTTAATCCCATACTTCCTAAAAATTGGATCCCAAAGACTGGTGATAAAAATGAAAAGGTCCATACGGCAACGAACAACCATAATAGCAGTCCGATAAATAGAATTGGGAAACCACGCCAATTGTCTTCTAAATAGATATGTCCGAATCCAGGCAAAAAACGTTCCCGAAACATGGCATTTCTTTTTACCTTCATACCTTTTATAAATGGGAACTTTTCTCCTAATAGAGATTTGATTTTCCAATCTTCACGCAAACGAATCCCAGTTTGGTAGCGGAGAGTTAAACTTGCAAACAGCGAAGGAGTTTTCCCTCGATTGAAGGAGAGTGCAAGGATAGCCGTCGAGATACACAAGTTAAAGGCAAACATATAAATCGTCATAAACGACGCAAGTGGCCTAGAAGGATTGGGTGGAGAAATTTGTTCGTATAACGCTTGAAATCCGAGAGACAAAAAAAGTCCAAAAATAAAAACTGTCAAAAAATTACTGAACTTGGAATCCCGAATTACATTTGTGTATCTGAATTTGGAGGTCCTACCCAAACTGCTTTGTATACTTTCAAATCGATTCTTCCGTATTTGAGTCCTTTTGGACTGCCTTGTAGATGAATGCACATAATTGATAAATAACAAAATACCAATTAGTAAAACAAACGCCGATTTGATGGCACTCACTGTTAGCGGATCTTTTAAATATTCGTTGATCGCCGTCTCTGCATCTAGGCTAGAACGGTGCAATAACTCAATTGGGTAGAAAATGATCCAACTCAGAACATAAATTCCTATGATACTTAGGGCTTTTTTACGAATCGAAAAAACGCGTGGGAAAGCAAACAGCACACCAAGCGGGAAAAAAATTCCAAGAGAAAATAAGGGCGACATCCAAATCAAAAAACTAATCGATTTTTTGACCCAGGGAGACACGAGATTTTGATTTAATGAGCTCATTCAGTAACTATCTCAAGGAAAATACTTTGAATTTTCATGGAAAACAAAAAATTTGGCGGATATGGCACAGCCGAAAGAGAAAGAAGAACAGTCACTCAAATCCATCGTCGCAGTCTCCAAACGGAGAGGTTTTGTTTTCCCAGGGTCCGAAATCTATGGTGGCCTCTCCAATACCTTTGACTATGGCCCGAACGGCGTTGAAGTCCTTAATAATTTAAAACGACTTTGGTGGGAGTATTTTGTTCATAGAAGGGATGATATCCTAGGATTGGACTCCTCAATCCTCCTCCACCCGCGTGTATGGGAAGCATCCGGCCATGTCTCCAATTTTAATGATCCACTTATGGATTGTAAAAAGTGTAAAGCACGGGTTCGTGTCGATAAATTCCTAGAAGATAAGGAAGGCGAAGGTGCGGCCACTGGAAAGTCCCTCGAAGAGCTCACGGCACGTATCCTGGAAAAGGCCTATGCTTGTCCGACCTGCGGATCAGTTGGCACGTTTACAGAAGCCCGCCAATTCAATCTCATGTTTAAAACAGCACACGGAGCCTCCGAAGAAGGTTCAACTGACATTTACCTTCGACCAGAAACCGCACAGGGTATATTTATCAATTTCAAAAACGTTTCGCAAATTTCACGAAAGAAAGTTCCCTTTGGGATTGCACAAATTGGAAAATCTTTCCGAAACGAAATCATGGCTCGTCAGTTTATCTTTCGAACGAGAGAATTCGAACAAATGGAAATGGAGTTTTTTTGTGAACCAGGCACTCAAAAGACATGGTTTAAGTATTGGGTAGACTATTGTATGCATTGGCTTGTCAACGTGGTTGGTATCAAGGCCGAAAATCTTAGAGTCCGAGAACACGAAAAGGAAGAACTATCATTTTACAGTGATTCTACGAGCGACATTGAATACAAATACCCGTTTGGTTGGGGTGAACTTTGGGGCATAGCTTCTAGGACAGACTATGATTTAACGCAACATGAAAAGTTTTCGTCTGAAGATCTAAAATACCACGACCTTGAAGAGAAAAAAAAGTATCTTCCTTATGTTGTAGAACCAGCACTCGGTCTCAACAGATTGTTCCTCGCAGTGCTATGTGATGGATACGAAGAAGAGAAGTTGGAAAAAGATGAAGTGCGAACTGTACTTCGTTTTGGAAAGAGAGTTTCCCCAATGAAAGTGGCGATTTTTCCACTTATGAAAAAAGATGGGCTGGATGAAAAAGCCAAAGAAATTTATAGAGACCTACTTCCACACTGGTATGTTGATTATGATGAAGGCGGCGCGATCGGAAAAAGGTATCGACGTCATGATGAAATCGGGACTCCATTCTGTATCACTGTTGACTATGATTCTTTACAAGACGGAACAGTGACCATACGAGAACGAGATTCGATGAAGCAAGAGCGTATCGCCATTACAAACATCAAATCCTACCTTTTCGAAAGACTAGTTTAGTGATACGCGAACTGATTGAGGGTGATAGGAATCAAGCCATTGAACTCGTCAATCAGTTCTTTCGCAAAATCAACGAACTACCGCTAGACGGTATTTTTCAAATTCGCCCAAGGGCGGCTGCAAAATTTACTGACATCTATTTTAAACTGCTCGGATCTGGAAAAATCTACATGAAAGGTTTTTTTGAAAGGGATGAGCTTGTTTCTCTTATCATTGGCCGCGTTGAGGAGAAACCACATCTGGTTGAGGAACAATCATTGTTCATTGATCTTGCCGTTACAAAAAATGGTAAAAAGAAAAAAGGTTATATGAAGGCACTCCTCCAAGACGTAGACCTTTGGTGCAAAAATAAACTGATTCCGATCATCGAATTGCGAGCAATTTTGGGAAATACAGATGCGATCTCCTTTTGGGATCATTCCGATTTTGAACGGTTTTACATCCGGTATCGAAAGAAGGTCTAAAACAGAAAAAAAACAAATTGAAATTTCTCTAGGGAAAGAAACCCTATTCGAATATGGAATGGGAAAAAGTACTCCGCGACGCAGTAAAAGATGGCACTATCAAAGAACTACACTTAAGGAAGGTCCCTTCACTCAAAACATGTGAGGATTGGAACAAAGTCGCTGAATTAGGGCTCGTTGACCACAAAACAAAATACGCATACTACAAAGGCGGACTTGTAAAATACGGAGATCGACTCTTTTTCGTTTCCCAAGAAAGATTGGATGCAGTTTCCCCATTTCGCAAATGGGACTTTAAAAGTAAAATCAAGATCACAGACGCAGAAGCCGTCGCTGAGAAAAAATAATCTGACTTTTTGATTTATTAAATCGGTTCGAATTAGCGGTTCAGACGAATGATCATATTGAGCTTCTCTGCAATCGCGATCACTTCCATCACCTTTGACTTTTCGATAATGATGCCCGTTGGGCTCACTTCTTCCAAGACAAACTTCTTTCCTTTGATTTGACCGAGGAGTAGTTCCATAACGAGGGCATCTTTTGTCCGAACCAAAACAGAATCTTCGGTAATTGTGACGATGGGAAGGTTGTTTCCCCAATCATCCAAAAGGAATAGTAGGTTTTGTGCAAGTTCTGCTTTGCTTGATTCTCTTAGAAAATGAATGAATGTTTCTTTTTCGTAACCAAGCAGGATTCCAAGTTGGAAAGAATCTTTGGTCAATATAAAAGTATAGACTCGGTCGTAATCTTTGAGTTCACAGAAAGCTTTGAGCAGATGAATCCCTTGTAAAGAGACCCTATCAGGAAACGCAATGATAGAAAAATCTGGGTTGATCGTAATTCCACCACGTTCCGTTGGAGTCGTGAGTGGATCATGATTGAAGTAATGTTTACCAAGTTCGGAAAGACTCAAATTTCTTTGAGGGTATTCCACTTCTACCAAACCAAACAATTGTAAGTAAAAAATGGCAGATATGATTTCCTTTCTTAAATCTGCCAAATCTTCTTCATAGGTTTTGATTTGGAAAGTTGGAGAAAATACCAAATGATCTCTTACAATATGAGAAAAAATAACGGATACATTGATTTTGCCGTGAGCCATGACCAGTTTAACGGTCTTGTCCAAAATGCCTTTTTCGTAAAACGGAACTTCTGCGGCAGTAAATACTTCAGGTGGACTGAGACGGCGAGTGCGTGCCTCATTCACTTCGTGAATTACTACCTTCATGAGCTCAAAGATGTCTTTCTTTAAAAAGTCATCTGTGTCGTTCGTGAGAATGACATTTTCACCTTTGATATCAACAAAACCTAACAGTTTCAAGATGGGGAGAATGAGTTCAATCTGATACACCTGGCTCTTTTCTGGAAAGATATCGATGTCTGGTGAAAGGAGTTCCGTCTCGGTGCGTTTGTGATCTGCTTGTTTGATCTTACCTGATTTTGCAAGGTTCAGACCCTTTCTAGAGATGTAGGATAATAGCTTTTTGACATTTAAGAAAAAATCAAGGCCATTGGCACTGATTTTCTCTTGTCGCACACGAGTTCCCTTTTTGACAGGAGGAAGGATCGGTGAATACTGGAGGTGATCTAAGATCTCTTTCGGAATGACAATCACACGGATGAACTTGTCTTCCACATAATAGATGTCGCGAATCAGATAAAGATTAGTAAGATGTGGGATGGATACTTCAAACTTACCACGATTGACTGTGATGTAATTTCTTATGGTTTCCGCTTCGATCACACCACCGTGGGTGTATATTTTATGCAGAACGTCCCTATCAAAGTCGCCCAAAGAATCCAAAACTGTTTGGATCGATTCGGCTGTGAGAGCAACCTTTAGGAAGTGTTCGAGGTTCTCGTGTTTTTTTGCGCCTAGAGCTTCCTTCCATTCCGAAGGGATCTCCGCATAAGTTGCCTTATGCAGTGATTTTTCAATCGAAAACTTAAACTTTTCGCCTTTGGGATTGGACTCTACTTTGATTAGTTTAAAAAACTCATCATAAGCATGGTATTTATCTAGGTTGTTTGTGAGACGTTCTCGGTTTTTGCGCTGATAAACTAGGTAGTACTTTCTAAGGACATTCAACTCCATCTCGATATTGATGGGAGGAATGTTCACCTTTCGGGAAATCTCGCCAAGGGTCATGACACCCTTGTTCTTTAAAATAGAAGTGATGATATTGACTTGGAGGGGAGAAAACTTCTCGAGGACTCCTTTTAAGTAGAACTCGCTCTGGAAAACTTCCATGAGGCCATGGATCGTTGACTTTTTGTCTTTTCCCGGAAGCTTTTGGATGTTCCAAAGAGTTGCAATCTTTTTGATTTCATTCAGATCGAGCTTTTCAAGCTCTTGATAGAGGACACTCTCTTGGCTCATATGTACGCTTTGATAACTTTTTAAAGGTTGGCTAAACCTGCAACTCTATTTCAATTAGAACCAAAAAGTCCAATTTCTCGTTTTCTCGCCTTTCTAGACCGAAAATATTGACTTATGGAATCATTTTCAGATTATCTTTCCTTCGGCTTCCACTCCAGTGCGCGTGTCGTTCATTCTAGCTTTATCTTCACTACAAAGGCTATGGCGATCCTCGGAAAGCTTGCCAGCGGAAATGCAAATCATCGGGAAGTCGCAATCCTACTACGCGAATCTTTTGAATCTCTCGGTGCCACCTATATCAAATTGGGACAATTCATAGCTAGTGCCCCTTCCCTTTTCCCAGAAGAATACGTTGAAGAAATGCAAAAGTGTTTAGACTCGGTTCGACCTGTTCCCGTTGGGGATATCAAACGAGTCATTGAACGAGAGCTAGGTGACAAGATCCAAAATCTCTTTTATTCTTTTGATGAGGTACCCATTGCATCCGCTTCCATTGCTCAGGTGCATGCGGCGATTTCAAAAGAGGGCTTGGATGTAGTGATAAAAGTTCAAAGACCTGATGTCCATGTAACATTGAAAACCGATATGCAGATTTTAGGCTTACTTACCAAAATTTTAGAATGGATTGCGCCTAATTTTAAAAAATCGGGTCTCACGGGTATGTTTTCAGAATTTCAAAGCTCGATTTTACATGAAATAGATTTCCTACAAGAAGCAAGAAACATCGAAGAATTTGAATCCTATCTTTTAGATGCAGGTGAAGCGAGAGCGCGGGTTCCACGAGTCTACCATAGTCTATCAGCAAAAAAGGTGCTAACGATGGAAAGGTTCTACGGTGTTCCAATCACCGATGAAGTGGGTCTTCGCAAGTATACCAATAATCCAAGAAAGGTATTGAATGACGCTCTTGAAATTTGGTTTTCCTCACTCGCCACAAAAGGATTCTTTCATGCAGATGTGCATGCTGGCAATGTAATGATCTTAAAAGATGGCCAAATTGGTTTTATCGATTTTGGAATCGTTGGACGAATTTCACCTAACGTTTGGAAGGGACTACTTCTTTTCACCCAAGGAATCGGCATGGGCGAACCTTCAATGGTAGCTCAAGGACTCATCAGTATGGATTCCACAGATAAAGGAGTGGATGCCAAGGAGTTGGCAAAGCAGTTAGAGGATATATTTCAAGAAATGGAATCTCTATATGTTGCAGTGGCCGCAGGTGATCCTAATAGCTTTGATGAATCCAAAGTCAATCATATGATGTATGAATTGAAGGATATCGCTGAAAAAAATGGTTTAAAGATCCCAAGAGAATTTGCCCTTCTCATGAAACAATTATTATACTTTGATCGGTATGTTAAATCCATAGCACCAGAAATCAACTTGTTTCGAGACACTCAAAAATTTGTGACAAAATGAAACCACTTTCAGAACTGCAAAAAAACCAACCTGCAAAAATTATAAACTTCGATCGGATCAAAATCGGTGATTCTCATATAACGGAACTTTTAGAATTGGGATTCTACCCTGGTGCTATCGTGGAATGTTTAGATGCATCGGTATATCTAAACAAAATGATCCTTCTTGTCGGTGGTACAAAAGTCGCACTTCGTCTTTCCGATTGTCATCATATCAATGTAAGTGAAGAACCAAAGTAAAAACCAATGACAGAAAAAACAATTTACTTGGTCGGCAACCCAAACTGTGGCAAAACCACTTTGTTTAACCATCTAACGGGTTTGCGACAGAAAACTGGAAATTTCAGCGGAGTCACCGTCGAACAAAAGTCTGGTTTGATCATTGATACAAACCAACCTATCAATATTATTGATTTGCCTGGAACATATGGAATTGGAGGAAAAACCGAAGATAAAAAAATAACTTTTGAAATTCTTCTGAGTCGAAAGCCAAATTCCCAAATTTTGTATGTCTTGGATGCCTTGAATTTAGAGCGAGGTTTGCAATTTTTATTACAAGTTTTGGATATGGGAGCACCCGTATCTGTTGTTATCACCATGAAGGATGTATTAGAAAAAAAGAATATATCGATCGATATTGCACGCCTTAAAAGCGAACTTGGTGTTAACATTCAATTAATCAATGCAAAATCCGGTGAAGGAATAGAAGAGCTAAAGTCTTTTCTTTCTTCAGAAAGCAATTTTAATACTCCTGGAAGAAAATGGAACTGGGAAACACGAGAGGAAAAACATCTCTCACAACTAAAAACTGACTTAAATATAACAGATACAAAATCCGAATTTTTTCTTATCCAATCATTGAAGTTCATTTCAAATGATCCAAGTCAAAAAGATGAAAGGTATTTGAATTCATTTCCTCCAGAATCAAAGCAGTGGTTGCTTCAAAACTTCAAAGCAACAGATCATTCGTTTCATTACCAGGAAGAAATTTTACGAAAATCATTTTATATCAAACAACTGCTAGCAAAGGCTCTAAATTTCAGCAATAATCCAACCCAGCAAGTCACTTCAAAAATTGATTCAATGGTTTTACATCCTTTTTGGGGATTTGTTGTCTTTTTTTCTTTAATGGCTTTTTTGTTTCAATTGCTATTCAGTTGGGCAGAACTTCCCATGAAGATGATAGAAGACGGTATCCGTTTGATACAAGATACCATTTCTCTCCAAATGCCGGATGGACTCTTAAAATCCTTATTACTCGATGGTGTCCTGGGTGGAGTTGGAAGTATTGTTGTTTTTGTTCCACAAATTGCTCTATTGTTTATTTTTTTAGGTCTTTTAGAAGAATCCGGATATCTAGCACGCGCTAGTTTTCTTATGGATAAAACAATGGGACGATTTGGACTTTCTGGAAAATCCTTTATACCTTTATTATCTTCTGCCGCCTGCGCCGTTCCTGCTATCATGGGAACGCGCACCATCGAAAACAAGTCCGACCGTTTCACGACTATCATGATATCTCCACTTATCATGTGCTCTGCGAGATATCCTGTTTATATTTTGATTGTTGGTACTGTATTTAATGTTCCGCCACTCTTTGGTTTTTTTAATATTCAAGGATTGGTTCTTTTCGGGATGTTTGTGCTTGGGATGGTGACCTCTCTTATCATGGGGCTCATATTCAGAAGGACAGTATTTAAGGAAGATTCATCCTACTTTATTTTAGAATTACCTCGTTATATGACACCATCTTTTCGAAGTATATTTGTTAGTGTGTATCAGAAGGTTATGGCTTTTTTGCAATCTGCAGGGCAAATTATTTTATATATCTCGATCATTCTCTGGTTTTTATCTGTGTTCCCAGTCAAATATCAGAACGATGTTTGGGAAACATCCAGTATCGAGTCCTCCTATATTGGCCAGACAGGGAAATTCATAGAACCCGCCCTCGCACCAATGGGATTTGATTGGAAGATAGGAATCTCAATGTTAACCTCCTTTGCCGCGAGAGAAGTGATGGTATCAACAATGGCTGTCCTTTATGGCTTCGGAGGAGACGAAGAAAATGAAACCCTTCGTGAACAACTCCGGAAAGAAAAAAAGCCGGATGGAAGTCCTAGATGGTCTCCACTAACGGGAATCTCACTCCTTGTTTTTTTTGCATTTGCTAGCCAGTGTATGTCAACACTTGCAACAGTTCGTAAAGAAACGCAAAGTATCCTTTGGCCGATGGTACAATTTACCTATATGACCTCTCTTGCGATCTTTTCTTCTACACTCATCTACCAAGTAGGAAAGCTTTTAGGATTTTCTTAATTTGCCGATATTGATGATAGAGGCAAACTTTGAATATCTCTATTGGAAAAAAAACCATCACCCGATCCTCATCTCCCTACTTAATCGCAGAAATTGGACTCAATCATAACAACGATTTAGAGATCGGAAAAAAGACAATTCTAGCAGCAAAGGAAGCTGGTGCCGATGCAGTAAAGTTTCAATCCTATGTGACTGCGGACTTTATTTCGGACACTCAGGCAGATACAAAATTTCTTTATGACATATTCAAACAGTACGAACTGTCCGAAGCTTACCATAAAGAGTTTAAAAAAATAGCAGACTCAGAAGGTATTGATTTTTTCTCTACTCCACTTGATTTAACATCAGTAGACTTGTTAGTTTCTCTAGGTGTTTCAGTTCTTAAAATAGCATCAGGGGATATAGTCAATTTGCCTCTTTTAAAAAAAGCAATCGCAAGTAAATTGCCGCTCATTGTATCCACGGGAGCGGCACTGCCCGAAGAAGTTGTCCGAGCAATTTCTCTCTTCAAAGAATCAAACCATCCGATAGCGTTATTACATTGTGTTTCCATGTATCCAACACCGATTGAAAAAGCAAATTTGAATTCCATTCCATTCTACTTGGATGCGTTTCCCTACGTCGTCGGATTTTCTGATCATACGGCAGGAACACTTGCACCGGCCATTGCTGTCGGCATGGGAGCAAGTATCATAGAAAAACATTTTACTTTAGATCGAAATCTGGAGGGACCAGATCACGGAATTTCAATCGATCCAAAAGGCCTAAAACAGCTGAGAGAAGATATAAATGCCGCCTACCAAATGAAAGGTGAGTATGCAAAAAATCCACACAAGGAAGAAACTAGTGGTTGGTATTTTGGTAGAAGATCATTATACAAAAGAGGAAGCGAAATTTTGGCTATGCGACCTGCCTTACATACAAGGGATATAGACGTTCTTGAAGCTTGGGATATAACGAAGATTAAAGATCCATCTGCCATAAAGGCAGATGGTCCAATAAAAAAGATCTAGAGTTTACTAATCAAACGGTCTAAGAGTGCT
>JAPZRK010000085.1 GCA_027531445.1 Leptospira sp.
ACGTAATACTTGTTTGTTGATTGAGAAAAAAGGATGTAGATAAAAAAGTGCATTCTTTAAAATACTACATTAAGTGGCTTTCAACAAGGCTTCAATTCTTTTTAAATAAAAAAAGCCGACCATTTCTGATCGGCTTGCTCCCCCTCTTGGGCTCGAACCAAGGACCCCATGATTAACAGTCATGTGCTCTAACCAGCTGAGCTAAGGAGGAATATTCTATTATTTCAATCTACCTTTCAACCCTTGGTTAATCCCGTAGGTACGGGACTCTAACCAGCTGAGCTAAGGAGGAGTTTGAAACGTTACCCCTTTTGGAAAACGTGTTGCAAATGTAGAGTCATGTTCCTTTTTTTCCAAACCGATTTTTGAAAAAATATTCAATTTCAGTCAGAATGGTTCTTTTCTGATTCTTTCTCAGGGACTTATTTTTCAATCGTACCCAACTAGCGCAGTTAAACCAGAAAAAGCCCTCGACAAACTTACTGAAAAGGAAAAAAGCTTTTCCATCTTCTCTTTTCCTTTCGAATACTCTTTTTAAAAACTTTCCAATTTATCACGAATTAAGAATTTAAGAGTAAGTGTCACCTATTCCTTTGATAGGTAGCATGAAACACAAAAAGGTAACATTCTCCATAAAAAATAAATTACATCATGTCAGTTTATTTGAAAATAAAGTGTTTCTATACATAACCTCCCAACACTTAATTTAAAAATACAGCAGTTGATTATTATTTGAAATACTTTTTTATTAATATGAAAAGCATTATTTTGAATTCAAAGAACAAAAAAGGATATTTACAGTTTATAAATAAAATATCAATGAAACTAGCTACCTTATTCAACCCAAAAAGGTTATTCGGCATTTCAGCGCTGTTACTTACCTTGTTTGCGGTTGGTTGCGAAACGCAAGAAACACTCAACCCCACGTTAGAGGAGGTTCAAACACTGGAAGGGAAGCCCACCACCATTCCAGGAAAGTACATTATCACCTTACACGAGGATAACCTCAATTACCGCAAAACCAACGACTACGATCAGGCCCAAGCAGGCATGAGAAAAGTGGCTCAGGACATCGTCGCCAAATACGGGGTGTCTCCAGTCCAGGTAGATAAAGTTTATGGAAGCTTGCTCACCGGCTTTTCTGCTACCCTTTTTCCCTCACAGCTAGCTGGCTTGAGAAATGATCCTAATGTACAATATATTGAA
>JAPZRK010000048.1 GCA_027531445.1 Leptospira sp.
CTCCTCCTTTTTCCTCAAACAAAAGAACATGAGAAAGAAGGTATCTATCTTTTCGGAGACAATGTCTCCGGGAAGAGGTTCAAGGTATCCCTAGCAGGGGACTCGATTGAACAATTAGAGTATTCGCCTTTATATCGGAATTATGTCTCATCGAACCAAGGGACTGAAGACGCTCACGAAACCTTCTTAGCGGATGATGGTCTTTATTGGCACACGGACAGAAACGGCTTTCTTCTTGGATGTTCTGTTTGCATCGTCGATGAGTCGTTAAACGGAGATGAGTCTCCACAAATATTTTATCATTTTAACTTAGATGGATCCTTAGCAGGTTACTCTCTCCCGGATCAAAACCAGAACTTTGTTACACTCTCAGGAGTAGACGAACTCGGATTTTTCAAAGGCTTAAAGATGCCAAGCTTCAAAATGCCGAAGCTTCCGAAAATCAAGGCTCCTAAACTAGCTAAGATCAAAATGCCTAAACTTCCAAAGTTTAAGATGCCTAAGATCAAAATTCCTAAAATCAAAATGCCTAAGATCAAGGTTCCGGATATTGGAAAGGCAGTTTCAAAAGTAGGGAGTCAGATCGGAAAAGGTGTTTCTAACATTGGAAAACAGATTGGAAAGGGAATCCAGAAATACGGGGAAAACATTGCTCAGGTAGCGGAAACCATCGCAGAGGGCGCAGGTGGCCTCTTAGACGTTGCTACGGGGATCCTTGCACCGGATTCCGGCGCAGTAGAAGAAGAGCAAGCCTCTGACATCACTCAACCGGGCTACACCGATGAACAAGGCTACACCGGTGAAGACGGTCTTTATTATCTCAATGATGGATCAGGCTACATGAATCCACAAACAGAGGAATGGTTCAATATGGATGGAACACCAATGGGGGAATCGCCACAAGCCTCAGACATCACTCAACCGGGCTACACCGATGAACAAGGCTACACCGCCGATGATGGAATGTATTATCTCAATGACGGATCCGGTTACATGAATCCACAAACACAAGGATGGTTCAATATGGATGGAAGTCCTTATGGTTCACAGGCAGTTCTCGATGAAGCGCAAGCACTCTATGGAGATGAATCAAATGATTGTTTCATGCCAGAATTAGGTTTTGATCTTTCTTCTTTATCTTCTCTAGCTTCCTCTCCTATAGTTTCAACGGGACTCAATGCAGTCCTTCCCGGTGCAGGCTTTGCCTTACCTATGCTCGCTCAAGGATTGAACAAAAAGAAAAAGCCTACTAACAAAGTAAATGTCCTATCAACTCTTAACAAGTTGACGATGGCAAAGAAAACATCTGCACCTATCGTAATAAAAAAGGCTCCACCACAAAGACCGCAAGCATCAAGTCAGTCAATTGCAAGAGGTGGGTCTATGACTCCTCAAATGCTTCAAAACTTGAGAACGCTTCAAACTCCACAACAAGAGCCAGCAAAGGAAGATAACAAGAAATTATTGTTATACGGTGGATTAGGCTTAGCGGGTTTATTTTTAATTTATAAAAGTATGAACCAAGGAAGAGGACGCAAATGAGCGTAAAGAAACCAAACAAACCAAAGTTTCCTAAGAAACCTAAATCTAATAATCCAGACGCTCTAGAGCGATGGGTTAAGAGATGTGAAGAGATCCGTTCTGATTATAACAAAAAAGAAGCGGAATGGAAAAAAGAAGATACGAGAGTGAAAAACCTCATCGCGAAAGGCAAGAAAGCCAAGGAGATCAAATAACATGAACAAAGTAGTCATGGAAGGTGCTAAACTTGGCACAAGTGGTCTTTTGTCGTTACTCTTGACTAGAGCAATCTCCAAAGCGAACTCAGTTCAAAAAATGTGGGCTGACCGCTATCCGGGTCTTGCTCCTGCCGTCGCCTCCTCCGCTATCGCTGCCGCTTCTTTCAAGTTTGGTAAGTCGATCAAAGATCAATCGATCCGGACAGGGATTCAAGCCGGTGCCTCAATAGCTTCCGGAATCGCAATCCTAAACGTAGAGAAGATTAGAAATAACCTTCCTCCTTCTGTTCAAGGATTGTTAGCAGGTGATCAACCATCAAATCATGTGACAGTCGGTGCGGACGAATTGCAACAAATCGTACAAGCTGAAGCGGACAGAATTTCAAAGAAGGCATTGAGAGATGCAGGCTTTGAGGTTGGAAACGAGTCAAGTCAAAGGTCAATCCCGGAGCAAACAAATGATTCCGTTACGGAAGAGTTTGTAAATGGAGATGAGATCTACTTCACAAGTGGTGAAGAGGAAATCTACTCCGATATCGTTTAAGAAAGAAGATCGTTCTCAGTTAGATTCCTTTCTCGTGTTATAAGTGTTAGTGTTGATGTTTGGTTAGCCTAGTCAGGCAAGGAGAAAAAACCAATGGTAAAAAAAGAATTAAAGAAAGCTGATCCGGTTCGAGGGATCATCGAATCAGGAAAGCTATTCGATACAAAGCAATCGGCTTTTAAATACAAGTCAGGATCAACAAAAATTATTTTGTTTGGTGGTGAAGAGATTCGCGAAAACTATCCAGGACTTGCACTTTATAACACTTCCGGAAAGAATCCTTTCGATGGAAGCAGAGGTAAGACTCTTGGTCTGAAGCTTTACAGTTTTGGCCCCGATTTCGCACCGTTAGACTTTGCAGGCTCTGCAAATGACTACGCTCCTCTTATCGCTCTTACTAAAGTTTTGAACCAAACAAAATTTACAGTAACACTCGGTAAAGATGAAGTTCGTTCGTTTCTCGCAATCGAGGCACATGATCCACTCCCTCAAATTCTTTTCCATAGGAAAGTTGGAGCTGGAATCACTCCGTCAAACGAAACAGTAGCGGCAATCCTTCCACCGATGGGTTCCATCGAAGCTGAAAGAAACATCATCCGACTTCCTTTGAATGTCAATGATGGAGTAAATCTAAAAATTGAAGGATCTCTTGAGAATGGAGTCACTCCGGGTGCAAACCTTGTAGACTTCCTTCTAGTGGGTCGTCTATTCGTGATCGAAGAAAAATCGATTAACAAGTAACAACTTTTCACTAGGGAGCAAGTCTCCCTAGTGATTGCAATTTTAAATTTGAGGAATAATATGAAAGCATCTCAAAGCAAAAATACTTTCAACATAATCTCCGGCTATTCAAAAGCAATTGGAGCAAATTCAAACTCTTTTCAAAAAGCTATTGTTTTACAATCGGCGCAGAACATCAAAAAGAGAATTCATGGAATCATACTTAGATATAAGCCTGGTCTAGAAGATGTAGGCGTTCAGATTGAAAGTAAGAACATTAAAAACCTTATCAAAGGTTATCTTCCTATCTCTGTATTAGGTGCACCTTATGGAGCACCGTCCTTTCACATATTCCCTTTCTTTGGAAGAAAACCAATGATAGAAGGGAAGGAAGTTGTAGAGATAAAACTCCAAACTCAAGGCACGGCAATTTCTTCTAAAGATGTTTCCGCTTCTCTTTTGGTTGAGGAAATTGTAGAGGATGATCCGGAACAATACAAAAAGAATCCATTCTATTTGTTAGCCGGAACATCGGACACGGTAGCGATCAATAAAGATGAAGTGACTGCAATCATTCTTGCTAATGACTTTTCGTCCGATGTTAAAATTCATGGATGGGTTACAAGATACAAGACTGGACTCGATGATGTCTTAATAGATCTCTATTCTGCCTCACTCGCAAGAACTGGAGGGATCATAGAAGGGGACATGACTCTTGCACTTGCCGGATCCCGTTTTGATTCTCCTTGCTTTGACCATTTTCCACTTCCCGGAAAGAAACCTATCCTTGGACTAAATGATCAAATTGAAGTCTTGCTTTCTACTAACTCGACAGCTGTCGGTGCAAGAGAAGTAGGAATTGCTCTCATCGTAGAAGGTCAATAAGATGCAAGTCAACGTATCTCATGCTTTCCAATATACTCAATCTTATAGAAGATTGAATGAACTTCCGAATCCTGATGATTTCAGTCGTTACACGGAAAGTTCTACTGTAAGTAAAGTAAACATTGAGAAAGCTAATCAATTAAGAATTAAGAATCCTCTTTTTATGATCTCTGATTTCAAGTCAAAGATCCTACTAGAGAATCCGGTTCAATTTGCATTCATACTTGCAAATGAAAACATTGAAGAGTTATACGTTGATTCTTTCGAGAAGCTTGTGGATAATAAGACCGGTCTTTATGATGTCGTCATTGCTCCGGGAGATCCTTTACCAGAGATAATTCCGGAGACTCTTCAAACCTCCCTTCCTTTTAGATTTGCTTATAAAGATATCCCAGAGTTTTCAGATTTTCCAACAGATACAATCTCGAATTTTCCAGAGGCCTCTACAAGTAAGATCATATTAGATCAATCTGTCAAAAAACAGGTGGTAGGCGTTTATTCTATTAAGACACAAACTTTTTCTACGAATGACGAATTGATTATTGAGAATGCAAATGGATACGAATTTCTCTATCTTTTTCCTTATATTCAAAAGATACAAAAAACGGAAGTCGCTCTTTCCGGAAGAGTCAATTTTCTTTTGGAGTATTAGAAAATGAGTGATGTATCAGACTTATTCGACATAACCTCAACACTCATAAATATAGTAAACAATCCAGGTTTCGACACTGGCGCAGGTTACGCAGTTCCTGAAATTTATGATAATGTAATTTCAGGTTTTGAAACTTTAAGAAATGGTCTCGATGATATTGAGAGTATAATTGAGCAACTGACAGATGTTGGAATAGCTCTCTCTGATATTGGAACAGGCTTAACAAATGAATCTTCCGCTAGATCAGAAAGTGATGATCTTTTACAAACGAACATCAACTTACTTACTCAAAGAATTGATAACCTACTTTATGATCCGATACCAGACTCAGAAGTTCTAAATGGATCTAGGCTTTATCTTACCGAATTTGTTGAAGTTTTTTCAACCGATCAAATTGACGGTCTGAATCAAAAGTTTGCATTCTTTACCAATGCACTTTCAGGAAAGCTTTCTGATCTTTCAGTGGGTGCAGGAACCGGTCTCACGATTGATAAATCAAATCCTGCTTTTCCTATCATAAAAGATAATAGACCTCTCTGGCCAAATATTCAAAATAAACCTTCTACTTTTCCACCTAATACGCACGGTCATGCAATCGCTGACACAATAGGCTTACAATCTGCACTAGATGCAAGAATACCTTTATCACAGAAAGGAAGCGTTTCCGGTGTTGCCTCTTTGGATGGATCCGGAAAGATTCCAGCTTCACAGCTTCCTGTATATGAGCCAGCTTTACAGATAGTAAATACAATAGCCCAAAGAAACGCACTCACTCCAACGGTGAACTTGCCCGTATACGTTAAAGATGCCACTGGAGACCCAACTGTCACAACAGGAGGAGCCTTCTACTTGTACGAACTCGCTACATTAACATGGATCAAACTTTCGGAAATGGAAAGTATGGAAATTGTCCAATCATGGGCAAACGTTACAGGCAAGCCTACAGTATTTACAGCCGATCTTTCTACACCACTTACAGGACTTTCCACGGCAACAGGTGGAGCGGTCACGGCAACAGATTCTATTTTAGTAGGTTTCGGAAGAATTCAAAACGTTCTAAATAACATAGCAACGACAATACGAGGAACCGTTTTAACTGGGCTTTCCACGGCAACAGGTGGAGCGGTCACGGCAACAGATTCTATTTTAGTAGGTTTCGGCAAAATTCAAAACGTGCTAAATAACATAGCAACGACAATACGAGGAACCGTTTTAACTGGACTTTCTACCGCAACAGGTGGAAACATAACCGCTACCGATACGCTTTTAGTCGCTCTCGGAAAACTTCAAAACCAAATTACAAACGCATCATCTGCAAGCGTTCCAGTTGGGACAGTTATAGAATCGGCAAGAGCAACACCACCGACAGGATTTTTAGACTGTGATGGTTCGGCAGTAAGTCGCACAACCTATTCAGCTTTGTTTTCAGCCATTGGAACCGTCTTTGGTGTTGGTGATGGATCGACAACTTTCAACTTGCCAGACAGACGAGGAAATGTTGGTCGAGGCGTTGGAACTTCCGTAGGATATGCAACGAATGTGACGATTGCATTAGGTGAAAAAACAGACGATGCACTTCAAGGACACACGCACCCACAAACAGCAGGTCAACCAGGTGCAGGGGTTACCGCTGCAGGTGGAAGTTATGCTGACGGAGATTCATCTGGATCTAGTGGACTAAATACGGGTAGTAACTCAGGAAGACAGGCATCAGAAACAAGAGTAAAATCTTTAGGTATGAAGTATTATATAAAATTTTAACATCATGGAATTACTCAAAGATATATTTTCATTTCTTTCAATTGTTTCGGTTTTCGGTCTTTATGTTATTCGATCAGAGAATAAAATAAAGACCCTAGAACTTGATGCAAAGCTAACGAAGGAAATCAACGAGAACAAAAGACAGATTGCAAAGTTAGAGTCCGAAAGCGCGCTTAAAATAAAGGAGATTCAACTACAATCTTCACATACGGAAGTTAAGCTGGAAGAAGTTAAAAGCCTAGTTTCTGAAATCTACAAAAGAGTAGTAGGTGAAAATCATGGCTCTTAATTGGGGCGTCTGTCTTCCTGGATCCGGAAAGTATGACGGGCGAAAGGTTCGCTTTGCCGTTGATTATGGATCCTTTCCTAAGTCTCCAATCATTCCAAACTCTATAAAATATTTCAATGGATTCTCTCATAACAAAGAGAAGAGAAGAGTCTCTGTCATCGTAAATCCGGACAGAGTGACAAGATGTGATTTTACAACTAAACTCATCACAGATGATCCTATCGCGGAAAATTTTTACAATGAATTCATAAAGGCAAACATTCCATTATTTGGTTCTTACCAAGAGGTTCAAAAGTATATTCGTTTTTACTGTTTCGATGACAAGGGACTTGACATTCCCTTTGTTCCAAATGTAGACGATATAACTTCAAGCACCGGACTGAATGAGATCAGTAAAGCTTTCCTTCCCGCCATGTTCTTGGTCGCTGCTTACTTTTCTTATCCTTACCTTAAAAAAAATTTAAAGAAAAGGAAGAGTAAATGAATCTATGGATACCATTAACCGTCTTAGGTTCGTTACTCCTACTTGCAAAAGAAATTCCACAAAAGAGGATTCGCAAAGTGTTAGATAACAACCAAAGAGAAAAAATCAAGAAGTATGGAACCAATAACTTTGGTTTAACTTTTAATAATTGGACAATCGTAGGAATTCGAGGCGGTCTTCCAAATGATAAAGGTATCATTTCTACAAACTCAAATGAAAATGATGAGTGGAATGATACAATTGTTCTCATCAAAGGAGATGTCTCAAAAGCTTTCCAGGCTACACTTGATCCGGGAAAGAAATGGATAGATACTCCATTGAATGCAAAAGGAACATTTAGAATTTCCGAAGGATTATACTTTTATAGTCCAGGTCTACATGATGGAAGAAAGGCTTTTCGTGCGGCCTCTAAAGTTAAAGGGATCCGTGATTCTTTCAAAGACGGTAAGTGGGATTCTAATGATATTATCGTAGAAGAAAAGTATGCAGGTGAATTCGGAGTGAACATTCACGCAATGTATAGAGCTGGAAAGGTAAATGGAAATTCGGCTGGATGCACAGTTTTAAAACATGGATGGACTTCACCGGATTGGATTGAGTTTAGAGATACTTTATACAATTCGTTTCAAAACAGAATTCCTTATCTAGTGGTTAATGCCTCAAGGATCGTGTAACGCTATGACAAAGTTTTTTAAACAAACAAAAAAATCATTCAATGATAAGTCTCTCCGATTGACTGGACTAGTTATTCTTATCATTTGTATCATCTGTGAATTCATAACGATTCTCTCCGGAGGATCCTCAACAGTGCAAATTACAGAGTCAATTCACTTCCCTGGATTTATAGGACTTGGATCCATCGGGCTGTTAATGTTTTTAATGCCTTATATTGTCTTAGGATATAAATTCTATAGAGAGATGAAGGAAAACAAAAAAGAAAATCAAGAGGATAACAAAGGAGAATAATATGTTACTATCACTTGGATCAAAAGGATCATTAGTTCAAGCACTTCAAAACAACCTAACAAAATTAGGTTATATCTTGAAACCGGATGGAATCTTTGGAGCACAGACAAAGAGTGCTGTCATTGCCTTTCAAAAGAAAAATGGACTCGTAGCCGATGGAATTGTAGGAGTCGCAACAAACAATAAGATTAACTCTCTCCTTGAATCGGTTAATCCTATTACGGCTGCTTTCAACACGGCTGTCTTGCAACCTACAAGCACCACACCGATTCCATCCAACTCGACACCTATCAAGCCTTTTACACCTCCTGCACCGGCTACACCGGCACAAGAGAGTCCTGTGGTTTACAATGTGGTGCCTAACAAGAGTCCGGAAGCAAAGAGCGAAGATTCGGATCTTCTCCTTTATGCCGGAGTGGGTGTAGTTCTTTTTCTATTTTTAAAATAAATGAAACGGTTATTTATACTCTTGGTGTTCATCCTTCCTTTTTGTTCTACGATAGAAAAGAAGGAAGGATCCATCTCTAGGCAGCTTGATCTCATCGAGGATCTGGAAGCCAAGCTTCCTCCGGAGGATCGTCAAAGGTTTAGAAAGGGAATTGAGAACATAAGGCAAGAAGAGAGGATCTCTGATTCTACTATCATTAAGAATAAGGACATTGCAGAGGATGCACAAGAGAAGGCTTTCGAGTCTTCCAATGATGCCGGTAAGTGGGAAGCGATTCGCAATACTGCGATTGCTATCTTTATAAGCTTTCTTTGTTATGTTGGATTTCTTGGATTGAAGAAGTACGTTTTACATTAAGGATCTTTTCTAGATCCTTAATGACTCTAGAATAAGCCGCACTTGCTCCCATAGCTGAATAGCTATCCTCCAAAAAATCATCATCTAAGTTCTTTACTTCTTCCCTGTAATTACAAACTAAAATCTTCAATTCACTTTCGATTTCAATTAGTTCTTCCAATCTTTCCATAAAGGGCTTTCCTGTAGGCAATTATACCCGTACCGTATCTTTTGTTTAACGGTCGCTAATCTATATTATCGAAGTAGCTACATTTAATTAATAAATGTTGTGAGGTAAAATCCTTTCCTATCCTTGAAACTGGATCCGAAAATAATTTACAAAATACTATATGGTCTTTAGGATATTTGAACACAGAACCTAGATCTATATTCTTACAGCTGAAGCATGGAGGCGATTTAGGCTCATCCTTTAACATCCTAATCCTTCTTATCTATTTCATCTTTCGGAACGTAGTTTCTGAGAATAAATCTGAATGCTAATCCATCGGAGATCTTTTGGGATAAGTCGGACTCGATCTTCTTTTTTACAGATTCATAGATCCTAAAATCTTCCGGGGTCAAGACAGCCTGAATTTTCAAAGAAGGTGAACTCATCTTCTCTATGCAACACAAACAACTGGAATCGTCAAGCCTAACATGTACTATTTTCTAAAATCAAAATAAATTTCTTGTACTATTAACTGGAATCGTACTACAAGATAACTAAGAGATAACTAAAATCAACTAGGTTTAACTTAGAATCGAGGAAAATACGAATGAATGATATTGATTCCAGTTGGAAAGGCTTCAAGACCACAGTTTCGAGAACAAAAAACACTTACTCAGGGAGTGAAAATCCTCCGGAGATTGTAATCACCATTGAGGGAGACGATAAAATAGAAGAATACGATCCAGATTCTCTTCCGACAAGTGAAGCGATCAAACAAATCTTTAAAGGATCCACAACTCTCAAAGCTTTCATCTATGTAGGAGAAAGATTAAAACACAAACAAACGATTTTAGAAAAAGAAGTCATCCAGCAAAGTCAACCTATAACACAAAACCAAGATTCTAATTCTGTTTATTCTGCCATTGAATCTCTCACACAACAAATGAAAATGATGATGGCTTCGGCTGATGAAATTAACAAACTCCGGACAGAGATGTTAAAGGATTCTTTCACTCAACAATTAAATAGCACTAAAAAAATGTATGATGATAAAGACGTTATCATGTCCGGACTCTTGGCAAAGGAAATGGAAATTAAGATTCGTGAAATAGAAATAAATTCTAAAAAGAAATCAGAGATCCTTGAATCGGTTATAATGGGAATCGGATCCGGACTCAAAGAAGTCATATCATGGGCAAAAGAGAATCCAGGCGATGCCGCCGAAATTTTTTCCTTTTTGAGATCTAAACCTGTTGCATAGGAAGAATGAAATGGACGACCTAACCAAGCTTAAAGAAGAAAACAAACTTTTGAAAACAATCGTTTTCAATCTCTTCCAACTCATCGAGGGAATGAACTTTGTATCATCAAGAGCAAAGAAATCTCCGGAGTATCAAAACATCAAAGACGCAATTCATAATTTAAAAGGAGAATAAAAATATGGATCTAGAACAAATCACACAGGCGATTCTTGAAGGGATCAATAAGATCAACGAGAACTTGGAAAAACAAAACCAACTTCTCGAATCATTGAATACCAATCAAGGCAACTAACAGAACCCATTTGGTTTCCTGGCTGAACCGGTAAAAACCAGGGCTTTTATAGGACTAGAAATGGAATGGCATTTAGATTTTTACTTTGATCTTTCGTTAAACACTACACACGTAGAAGACCACGGACTTTCTCTCAAAGAAATTTATCAGTTTTTCGAGCAAGAAAACTACTTGGAAATAAAACGATCCGATGGTAGCTTTGAAGCCAAGGGAATTCAGGGCACAAAAGAAATCAAAGTGGTATTTAGAAAGGTTACGAATACAAAGAAGCGAAAACACTTTTTTGTCATTACAGCCTATGAATTTGAACTCTCCGAATTGGATCATTTGAACCTAGAGGATAAGAAACATGAAAACTAAAGTAAGTATGAAAGTCGTTATTCCATCCAAATCTGAAGATAAGAAAATCAAAAAGTTGCTTTCTGAGATTTCAAAAGAAGAGAAAGAAAAAAAAGGATGGGATTACAAGAAAGTGAAGCATCCGGACGGATCCACAGTAAAACACAAAACACCGCCTAAGAGGAAAAAAACGGCATGAAGTTAATTAAGGATTTAATTCTTTTTCGATGTCAGCCACCAATTTAGCTTCGTAAAAATAAAGAGTGAGTGCTAGTTGACTAGCACTATATTCTCGTCTTATAATTCCTCTTAGTATTCCACCAATCTCACGATCATTAAAAGTCATGTAGCGTTGTTTTGATCTGTGGTCCTGAAGTATTCTTGCGATAGCCAACTTTATTCCTAGATATTCGTTTGGAATTGACTCAAATCCATTCATGGTTTTATCGCTAGTTTCAAGAATGGGATTCTTGGATAGTGTTATTGCAGTTAAAGCACCGACCTTGTGTCGATCGAGTGTAATGCCGTAAGGATTGTTAGGATCAATTTTCTTTTTCCATTCATTAAGTCTGAGAAAATAATCATCTAACATTAGTGATAGTTTATCCTCATTTAACCGAACTATGTCTCTTCGGAAAATACCAGATTTGTATGTTTCCTCAAGAGCAAGGAGGAGAGCTACTTTTCTTTCCTCCTTGATCTGGGATTGATTGCCAGAATTCAAATTAGTGCTTTCCGTTATTAAAAATCAAACTAACGGCTTTACCAAAGGCATCATCGAAATTGGGACCGATCTCCTTAAAGGATTCTATCCATTTTTCGTTTGATGATTTTTCATCATGATTTAGGTCTTCGGAGTTTTGAATAGCTACTAGAAGTTCTTCTTTATTGTATTGAACTTTTGTCCAGTCAGTCATAGTTTGCGCTAGAGTCCTTTGCTCTTTTTTGGAACCAACAAGTTGATCTCTATATTTATCTTTCGAAGCTTTTTGAATTTTCCTAAATTCTTTCGCTTTCGGAAAGTTATATTTTCGGTTTATTTTTAGTAAACTTATTTTTTAGCCTTTTTTACCATCCTTGCAAGATGCCCCTTCCCGGTAATCCCCATTTTCCTCCTCCCGAAATCTCTTTTTCTGAATCTGCCTATGTTTCCCGAAATGATGTCATAGATGTCATCACGTCATTTTTAGGAAAGTTTACAAAAATATATAAAAGATATACTTTTTTTATTGCTATTTTACAGCATCAATTAATAATATAACTATCAAAAGAGGAGGTAAAATATCGTGGCAATAACCAAGGACACTCAAATTGGCGCTAAGTTTGAAGAAAATGTAGTGGCACAAATTGACAATTACGCTGCACAACATGAGATGGATCGATCAAAAGTTCTTCGATTGGCAGTTAAACAGTTTCTTGGAATTAAGCCGGCTTATAAGACTGAAAGTAAAAGAAAGGCTGTTTAATTCCGCGTGGCGGGTGATAGTTATCTCTGAGACCGTGTATTCTTTGCGGGCGGAGGGACTTGAACCCCCATGCCTCTCGGCGCCAGAACCTAAATCTGGTGCGTCTGCCAATTTCGCCACGCCCGCAATGGTTTGTATAGGCAGAGTCGCAGGGGACTTTGTTTCGTCAAGAGAATTCAAAAAGAAGGGGCTCTTTGAGAAACTCGATCTCTCAAAAAGCCCAAGTTGCCAAGGAGTTGCTAGGGAAATTTAACGATTCAATGGAATGAAAGAGACGACCATAGCTTTCGATCTAAATTCCGATTTTAGACGATTCAGTTGTTTCGAGAGAGTTTCCTTGTCGTGTGATTTTCCCATTTGGACTACAAACAAACCAGTTTTATAAACGATAAAGGCTTTGGATTTGGATTTTTCCGAATTTACTTTTGAAACCAAATTTTCAGCAGATTCTCTTGTGCTAAAAGCACCTAACTGGATTGTATAAAGGGGACCTTGAGAGTTAACATTTGTTGCTACTTCTTTTTTTTGTGCAGTTTTAGGTTTGGAAGGTGATTGGTTTTTTAACGCCACAAAGCTTTGTTTTGTTTCTGTTTTTTTTGTAACCGTGGAAGGTTTTGTTAAATCAATAACTTGCGATTTTTTTTCCTCTTCCTCATCTTTTGCTGTTGAGCTTTCCGCATAATACGGATTTGTTTGAGTAGGTTGGACGTCAGCCATAGGCACTTCTAAAACTGGAGTTTGTTTGGGTTGAGGGATTCCTTCTTCGATTTGCGCACTTGGTGTATCCGTTTTACTAACTTCCATTTCTGCTTGAGGAGTCGCAAGTGGTGCTATTTGTTCTGTTCGTCCTTTCCCGACGGAGACTCCCAAAAAGAAAAAGGAGAAAAATAATGCGAATAAGAATAAGGATAAAATTCCGATTCTTTGTTTGTCTAAGTTGATAACGTAAAATACTCTTTCTTTCATTTGAAACCCTTGGCTAGGTCGTTGATTGAATCAAAAACCCTTTTTGTTAAAATTCTAAGCTCTTCTATTGAATTATCGTTCGGAATGCTGAAATCGGAGAGGGACTTTTTTTTATCCATTGGAAGCTGGGCAAGTGACCTATGTTCATAATCTTCCTTTTTCATACCCCCGCGGCTCTCTACTCGGGACCAGGCATTTTTGTGATCCAAATACACACAAACTGTTTTATCACATAGCAGGTGTGCATCAGTCTCGAAGAGAAGTGGAACTTCCCATGCGATGACGGATCCCTCTGGGCTTTTTTCTATAAGTGTCCTGAAATCCTTGCGGACAAGGGGGTGGATCAGGGCATTCATTGCTTCCAGTTTGCTTTTGTCGGTAAAGGCTAGTTCTGCGATCTTGGATTTGATCGGATTTCCATTTTCGTCAAAAATGGCATCTCCGAAAATTTGTCGGAGTTCCTCTTTGATTGGTGTCCCAGGATCCGAATATTTTTTTGCAAGTTCGTCTGCGCTAATTCGTATGGCACCGAACTCTTCAAAGAGTTTGGAAACAGTGGTTTTACCGGAACCTATGTTCCCAGTGATCCCAACTAAGTATCTCCCATCGTGTTTCGACGCCATGGGTTTATATCATTATTTAGGTCCTAAAGTACAAGTTTTTTTTTAAAGACTTCTAAAAAAATGGTTAAGTTTTATTTGTTTTGTAAGCTAGCTTGCCACTCAAGCCAAAGAGACGCAGATTCTTTGGGAACTTCGATCATCGGTGCATGTCCTACTTCCGGCATAATGATGATTTTGTGGGGTGCCTTGATTTTTTTGTCCATTGGGATGGTGCTACTATGATGGATAATCCTATCTTCTTTTCCCCAAATAACAAGAGCAGGTGACTGAATTTTCCAAAGCAATGGTTCGAGTATGTAACCTTCAGCACGAATTTCCTTTAAGATACTTTCATTCCAATCTCGATTTTTGATCGCACGTTCTGTAAAATAGGTTTTGAGTGATCCTGGTAAATAAGGAGGTTTGACAAAACTAAATTGGAGGAGTCGATCAAAATCTTCAACCGAACCTACGAGAAGGGGGTTTGGTTTTCCTTCCTTTACCAATTTGTACAACTCACTCGGTTCTGGGCTTTGGATACCTGCATTGTCAAAAAAAGTGACTGATGTCACTTCTTCTGGATAAGTGGCCGCATAAACGCCGACTAAACTTCCGCCCATAGAATTGCCGAGAATATGATATTTTTTGATTCCGATTGCTAATGCGAAATCATGAAGCCGTTTTACTTGTGTTTGGATGGAGTAACTTTCGCCTGGAATGCGTGAGTTTTCGCCAAATCCGGGAAGATCAGGAGATATTACATGATAGTCATCTGAAATATAGCGTGCAAAACGTGTGAAATGATCTTTGTCGCCACCAAAACCGTGTATGGTGAGGGCTATTTCTTTGCCATCACCACCTTCAAGGTAAACCCAATTGAAATTCCCAACTTGGATTTCTTTTTTGGAAAGATCCGCTCTTGACCTCTCCCACATAAGTCCAGTTTTGTGAATGGTGGATGCGCAGTTTGTCGCACCAATGATTAAAAAAAACAAAAAGAACTTAGAAATGCTCTTACGCTGATACAAATTGTTTGACATAAAAAACCAAAGGTTCGTTGACATTGGCGGCTCCTTTCATATTTTGGTCGTAACCGAGGCCCTGTAGCTCAGTCGGTAGAGCAGAGGACTGAAAATCCTCGTGTCGGCAGTTCGATTCTGTCCGGGGCCAAGGTTGCTTACGTTTTTTTCCGTTCTTCACCCATCGTCCAAAGTCCCAAAAACTCATTCGGCTCGACTTTTTTGCAGAGTTCAGGTTTGTACATTTTTTTAACTGGTGGCTTCGGATACAAATGGATCTCGTCATTATCCGGTATAAATGTGAGCATTCGAAGGATCGTATCCGTTCCCTCGATTTCATACATGGTGTATGACATTCCCTTGGAAGGAATGATCTGACTTGTCTCTAAATATTTTAAATTTGATGATTGGTTCAGTTCTGACATTGATTTGAGTACCTTTTCCGTTCTCATCTTATGTATATTTAAAATGCGAACAAAACGCAATCGATTTCCATTTTGTCCGATTGGAAAAATGAAATGAGTTTTGAATCAGACAGTCGGACGATTTGTAAGTTGAAGTAAGACTTCCTCAAAATTTCCTTCTACGAAAATACCATTTGATTTTTTGATTGCCATCTCCATCATCAGGTTAATGGAGTTCCCAAAATCCTCATTCAAAAGATAACCGTCGTTATCAATCATATAACCTGAACTATGTGTTTTGACTGGTATTCGATTTGCAACAAGATCAGGGAGATTGCCTTTTTTATCAATAAAACCACAGACCATCTTTTTTTTGGCAAAGGCATATCCGATTTCAAATGAAGTCCCATCATCAATTAGGGCTCCTCGAAATGAGTTGCAATTGGCGATAACGAGATCACAATCATCAATCAAACCGCAGTTATTAAGGAAGATTCTTTCTGCTTTTTTTAAACCCAATTCATCGCCTGGCTCGGCATCAAAGGGCGATACACCTTCATAACCATATTTTGTGCAAATTGCTTTTGTTTGATGAAAGTGATCTGTACAATTGGGTAAAAAAACTTCAGGTCCCGCCAAATAGATTCTCTTTTTTCTTGTTACATTCAATTTAGTGCCTTCTAAAAATTCTTGTTTTGTATCCATGGAATATAAAATATGTGCCTATGAAAAGAATTTGTTTACTCCTCATCTTACCCCTGGTTTTTAATTGTGCCACTAGTGAAAAGGCAACACGTTTCAATGGTCTTACTACCGAATCCGGTAAACCAGATCATTACTTACGTACAACATCTTACGGACTCAACGTACTCGTTATTTTTCCTATCAAGCGCAATGCGGAATTTCCAGAAGCCGTAGAATACTTCTCCGAAGTTGCTAAAAAAAATAAAGGCTCAAAGATACGGATCATCCAAAAAGAAACTAGTAAATGGTTTTTGGTATTACCTCCAATTTCATTTGTTTTGACTCCAGTCATCACTGAGATCGTTGGTGAAGTTTACGATTAAAGATATTTCATGTTTGTCAGAATTAGTCTCTTTCCAGAGTATGATCATATCTCAAGGGAAGAGACATCATGGAACTAAAATTAAAAGATTCGGAAGTGAAACATTTGTTAGAGGCATTAGTCGTCTATGAATGGATTGCGAATTCACCTCATGAAGAGAGTGATCCTTCCGTTGATACCTTCTGCCAGAGTATGTTCTCCAAGCTAAAAGCGGCAGGCATGGGAGAACCACTTACACAAGCGAGCGATGGATTGATTACCGTCGGAGAAGATTTTTTCAATCAAGTTTTCGAAGATTATATTGAGGATTATAAAGAAGATTTATTTTGGTCTGAGCTTGCCTTTGAATTGGGAACACGAGATTTAAGTAAAAAATTCACCGAAGTCGAATTTCAAAAGATGTCGGAAGTGGATCGTGAAAAGAAAGCCTCCATCGAAATCGAAAATTACGAAAAAGAGTTTGAATCGTTCGGAATCGAAAGACTCTATATTAAAAAATAATAAAACTCATTTAAATTCGATAAGGAGGAGGGTGAGATCATCCTCCTGCACGACTGTATCCTGAAATTCATTCAGATCTTGAATGATATCCTTCATAAATGATTCTGGTGTTTCATCTCGATAATCTGACATACGTTTGATTATTTTTTCCAGTCCGTATTCTTCTCTTTTTGGATTCTTTTGTTCTACAATGCCATCTGTAAAAAGAAAAATCCGATCTCCAGGTTCAAAAAATGTAGAATACTGAGTGTATTCTTGTTCCTTTCGTAATCCGATAATATTTCCCGTGCGAGGTAACAATTCGATTCCTGTTTTTTTAGTGAGCAGGATTTGATCGGGATGACCGGCAGAAGTATAGTACATTTTGTTTGTGATAGTATCTATATCAATGATGATGCAAGAAAATACAATTTTAAGACCAGAAAATTTATTTTGAACCTTTTGATTGAGATGGCTAATTAAATCATCCGTTTTTGTAACAAACTTTTTAATGGCTTCATATTCTGATTTAATCGCCATCGTATAGAGAGCCGCTTGGATTCCATGTCCCGTCGCATCTGCTAGAAAGAAACGAACGGTTCCATTATCAAACTCGAATATATCATAAAAATCCCCGCCAATTTCGTCCTGAGGTTGGAAGTGCAAATAAAACTCTATGTTCGGAAGTTTGAAATCAGGTGTGGGCAAAATCTTTTGTTGGATTTTTTTTGCCAATTGAAGATCACGCTTTAATCTTTGTAGGGTTGTATTGAGAAGAGATGTTCGATCTAAAACATTGGATTCTAAATTCTCAGTCAGTGCGACGAGGGATTCGTTTGAAATCTTCAAACTTTCTGATAATTCTTCTGCACGTGTGAAAGCACTGGCGATGCGACTTGAAAGTATAAGTGATTGAAAAAATATAAATACAAGCAAACCATACGGAGTAAGAGAAGTCCCACGATCATTAAATGTGTGTCGAATGATGTCATGAATAACAAAACTTGCGAGTATAATCAATCCAGCTAGAAAAACTTTTGAATTCGGCCGATTGTTGTATACTGCCTTTCCATTGATAAGTAGAACATAACCAATTGTGAAAAATGCAATGAACTGAAATCCGTAAAGTAGGATTGTATAAATTGAAATCGGAAGTAATAAAGTAAAATCATAAATTATGACAGAATATACAATCGATTGAATGATCTTTTTATTCGAATCAAGTGGAAAAAGCTCTCCAATAAAAAGTATAAAAACGGCTACGGCGGAGTAATAAGCAAAGAACTCTAATCGGAAGACAACTTCCCAAGAGATATTATCAAAAAAATCGAAAATGTACCGATTGCCCGTACAAACGATGCGTATTCCCAAAAACAAACACATCAATGCAAAGTAAAAGATGGACTTTTCTTTTCTTCTGTAAAAGTACAACCCGGAATGATACATACCTATGATGAGGATAGCACCTAACAGGAATAACTCCTTTGCAGTGCTCGTCATCTTTATGTTTTCTAATGCCTCTCGACTTCCAAGGACTAGATTATCCCAAAAGCCACCATTATTATTCTGATAATTTGAAATGTGAAAGATTATTTCGAGTCTGTCTGTTTTGGGAATTAGCGAATAGTACTTCGGTTGCAGTTTGGCGATATCAGTTTCTTTTTTTTCACTTGGCTCTCCCTGATTTCCAGAAAGGACTCCGTTTATATACAATCGATAGGCGGAGGCAATATCAGGCACAAAAAGTCGAAGTTCTTTACCTAAAGATTGCTCCGGAAGTAGGATGACCCCACGAAAGGTGACAAACCCTGTTCTAGGTAAGACCTTTCCATTTAGCTCAAAGCCTTCCCAAGATCTAGGAACATTCAAATATTTTGATGCTTTGATTTCTTCTGCGATTGGAGGAAAAAGGAATGTATCGTAATAGAATTCCCATTCTCCTTTGAGTTCAACTTCCGAAGTTTCATCAAATTCATAATTCGAAAGGTCAAGCACACCTTGCTTCAAGATCCTTTCTTCTTTAGTGGGCTCGGGTGCTTCCATACACCCACAAAAAAGCACAAGGAAACTGAATATGAATAGATTTAGAAGCCAATGTTGCTTGGACATAATCGACACTGGATCTAATTTAGAATCTATTACTAATTACGTCCAGAATATCCTATGACATCCATAAATGCAGAAACAGAAAATACGGCTTTTCCAGGGCCCGGTTCTCCATAACCCGGTGGGGTGGGTAACTTGTATTTTTCAAAGGTTTGTTTCCATGCGCGAAGGAGTTCACAAAAGTAAACGAGTGGTGGGCCAGCTTGTTGGCCGAGAGTCGTATATGGTTCGGGGCACCATGCCGTAAATCTCGGCACAATTCCTTTGGACATAAAAAAGTCTAACCCTTGTGTGGTGGAATGGATGGCTTCTTTGACAGTCTTGAAACCATATGGCTCAGATAGTTCAACTCCACCAACAAAATTCGGAATCACTTTTTCTGGACCAAAAACTTCCGCAGACTCAACAACCCTTCTGATCCATGTGTCCCATCCGATCCAACTTGCCTTACCCGGACAGATTTTTTCGAAGAGTTGTTTGTCCCATACTTCATAATTGGGATGGTAGATCTCTATACCCGCATCTTTAAACTTTTGGCAATCATCTTTCTCGAACGCCTGAGCAACAAGTTTGCCCATCCAACGTTTTGGAAAGGCCGTTTCAATTGCCTGTGGGTACTGTAAATAGAAATCGACTTCTGATTTTTTCTTAAGCGAAGTGAGAACGGATCCTCCCGTAATCGTATAAACCTTGGCAACGGAATCTTCTTCCGCAATCCAAGACATAACTTCCAAAATATCTTCCACATCCTTGACGCCAGTATAGGGCCTGCCAGCACCCTTTTGTTGGCGATAATTGTGATTGATATCGCAGTAAGCACATTCTTCATCTTTCCCGAAGTACTGGCAGTTGCGAAAGACAGTCAGATAAATCAAATAACCCCATTCAATAACAGGAGCAATTTCCCCAGGTAGTTTCCCACTCTTGGTTTTATGTTTGTACCAGCTGGGAATTGGTGGGTATTCAGCAGTCCCCATGACCGTATTTTCCAAAAAAAGTGTGGGTATTCCCTCTTTTGATTTCATTTTGTATGGGGAATGAGGGTTGTTCCTCGTTGAAATCACAGTTCGTTTCAGGTCAAAATGGCCACCGCTGATTTTGATCTCTTCAGGCGCCTTTGTATCAGCACCGTCTTTTAGATCTGCGAGAGGTATATGGTCAAAAGAAAAGATAAAATAGTCTTTGGCTTTATAATCACCGACTCCTAGGAATGATTCAGGAAGGAAGTGTATGCCTTGTCTGAGTATATCCTGTTTTACTATCGCTTCCATGGGAAGGTCTTTGTAGAGTCTTTCCATTTCTTCTAAAATGGCAACGGTTGAGGGAGGCCGTTGTTCGAGAGTGGTGCTTTCTGCCATACTGATTAGATTTAGTTTCCAGTCGTTTTGGACAAATTTAGATTGCATATTCGCCTTGTTTCCTAGAAATTTGGTCGTTACTCTTTTTTTTTTCAGAAATTTTTTTTTTCGAATTCGTTGGCGATTTTTGGCGACCGATTTGTTGAATAGAGTAACGAAAGTTGAATTTCACTAAGGGATAAGAAACTATGAAAGCATCGAAATTAGCCATAATGAGCGCACTTGTTGCCGTTGCGGGACTTACAGTTTGTAAGAAACCGGACGTTGACGTAAGCGAATCTAAAAAATCATCCAATGAACTGTCTGCCGTTGTTGTATTCGCTGTCGGCGATTCAAGCATCAAACACGCTGACAACACTCTTGAAAAAGCCCAACTTGGAACTGCTCTTAAAGCAGGTGACCATGTTGTTACTGGCGACAATGGAAAAGTCGATGTGCAGTTTCCTGATGGCTCCAATATTCGTATTTCTCCAAAGTCAGTTATTGACTTTAGCAAACTCTCTCAAAACAACGAGGGCACATCTCAAACTGAAATCGCATTAGTTTCAGGTAAAGTATTCGCGAAAGTAAACAAAGCTAAAAAAGATGACAACTTTACAGTTGTTACTCCAACAGCGATTGCGGGTGTTCGTGGAACCTCATTTATCGTTGAGTCAGAATCCGGTCAACCTTCCAAAGTGAAAGTAGTAGATGGATCTGTGGCTTTTTCAAACAGAGCTCCCGCTCTTGAAAAATTATCTGCAGAAGAGATCAACGGAAATGCTGACTTGAAAAAATTGCAAGAATCACTTTCCAATAGCGAAGTCATCCTAGAAAAAAATCAAGAATCTAAACAGTCTGTAAAGGCTCTTGAATTGGCAAAAATTGATTCCGTTCAGTCTCTTGACTTTGAAAAACTCAACAAAACTGCAGAAAAAGAAAAACCAGTGGTTGAAACCGCAAAGTTAACGAAAGCAGAAGAACAAGAAATTAAAACGATTGTATCTGTAGACAAACAAACTGCGGAAAAAATCGCACAACTCAGCGAATCTGCTCAGACTGACAAATTGGAGGAGATCAAAAAGAAAGAGATCGATTCACAAAGAGCAGAGTTGTCTAAAGTAGTCGCAAAACAACAAGAAGATGAGAAGAAAAAATTCGAAGCAAGTCTAGCGGCTGAGCCAAAAGATTTTAAATCCAAAAAAGACATCATCAATTACTATGAGCGCATTGAAAAAATCGTTCTCGTAGATGGAAAATCAGTGATTGGAGCGATCATCAACCAAGAAAACGGTCAACTCATCGTTCACACTGAAAATGGGATCAAAAAGATAGATATGGACAATGTAGAAGAGGTTATTTACGACCTTCACTCTAAAACCAAATTCTAACAACTAACCCCCTTAAGTCGAAAAGAAGCCTGGCGGAATCAAATGCCAGGCTTTTTTTATGCCCTATTCATTTGTCTGATTTTTACTTTGGTAGTCATTCCATAACACTCGGATTGTGTTGATGAGTGGAGTGGCTTCGATGACAAGAAGGTTCGAGTCTTGTTTGATAAGGAGAGTTGACTTGCCGAAACGATCCATCTCACCCCATTCGACATCCATATTTGGGATCTTTTTTAGACCACCGAGAATCAGTTGTTTTACTTCAAAGTCGGTAAGAGTTTCTTCAACAGCACTTAGATCTGATAGAATGGATAAAAAAAAGGTTTTTGCAATTTCATCCCTCCAAACATCTGAAGGTTCCATATCAATCTACATACTCATCAGCATGATAGGATGATCGAACTAGGGGACTGGACGCAACAATTTTGAAACCAATTTGATAGGCACGCTCTTTCCACTTTTCGAACACTTCGGGAGGTAGGTAGGCCTGTACGGGAAAGTGAGTAGGCGAAGGTTGGAGATACTGACCTATCGTAAGCATTCTAACGCCTGCTCCATGGAGATCCATTAAACAAGATTCCACATCTTCATCTGATTCTCCGAGTCCCAAAATGAGCCCACTTTTGGTTTTGAAACCGCGGGTAGAAATCATACGCAAAACTTCCAACGAACGTTCGTAATTTTTTTGAGGAGCGATGGTCGGGAAAAGACGTTTCACTGTTTCGATGTTGTGATTGATGATGTTGGGTTTTGCTTCAAAGAGAAGCTCAAGTGATTCAGGTTTCGCTTTAAAATCAGGGATCAGTACTTCGATGCCACATTCGGGACGAAGCTCACGAATCAACCGAATCGTTTCTGCAAAATGCAATGCACCTCCGTCCTTTAAGTCGTCACGGTTTACTGCAGTAAGTACAACATGTTTCAATCCCAATTCCAAAACCGATTCGGCAACCCGTCTTGGCTCTTCTGTGTCTAGGGCTCCCGGTTTTCCAAAGGCAACATCGCAATAATGACAGCGCCTCGTACATATGTCGCCAGAAAGCATATACGTAGCTGTCTTTCGGCTCCAACAATGATTTAGATTTGGGCAGGAAGCGGATTCACAAACCGTGTTTAATTTCTTTGAAGAAACATCGGATCGCACTTTTGAAAGGGCATCATCATCCGTGGGAAATTGAACCTTTACTTTCATCCAAGCCGGGTGACTGGGAATGGGATGAATTTCCTTGGTTCGAGCCTTCTTTTTAAGCGGATTCATTTCTCGTTTAGACTTTTTTTTAATCGCTAGGTTTGTAAAATGGAAAAAGATGAGAATCAATCAATTTCTAGCCCGTGCTGGTGCCGGTTCCCGTAGAAAAGTCGAAGAAATCATACTTGCTGGGCGAGTAAAGGTGAATGGATCTACTCTCACAGATCTCTCCTACAGAGTCGCAGAAAAGGATGAGGTGCGTCTAGATGGGAAACGGATCGATATCAAAATCGATCCAGACTTATTTCGTATCATCGCCTTCAATAAGCCCGCAGGTTACTTGGCATCTCATGAAGATGAACACAATGACCATATGATATTTGAACTTTTACCAAAAGAATACCAGAAATACAACTATGCGGGCAGATTGGATTTAGATTCTAGAGGTTTGATGTTTTTATCCAATGATGGAGATTTCATTCAAAGAATTACACATCCCAGTCAAAAGATAGAAAAAGAATACATTGTCACTTTGAACAAAGACATCGAATGGAAGCCGATTGCGGAAGAGTTTATGTTAGGTGTCAGGGAAGGGGGAGAAACCTTACGTGCAAAATTTGTCTCTCCAGCATTCCCACGTTCATTGAAAGAAGACCAACCTACGAATCATTTAAGGGTAGTTCTTGGAGAAGGCAAAAAGCGACAAATTCGAAGGATGTTTCACTCCAAAAACCTCAGCGTGATTGATTTATTTCGAGTGAGGATTGGAAATTTTAGCTTAGAAAAAAAATCAATCGACGAAGGCAAATTTATCGGTGTTCGTGAAGAACAAATCATTCAAAAGTAATTTTCTTGAATCTGTTGGATTCTAATTAAAATGGTGTGCGGAGATCAGATCGCTTGTTAAAGAATCGTTTTTTATTTTATCCATTGGTTTTGTTCTTTGCACTCCTTGTTTTGGATAAGATTTTCCTTTTGCCTACCTTTCAAAAAGAATTTTTGCAAGCAGGAAATTCTGTTTTTTACCACCAAAGAAAAGTGCTTTTAGAGCGCCTTACACTTGATCCAGAAATCAAAAAACGAAAGTTAGCGATTGTTTTTGGAGACTCAAGGTCTTATCCTTTTTCAGAACAAGGTATTCCAAAAGCAGTCAGGGACAATTGGTCACTGTATAATTTTAGTGGACCTCAAGGTATCCCCATGTATTCGCAACAGATGTTGACTGAGATATTGGCGCGTGGTATCACTCCACAATTTGTGATTTTATCTTTGAGTCCTGAAGCCTTTGACGATAGCAAAGGTTTTATACTTTCACCGTTTCTGCGGCTCGCTTGCGATCCAACCTGCCGCAAGGAAGTATGGGATTCCTTGGGTTGGAAAGAAAAATACGAATTCGGTTTGGATCAACTTTTTACGATTCGTTCTTTAGAAATCAATCTAGGGTTATTTTTTTCCAGACTCAAATCCAAAAAATTAAAAGAATACAAGGCCTCATACAACCCTGAATTCCAACTTGTAAATTATGCAAAAGGGGAATATTTGATGTATGCGACCACAGCAAATCCTGTGGAAAAATTGGAACGCGACACCAAACGAGTGAGCGCAATCTACATGAGATCGTATACGTTAGGTTCTTCTCAAATGAAGGCTCTCGAGTCTTTTTTAGCCACGGCAAAAAGTAGGAATATAAAAACGATTGTGATATGGCCGAAAGTATACCCGAAGTATTACGAAAATTATATAAAATACGACATTGCGAATGTTTGGTGGAAACCAGTTGATGCGATAGCAAAGCAATACGGTGCCTTTCCTATCAATATGAATGAAACGGATAAATGTGATTTATTTAATGATGCTTCCCATCAGTCTGTGTTTTGTTTTGTAGATCAGATGAAAATGATTTGGGATTCTTACGCACCGTAAAAAACGATCCAATACAATTTCGTAAAGAAATTTAGAAATCTCCGCCAAACACATCCAATTGGATTGGTTCAGCGGATTTCATGTTGATTTAAATTTAAAAAAAATTACCAGGTAAGCTTTTTTGAATCCTCAACGAATTTTGCAAGACCACTATCTGTTAGCGGGTGTTTGAACAACATCTCAAAAACGTTGTAAGGAATCGTCACACAATCTGCTCCACGCAATGCCACTTCTTTAAAGTGAATCGGATGTCTTACAGAGGCCGCTAAAATTTGAGTGTCATAGCCATAATTATCATAGATTTCACGGATTTCTGAAATCAATTCGAGTCCATCATAACCCACATCATCCAATCTACCGATAAATGGTGAAATATAAGTTGCACCTGCTTTTGCGGCGAGTAGTGCTTGGTTTGCTGTAAAACAAAGAGTGACATTTGTAGAAATGCCCTTAGCAGTAAACTCAACAACAGCTTTGATACCTTCTGGAATCAGAGGAACCTTAACGACAACATTTTCAGCAATGGCCGCAAGCTCCATACCTTCCTTGATCATCGTCGGTGCATCGGTCGCAAGAACTTCAGCGCTCACGGGTCCTTTGACAAAACTACAGATCTCTTTTATGACTTCCGTGAATTTGCGGCCGGATTTAGCGATGATGGATGGATTTGTGGTGATACCATCAAGAAGGCCCATTTCGTGGACCTTTTTGATTTCAGCGATGTCTGCTGTGTCTAGGAATAAGTTCATTTTGCCTCTTAGAGAAATTCATTCTCCGAGAGACAGGCTATCTATGGGATTAAATCCCGCAAGGTTTTTGTTTCTTGTACGCTAAAGAATTCTTTATAATCTTTCAGAATCATTTCGCGGATATTGGCAGAGAAATAATCAATACGACGGGTATAAGCTTTCCGTTTGTAACCTTCTCTCCATTGAACCGCATAGCCGCCCTTAATGGACGCTTCCTTTTTATCCACAAGCTCCCAAATGGAGGCACCAGAAACTTTATCATCGCCAATACTTTCTTTTTTTGGTTTGCCGTATTTTTTTTCGAGTTTGTCTTTGATTTGCTCGGAAGGCACCAAATTGAATGTTGTCCCAACGGAAAACAAAATGCCACTTTCGCGATACTCTGTTTGGCCTGCGATACTTGGATCCGTTTCTGCGGCTCCCGTTTCCTTTGGGCGAACTTCCTTTAAAAGTTCTGGTGTTCGGTAGAATCGATAGAGGTAAAATATCCCATTTCGTTTGATAAGAAGCTGTTCATCTTTTTTTTCATTGATGATCTCAATTTTCTCTTTTGCTTCTGGATTTGTTGCCATGGATAAAAACTTTTCTCGGATGGATTCAAACGTCATTCCCCAAGAGGCTTCTGCAAATCCATCTAGGCTTGTGACTGTCTGGTCAACTTGGGCAAAGAGTAGAGTTGGGCAAAAGGAAAGAATGGCAAGGATTGGGAGGAGCTTCTTCATACAGAAACTATCGGAAAAAAAGGCAGAATCCAAAATTGATTATTTTATATCAAAATCATCGAAAGAAGGTGAATCGTCGTCTGTTTGACGGAGAGTTGAGTCTTCTGTCTCCAAATCATCCCAGGATTCCATCACAGGAGTACGCGCTTTGGGTCCAATCATGATTCCAAAAAAATCTCTTCCATTCCAGATATAGCACAAAGGAGTAAGGATCAAAATACCGGAGAAGAGAACAAATAGAAAATAAAGTTCATGGAAAAGTCCCCAAGCGGCTAAATTGGCAGACCACGTGCCCAACCCCAAACCTGACAAAATAGACCTCCCTCCATCAAAAATGACGCGCATGGGACCTGGGCTATCAAATCCTTCTTTTAGGATGGAATAACCAAACAAGAATCCTAAAAAAAGAAGGGGAGATTGGAAGAAATAATTTCCAGGAGAATTTGCGTAATGGGGCTCACCAATGATGCCACCCATTAGAGAAAAACCCCAAGCCAGTATCGCGGCTCCAAAAAAAAGAAGCCCTCCGATGAAGATCTCCCCACCGGATTCAAATACATCGAGAACTTTTTCTAAAGAAGGTCGCCAGATGTCCGTTATCTCTTCACGATCGTAGACTTCCTTTTTATTAAAGAAAAGCAAGTCAGAAAAATAACAGAGCACCCCAGTGAGGCAAACACTGAATACGAGAAAAAATAAAAATAGAGCAAACTCCATTTTTAATGTCTGAAATGTCTCATACCAGTGAAGACCATGATGAGACCATGTTCATCAGCGGCTTGAATGACTTCTTCATCCCGAATGGATCCACCTGGTTGTATGATGGCCTTTGCTCCAACTTTTGCAATCGCATCTATCCCATCACGGAATGGAAAAAAAGCATCACTACCGACATAGGAACCAACTACAGAAAGTCCTACTTTTTGTGCTTTCATTGCACCTAACTCAACGGAATCGACTCGAGACATTTGACCCGCTCCAATGCCAAGAGTTGCATTTTGATCGGTATATACGATCGCATTTGATTTGATAAATTTTACACAGTTCCAAGCAAACATCAATCCTTCAATGTCGTCTTCAGTAGGTTTGATTTTTGATACCACTTTTAAGTCTTTTGCTGTGATAAGATCAAAGTCTCTGTTTTGAATGAGGAGGCCATGGTGGAGGGACCTGAGATCCATCTCGTCTAACGCCTCGCTAAACTTTGCAATTGGGATCAAACGGACGTTTTGTTTTTTTGAAAAGATTTCCAGAGCTTCATCCGTAAAGCCCTCAGCAATCACACCTTCGACGAAGTTTTTTGTGATTTCTTCTGCGGAGGCTTTGTCCACGATTCCGTGCACACCAATGATGCCACCGAAAGCCGAAATCGGATCTGTTTTACGTGCAAGTTCAAACGATTCCAAAACTGTGTCGCCAAATGCGATGCCACATGGATTCAAATGTTTGACAATGGAAACTGCATTCTTCGGAAGAAGGGAGGCAACATGAAATGCCGCATCAAAATCCAACATATTATTAAAGGAAAGTTCTTTACCTTGTAATGCATCAAACTCTGATTTTGCGAAGATTGGTTCATAAAATGCCGCTTCCTGATGAGGATTTTCACCGTATCTTAGCTTTTGCTTTTTAGTGAACGCAAAAGAGATTTTGTCTGGAAATTTGATTCCTAGTTTTCCATTGAAGTAGGTCGCAATCGCAGTATCATAACTTGCGGTTTCAGAAAAAACCTTCGTTGCATACCCAAAAGCAGTCTCTCTGGAAATTTTGCCAGAGTTCTTTTTCCATTCTTCCATAAATGGCGCGTAATCTTTGGGATCGGTCATGACGACGACATTCTTATGATTTTTTGCCGCAGAACGCAACATAGACGGCCCGCCTATGTCGATGTTTTCAATCGCATCTTCTAACTTACAATCTGGATTCATAACTGTTTTGACAAATGGATATAAGTTTACGATCACAAGCTCTATCGGAAGAATTTGATTTTCTTGCATCTGCTTCAGGTGGTCTGGATTTGTGGTGTCACCTAAAAGTCCCCCATGGACTTTAGGATGAAGGGTTTTGACACGGCCGTGAAGGATTTCAGGAAAACCAGTAAAATCCTCAACCTTTCGCACAGGAATTCCCGCCTTGGAGAGCGCATCGTATGTGCCACCTGTAGAAAGGATCTCTACACCGTTTTGTGCCAAGAAGGAACAAACATCTGTTATACCTGATTTGTCCGATACGGACACAAGGGCTCTTTTTATTTCTATCATTTGAGGATTTCTACCTTTCTTCCTTTGAGTTTTAATTTATGATCACAAAATAACCGTATGGCGATAGGAAGTAGTTTGTGTTCTTCTGCCAGTATGGCGCGAGAGAGTTCTATTTCCCCCCAGTCGGGTTTTATTTCAATGGATTTTTGTAGGACGATGGGTCCAGTATCGACACCTTCCTCCACAAAATGCACAGTACAGCCTGAAATCTTTGCACCATAGTCAATGGCTTGTTTTTGAGCATCTAGACCCGGGAAGGCAGGTAATAATGAGGGGTGGATATTGATGATTTTACCTGGAAACGATTTTACGAATTCTGGCTTCAAAATCCGCATATAGCCGCATGCCACGATGAGATCGGGTTTGAGTTCTTGTGCCTGCTTGAGAATGTCCCGATGGTATTCTGACTTGTCTCTGTATTCGGCAAAGGGCAGAAGTCGCACGGGGATTTGGAAACTGTTTGCGATTTCGATCGCTTTTGCCTTAGGGTTGTCGGAAATGAGAGCAATGGGGTTTGCGGCCATTTTTTGATCACGGATACATTGGACCGCATTTTCAAAATTGGATCCTCGGCCGGATGCAAGGAAGAGAACTCTTTTTTCTTTTTGCTTAAATGCAGTTGCCAGAAGATTTCTCATTGGATATTCTAAGAATATTCCATTCTTTCATTAAGCAAGTATCCTTTTTGGTCGATGGGAATAGTCAGGAGAAAAAAATGTCACTTGCGAGAAAGACCGGCGGTTATTCCGGTTACAATGAATACAAGGCGAATGAGATTTCTACTGTCAGCCAAGTCAAATTGATCGTGATGCTCTTTGAAGGAGCGATTCGGTTTTTGGGTGTGGCAATGGAAAATATGACGCCGCGCAAATATGACGTGGTCAATAACCATATCATCAAAACACAAGACATCATTACCGAACTTCTCCTTTCCCTAAATATGGAGGAAGGTAAGGAAGTCGCAAGCAATCTACTTTCCATCTACATTTACCTCAAAAAACGACTCCTTGAAGCGAATATGAAGAAAGATAAAAAGATCATTGAGGAATGTATAAAAATCCTTACCGACCTCAAAGCCTCTTGGGAAGATTTAGACAAAAAAGAAGCGAATCAAGGACAAAACCAGCCAGGTCGCCCGACGGGAATTTCAATCACGGGCTAATTCCTTTAAAACATGAAAGACAATACAACTTATTACGAAAAAAAAGCAAAGTTACTTTCAACACTTCTTTCTAACCTAAAAAAGGAAGAGGAATATCTTTCCTATGGCGATGCCGATTCTGCTGTGAAAATTGAGTTTAAGAATGAACCGATTCTAAAAAAACTCGAGGAACTGGATCAACAATTCTTAGAAGCCGACAACCAATTAATCGTCTCTCAAGTCGAAATTGCGAATGCAGAAAAGGTTTTTTCACTTTTGGATGAAGCAAGACGAGTCCAGCTAAATGTGCAGCAGAAACTTGAAATGGAAATGAATTCTGCAAAAAAAGAGCTTTGGGAATTTCGCATCAAACGCAAGTTAAAACAACACTTTTTGCAAAATTCAGGTCTCTCGTGGATCAAAAATTACTGCTAAATGAGGCTCTCACCTTTCTTCACCTGACCGAAAGTAGCAGTGAGCAAGACTTAAAAGTAAGTTACCATAACCTCGCAAAAAAATACCACCCAGATGCTGGGGAATATGACTCGGATGTTCTTTTCCAAGAACTCCAGCGGCATTATGACTTTTTAAAAGAATACCTTCAAATACATCATTCTTTTTTAAGCATAGAGAATCTAATTTCCTCTTCGGAATCTTTACAGGAACAAAGATTAAAAACCAGTCGTTCCAAACGTGAAGGGAATGATCCCATCTTCAACCAATACAAACTCGCAAAAGAAATAGAAACTACGGCAATCTTAAGTTACTTTGACAAAAATAAAAATAGTCCATTAAACTTAGATGAGGTGGCCAATAAAAATTTAGAAAAACTTCGTAAGGAACTGGAACCGGCTCGCAAAATATTTCTCGATATTATCGGAAATTATCCGCAAAGCATTTGGGCGAGTGATTCGAAGGATTCACTACAACGGCTAAGTGTTTGGTGGAAGAAAGACAAACCAGGAGAGATTTCTCCTGGTTAAAAAGTGTTTTAAGGATTTGTAGGGAGTGCTGGAGCAGCTGCTTCAGAGCCAACGAGACCCAAAGAAATCTCTGGAATCCAGCTAATGAGCATAAGTCCAATCAAAAACAATCCCACGATGGGTGCTACCGATTGGATTACTTTTCCTAAAGGTTGTTTGAAAATACCTGATGCCACAAAGAGGTTTACACCCACTGGAGGTGTGAGGTAACCGATCTCTAGATTGACGATCATGATGATTCCAAAGTGCACTGGATTGATACCATAATTGACAGCCATTGGCGCAAGGAGTGGTGCCAAAACCAAAATCGCACTCATGATATCCATAAACATACCCACGATCAGGAGTAGTATATTTACGCCGATCAGGAAGGTGACAGGGCTTGAAATCATCTCTGACATGGTCGCAACCAAGCTTTGAGGGATCTCATTTTCAATCATGAACTTGTTTAAGCTCACAGCCAAAATCAAGATGAGGAAAAGAATACCCAACATCTCCGCGCTTTCTGCCATGATCTTTGGAATTTTTGGAAAGCTGAGCTCTTTGTGTATGAAAACCTCAACGATGATCGCATAGAAAACTGCTATTGCAGCAGATTCAGTTGCGGTAAAAAAACCTGAGTAAATTCCACCTAGGATCACAACAGGCATCATGAGGGCAAGGAAGCCTTCTTTCCAGGATGCAATGACTTCTGCCCAGTCCCATTTGCCTCGACCGACTTTACCTGCGCGAAAGACTGAATAGATCATAAGAAGGGACATGAGAAGGATTCCAGGTCCGATCCCTGCAATGAAAAGGTCAGTCACAGATACTCCCACCATAATCGCATATACGATCATCGGGATGCTCGGAGGAATGATGATTCCGAGTGTTCCACCAGAAGCAAGAAGCCCCATGGAAAACTGAGTCGGGTAACCTGCCTTAGTTAGAGATGGATACATGAGTCCACCGATCGCAATCAAGGTGACGGGTGATGATCCAGAAATGGCAGCAAAGATACCGCAAGAGAAAACTCCGGCAATCGCGAGACCAGCAGGAATTGGCGCTGTCATCGCCGCCGCCATTCGAATGAGTCGTCTGGCTATACTACCGTGTGTCATCAAATTCCCGGCGATAATAAATAAAGGAATCGCAAGTAGAATCTCTTTATCACCAGCAAAGAATAAATCTCCGATGATGCTATTTAATTCATGGAAGGATTCCAGTGGAGGATCAGGTAGGAAATAATAACAGAAAACAGTGATTGCACCCATTAGGACAATCAGAGGTTGCCTGAGTAAAATTAGGATGAGTAATAAACCAAGTATGCCCCAAGAACTCATTATTTTGCCTGCCCGTGTTGTGTATCAGAAGTAGTATATTCGTCTTTTAATTCTTCTAGTGCTTCCGTCGCTTCATTGAGGTCAGCTGGAATGAGTGCTGGAAAAATACCATATGCCAAATGTCTCAATCCCATTGATGTAAAAACATAAGGGAAAATAAGTTGGACTTTCCATAGTGAAATCTCTGTTACAGGATTCACCTCATCAAGTCCAATACTTTCTTTTACATAAATAAAGGAAAGAAAGGAAAGAAAAAGAAAAAAAGCAGAAATCACAAATTGTTCGACGATTTTTACATAAGGTAATATCTTTGAAGGAAGAACCTTATCTGCAATCTCAGGTCGAAGGTGTGAACCTTTTGCGCTTGCAAGAGCCGATCCAAAAAGACCTCCCCATAACATAAAGTAGAGGGAAAGCTTTTGTGCCCAGACAATACCCCCACGTCCCAACCAGTCTAACACCGCTGTTGCTTCAGCACCGATCCATTCAGATAAATAGACACTCCAGGAGCCAAGTATGGATGCGACTGCTGTCTTTGGATAGGCTTCCATGCTATCGATAATTTTTGAGAGTAGATTATCGACGACCTCACGTTTGGAAACATCCGCGATCATGAGAAGTGTGAGCAGAAGGAAACAGATTCCTCCTGCCCATTTCTCGCCGAAACTCAGGTAATTTAAAAACCTATCGACGAATTTCATTTGTTAATACTTCCTTTCTCTTTTCATCACGCTCGTTTAACCACCGCAAGCGGCTTTAGCTTTTGTAATTTTGTCGTAAATCTGTTTGGATTCACCACCGATTTTGCTAATGACTTGACCAGAAACAGAACTTGCTGCTGCTTTGAATGCTGCGATTTCAGAAGCAGAAGGCTCATAAACCTGAACGTCCGCTTTTTTTAGAGTCGCGATCATGTTTTTTTCAATGGATCGAACTGCAGTACGTGCACCCGGTGCTAGGTTATTTCCGTCGCCCATCAAGATTTTTTTCTGATCATCAGTGAGTGTATCCCAAAACTTTTTGGAGTAAACGATAGCCGCAGGCTGGTAGATGTGACGAGTCAAACTGAAATGTTTGATCGCTGTTTGCCATTCAGCGGCAAGAGTGAATAATGGAGTGTTGTCAAAACCTTCAACCACACCGGTCTGGAGTGAAGGTAAAACTTCCGGGATCGCAATCGGAATTCCGCTCACACCTAACGCCTTCCAATAGGCAATATGAACTGGTGATTCTTGAATACGGATTTTGATTCCTTTCAAATCTGCTGGAGATTTTACTGCATTGGTTTTAGTTCCAATTGATCTATAACCATTTTCTGCCCAAGTAACAAAAATTAATCCTTTTGCTTCAAATAGCCTCTTAAAATCATCAAGTAGGTGGTCGTCTAGAACGCAGTCCGCCTGAGCAAAAGAGTTAAATAAATATGGCATCTCTAGCACATTCAATTCTTTAACTGTGTTAGCCAATGCTCCAGCTGTTAAGCCTGCGCCTTGTAGTTTCCCACGGATAACTTGTTGTAAGATTTCGTTTTCTCCACCCATTTGTCCACCTGGGTAAAGTTTCATTTTGATCTGACCTTCAGACTCTTTTTCGATTTTCTTTTTGATTTTCGAAAGTTCATTGGCCCATGGGCTTCCGTCAGGAGCAACTGTCGCAAGTTTGACGGTAGTTTGTGCAAATAAACCCCCACTGATAGTGAGGGCAAAAATTGCACCTGTGAAAAGTTTTACAGGTGAGTGAAACATGGTTTCTCCTTGGATTAAAGTTCGTCTAACAACTTTTTAGCTTTTTTCTGCTCAACAAGTTGATCTGCTTCAATGTCTGGCAAAGATTTTGCCGGTGTTTTAAGAACATGATCAAGTTGTGCTTTAAATTTCGCTTCATCGCCTTTGAGTCTACTTTCAGCATAAAGTACTCGAACCGCAAAGTAGTTCGGGTGCTTTTTGATCGCTTCTTCAAAGTATTTGTCAGCTAACTTTTTGTCTCCAGTAGGGGAGAGAGCGTTACTTGCTGCGTCGTAACGAAGAGTGGCTGCATAGAAGTATTCTTTGCCCATTTCTTTTTCAAGCTCTTTTACGCGATTGATCATGGCAGTAAATTTGCTTCTGTTACCAAGTAATGTTGTGAAACCAGCAAGTCTTGACCATTTACCAAGAGACGCATAACGCCAGTAGAGTGCATCAATGTCTTCTGTTGTTAAAGTATCAAGTGCTTTTTCAACTTCAACACCTTGTTTTACAACTTTTTCACGGAACTTTGGATTCATAGCGAGAGCCGCTTCACACCAGTTAACAGCTGCATCATAAAACTGAGAGCTTTCTGCTTTGACAGCCGCATCTTTATCTGCGTCACCTTCGAGTTTAAGCCAGAGATGTCCGTCACCCATCAGGTAGTTTCCGCGACATAACATAACTTTTACATCTTGGAACTGAGGGTTTTCATTAGAGAACTGCTCTAAACCAACTAACGCTTGTCTTAGGTCAGCTTCATTGCTTCGGTTTTTCCATAATTTTTCTAGGTCTGCCGGCAATTTTGCAGGAGTTTTTGATCTCTCGACTTCTGGTCCTGTGATTTTCACAGTTCTAGATTTACCGCATGCGACGACCGATGCCATCAACAGAACTGCAAGCGCAGTTCGCTTTAGATTATTTGTTTGGTTCATTCAATTACCATCCACTGTAGTTTTGGAGAGGTTTTCTCTCTTTTTGTGTGTTTAGACACCGCGAAATGCATTCCGTTCGAATGATTCTAAAGGAAACGCGAAGACACAATGTTCGGTAAAAAATTACACGGATATGTCTTTAATGCAAGTAAGTTTTCTGTTTACGGCAAGATTATGGCATTTGAGGGGCCGGAGACCCGAAAACTGCTCGTATTGGACTGCGTCCTTATGGAAAGCCCGAGGGATCGTATCGAAATAAAAGTTCCAGAGGTGAGTGTCACTCGAAACTTGCAATCTATGCCGGATCCAGCTACCGGGGTTGAAGTGGAGGGATCGATTTCGAAAATATAATCCCTCGGTTGAACAGGTAGGACAGTCAAGGCGGCATTGGAAAGAGAGCAGTCCGTGCCCACATTCAGATCCGCTTGGTTTCTAGCTGCTGACTCCGTTGCTCCCGAAAAGAGCCGGTAGCCTTGGAAGATCAATTCAGGATTTGTGGCACGAACAGTAAGTCTAAAATTTGAATTTCCGTTAGACACTGCTGAAATGAGCGTGGGAGGGATTTGAAAGGTCGGTGATGCCGTGTAATTTGTGCAGGACAGACAAACTACAATCAATAAGGGAAAGAGGCGAACCATCGAGTAGGATCAAATCTCCTCGGAATGGGCCGATTTCTTTTTTTTCCAGAAGTAAAAGAACATTCCGATGACCGCAACCGCAACAAGCCCCAAAATAATGGTCTGCCCTTGCCTGACCCAACCCATAAGCTCATCAAAATTATGTGCACCAAAATAGCCCAAATAGACCCAAATCGGAACGGAAATCAAAGCCGCAAAACCGTCGGTAAGAACAAACCGAATGAACGTAATTTGGCCGGAAGTACCAGCCGTAAAAAAAATAGGCATTCGAAGGCCCGGCATAAACCTTCCGAAGAAAACCACCCACTTGCCGTGCTTTTTAAATTGCTCTTGTACTTTGCCAAATCGTTCGGGATGGAGCACTTTATTGAGAATAGGAAGTTTGAGAGCACGTTCTCCGTAATGGCTTCCTAGCCAGAATACGAAGCTGTCTCCAATGAGCACACCCGCCATTCCCACCAAAAACATAATATGTACGTTTGTATAGCCTAGACCAGAGATGACACCACCAGCGGTCAAGGAAATGTCCTCAGGGACTGGTAAACCGAAACCACAAAGGATCAAAACTCCAAATACGGCAAAATAACCGTATTGCATAAAAAAAGTGACTAAGGTTTGTAGAAAGTCCATGCAGTGATATATACTGTATTTATGATTTCGCAGAAAAAGGAAAGAGAATTTATGTTAAAAGGTAGAAGCATTCTTCTAGAAGAAGAGGAAAAAACTCTCGCTCCCTTTGCCGAAAAGAGTTCTCAATCTGGATTTAGACTCTATCCGGAAGAAGAGCATGTATATCGGTTGCCTTTTCAACGAGATAAAGACCGCATTGTTCATTGCCAAGCCTTCAAACGATTAGAATACAAAACACAGGTTTTTGTGTATTCCGTCGGAGATCATTACCGCAATCGGCTGACACATACCTTGGAAGTGGCTGGTGTTTCCAGAACTGTGGCAAAAGTCCTCGGATTGAATGAGGATCTCTCAGAGGCTATCGCACTTGCACATGATTTAGGACATTCACCCTTTGGTCATGCAGGGCAGGATGCTTTAGCAGAACTTATGCGTGGTAATGGGGGATTTGAACACAACAAACAGTCACTTAGAGTTGTGCAAAAATTGGAACGTAAGTATCCCGATTTTCCTGGTTTGAATTTAACGCATGCTACGTTGCAAGGAATCATGAAGCATGGTGGAGATTATGACAAGAGTCAGATGAACGTCATTCGTAAAGAAGAGGGACCATCACTCGAAGCACAGATCGTCGATTTTTCTGATGAAATTGCGTATTCAAGTCATGATATAGAGGATGGGTTGGAAAAAAAGTTTTTGAGTCCTGATGAATTGATGGATGTTCAATTATGGCGGAGGCAATATTTGACCGCCAAACAAAAATATCCAACGATCAAAGAGGAGTTGATATTGAGAACCACTTTTAGAGGTATCCTCAATGAGATCGTTTCAGATTTGATTACCTCAACCAGTGCAAAATTAAATCTTCATCAAATCAAGAGTTTGGAGGATGTGCACAACGCATTTAAAGAGAGAGTTAAGTTAGTTACGTTTTCAGAGCCGATGGAATCTGAGATGAAGGAACTAAAATCCTTCCTATTGCAAAAGCTTTACAGACACAGAGATGTTTCCAAGATGAGTGACCAAGGAAAGGAAATCATATTTGTTCTTTTCGATCATTTTTTGAAACATCCGGATTCGATTCCGACAAGCTATTTAGAACGAGAAGAAAAAGAAGGTCGGCATAGAGTTGTTTGTGATTACATTGCAGGTATGACGGACCGATATGCAATGGAAAAATTGAAGATGGAAGGAATACTTTGGGCGCCCTATTGAAGGTATCTAAGAAAACCTTTGACTTTGTATTCCTTTTCCTTTAAAATAGAATCATGCTTCAATTGTATAGCCATCCCGGATCCACTTACACTCACAGAGTTCATATTTTTTTGAAATACAAATCCATTCCTTATGAAGTAATTCATGTTGCATTGGATAAATTGGAAAACCGTAAAAAACCTTTTTTAGAAATCAACCCGTATGCAAAGGTTCCTGTTTTATTAGATGGAGATTTTTTACTTTCTGAATCCTCGGCAATCATGCGTTATATAGAGGAAAAGTATCCAGACGTTATGCCTACTATCCCAAGAGATCTTCAATCCAGAGCTAGGATGAATCAATTCGCTAGTCAATGTGAGACAGAATTCTGCATACCTGGAAGTGTGGTTTACTTTGCCAAAAAATTCATCAAGGAAGAGAAGTGGGATCTAAATAAAATGAAGGAATCAGACAAAAAAGTGAGTCGTCACCTGGCAATTTTAGATGGACTCATCGGTGAAAATGATTACCTAATCGAAAACACTTTTGGATTTGTGGACATTCTTTATGCTCCATTTATTTTCAATATGAAGTATTTGGATGTGGAAGTCCCAGCTAACGTTGAACGTTGGGTTAAAAACGTTTTATCACTTCATGAGGTAAAACTCGTATTGGGCGAATAGTGCTTACTGGCCTTTATTCCTTCAAAAGACCTTTGCTCTCCGGAAATCCATGCATTAAGTTTAAGTTTTGAAGGGCTTGTCCCGCGGCACCCTTCCTTAGATTGTCGATGGCAGATACGATGGCAAGTGTTCTGCCTCTCAATCGAAATCCAAAATCTAAAAAATTGGATTGTTGGACATTTTTTAATTCTACAGATTCAGGATTTGTTAGAAGTCTTAAAAAAGGTTCGTTGTTTGTATTTTGCTGAAACTTTTCTAAAATTTCATTCTCAGCTATATCTTCACTGAATTGAATATAGATACTCGATAGTATCCCTCGGTAGACAGGGAGTAGGTGAGGCGTGAATATCGTCTCTAGCTTCTTTGAACCAATCGAAATGTATTCTTCGATCTCGGGCTCATGTTGGTGAGTCAAAACTTTGTAGGCTCTGAAATTTTCATAAACATGGGTATATGCGAAAGTGATTTCCTCTGTTCGTCCGCCCGCACCACTTACACCAGATTTTGAATCAATGACAATTGGTGATCCGATTTTTGATCGAAGACTTCCAAGAAGAGCGATCGGCAAAATGGCAGACGTTGCAAAACATCCAGGATTGGAAACAAAACTTGCACCTTTCAATTTTTCACGAAACAGTTCCGGCATGCCAAAAGTAACTTGGTCCATCAGAGAGAATTGGTTATGTTCAAATTTGTATGCCGTTTCAAATTTCTTTTTGTCGTGCAATCGAAATGTTCCAGAAAGATCTAAGACCTTATGGCCTGCGTCTAAGAGCTTTGGCGCCATTTCTAGAGAGGCTTCATTTGGAGTGGCGAGGACAACTGTACTGCCTTTCGGTATTGGAGCGTCATGTTTTTTGAATGCTAGGTTAGAGGAAAAAGATTCAGAAGGGAAAACGTCTTTAAGCAATTGACCGTTGACCTGGTTCGAAGTTATATGAACGACTTGAAAGTCTTCGTGGTGGGACAAGAGTCCCATTAATTCTCTTCCCGTGAGTCCACCTGCGCCAATGATTGAAAGTTCTTGAGCCATACCAATCCTCACTCAGTAGCCTGATTCAAAACACCTATCTTGTCAATGAAAGCAACAAATTGAAATCCAGAAAATCTAGTTGTGAAGTTCTCTAGATGGAGGAATAAAAGACTATATGGTGCGGGGTTTTTTAAACTTAATATTTTTGATTTCGTTTGTATCCTGTTCTTCCCTTCCGGATGCATCTTCCAATTTAATCGAGTCCCATATCGAGACGAAAATCATTGAAATCTTAGAATCTCAAATGGATCTTAGGTTGCTTGTCCTCTCACCAAGAGCTTTTTCCGTTTCAAGTTGTCCAATGAGTGAAGAGAAAATTGAGAGTGCACTCAGACAGTCAACGGTAGAGATTGAATCGGCATTGTTACATCATTTCGAAAACTATCCAAATTTTACATTGATTGAGGATACAAATTTGGCAGATGTGTTAGCTGGAATTGAATTAAAAAATTCTGGCATTACATCAAAACAAATCGCGTCCATTGGTATGGCTACAGGCGCAAACTATCTGATTTTGAACTCTTTTTCTTTTTCTTGTTCCACTGAAAAGCAAGAATTTGCTCAAGAAGGCGTAACGAAATTGATACGAGTCGGATCAAAAAAAACAGATGCGATCGATGTAACAAAATTTGTATTTGGTTATACGAATCAAGAGCTAGAATACCCAGCCAAACGAGGATTTTTAAATGGAAATAAAGTTATTTATGACCAAAGCAATGGACGTTTCTTTAAGGCAAAAAGATAATTATGACAACTCGCAAAAATAGAAATGCTGTTCTTTCCCAATACATAACAGTAAAAGACCTGTTTAAAAATCTACCTCATGCCGTGATTCGCGAGATGATGGATTGCACGGTTCGTGAATACTATCCGAGTGGTAAGGTGGTCTTTGCAGATGGGGATACCGGAATGGACCTATACATCATTGCTCAAGGGCGACTTAGATATGAAAAAACGGATTCAGATGGGAAAACTTCGTTAGGTGAATTCCAAAGATTGGATATCATCGGGGAGTTGAGCTTATTTACTGGAGAACCGAGATCCGCAACTGTGGTCGCTATTCGAGATAGTGAGCTCATTCGTGTTCCCAGAGAATTAGCTTTGAATATTTTGACGAATCATCCTCAGGCACTATTGCAAGTGACTCGCATCATCGCAGAGAGGCTTGCCAAAGCCCGAAAGAGAGACGAATCAGTAAAACGTCATTCTTTAAGTTTTTGTTTACTTCCAACTACGAAACATCTTACTTTTGAAAATCTGATACAAGCAATCGAATTAGTCGCAAATAGTTATGGGCGATGTATCATCATTAGGGAATCAGAATTTCATAGACTATTTCCTAGCTTAAAGGAAACACCCGATCCAGAAATGGAGTATCATATTAGAAATTGGATTCATGATCTAGAGTCGAACTATAATATTCTAATTTATATAGGTTCTTATGAAGACTCAGATTGGTCGAGACGTGCAATAAGGCAAAGTGATCGTGTGATTTTTGTTCAAGATGCTACCGAGGAGCCACAAGTAAGTCCAGTAGAACTTTCTTTGAATCAAAAGTATTCCCTACGTATTAAAACAGATTTGATTTTGATACAACCTTCGATTCATTCCTTGCCCCAAAATACAAAGAAGTATTTAGATGGGCGGACATTTCAACGACACTATCATATTCATATTTCTTCGTCAGAAACAGTTCACCGGTTTGTGAGAGGAATTTTAGGAAAATCTGTCGGTCTTGCTTTGGGTGGAGGTGGGGCGAAGGGTTTTGCTCACTTAGGTGTAATTCGGTCCATCGAAGAAAATGATCTTCCCATTGATATGGTTTCGGGAACGAGTGCAGGATCAATCTTTGCCGCGTTGGTATCGATGGGATATGATTCTATTAAAAGTCGAGTTCAAGCGAAACGATTTTGGGTAGACAAAGATCTGTTAAATGAATATACGATCCCAGTTTTATCGCTCGTTTCTGGTCGAAAGTATACAGAAGCAATCCGAGAATTTTTTGGATCTATCAAAATTGAAGACTTATGGATCCCTTATTTTGCTGTATCTACTGATTTATCTCACTCTGAGAGTCATATACACGATTCTGGTGAACTTTGGAAAGCCATTCGAGCGAGCACATCATTGCCAGGTATCGTGCCACCATTCATCGAAGACAATATAGTTTATGTGGATGGTGGAGTCATGGACAATGTTCCTGGGTTAGTATTGAAAGAAAGAGGTGCGGGTGTTGTTATCAGTGTAGATGTGTTTGGTGATATTTATCCTGACCAAGATAAAGACCTCGCAAGCTACTTTGATCCAAAAAGACCAGGAGTTTTAGATCATCCAATTGTCCAATTGTCGAATTTAATCAATTTTACAAATCTACTAAGACCCAAATTCCCACCGATTGGTGACATCATCATTCGTTCCATATTGGTATCGAGTCGGGAGCGCATTCGGCAGACTCAAAAATCTTCAGATCTGTTTTTACAAATTCCCACGGATAATTTTGGTGTCTTGGAATGGTTGAGTTATGAAAAATTGATTGAACTTGGATACCTCTGCAGTAAAGAAAAATTACAAGCCTTCAAGGCTGAGCATTTTTCCGATAAAAAATAGAAAGGAAAAATACTTTGAACATGATCTTTTCCAAATACAAGATAAAAATGATTCTGCATCTCCCAGTTAAGTTGTTCAGTAAGCTTCCTTTACTGCTTCTTTTTTTTCTAATGACGATGAATGGAATCTTTGCCCAAGATTTGGATTCATTAAAAAATACTGACTATTCGAATCAGCAGCGTTTGTTAATAAAATCAGAATTACGTAAGGCTTTAGGTGATCGAGCAAATTCAAAAGAGATCCAAGACTTAGCCAAAAATCTTATCCCTTGGGCAATGATGGAAGGAATGGAACCTTTTACATTTGCAAAGAATGTAGTATTACTCAGCGAGGCAAAATCAATTGGAATTCAATTTGAAACCATAGAAGATCTTCTGCCTTTACTTTCCGAATATAAGGGAAGTGAAACTGACTTTCTATACTTTTCTCTTTCAGTTCGGGACGCAGAAAAATCCAACCTTCCCATTGAGTATAGAGATCAATTTTTGTCTCAAACCATTCGGAAAAAATGGGATGGTCTTAGCACTGTAGTTGGTATGCGTATCCTTCTCCTTTCACGTTTAGAAAAAAAACCAAGTGATAGTTTCATTTCGGAACTCTTAAAAGCTATTCCACCTAATTTGAGTAAGTATTCTGATGAAAGAATTCTTTCCATCTTTCAATCACTCACTTCAAATTTTCGATCACCCTCAACAGAAAAAATCAAATCAAAAATGGAAAACGATATTATTTCTCTCCGAAAGGTAAAATCAAAATTTGACCTAAATAGTTTTCAGGTATCACAAAGAAATTTAAACTCGGATTTTGAGGAAATTGGAGCCTTCGAATTCAAGGAAAGGCCAAAATTACAATGGACCATTGAAGATCTTCAAGGAACAGTTGATGAGCCCCAAAAGAATAACGATTGGCGATATTTATCAATTCGTAATCTAGAAAAAGTAGTTAGATCGTGGTTAGGTGTGAAGTATTTATATGGTGGAAGTTCGCGAACTGGAACAGATTGTTCAGGTTTTACTCGGAATGTTCTCTCGGATACACTTTTATCAGTTCCTATAAAATTAATACCAAGATCCGCAAGAGACCAGGCACAGATAGGATCTAATGTTTCGAGAACTCAAATCCAAGCAGGCGATTTAGTTTTTTTTTCCGCTTCACCAAATCAGAATAAAATTACACATGTTGGCCTTTCGATGGGCGGAGATAAGTTTGCACATGCATCCACAAGTAGGGGTGTTGTAATTCAAGGTTTAAATGAAAAATGGTGGACCGGAAGGTTCACAAATGCGCGAAGAATTTTTTTAAAAGTAGGAAACTAAATGAATCAGACAAAAAGAGCATTAGTATTGTCAGGCGGTGGAGCAAGGGGTGCCTATCAGGCGGGAGTGTTTCGATGTCTTGAAGAAAAGAAATGGAAACCCGATATTATTTGTGGAACTTCCGTTGGAGCAATCAATGCATGCGCAATCGGTTCAGGTCTCCTGAGTCATGAGTTAATCAATTTATGGTTAGATCTTGATAAAAAAAAAGTGATGCGTTATTCGATCAAAAATGCCTTACGCGAACTTTTTCGCTCTGAATATGCACCATTGGCTGATACAGAACCGCTGAGTAGATTGATTCGAAAAAAACTAAATTTTAATAATTTAAATGAAAGTGAAATCAAAGTTGTTATATCCGCTGTCAATATTTTGACTTCCGAACTTAGGTTTTTTGAAAATCCTAATATTCATATTGAGCATATTCTTGCATCAAGTGCGATCCCTCTTTTTTTTCCATGGCAAATGATTGATGGCGCTCCTTATTGGGATGGTGGAGTTATGGCCAATACTCCAATTTTGCCTGCGATCACTCGAGGTGCAGAGGAGATACTAGTAATTCTTCTTTCGCCAGTTGGTGGGAATGTGTTAATGCAGGCTCCACATAACAAAGCTGAGGCATTAGAACGTCTCTATGAACTTTATCTATTGGGTTCTTACAAAAACGTGGAACAAGGTATCGAATTTCAAAAGGAATTAACTCGACCAAAAACTCCTATTGAATCCTTGCTTGGATATTTTACAAATGAATTCAAAAATGTGAATATTCGAGTTATCGCCCCTAAAGAAATGTTAGGTTTGGGGAGTTTTTTGAATTTTTCGAGAGATCAGGCTGAAACCTTGATCGAACGCGGTTATAAAGATGCGCTCGATCATTTCTCACAAACTTCGTAAAAGACAGAGTTATTTGGGTTTTACAAAAATCCAATTAGTATTAGAGGCTTTGTCAAGGTAGAGGTGGATCATCACGTTAGTTGGTTTCATTTTGTAGGTAAAAACATAGCTAAAAGTTGAATCTAGCTCTTTCTTTTCCATTCCTTCTTTGAACTTTCCATAGAATAATTTATTATTTGTGCAGATGGCAATCTCTGTGAAAAAGTTTCGTCCTACAGCTGTATCGATTGGAACATTGGCAAGTTTCGATTCGAACTGATTGTATAGGAGAATCTTTCCCATTTGATCTACTTTGACTACACCGAAGGGTTGTGCGTCTGCTTCGTTTTGAGATAAACTACCTAATTTGTTTATAAACGTCGGTTCGATAAAGCTAGCCATTGATTGCAATGCTCCAGAAAAATTTTATATCATTTATTTGACTAATTATAAAAGTGAAAACACCGCAAAATTAGTCAAATCTGACAAAGAACGGAAAAAAATTTGATTATAAACAAACGCCAACAGTTATTGAAGATCGTATTTTTGCTACAATGGATTCAGTTCCTATGTCTGTTTTTACTTGCTGGTATCGCATTGTATGTTTTAAACGCTGAGAGTTCACAAAGTTTTCGAACCTTTTTAAGCATTTTCATTATTTTACTTTTGAGTGCTTTGAGTGGTTTAAAATACTATCAATCGATTTTATGCCGAAAGATTATTGAGCCTCTGTATTTACGTCCGGATCCCGTGATTTTATTAACAGCGGTTGGAATCGATCTAGAGGATTTTTCTCACGCGATCCAGCTGAGCCTGGGTTCATTTGATGACTTTCTGCGAGATATCGAAAGGGATCTTGCGGATTTAAATCAAAATATCGCCTCAATGGGAAATGATATAGGAACCGTTTACACCATTGTTTCCAAGCTTGCAAATGAAGAAGTCACTCTTATGGACGCTGTTGGAAAAATGTCAGAAGAAATCGATATTATGTTTTCAATTGTGAATTTGGTTATCGATGAAATTGACGGAAGAAATAAAACCATGCGCGCATTAGTTGAAAGAAGTTCGGAAGGTGGAAAAAAAGTTTCAAAAACAAGCGAGACGATAGAAAGGCTTTCTGAATCCTCTGGTGGCATTCTGAAACTGATCGATTATATCAATGGAGTATCTAAAGAGACAAATCTTCTGGCGATCAATGCTTCGATTGAGGCAACGCATTCAGGTTCTGAAGGAAAGGGTTTTACTGTAATTGCTGATGAAATTAGAAAATTAGCCACTCAAACTGCACAAAATGCACGGGAAATCACAAAGCTACTTTCAAAGAATATATCGGACTATTCATTGGCAAGTGAGGCAAGCAATGAATCTGGTGAAGCATTTGTATACATCTCGGAACAAATCAAAGAAGTGCACGGCACGATTGCAGAAGTTGTTCAATCAATTTCAGAATTGAAAACAAGAGGGAACATCATTTTGTCACGAGCAAAATCATTAGATGAGATCGCGGCTCGGGTAAGAGATACTTCAGGCGAAGTCTATGGAGAAGTCATAACCATCAATCAAAGTCTTGAAGAGGCCCAGACATTGTCCGAAAAAATCAGCAAAGAATGTAAAGAAATGGCTGAAGCAAAAAATTGGCTCAATCGTCTAACAAATAAAATGCAGGATAGAATCAATCAAATCCGCGTCGAAACGGATGCGTTCATTCAAAAGGAGAATAAGTCGTAAATAGGCTTTTTATTTTTGCAAGCTCGCCATCGAGTCGGGCATCACTTTTGAGGGGAACTAAATTTGTATAGATTGAATCTTTAGGAAAATGGAATCCTTTGAGTGTACCCGCTTGAAAAATAGAGTAGGTTAGAATGGAAACCAATGTGTTCAAACTATCTAAACTTCGTCTATTCCGAAGAATTGAAATTGCTCCCATGGGGACAATGTCCTGGTTTCCACCATTTGAACTGAGTGATTGAACGGAACCCGGCATAGAATCCCTTCTTATATCAGCCGTAAGGTGTGTTGCCAAAAGTCCGATTCCCGAAAGTCCCGCATAACGTCCTGGTTGTGGTGAAAGCATCAAAGGAAAATCGTTATTTTCAGTAGGATTGTACAAATACTGTATGAATCTTTCAATCCATGTCGCAAGAACGGCTAGACAATTTTGGAGTCTATCTGCTGCAAAACTTACTTGTGAGGCATAAAAATTTCCCCCTTCGACGAATCTTTTTTCCTCTTCGATGTAGACTGGATTATCGGAGAGGGAATTTAGCTCATTTTCGACACTTAGCCGAATTCCATCTAACTCATCTAAGATGGAACCTAAAATTTGTGGGATACATCGAATCGAATAAATATCTTGAATGCGTTTTCCTTCGATTTTAGTTTTTGAATTTTTGCTTACGATCGAATAAAGCCTATTTGCAATTTGAATAGGTCCGGAATGACGTTTTGTTTTATGCAGAGCGGGGAAAAATGCATCGGCAAACACTGAATGGAAACGGAATAGTGTTTCCAACTGGTCCAGAATAAAATCATGGAGCCGGTGAGTCGATTCTAACTGGATCGAAAGTAGTGCCGTTGAAAAACTTGTGCCATTCGTTAGCGAAATCGCTTCTTTCGGTTGTAAAACTCTAGGTAAACCAGTTACTTCTGACTTTTTATCATTATGAATTGTTGGGCCCGAAGGATGTCCCTTTCCAGTCCAAAGTCCCTCTCCCATTAAGGATAACGCAATCGCGCTAAGAGGAATCAAATCGCCTGAAGCCGAGAGCGAACCTTTCGCTGGAATGACTGGGATACAGTCTATCTCTAAGAGAGTCATCAGAAGTTCCAATAGTTCCCAACTGATGCCACTGCCTCCCTGAGATAGGGAATGAATACGAGCACACAAAACAGCCCTTGCCTCAATATGGCTTAGTCGGTCCTTAAAATCAGAAACTGTTAGGTGATAAACCAAAGACTTTTGGTTTTCAAGCCGATCCTCATTATTTTGAAAGGCATGAGGTCCAAACCCAGTGTCAATTCCATATAGAAGTTGCGAGCTCTTTTGCGAAAGATAGTCCTGAAGAGCATCGCTACTCGCGCTACATATCGTTTTTGAATTAGGAGGCGGAGAATACTGTCTTTCTCCTTTTGCGATGGAGAATAGATCGAGAGATGTCAATAGTTCAGGCAATACCGTGCTCCGTTATTGAATGGAATTGAGCGTTCAAAAATCCGTCAAAAACAAAACAATTTTGATTCAATCGCCGTCTAAACATCAGAATGGAAGAACTAAAAGAGAGCTTTGAAAGTCAATTGATCTATCTTTATGATGAAAAGATGCAATTTGAAAATAAATTGGGAACCTCAGACCCGAAAGACATAGTCGCCAAGTTTAAAAACCTTGAAAGTGAACTCATGCATCTTTATGGAATCAAGGATAAGTTTAAAAAAGTTTCAGCCTCGCAGATTAATGTAACAAATATTAAAAATGTGTTTATTGATAAAAATCGTTTAAAGGTAAATTAAGAGATGTCTAGCGATTTGATATTCAAGGTTCAAAAACAAGCAGAATCATATGCAAAAGGTGACATGCGGTTTATTAAGGATGATGTCTTGCAAAAGTTGCAAACAAGTACTCCTGCAGAAATCGACTTACTTGACTTTGGCGTTATTAGCGTTGATGACAAAGGTGTGATCAAGATTTTTAACAAGTATGAAGGAGAAAGGGCCAACGTTGATCCCAAATTGGCGATAGGTAAGAACTTCTTCACCGATATTGCCCCATGCACAAATAATCAGATATTTTTTGGTAGTTTTAAAAAAGGTGTTGAGGATCGAAAAATGGATTTAATTTTCCCATACACTTTTACTTATAAGATGAAACCTACACCGGTAAAGATTCATTTATACCGGGGTCCTGCACGCCCTAACAATTGGATATTTGTAAAATGGAATTAGTTAAAAAGATAGATTTAGCAACAATTGAGGCAGTATTTAACGATCCTGCATTCAAAGAAGATATAGCACATAATTTGCAATCGTGGCGGGAAGACTATTCCGTTCCAGACAACGATTTCAAGACAACGAAAAGTTGGATTGAAGGGATCATTTATGATTTTTTAGAACTTGTTCGAGATGTCGAAGAAGATTCGGAAATGAGTGTAACCGTTTTCACAAAGTACATCGAACTAAAGTGTTATTGGAAACAAATCAATTCTCAAATTCAATATCAAAATTTCAAAACGGGTTCTGCAAATACAGTACTCATTGGAAAAGCCTCACTCACTACATTTATCCTGATTGCCATCGAACCTCTGATCAATGAGACAGAGCTTGCGGAAATCCAAGAGTTTTTAACAAAGCCGATTCGTGAAGTAATACGTATTGAATCATCCGTTGATATTTCTTCCCCGGAAAACGAAATGAACGATCTTGCTCTTATGGAAGCACAATTAGACAGCCTATATGCGGACAAAGACTATTTGTTCAAGAACGTTGGTTATGCGACAGCAGATGAAATTTTAGAGTCAATGGAAAGTCTACAAGAACAGATTGATGATTTAAAAGAAGAGTTCAAAGATTCTGTATTGATTGATAACAATCTTTCGTTTATTGGAAAACGTAAAATTACAATCATCAAGAATAAACCATAGAACTTTTTCGTTACAGTTTCTGCTATTTTTTCCTCTCATATGGCTGGGTGTTTGATAATGGAGCCATGTATAGATTGTATTTTTATTTAACCGTTCGCTACCTTATCTCAGTTCCATGAGATGGTCATGATCAAATTCGTATCCGTTCGTATATAATTTCCAAAGAATCAGGCAATATTCTATATTTTCAATTTTGAATTGATGAATGGTCAAGAGTCGCACCTGCTAAAGTTTTCAAGTTGACGAAAAAAAGATTGACGGTATTTTAATATAACCCAGTGTTTATATAACGTGATAGGTATGGAACCACTGGATGCAACCTTTGCCGCATTGGCTGACCCAACGCGCCGCTCGATTCTCATGCGTCTCGCCGAGGGAGAATTGACTGTTATGGAGATTGCAAAGCCATTTCAAATGAGCCAACCTGCAATTTCTCGCCACTTAAAAGTTTTGGAAAGGGCAGGTTTGATTTCTACGAACATCCGTGGACAGGAACGGCCAAGAAAACTCGAAACTGAACCGCTCAGACAGGCTGAGGATTGGATTGAAAGATACCGTCAAAAGTGGGAGAAACGATATCAAACACTTGATTTGTTATTGAATGAATTACAAAGAATGAAAACGAAGGACACGAAAAATAATGAATACTGACAAAAAAGAAGCGAAAATGGAACTTCGTGGCGAAAACGAAATCGTGTTTACGAGATACTTTAATGCACCCGTTTCTTTAGTGTTTGATTGCCACACCAAACCTGAGCTTATGCGGAAGGGGTTGATTGGACCAGAAGGTATGGTTCTTGAAACATGTGAGCACGATCTTAGAGTCGGTGGAAAGTATTTATATCTCTATATGGACGAAAAGGGGAATAAATCTGGAGTTTATGGAACATTTAAGGAAGTGATCGTACCAGAAAAAGTTTCCAATACAGAAAATTATATTATGGACTTTTCCATTTTTGATCGAGATGCTCCTGAAGATCAAAATGCGACAGTCGAATCTAGAACCTTCACCAAGGAAGGTTCATTTACTCTTATGACTCATGTTTATACATATCCTTCAGCCGAAGTCCGAAAGTTTATGATAGAATGCGGAGCAGCTGATGGTATGTCTGAATGTTATCTAGAGCTTGATAAACTGCTTATTAGTATCGCTTAAAATTCGTGTAGATCAATTGTTTTCTGTACGTAAATAAATCCACACACGTATATCAGGTTTACTCTTTGTATGGAAACCAAAGAGGTCCAATCGCGAGCAATAAAACGAAAACATTTATAAATGCATTAGATGGGTTTCCTGAGAGAATTGAACCAGCACTATCAAGGAAAAACCAAGCTAGTATACCAAACAGGACGGATTTTCTTATTTCTTCTGGGGCTTTATCATATGCAGATTTGGATAAAAACCAAATCGTAACTCCCCAACCAAAAAGAAATCCTCCAGTAAGTGCCGACAAAAATCGAGTATCTGGTGAGTCATAAGTTGTTCCACCATCGAGCGGCCAACTAAGCAAATCTAAAGTCAATCTTGCAGGTTCCAGAGTTTCGGACATTGTGCCAAAAAAAAATATGGGTCCAAAAGAGCCGATTACAACTGCTGTGATCTTTAAATAAAATTTATGGAAATTTTTTGACATCATCATATTCCTATTCTACAATATTATATTAGAAATGGAGAATATGTATAATCATTTCAAACTAAATTTGTTTTCTTGATTAAAATACATTGTACGTATCCGTACAATGAAATCATTTTGCGATACTGTGTATTAGGTTTTTTAAATTAGAAAAATAATCAGTTAACCACTGTTTTTCTAAATTTTCACTATTGATTTTTAAGAAAAAATTTTCTAATGCCAAGTTGAATAGTCCTCTAAGTTGTACGTCTGAGAAGTTTAGGTTTAGGTCCTTCCTCCAAACATTGATAAACGGAGTTGCAAGCATTTCATCGATTTTATTGAGGATTGGCTGATACTTTTCAAATTCTAGGTGTATCCTTATTTGTTTATTAAACAACAAATCTAATTTATGATCGATCAAGATGTCAATAAGTTCAGGTGTTACGGACGTAGCAATGGATTCCTTTTTAGAAATAATATCACAATTTTTCAGGTGATGATCTATAAGGAAAGAGTGGTAGTTTTCCAAATCAACAAAGAGATGATAAAAAGATGATTTGCTAATCTCAAGAGTTTTTGCAAGTCTTTCGACTTTTAAATCCGCAAATCCGTGAAGCGCAATTGATTCATAACCTTTTTCTATCCATATACGTTGATTTTGTTTCATTTAAATTTTATTTCTTGTATTGGTTTGCTTTTATATTTTTTTCTGCTAACGATACTGTTTCTTCTATACGTTTTTGCCGAGTTTCTTCTTTTTTAGCATTTAAAATCCATTCCAAAATTCCTCTCTTTGATGAACGTGGGAAGTTGTCCCAATTTTGTTTTGCAGTTAAATTTGTTAAAAATAAATTAAGCAAATCATTTGGGACCACTAGATTTTCTACATCATCCAACGCAGTCCATGTTCCGTTTTCCTTTGAAATTTTGATAGCCTCAAAACCAGCTTTCTGCATTAATCCTTGTTTGATTAATTGATTTGCCTTTTCTTTGTTTACTTTGCTCCAATTGCTTTTTGGGTTTCTTTTTGAAAAGAATTGGTAGTAACTATTTTCGTCCTTTTTATTTGGAACACTATCTATCCAACCAAAACACAAGGCCTCATCAACAGCCTCTGGATAGTAAATGCTAGAGATTTTTAATTTTTTTTTGTAGATAATTAACCAAACCGATTTTTCTTTCAAATGGTTCTCCGTTAACCATTTTCTCCAATCATTTCTAGTTTTGGCATAGAAGGTTTTTACACCTTTGTAATTTTCCATAACCATTCCATCGGGTTCGCATTTCTATAATGTTTTTCAGTCGAAATAAATTCAAGTAAAGTAACAAATCAAAAAAATGTCTGGTGCTTCTAAACGCACATTATGTCTTCCCATTTCTTTTTCGTTTGAAGGAGATGCGGCAACAAGACCAAAAACCAAGTCTCGGCTTACGACAGATCCGAGAATTACTTTTGATTCTAGCTGAGTGATTCTTTCTTCCTTAAACTATTTTTAAAATATGATAACCGTTTGAATTGTTTGTCTCAGAAAATGGAATTTGTTAAGCCTCATTATAAGCTTTTTCCAGTGCAGCAATATCAAGTTTAATCATTTCCATCATCGCATTCATCACAGCTTTTACTTTTTCTGGATTGGAGTCATTAATTAGTTCCATGAATCGACTCGGAACGATTTGCCAAGTCAAGCCGAAAGGATCAGTAATCCACCCACATTGAAGTGGTGTAGCCCCTGCAATGATAAACTTATTCCAGTATTCATCCACTTCCATTTGAGATTCGCATTTAACAAAAAATGAAACACCATTTGAAAATTGAAAATATGATCCTCCATTGTAACCCATAAAATACTGTCCGCCAATTTGGAATTCAGCAGATGTGACAGGGCCATCCTTACCATTGCGTGCGATATTTTTTATTTCCGATTTTGGAAAAGTTGAAGTATAAAACTTTATCGCATCTTCAAGTTGATTATCAAACATTAAGAACGGTGTAATTTTTGACATTAATATACTCCAATTAATTCTTTCTAAGTTATAAGGAGTAATCTAAATTATTGCAAGAGTATTTTTAACCAAGAGAAAGAAAGCTGGTATGACTTCAAGAGATAGGAAACGGTTAAGCGGCGTGAGAAGGGTAACGCTTTTTAGTAACCTTTCTTGGTTTATGAACTTTGTATGAATCAGGATCAGAAATAAGCAAGAAGAAATCATTATCAATAACACCTAATTTGTTATTCGCAAACCAGATAGAATAATGATCGCCTTCTCTTTTAATTCCGACATTGAATCCATTGAAAGGATTGCCAATCATAATGAGATGTCCAAGCCAATTGATGTAACCTCTGTCATTGACGTGTCTCTGTTTGAAACCAAAAGGATAGGCGAGTAAAAGATCAGCATTAGGATCGAATTGTATTTCCGATTTAACATAGACTTGTTCTGGAGTTTTCATGTTAAGAGATTCGTGAGGTCTTTCTCTATTGAATTCAATTCTCCATTTATCGAATAACTTTTGATGAAGAGTAATGTTTCCAACGATCTCCTGTTCTAGTTCACGAGCCATGTCCTTGTGCATACGCTCATGAGCACCATTCTGGTAAGGTTTCCCTGGTTCAATTCGATCGAGTTTGATACCTAAAGAGAGCCACCAAACAGAAAGCTTAGTGAGACCAAGAAGCGATTGCATAGAAGCGAAGGGTGGTCCGTTGTCGGAACGAATGATCTCCGGTAACCCATAGATCTTAAATAACCTAATGAATTCGGCTTTAACGGACGGAATGTCACCTTTGCTCAGAGTCTTGATAGAGAGAATGTATTTTGAGAAATCGTCTCTTATCGTTAGAGGATTAACCTTTTCCGACTCTGCAGTATACCACCATCCTTTGAAGTCAACAGTCCAAATGTGATTTGAGTGAGTAGACTTTTCTGGTAAAGAGATTCTTTCTCCGAAATGTTTGACTCTCCTTTTCTTCTTAGGCAAAGTAAGTCCTGCTTTTTGGAAGATGCGATCAAGAGTTGATTTGTCTGGAGGCTTAATGTCTGGAAATTTTCTCTTATAAAGTTCTAGGATCTTCTTTGATCCCCAAAACTTCTTTTGGTTCTTGAGCTTAATGAGCTCGAGAACAACATCTTCTGGGATTTTCTTAGGTGAGTTCTTTGGAGTTCTCTTCTTGTCTAGAAGCCCCGCCTTTCCCTCACTTAAAAACCTTTCTTTCCATTTGTATCCACACTTGGTAGATATTCCATATTCTGCACAGAGTTGAGTGAAATTGATTCCTTTCTCAAAGCTCGCCATAACGAATTCCAATCTTAAATCCACGACCTGATTCTCCTTCCAAGGCATCCCCATAGCCCTCCTGTAAAGGTGTTCTAAAGGGATGAGAAACCAGAAAGTGTTACCTATGTCTTGCTACAAAAGTGTTACCCATGTCCTGAGTCATACAAAAAAAAAATGGCGCATAACGAACTAGGCTACACGACGTTGTCCGTAGCTGAGCCTCGTAGGGGCGTTAGCGTCGGCGCGTCTTCTTGCGGAGCAAGAAGCGTGACGGAGGACAATGTGCCTTTAGGCCGAGCGAGGGCTTGTCCCGAGCGTAGCGTGTCAGCCGTAGTTATGCGCTGTACGTTTTATAGGTCTGGATGTTTCCAAATTACATTTTCTTTATTGTCAATCAAACAAAAACGATTTTTCTGATAGTCGTCCTGTGTATTATATACTTGCTTGGCCCCATTTTGAAAAAGTCTTATATGAAAAAATTTAGGTTTTAAAACCCATTGAAATGATTTATCAATCAATCCCTGGTAACCATTCTTATTTGTAGCTACTGCTAAACCATTATAAAAGTATTGAATATACTTAATATCATTGGTTTCCTCAAAGAGGATCTTTCCTTTTTCATCGATAATCACTTTGGTGCATTCAATTTTCTCCAAATTTTTGGGTAGTTTATGTTTACACGCAGAGGCTAAACCATCAGAGAATTCCCAAATACTAAAGAAGTTTCCAAAAGGTATTACGATTTCTAATTTACTATTGATAGTAGCCGATTCACTATTTTGATGAATGGTGGAATAACCAGAATAAAAAGGTAAGATGCTTTCATAGATTATTGGAATAACTAAATTGAATTTTCTATCTATTATTCCCCATTTACCTTTTGACTTTACAATAGCTAATCCATCAGAAAACCCAACTATATAATCATATTTTATTTTTGGTACTTCGTTCCCATTTTTATCTAAAAAGCCATAGTTCCCAATTGAACTTTTAGAATGGGACTCATAACCACATTCTCTTTCCTTTTCTAAATTATACACAAAATATCCTTCTGAATATGAGATTAATTCCTTATCTTCAAAGCTGTTTAGGATGGTGCCATTTTTATTAATAATTGAGTGTCTATAGAAAGCATTATGATCTTTACATTCCCATCGGTCGATAACAATTGCGTAATCTCCGTGAAATGGATTGCACTCATAAAATTCTAATTTGATAATAATCTGATTCTTGTTATTAATATAGCCACACTTGCCATTGCTATAAACAAATGCTAGATCGCTATGGTTGAATGGTTCAATTTCCGTTCTATCATAGTAGGGTTCAATAATTATCATACCAGAAGTATCAATAAATCCAACTTTACCTTTTACTTTAAATTCAAGCAGACCAATACTAAGTATTGAACTTCCTAATAAATATATAGTTAAAAGAATTATTTTTTGTAGCATATTCTTTTTAATAAAAGATTGAAACGTATGGCGCATAACGTAATAGGCTTACCGACGTAGGCTGACCCTGAGTCCCGAATGGGACGTTAGGGACTGGCACGTAGCTTGCGTATGCAAGCGAGTGACAGAAAGCCTATGTGTCGCAGACCGAGCAAGGGCTCGTCCCGAAGCGAAGCGGTAAGC
>JAPZRK010000002.1 GCA_027531445.1 Leptospira sp.
TTATCGCCTTCAAAACCAAATTGCTAAAAGCCGTGAAAACTAAAGATACTCAGATTTTAATGGAAAGTTTGTCACCTGACATCCGATTTACCTTCGACAGTGTATCCGGTAAAAAAGAATTCAAAAAACACTTCGAATTGAACTCCCAGCCGGAAAAGTCTGAGATTTGGACAATACTCGACTCGACTTTTAAACTAGGCTTCTATTTAAATCCAGAAGGCCAGTTTGTTTCGCCTTACATGTATGAGAAATTTCCGCAAGAATTGGATGTCTTCACCCATTCTGTGGTCATAGGAACGAATGTAAATGTGAGAACAGAAGCCCATATTGATGCCAAAGTGCTGGATCGTCTAAGCTTTCATATCGTTCAAAATGTTCCGTCTGATCCAAACGATGGTTCTGCGGAAGATAACAAGGGAAATTGTAATTGGCAAAAAGTATGTCTAGCGGATGGTAGAGAAGGTTTTATTTGTGATAAGTATTTAAGAAGTCCGATAGATTATCGTATTTTTTTTGAGAAGCAAAAACAAAAGTGGTTTATCACCACGATGGTAGCAGGAGACTAAAATGGCTTTAAAAACAATGGCAGTGATTGGTGCCTCAAAAGGAATCGGTCTCTCTACCTTGTTAGTTGCTTTGGAGCGAGGATGGAAAGTCAATGCGCTCGCTCATAAGACAGAAATCTCTATCAATAACGAGCACCTGAAAATCACAAATGGATCCATATTGGATCCAAGTAAAGTGAGAGAAGTGGTTCAATCTGCGCAGGTAGTTGTTATTACTGTCGGGCATTCGATATCATTTAGGAAAGTGACTCTCTTTTCTGAGGGAACCAAAGTGGTGATTGATACCCTCCTAGGTTGGAATCCGAGTGCCTACGTTATCGTTGTAACGGGAATTGGTGCCGGGGAAAGTGCAGGCCATGGTGGTTTTTTTTATGACAAGATCATTAAGCCAATATTTCTTCGACGTATCTTTCAAGATAAAAATAGACAAGAGATACTGATCCGTTCTTCCAACCTTGATTGGACTATAGTAAGACCAGGTTTTTTAACTGATGGCCCATTAACTAGTGTTTACCGAATTCTTGAGAAATTGGATGATATCAAAGCTGGAAAAATTTCCAGACACAACTGCGGTGACTTCATTGTAAGAGAAGCAGAGTCGAAGTTTTGGAAAAGAAAAGCCGTTTTGATAGGGTAGATCGCTCGTTATGTTACAGTATTATTTAAAAGGACCCAACCGTATCGTTGTCCGCAGAGTAGGAGAAATGCAAAGAATTTCATCGGCTTTGGATTTCCACTTCAAAGAAGGCAGTTTGTCTTTTTTGGAATACTACTGCTCTCGCCTTGGCATTGTTAAAATTAATTTTGAAACAAAACACATTACCGGAAACATTTGGGAAACGATTGAAGTTGCACAATCCGCTTCTTATACAAACTATCATTATACTGGATTTTTATTGCAAGGTCAATTGACAAATGAAGTCAAAGAGGAGATCCTATCGACGGTCATCGAGGACCTAGAGGATCAGAAAATCCAGGGAATGGTCTCGGATTCAGCTCATCAAGATGATTTTTTAGCTTATATTTCTAAGCGGTATACATTGACAGAACATGCATAAAATTTGAATTTAGGGAACCTTTTCCGAATTCCTGGGTCGTATGGATCGATACTAAGGAGAAGTAACTGTGAAACACACTTCAAAACTTTCAAAAACGATTCTTTTTTCCGTTCTAACGCTCACTGGACTTGCGTTTGCATCCAATTGCAAAGGTCACTATAATTTCGAAAAACGTGTAGAATGGGTAGCAGGTAAGTTAAGCTCGAAGTTGGATTTGGATGATGCGCAGAAAGCAAAGTTGGAAACTCTCAAATCGGAGCTGATCGCAAAACATAAAGAGATGAAGCCAAAACGAGATGCTTGGATGACTGAGGTGATCTCTCAAATTCGAAAAGACGCTGTCGATAACAAGGTTCTTGATAAAGTAGGTGCAGACCAAGACCTTCGTCATATAGAAATGAGAAAATTCTTTCAGGCAAAAATGATTGAATTTCATGCAGTTTTGAGACCAGAACAAAGAGAAAAACTTGCTGAACTCGTCGAAAAATTTGCTAAAAAACACAATCCAGAAGATTAAGTTGGAATCACCTAAAATAGATTTGGCTGAAGGTAGTTTTAGCCAAATCATCAAGGAAACTAAATTATTGGTTCTTAAAACGATTGGTGAGACTCTCATCGATCGTTTTGATGATTCTACTGAGGATATCTTCCAAGAGGTTTACTTTCGTGCTTACAAGGCATTAAAGAAAGGCCAATTTAAAGGAGAATCCAAGGTTTCGACATGGATTTATACGATTGCAAAAAATGAATCCAATCGAGTAAATTCAAAACGGCTTCGAGAGGAAGAGAAGGCTAAAAAATTTTTGGATGCAGGAATGTTTCAAGAGTTTACGAAAGATGAAGAAACATCATTTTTGGAGTCTTCCAGGATTGATTCACTTTTAGAGCGAGTTCCGATCGTTTATCACAAAGCGCTTTCGCTTTATCTTGCTGGAAGATCTATGGATGAGATCGCAAGTGAGTTATCCATCAAACAAGGAACGGTTAAATCTAGAATCTTTCGAGCAAAGTTATGGATACGCGAAAATTTATTGGGAGTAACAAATGAAATCTAATCAACGAAAATGGGAAGAACTAGTAGATGACGCGCAACTTGAAAAAAGGTTGCAATCAAATATAAAAAGCCGATTGCAAGGCGAGCGAACACGCAATCGCCGTGTTTTAGGCACTGTGATGATACTGTTAGTTAGTCTTGGATCTATAGTCTTCGGAGGTGTGGGTTTGTTCGGAACTGACGATTTGGGGACGGATGTATCACTTGTAATTCAAGAGTTTGATTCAAATGTATTTCTCTATATTGGTGAGGATTGACAATTATCAATGTGAATTAGAAGATACTAAACCAGTAAAATCCTTTCAATTCATATGAAATAGATTACCATAAGGGTAGGAGATTGGTAATCAAAATGACAACATGTGTGATGTATCTCGAAAGTCAAAAAGCAAAGATGATAGGATTTTCAGCGTTTTCAGAACTAGCATCTACGGAAGTTGATATCGAAAAGATCGATGAGAATACCTATTACTCCAATCTAGCCGACTCTTTAGAGGCGACGTCTGAAGTTTTGATCCTTGGACCAGATAACGAAAAGGGTGCATTTCGACGCTGGATTTTAAAAAACAGACGTGCTTTGGGAAGGAAAGTGGTTGCAGTTTTGCCTGCAAAAAACATCTCAAAAGAAATTGCAAAAACCTACCGTAACAAATACCTTCGTTAGCACAAATTGAGACTTCTGGTTTGACTGAGCGCGTTGCTCAGTTCTGCTAACCTTCAATATGATCACAACTTTCTGAATGAAAAACATGTGTGATTCGAGTCATAAGAAATCCCATTGAGATGATAATGAGTGCCAATCCTAAATAGGTCACGAATCTTGATGGAATATTCTCTTTGAACCATTGGATTCCAAAACTGAGACCAAATAATGCAGGAAAGGTGCCAAGAAAAAAACCGATCATAACAAGACTACCACTCCAGACATGGCCAGTTGCAAATGCAATTGCATAAGCCGGATATAAAACTCCGCAAGGAAGAAAGGCACTGACTAGCCCCAGAACAAATCCCAATGCACTCAACATATCATGCTTTCTTAAAAATGAGATTAAAGGTGACAAAAGCTTTTGAAATGAGGGCAAAAAGTGAATAGGTTTAGCATTTGTCAGTAGTCTTATTCCTGCAAATGCTAGTAAAGAAATAGAGAGGATGGCAGATATACCCTGTAAGTCTTTCAACTCTCCCAAAGCATTTGCTCCCTTTCCCATGATACCCAAGATGCCTCCTAGACTTGCATAGGAAATGATTCGGCCGAGTTGGTACAAATATGGTGTAGATTTGCTTACGTGAAGACTATGCACTGTCCCGATTAACGGACCGCACATTGTAACACAATGAAAGGAGCTCGTTAGTCCAAAGAAGAAAGCTGTAGTGACAACTCCCCAAATCTCAGTGCCAATCATTTATCTTCTGTATCCTTCGATGACTTTTTCGGAAATTCATCTTCAAAAAAAATGCGGTATTTTGGAGCTTCTATATCTTCAAATTGACCCTTCTTAAATGCACTGATAAATAGCCATAAGAAGAAGAGCGCGATAGCCATCGCTATCGGGATGGTTAGGTATAAAGCTTCCATGATTTGATCCTAAAAGGTAAAGACATAGAATTGATGAGAACCGTCAGAGACGATGCCGCCATAAATACAGAACAGATCACAGGAAGCATAAATCCAAAAACGGCAAGAGGTAGCATTATCGAATTATAACAAAGTGATATGATGATATTTTGTAAGATAACTTCCCTAGTTTTACTTGCTGACTTCAATGCAAATAGTATCCCATTTAAATTTCCTGATGTTAAAACTACATCTGCTTTTTCAAGTGAAAGATCTTCCGCTTCCGTATGAGATATCGAGACATCTGCACTCGCAAGTGAAATGCTGTCATTGATTCCATCACCTACCATTGCGACAACGGATCCAGCACTTTGGGAAGAAAGTATCTTTTCTTTTTTATCTTCCGGCGACAAATTGGCAAAGTAAGAATTGATTCCAAAGTATTCGGCCGTCTTTTTTACAGGTATCTCTCCATCTCCCGAAAGAATCGTAATCTTGGGAATTATGGATTTCAGAGTTGCAATGAATTCTTTGGACTCTGGTCTTACTTCATCTGCTAACACAAATTCGCCTATATAATCGCCATTGATAGCGAAGTAGATGATGGAACCGTCTAAATTTTGATTTGATAGAGCAATCCCTTCTTGTTTGAGCATTTCGGCATTGCCCAGACAAACCGATTGATTGTTCCCATTCCAATTGACTTCTGCCGTAATTCCTTTTCCTGGATACATGAATATAGTTTCGATCGATACATTTTTACTTTCGATGATTACCCTTTCATCAAGTTTCAAAAATTGAATCATTGATTTGGCGAGTGGGTGGTTCACCTGTCGCTCCAAAGTATAAATGATAGGATAGTATTTCGTATCGATGCTGCTGGATCGAACGAGAAACTTTCCTTGCGTTAACGTGCCTGTCTTATCTAAAAAGATATGATCGATTTTTGAAAGTGGTTCGATGACACTTGGATTTTTTAAGAGTACGCCTCTTTCTGAATTCAGAATATGATTTGTGACAAGAGCGGTAGGCACCGATATCCCTAAGGCACAAGGACAGGCAACGATTAGAACAGCAATCGTATAAATAAAGGATTGTTCTATATTTCCACCGCTAACATACAACCAACCGGCAAGAGTAAACAGTGAAATAATAAAAACTGTAGTAATAAAGTAAGATGCGATGCGTTCTGTTAATATCTGAATCTTTGGCTTGCTTAGGAGAGCTTCTTCCATTCGCAGTTTTAAAGAGGATAGGGTGGATGCATGGTAATCTGCCGTTGCAACAAAAACAACAAAGCTATCGAGTGCAAGTGAGCCAGCTAAAATAAAATCTCCTTTTGCCTTCGATATGGGCTTTGATTCCCCTGTGAGAAACGATTCGTCAACTTGTAAGGAATCTGATTCGATGATGCCATCTACGGGTATTCTCATACCTGGTAAAACCTTGATCCTGTCTCCAAGCTTTAACGTATCACTCGCTACACTATGCTCCTCACCATCAATAATCTTTAGCGACTGTTCAGGCAAACGACAAAGAATCGCTTCCAATTTTTCAGATGCATAGAGTCGCGATTTTTCTTCGAAATACTTCCCGATTAAAATAAAGAAGTAAATCATTGCGACAGAATCAAAATATACCTCGCCCTGATCTGTGAGAGTCACGTAGACAGAATAGAAATATGCCAAAGAAATTCCGAAAAATAACAGAAAGTCCATAGTCAAAGTTTTGCGACGGATACTTGAAAAAAAACCTTTCATAAACGGGTAACCCGAATACAAGTATGCTGGAGTCGCAAAAAACCATGAAGCAAAATGAAACAGTCGTTTCATGTCGGAATCGATACCAGAAAAGTATCCGCTGTATAGCGCAACGCTTAATACCATCATGTTTCCGAATGCAAATCCTGCCACGCCGATCCGCATAAACAAACTTCGCAGAATTTGTTTTGCGTTGTTTGTGGAACTGCCTGGAGAGTAGAGTTGTGGTTTGTATCCGATGCTCTTGATGGTTTGGAAAATATTTGAGAGCTTGATCTTTTGGGGATCAAAGATTATTTTAGCTCGACCAGATGCAAAATTGATATGAGCAAAAGAGATCCCATCCATTTCGCTGAGTATCTTTTCATTCAACCAGACACAGGCGGAACAATGTATATTTGTTATTTGTATAAGTACTTCAGATAGGTTGTTTTTTTGTCTAACGAACCTTGAATATACCAGATCTGTGTCGAGATCTGACATTTCTTCTTGTGAATCGAAAGAGATGGGCTCTAGCTTTTGCGATCCTTTGAGAGAGTAGTAGGTATTCCCGCCGATGGAACGAATCAATGAATAGACAGTTTCGCAACCTTCACAACAAAAGTATTTTTCTTCACCATCGATTCTTGATTTGATTTTTACATAACGGAATTCATTTCCACAATGATCACACTCCGTTGTAGTTGTGGCGGAAATGTTTTCTAATTTGTCCATAAGTTAACGGATGGCAATCACACCTTGTTTTTCGAACTTTTTGCCAGTGATGTCGGCAATGATTCTTGTATTCCAAGTCCCCGAACCGCTTGGATTGATTTCCCCAATAAATTTCCCTAAGTTATCTTTCGACAAGGTGAATGTTTGTGCCTGTTTGGTGGTCGCTGACCTTTCCAATATAATGAGGACAGAATTAGCATCCGTAATTTTGCCATCTTTCTTAATGGAAACCGAGACAGGAAGTGGACCTTGCGGAAGGATGGCAGCCCCATCGCCGATCTTAGATTCTAAATCGAAACCCAACCGAATCAATTCTTTTTGATCTTTGATAACCTGCTCGTAATTTAAACCAATTTCGTAATAGTTTTTGTCGATCACAGGTTCAAAATTTTGAAAGGTAAGTCTGATCGTATAGAATGTTGCGGCAACCAATGCAATGAAGCTGATTAGAACTCCATACATGACATTTCGAAGTGAGGGATGTAAATCCTGAAACATGTTTAATTTCCTGGTATTGTAAGTGATAAGACCTTTTCGATTTTTAAGTCTGGTTCATTTACATTTTTTAATCGAATCATTCCTGGTATATATTTTTCTTTGAGCTCCGATTCGCTTAGAGTTTGTGTTTCAATTACGACAGAAAAACTTCTTAGCTCTCCTGATGCGAGAGTGAGTTGTTCTCCTTCACCAGACCGAACCAACATTTCCTTATTATGGCGTGTATCAAATGCTTCTAGCGCAAATATAGCAGGCTTAGGAGATATGTTTTGGATACGAATGGCTACAAAGGCCCGAATTTTGTTGTCCGGAAGTAGAGTAGGTGGCATCGATTTATTGGCAGCGGCAATCATCGACATAGGCACGCGAGTGATTAATTTGTAAGTTGCAGCGGATATAACAATCGTGAGTAGAAGCGCATAAATCACGGATCTTGGTCGAATCCATTTGACTTTACCACGTGTTTCAATCTGGTCGAGAGAAAGATAACCAATGAGAGTTTTTTTGTTCTCTTTTGCCATAATGCTTGTACAGGCATCGACACACTTGCCGCAGGCTACACAGCCGACTTGCAATCCGTCACGAATATCAATGCCAGTCGGACAAACTACGACACACATATTACATGAAACACAATCACCGATTTGTGTTTTTTTATCACGCCTAGGTTCACCACGTTTGTAATCGTAAGTTACGTTCCATGAATGTTCGTCCATAAGAATGGTTTGGAACCTTGCGTATGGGCATGCATACTTACAAAATTGTTCTCTAATAAAACCGATGTCGACAAACATTGCAATGGTGAAAAATCCAATAAAATAGGAATATGATTTCGAAAAAAAAGTGAGGCTTGCGATATCTCCTGCCATTTCGTAAGGACTAACGAAGTATCCAATCCAATGGAAGGAGGCGATAAATGAGACAACCAACCACAAAAAGTAAACAAGGTACTTTTTATGAACAGGTGCATCTTTTTTACCATATTTACTATCAAGGATCCAACGTCCGATGCGATCAAAAAAATCCGTATAAATGGTTTGTGGGCATCCCCATCCACACCAAACTCGTCCGATCACGGAAGTAAAAAAGAAAAGAGAAAGACCCATAGTTAAAAGGAAAAACCACAGGATGAGACCCTCCTGTGGGATAAAAAGACCGCCAAACAGATGAAACATTCGATGTGGAATGTCCAAACGAATCAAAGGTGAACCTGAAGGAAGCACCACCCAAGGAGCCGAAAGAAATAGAAAGACGAGAAAACTCATCACCCAATTTCTTCTGGTTCTTACTTTTCCTGATTGGGGTCTTGAAATGATCATTTTATTTTGCCTTTACCAACGTATCGTTTTTTGTGGCAAGCCATGCCATCACAGAATAAACCTTTTCGGCACCAAGCCCATTCCAAGCTGGCATTCCACCTCGGTTGAGTTTTTGACGTTCCGGTCCAATCCCTTCCATAATGTTAACATAGACTTCTTTATCTGTGTTGCCATGAATCCAGTCTTTATCAACTAAATTAGGTCCAACTGCACCTTCCGCATTAGGTCCGTGGCAAGCAGCACAAATTTGTTTGTATGTTGCTTCTCCTTCTTTAATCGCTACCGCATCACCACGGTATGGGTTGGATCCATCTGCAACTGCAACCAATTGGGTTTTCGCTGGGAATTTCACTTCGTGTTCTTTGACTTCATTCTCAAAAGCAACTTCTTGTGGCCATTCAGAATACCAGTGAAAGTAAACAACGTAGCCAATTGAGAAAATGATGCTAATAAGCCATACTAACTGCCACCAAGTGGGCATTGGATTATCCGCTTGGAATATCCCGTCGACTTCTTTTGGTGCTTTCATATTTTAATCCTCCTCGAGCATTCTTTGTGCAGGACGCTCGATTTCTTCTTTAGTGCGTTTTTTATAAACGTAGTAGGTAATGTAGCCGATTGCCAAAACAAGTAATGGCAATCTTAGGCTTTTATAGACGAGAAGAATTTCTTCATCACTCATATAATCTTACTTAACCGTTTTTTGGAGATTGGCAGAATCACGACCTAACTTTTGCAAGTAGGCAACGAGTGCATCTCCTTCCGTCTTCCCTTTTACGACTTCAGGTGCTTTTGCGATCTCTTCCGCAGTATAAGGAACTCCAACTTTAGTTAGGGCTTTCATATTGGATACGATCTGGTCTGCATCAACAAGGTTGTCTGCTTCAAACAACCAAGGATAAGCCGGCATAATCGAGTTAGGAACCCCACCAAGTGTTCTTGGATTCGTTAAATGGTCTTTATGCCATTGGTCGGATCTCAACATCTGTGATTCATGTGCCAAGTCTGGACCAGTTCGTTTCGAACCCCAAAGGAAGGGATGGTCATAAACGTATTCTCCACCCTTAGAGTAACCATTTCGCCCGTATGCTTTTGTCGGGTCAAAACGATCCACTTCCCATTTGAAAGGGCGAACCATTTGCGTATGACAGCTAATACAGCCTTCTTTTTGATACACATCACGACCAGCTAATTCAAGAGCGCTGTAAGGTGTTACAGCATCAATCTTCACAACAGCTTTTGTCAAAAAGAAAGGAGGGATGAGTTCAAAAAGTCCTCCTATCAACACGGCAATCGTTGCATAGATTGTAAATTTAATACTCTTATTGTCCCACTGATCAGCAATGTTTGATAACCAATCTAATAATTTGTTAAAACCTAATAGCATTAGCGTGCTCCTATTCTAAGGTCTTGTTCCACAAACCCACTGTCCTTTGCTTGCATCGTCTTGATAAAGTTATACACCATGATCAAGATACCAGTTAGGTAAAGTGTTCCTCCGATTGCGCGGAAGAGTCGGAACGGTTTCAAAAATTCTACGATTTCAATCCAGTCTTTGTAAACGAGTTCTCCGTTTTCTCCAACGGCTCTCCACATGGAACCTTCTGTGATACCAGAAACCCACATAGAAATGATATAGAGTAGGATACCAAGTGTTCCGAGCCAGAAGTGAAGATTCGCTAACTTTTCGCTATACAGATTCGAATTCCAAATGCGCGGAACTAAATAGTAAAGTGCAGACGCAGACATAAATCCAACCCAACCCAAGGTTCCCGAATGAACGTGACCAATGATCCAGTCAGTATTGTGCCCGAGTGCCGATACAGCGCGAATGGAAAGGAGAGGACCTTCAAAAGTTGACATTCCATAGAATGTAACGGCCGCAAGCATCATCTTCAAGGTAGCATCTACTTTGATTTTGTCTTTCGCTTGGGTGAGTGTCAAAAATCCGTTTAACATACCGCCCCAAGATGGCATCCATAACATAATGGAAAAAACCATACCAGTTGTTTGTAACCATTCTGGAAGTGGAGAGTACAACAAATGGTGAGGACCTGCCCAAATATAGATAAAGATCAAAGACCAAAAGTGGATGATCGAAAGTCTATGCGAGTAAATCGGTTGTTTGATGTGCTTTGGTAGGTAGTAATACATAAGACCGAGGAATGGAGTCGTTAAAACGAATGCAACCGCGTTGTGACCATACCACCATTGAATGTTTGCATCAAATACACCTGAATAAACAGAGTATGATTTCAACATTCCCGCAGGAATCACGATGTTATTTACTATAAAAAGAAGTGGAACCGTGATGAATGATGCCAAATAAAACCAAATCGCAACATACATCTGTTCTTCTTTTCTTTTGATGATCGTGGCCATGTAATTTACGAGGAAAATAACATACCAAACAACAATCAATAAATCTAGCGGCCATTCTAATTCGGCATATTCCTTCGATTGGCTATAACCAAGAGGAAGTGTAATCGCCGCTAATACAATCGTTAGATTGTACAACACCAAGTGGACCTTTGACATTGTATCATTCCACATTCTAATTCGACAGAGTCGCTGAATTGTATGGTATGCTGTTGCAAAAATCACACTGAGTGCAAAGCCAAAGATGGCGGCATTTGTATGAAGAGGGCGAAGTCTTCCGAAGCTCGTCCAGGGTAGTTCCAAATTCAGCTGTGGATAAACCAACTGGAAAGCGATAATCACACCGAATAACATCGATGCAACGCCCCAAACCAATGCTGAAATGATAAACCCTTTCACGATAAAATCGTCATATTGAGGTTTTTCTGTAGCCAATGTCTCACTCCTTTATGTTAGCTAAACGATGCAGGAAGAGTGGTTCCTGCTCAAGTATGACTCTGTATTTTAAATGTGGTTTGTAGGAAAGAAATTCCAATTTTTCACGAGGAATATGGCATTGATAAATGTCATGAGAGTCTCATAAGCGAGAGTTAGAATCATTCTATTTATTTGGTGAAAATCAAACCCATGTTTTGCTTTTCATGGGTAAATGGACTAAAAGGGAAGGTAATTAGAAAAAGAACTCGTAACCTAAGTTTGTCTTTGATTCATATCGACGATCCAATGTAGTGGAGTATGGCACTGCATCTAACCGGTCCATAGTGGTAGTCATAAAAAATTGATTCTTTTTGTCTGGAGGAGTGGGATTTCCATCCAGATCAGCGACACTTGTTTTCGGATGGAATAAGAAAGCGTCTAAGATGTTCCATAAGTAAACTGCCGCCGTTGCTCCACCGATATATTGCATTTCTCTATAATGACGTTCAACGGTTTCTCTTTGGCCTTTGAAAGGAGACAGTTCATTTGCAAAGTATGCGTTAATCGGTTCAACAGGCGTTGTCGACACTGTTGGATTTGCATTTGCGATGGCGCGTATGTATCCTGCTTCTGTGTAAGGGTTGTCAATATTGTTATAATCGCGTTTTGCGTTTAGGTAGAGTCTGTTTTTATCGTAAGTTAAGAATAATCCGACTGCAATGAGTGATGGGTATAGGAATGCCTGGATTTTGCGACCCTGTCTGTATTGGCCCCAGCCAGGAAGGACAGCAGAACGCCAAGTAGCGCCACCACGAGTGAGGTCTTTTCGGCTTTCGCTTGCGAGCCTTTCCTCTTCCTCCCTTCGTTTTTTCCGTTCTTGTTCCTCTTTTGCCTTCTGGTCTCCAAGGAGTTTATCTGACTTTTCCTTTTCCGCCTGTTCTTTCTTTAGGCGCTCGGCATCTTCCTTTTCTTTTTTGAGACGTTCTTTTTCTGCGGCGGCAAGAGCTTTTGCTTCTTCTGCCTTTCTCATCTTTTCTTCTTCATCTGCCGTGATGTGTTCTTTATAAACGACTTTCAAAATATCTGATTTAGAAACGACAGCGGTCGTGCCGTCCTCTTTTTGAATTTTGATTTTGTTTTGATCTTGTTCTGTGATTTTTCCTTTGATCGTACCACCACGCTTCAAAAGAATATTTTCAGCAAGAAGACTCGAAGAAAAGATAAAAAGTAAGAAAGAGATTGCTATAGTTTTAGAATAAAGAGGAGATGATTTCAAAGGATTTCTCATTTGTTTCAGTATTACTTAACTTTGACTATCGTCTGCCTTGCGGCAATAAAGCTGTTATTTCCTATGCTCTCTCTCTTGTACGGCTATTGCAAGGAATTTTTTAATCAAAGCGCGGATAACAATGGCGAAAGAAGTGCCCTAAATGACACTTCCTTTCCATGTTATGAAGATGTTTGCTCAAAATGCACTCCTAAAAAAACAAGAAAGTTATCTTAAGCCTCGACTTCTTGCATCAAAAAGTGATGAACTTGCTCGGCACACTTTCTGCCTTCAGAGATTGCCCAAACGATCAAAGATTGACCACGTCTCACGTCTCCACAAGCAAAGACTTTCGGAAGGGATGTGCCAAACGAACCAGGTTTTGTTCCAAACTCCGCCTTCACATTTCCTCGCCCATCTAGTGTTAAACCATCTTTCTGCAAATCTACAAGCAGACCTTCTTTGATAGGGTTTACAAAACCCATAGCAAGTAAAACCAAATCAGCTGGCCATTCAAAATCGGAACCTGGGATCGGAATGAGTTTGCCATTTTCTTCCTTCACTTCTTGTCCGATGATGGCAGTCACTTCACCCTTGTCGTTGCCTTTGAACCCAAGAGTTGAGACAGCCCATTTACGAGTCACACCTTCCTCGTGGGATGTAGAAGTGCGGTACATCTTTGGATAGAGTGGCCAAGGTGTAGACGGGTCTCTTTCTTTTGGTGGTTCTGGAAAAATTTCAATTTGTGTGATCGACTTTGCGCCATGTCTGTTTGATGTTCCCACACAATCGGAACCAGTATCACCACCACCGATGACGATGACATTTTTACCTTTTGCATCAATGATTTCCAATTGGTCACCGGCAACATACTTGTTGTTTTTTGATAAAAATTCCATTGCAAAGTGGACACCTTTTAGCTCTCGACCGGGAAGCGGTAAATCACGTGGCACTTCTGAACCGCATGCCAGTACGATCGCATCAAAATCAGCTTGCAGTTGCTTGGTGGTTATGTCAACGCCTACGTTGACATTAGTTTTGAAAACTACACCTTCAGCTTCCATTTGTTTGACTCGTTTGTCGATATGCCATTTTTCCATTTTAAAATCCGGAATACCATATCGTAAAAGACCGCCAATACGATCATTTTTTTCAAAAAGTGTTACACTGTGCCCTGCTCGAGCTAACTGCTGACTTGCGGCAAGCCCAGCGGGCCCCGATCCAACAACTGCTATCTTTTTGCCGGTTTTATGTAAGGGTGGTTGTGGAATTACCCATCCCTCTTCCCAAGCTCGATCAACTATCGTGCGTTCAATGGACTTGATCGAGACGGGAGGTTCGATGATGCCTAACGTACAAGCTGATTCACAAGGTGCCGGGCATAATCTACCAGTGAATTCAGGGAAGTTGTTGGTTTTTGAGAGGTTTTCCCATGCTTCCTTCCATCTACCTTTATAGACAAAATCATTGAATTCAGGAATCAAGTTATCAACAGGACATCCGGTCTCGCCATGGCAAAAAGGAATCCCGCAATCCATACACCTTGCGCCTTGTTCCTTTGCGACATCCTCAGCGAAAGGCTTCTCAAATTCTTTATAATTTTTGAGCCTTTCGTTAGGTGCAATTTTTTGAAGATATTGTTTTTTGTATTCTAAAAATCCTGTTGGTTTACCCACGTGCGACGACTCCCTCTTTATTTTTGTTCACTGTACCGCTGTTCTGCTCTAATTTTAAATTTTCAAGTGCCTTTTTGTAATCTCTTGGAATGACTTTCAGAAAGTTTGGAAGCTCTTTGTCCCATGCTGACAAGATTTCACTGGCTCGTTTAGATCCAGTGTATGTTTTGTGATTTTCGATAAGAGCCTTCACTTCTGCAATTTCGGCGGCTTCAGTGATCGATTCTAGTTCCACCATTTCTGGGTTGATCAGTGCTTGTGCCTTTCCAGATGGATTCCAAATGTATGCGATCCCACCTGACATCCCGGCGGCGAAGTTTCGACCTATGTTACCTAGAACGATGACTCGACCTCCAGTCATGTATTCACAACCATGATCGCCCATGCCTTCCACAACGACATAGGCACCAGAATTCCTTACACAAAATCTCTCGCCTGCAAGTCCATTGACATAGGCATTCCCACTAGTTGATCCAATAAAACAGGTGTTACCGATGACGATATTTTCTTCAGCTTTATAAGGAGCATTCTTTGGAGTTTGGAAAATCAATTTTCCACCACAAAGTCCTTTGCCCACATAATCATTGCCTTCGCCGACCAATTTGAGAGTCATACCTTTTGTTGCAAATGCACCAAAAGATTGACCAGCTGTTCCCTCAAATTCGATTTTGATTGTGTCTTCTTCGAGTCCGTCCGTGCCATATTTTTTTGTTACTTCATGAGATAACATCGTACCGACAGATCTATTTAAATTCACAATTGTGGACTTCAGTTCAACTTTTTGTTTATGATCAATTGCCGCTCTCGACTTGCGAATGAGTTCATTATCGATCTGTTCGTCGAGATGGTGATTTTGTTCTTTGGAACGGAAAAGCCCAGTAGGGAACACGGCAGTTGGTCTATGTAGTACTTTTGTAAAATCCAATCCTCTGGCTTTCCAGTGATGGTGCGGTCGTTTGAATTGGATTTTTTGAACTTGGCCAATCATTTCTTCGAATGTCCGGAACCCAAGTTTTGCCATAATCTCACGTACTTCTTCAGCAACAAACGTCATGAAGTTGACAACGTATTCAGGTTTTCCTGTAAATTTGTTCCTTAAAAACTCATCTTGAGTTGCGACTCCCACAGGGCATGTATTGAGATGGCATTTTCTCATCATAATACAACCAACTGCAACTAAAGCTGATGTAGAGAATCCAAATTCCTCGGCACCAAGAAGAGCTCCGACAACTACGTCTTTTCCAGTAAGTAGCTTGCCATCAACAGCCAAGTAAACTCGGTCTCTTAGGCCGTTTGCCACTAATGTTTGGTGGGTTTCAGAAAGCCCCAACTCCCAAGGAGTCCCCGCATGATGGATAGAAGATATGGGGCTAGCGCCTGTTCCACCTTCATGGCCTGCGATCAATATGTGATCAGCATGTGCTTTTGCAACACCAGCGGCCACCGTACCAACACCTGATTCAGATACAAGTTTTACGGAAACTCGCGCTCTTGGATTTGAGTTTTTTAAATCGAAGATCAGTTGTTTAAGATCCTCAATTGAGTAAATATCATGGTGAGGGGGAGGAGAAATCAGTGTCACTCCTGGTGTCGAATAACGAAGCCACCCGATGTACTTGTCAACTTTATGTCCAGGGAGCTGCCCACCTTCACCTGGTTTTGCCCCCTGTGCCATTTTGATTTGGAGGTCATCTGCATTTGTTAGATACTCCATAGTAACGCCAAATCTACCTGACGCAACTTGTTTAATCGCAGAACGCATCGAATCACCGTTAGGTAGAGTTTTAAATCGAACGGGATCTTCCCCACCTTCACCAGTGTTTGATTTTGCTCCTAATCGGTTCATCGCAATCGCAAGCGTTGTGTGAGCTTCCCAAGATATAGACCCATGACTCATCGCTCCTGTTTGGAATCGCTTGAGGATAGACTTTACAGATTCAACTTCTTCGATAGGAATCTCTTTTGAACCTTCGAAATCTAGATTGAATAGACTGCGAAGCGTGATTGCTTTTTCATGTTGGTCATCAATGAGCGCTGAGAACTCTTTAAAGATTTTGTAATCTCCTGTTTGTGTGGCTCTTTGCAATTTATGCACCGTTGTTGGTGTATAAAGGTGAGTGTCTCCATTTTTTCGAAAGTAATGAACTCCACCAGGTTCCAAGTTGTTTGGGAAAAAGGTAGGATCATATGCGCTAGTGTGTCGTCTAACGGTCTCCTCTTCGAGCATTTCGAGAGAAAGTCCTTCGATTTTTGATTGGGTACCTGCAAAGTAGTTATTTACAAGTTCAGAATCCAAACCAACAGCCTCAAAAATTTGGGCGCCACAATATGATTGTAAGGTGGATATTCCCATTTTTGAGAACACTTTAAACAACCCTTTCCCGATGGACTTGATATAATTCTTTTTCGAAGTTTTATAATCTTTCGCTTCTGGTAGCAGTCCTTGTTGTGCAAGGTCAGCTAATGTTTCAAAGGCAAGGTAGGGGTTGATCGCATTTGCCCCATATCCACATAACAAAGCAAAATGTGCCACTTCTCGTGGCTCACCTGATTCAAGCACAATACCGGCTCTCGTTCTCAATCCTTGGCGAATCAAATAATGATGAATTCCTGCCACTGCAAGAAGTGATGGGATCGCGGCACGAGTTTCAGATACACCGTGGTCAGTGAGAATGATCATCGTTACACCATTTTCACGGATCGATTTTGCCGCATCTTGGCAAACACGATCTAATGAATTTCTCATATCATGCTTTTTTTTGGGGTCAAAAAGGATTTCAAATGTCTTTGCTTTGAAATGTCCTTCGCTGATCTGTTTGATTTTTTCAAATTCCTCGTTCGTAAGAATCGGATGTTCCAATTCGAGACGATGTGCATGTTCCGGCTGTTCGTCGAGAAGGTTTCCCTCAGGCCCAATATAAGTTGTGAGTTCCATGACCAATTCTTCACGTATTGGATCGATAGGTGGGTTCGTAACTTGTGCAAAATTTTGTTTAAAGTAGCGGAATAGTGGTTGTGGTTTTTCACTTAATACCGCGAGAGCAGAGTCAACACCCATTGAGCCCACTGGCTCCTCACCATTGATACCCATAGGTTTGACAATTGTGAAAACATCTTCATGTGTATAACCGAAGGCACGTTGCCTTTCCAAGATTGTTTCGTGTTGTGGTTGTTTTACGTTATCTGGTTCTGGTAAAGATCCAATTCGTATCATATTGTCTTCAACCCATTTGCGGTAAGGCTTTTGAGTTGAAATTTGTTTTTTTATCTCTTCATCATCTAGGATTTGACCTTTTTCCATATCGATGAGTAGCATTCTTCCTGGGCGAAGTCTATCTTGCTTGAGTATTTGTTCAGGAGGAAGATTCAGCACACCTGCTTCTGAGCTCATGATGATTTCGTCATCTTTTGTGATTACGACTCTTGCAGGTCGAAGTCCATTCCTATCAAGAGTTGCACCAATGATACGACCGTCTGTAAATGCAATGGCCGCAGGTCCATCCCACGGTTCCATAATGGTTGCGTGATATTCGTAAAACGCACGTCTGTCTGCATCCATAGTTTTGTTCTTTGACCAAGCCTCGGGAATCATCATCATCACAGCATGTGGAAGACTCCTACCGCCCATCACCAAAAGTTCAAGAACTGTATCAAATGTAGCAGTATCTGACTGCCCTTCCATAACGATTGGCAACATTCTTTTTAGTTCTTCACCATATAACGGCGATTCCATGACCATTTGCCGAGCCGCCATCCAATTCATATTGCCACGGAGGGTGTTGATCTCTCCATTATGTGCAATCTGTCGATAGGGATGAGCTAAATCCCAAGTAGGGAATGTATTCGTAGAAAATCTGGTATGCGTTAGGCAAAAAGCAGATGTTAGATCAGGAGATTTGAGATCCTCATAGAATTTTTTAACTTGGTCACCAAGTAACATACCTTTGTAGACTATCGTGCGCGAAGAGAAACTTGGAACATAGTACTGTGATCGGTCAAGTTTGTATTCACTTCTTATGCGTCTATCGATGAGTCGTCGAATGAGAAAAAGTTTCCTTTCAAATTCATCCGATGTTTTGATCTTTTTAGATTTTTTACCTATAAATACTTGTTTGAACACAGGCATAGTCTTTGATGCAACGATACCTGCGTATTCTTTATTGATGGGAACCTCTCTAAAACCTAGGAAGGTTTCACCTTCGTCAACGATGACCTTTTCGATTACATTTTCGATGGCCTCGCGTGTATTTTTATCCTGTGGGAGAAATAGAACGCCCACGGCATAATCGCCTTCTTTGGGTAAATCGAATGGAAGAACCTTGCGAAAGAATGCATCAGGAATATTGATCATAATTCCCGCTCCATCCCCCGTTTTTGGATCCGCTCCTTCTGCTCCTCTATGTTCAAGGTTGCACATAAGCCGAATGCCTTTGTCTACAATGTCTCTCGAACGTTTGCCCTTGAAGTTTGCAATGAAGCCGACTCCACAGGAATCCTTGTCTTCTTTCGGGTCGTACATACCTTGCGCTTGGGGTCCGAGTGGGGGGAGTGTGTATGGATTTCTTTCTGTATGCATGAGTATCCTATCCTTAAGCAAGTAATGTACCTTGTCTCTCAAAAGGGATCTAGTGTCGAATCCTTTTGAATTCAGCAATTTGATTTATTTTTAGGCAAACGTTAGCATTGAAAAATGCTTTCAATATAAGCAAAATGCAAATTATATCTTCATTATGGCTAATTTATATGCAAAGCTGGAATTCGGATCAATTTGGATCAGAGTACAAGAAAGTGGCGATGTGTTTGATCCGTACGAAGATTGCTTATTATCGCGGACTAAATTCCAAGCCAAGATCGAATGCGTTTTGCCGCTTCGTCCTTGGGGATGTTTGAGACGTTTAGTTTAAAATGAGCCGCCTCTATGTAAGTAGGAATCCGTTTTTCCAAAATGGTTCTGTAAGATGACTTTTGAGAAAGATCTGGTCGGGTTGTATCGCCTTTTACTTTTTCTAGCAGCTCTTCTAGATCACGTTCGAGGTAAACAATCCGCCCAATTTTACGCAGTAAATCTATCTTTCTTATGCTTGGGATTTCTACACCCGATTCATCTAGATCAAATAAAATTCCACCACCAGAGTCCAGAATGATTCCATTTGCATTTTCTAATTTTTTTAAAATTGAATATTCTAGATTACGAAACTCATTCCAGCCATTTTTAGCAACGTAAGAAGGAATCGAGATACCGCCGTTTTCGTATACTGAAATAGAGTCGGTGGAAACTACCGGCAATTCTATGATCTTCGAGAGTGATCTAGATATTTTGGATTTACCTGCGCCTCGCGCACCGATGAGTATGACATTCATGAAGTTTAAACGTTTAAGAGGTCTGCAAGATTTGCTTGAAGCTCAGGAATATGTAAAAAGAAAGACTCAATGTCAGCTTCAGTGACCCCTGTTTGCTCTAGAGCAAAAGGTGAAATAGGGACGGACTCACCACCGATATCAATGCCAATTCCAGAAACTACCACAAGGATACTTGCGATATGAACAACAGAAGTTAATAGCGGATTTACATCTGATTGGTCTGGATTGAGATAATGAGAAACAACATCCACGAGTTCAGCCGGAAAATTCCAACGTTTGAGGAGGATGCCTGAAATTTCCATATGTGTGTAACCAAAATACTTTTTCTCAAGTAAAGGGAATGGATCTTTATTCTCTTTCAATTCATTCCGTAATTGAAACAGGACAGGTTGAAAAAATTGAGCAAGGACAATCTTACCAATATTGCAAAGCAAACCAGACGTAAACGCAAGGTCTTTGTCTATTTTGAGTTTTTTATGGACAACCATTCGGCTTGCCATTTCCGCAACAAGTAGCGAAGAGGTCCAAAGTTGAGCCGCTTCCAACTGATAGCTACTTAAGTCTTGTGTAAGAATCCCTTTTGCCGCCGTGACGAGGACGATTTCTTTTACGGTTTTGGTTCCAAGAGTCATAAGTGCCTCTTGAACTGTTCGAATTGGCTTTGAAGGGCGGTAGTATGCTGAATTGGAAAGTTTGATAACAGATGCTGTAATGGCGGGATCTTTTGATATCTCACTTGCCAAATCATTGATGTTCACATCCGGCTTTTGTAGGTTTTCCAGAACTTTGGAGACGACCGATGAGATGGATGGAAGTTTATTTACATCATTTAGGATTTGATCTACTTTTTCCTTTTCCATGGTCGTCTAACGCACCTTATAAAGGTATTTTTCCATACCCGCTTTTTTCAATAAAACTCTGCCGTCATCACAATAAAGGCTAATCGTTCTTCCTTCGTTCCCGCCGATATCTTCGACAATGACGGGGATTTTATGTTCTTCCATGAACTTTTTAACGATCAGAATGTTCTGCTCTCCAATATTTTGTAGGAAATTTGAGTTGATACCTTTAAACATCGAAGCCCCACCAAACATACGGCAGGAAAACTTCCCAATCGACGTACCGGCTTGTTGCATCATTTTGATTAGCTCTGGTAATGCTGATTCGCCATATTTATGAGGATTTTTTGCTTTATCTTTGCCTGTTGGGTCTTTGGCGAGCATGATATGAGAGATGCCCCCGATCTTTTGTTCTGGATCGTATAGAACGATTCCAATACAAGACCCTAGTGTGGTACGCAGAACCACGTCCCCTTGGCCGACCTTGATATCGGCAATTCCCACATTGATGACCTTAGATTTTATCGACATCCTACTTGTTTTCTGGAGAATGGAACCATTGCTTACCTATAAACTATAGAATTAGTATCATATGCCTTCAATCAAAAAATCAAACCTTAAATCAAAAACAGACAGAAAATCAACATTCCTCACCGAAGAGCCCTACCATTTAGAATGCATTGGCGATACTGAGATTCATATTTTAGGCACTGCACATATTTCCCAATTGAGTGTGGAAGCAGTCTCCGATCTAATTGACCATGTAAATCCAGATGCCATCTGCGTAGAGTTATGTGAATCTCGTCTTAAGTCTGTAGAAGATCCCGATTATCTCAAAAAATTGGATATTTTCAAAGTTTTTAAAGAAAGAAAAATGTGGCTTTTGCTATCAAGTTTGATTCTTTCTTCCTTCCAAAAGAAAATGGGTAAAAACGATATCAAACCTGGTGATGAGATGCGTAAAGCCATAGAACTGGCTCGCAGATCTCAGACATCTGTTTTTGCTGTTGACCGCGAAATTCAAACCACTTTACGCAGAGCTTGGGGAAATGTAGGATTTTTTTCTAAGATGTATTTGTTTTCTGCCTTACTTACATCTCTCTTTGTTAAGGAAGATGTAAGCACGGAAGACATTGAGAAAATGAAAAGTGATGATATTTTAAAAGACCTTTTTTCGCAATTACCAGGAAAATATGAGTCCATCAAACACGTGATTATCGATGAACGAGATGTATATTTGGCAGAAAAAATTCGTCGAGCCGCTTTGGAGTCTGGAGTAAAAAAAGTTGTGGCAGTTGTTGGAGCTGGTCATTTAAAAGGGATCATTAATCACATCCAACATACTCACGATTTACAACCACTGGAAGTTATCCCCGAAAAAAAATGGATGGATACGGCGCGTCTTGCCGCCTACCCAGTGTTTTTTGGTGCACTGATTGCATATACATCGTATTCGCAAGGTGCAACGGCAGGTACGGATCTTATTTGGAAGCTCATTTTTATCAAAGGAGGACTTGCGGCACTGGGAGCCATCATCGCTTTAGGACATCCCATATCCATTATTCTTGCATTTATTACGGCACCGATTGGAACCTTTGTTCCCATTTTTAAGGCAGGTTGGGTTGCCGCACTTTCGGAATCTTACTTGAGAAAACCCGTTGTTGAAGACTTTGAACGCATTGGAACAGATTCAGAAAGCTTTCAAGGCTTTTGGAAAAACCGTGTGATTCGAATCTTTTTGATCTTTTTTCTCCCGCAATTTGGTTCCACTATTGGGACTTTTATCGTTGCCTGGAAAGGGCTCAGTGACATTTTTTAGAAACCTGAGGCATTCATTCGTCTAATAGAAGAGCGATGAGACTAAAAATTATTTCCACAATTCTTCTCGGCAGTTTTTTGCTCTTTCTTGGATGTAAATCATCGCTTGTAGATTTGTGCCCTAATTTATTTTCAAATTCCACTGTAAAGTCTGCTGTTTCGTCGTCGGTTCCATCTTGCCATAAGGCCGAAGAAACAAATCACAGTTCAGGCAATCAAAATGAGAAAAAGACGGATTTTGATTGTGACTGTCCTCTCGTATTTTTAGATTATACTTCGGTCGGGGATTACCCATCCTTACTTGATAACAAAAACATTTCTTTCACCTATCTTTCGTTTGACTCTTTAATTGCTCGTGCACATATGGCCCCATTTGCTTGGAATCATTCGCTAGCATCAGGTAACAGGCGCTCTTTTCCCTCTGCCACAGAGCATTTTACAGGATCAATCCGTCTACTAATCTGATTCAAAGCCGTTCGTTTACTTCAATTCTCTCTCATTTCTCAATTACTATAAGGAAGGTTCTATATGAATCGCAAACAATTCGTAACTCAATCTGCTGCTGTTATTGCAACTACAGGAGCTCTGACTCAACTATTTGGACAAGACCACAAACATGATTCAAACACTATGTCCTCACCGGGCAAAAATTCTAAATATGCAAAAGCGATGATGGCCGCCATCCATTGTAAGCTTGCGGCAGAAGTTTGTTTGGGACACTGTATCGCAGAAATGGCAAACGGTGACAAAAGTCTGGGAGCGTGTGCGACTTCTACGATGGAAGTGATTGCCGCATGTGAAGCCTTTACAACTTTAGCTAGCCAATCATCTAAGTTCACAAAAAAGTTAGCGTCTCTTTGTGAAGATATTTGTGAAGCTTGTGCCAAAGAATGCAAAAAGCATGCAGACCATCATAAAGAGTGTAAGGACTGTATGGAAAGCTGTAATGCTTGCGCGAAGGAAATGGACAAAATTTAATTATTAAATTTTGTTCTTAGTAAACATTAGGGAATGTTAAAAAACGTTCCCTAATGCGTTTATGTTTTAACGCTTTTTCTTTTTTGGTGCTACTTTCTTTTTTGAAGCTGTTTTTGTCTTCGTCACTTTTTTCTTTGGTTGAGCTTTGGCGTTTGTTGATTTGGATTTTGTTTTTTTATAAACAGAAGGGTCATACTTAGAAAAGTCAACTACCTCAACCTTTTTCGGAACAGCGTGTTTTGGATTGGCGGTCGCTCCAACTGGTGTGATAGGATCTTTTGGTGTTCCTAAAAATTCACGTAACGTACGTAAGTTTTCTTCTCTACGTACAAGATTATAATTTCCTGGTATATCAAACCATAAATCTCTTCCTTGACCGAATTCTGTACTTTCTTGTGGAGGAAATGTAAAATCCTCTATAGCAGAAAGGGGTTGGAATAAAGGGAAAAAGAGAGCATTTTTATAATTCTTTTTTGCCCAGTCGGAACCATAGCCCCAAAAAGAATACTTTGTATTTTGGAACTTCTGCGTGCCATGATATGGCGTGCCAAGAGTAATGAGACGTTTTATCTTTCTTCTAGATTCGTCAGGTAACACAAGACAGATGAGCCCTCCTGTGTTGTGGGCAATGATCGTAGTCTCATTAGGTGCGGTTAGTATTTGTTTCGAGATATGTAAAACGGCTTCTTCTAAAGATTTCGGATCTCGAAGTGTAGATAGAATCGAGACGTGAAAACCTAAGTTGTCCAGGTTAGATTTGAGACGGGTATAAAATGCTTTGCCCGCTTCGTGACCAGGTACAATCAGAATGTCTTTGCCGGTACAATCTTCCAATTTTGTATGACTTGGAAGGTAAAAGAGAAACTTCGCCCATAGCCGTTCTAAATTTTCAAAAAAACGAAACATATCCATTAGGATTCTTGGATGTGAAATTCTTGTCTATGAAAATCGAAGTTTATTTTGAGGTTCTTGTGTAAACACCGTCCCATGGCATTTTGGGAGGTTCTTTGTATAAAATTTGGCACCTTTCGATGAGAACCTTAGCTGAAACATCTTTTTCTCCAAAAAATCTCAAACAACTTTCAAATCCACGAATGGCTTCATCCCACTTTTGTTCCGTATACGCCTGGAAGGCTTTTCGATAAACGATTTCTCCTTCGAGGAGTTCCTCCGTTGTAGCTTCGATAGGACAGATCAGCCCAAAAATGCTGACGGGAGCGTCCTTTCCTTTCACACGAATCCGGTCGAGGAAGCGAAAATGAAAGAAATCTTTACAAGCTGATTCGATGCTCTCGGAGACCAATATGTCAACGCCGTAATCTTTGGCCGCGGCTTCCAATCGGGAGGCAAGATTGACCGTATCACCCATCATAGTATAGGAAGCCAAACTGTCTGTTCCCATAAATCCAACCTTTGCCAATCCGCAATTCAGTCCGATCCGAAAGGTCATATTTCTTGCCGAAGCGGTGTAGTCCATTTTTTCGTTCCAAACATGTTTCAATTCCTTCAGTTTGGCGATCATTTCAAGAGAAGACTTACATGCGAGAACGGGGTGGTTTGCAAATTGAATGGGTGCACCATAAATACCAACAATCGCATCACCGATGTATTTGTCCAAAGTACCGGAGTTTGCTTTTAAGATGAGAGTCATCGCCGATAGATATTCATTTAATAGTCGAGCAAGGTCTGTTGCACTCAGCTCTTCACTGATGGAAGAAAATCCTGCAACATCAGAAAAAAATGCGGTAATTTCCCATTCCCCACCTTTTTTTAATGAATCCATATCATCAAGCGCTTGTGATACGACTCCAGGATCGACTAAGTTGCGAAGGATGCTATTGAATTTTCTTTTGTCTTTACCTTCCGTATATGTTAAGTAAGCAAACCCCATCAAATAAGAGAGTGGAAAAGAAATGATAAAAGGAGCAGGAGAGAGCACATAATCAAATCGGTATAGCCCGTAGAACAAACCTATGAATAGAGTAACTGCTATAAATGGAAAAATATTTCGAAGCCAATGTTGTTGGCTGACGAATAACACATAACTACCAACAAAAAGTAATAGAATCGCAAATAGATCTCCCAATGCTTCATTTAATTCTGTAAGCATGTGGCCTTCAATCAAGTTCGATGCAAAAACAGCCTGACCCATAACTCCTGGTAACAATCCATATGGTGTTACAATATCATCGTGTGTAGAAGCGGCAGATGTTCCGATTAATACAATTTTGTTTTCAAATAATGTAGGTGGTACTGTCAATTGGTCAGGATCTTCGATTTCCCCCGAATTGAGTTTGTTTAAGGATTCGATGATCCCCGCCGCTGAATACCGTGGAATGGAACGTACCTCTTCTTCTGAGTAATAATAGGCTCTAACAAAACCTCTTTTGCCAAAAGGAATTTCTCTTGTTTTGCCTTCTCGACTCACAATTAGTTTATTATCTTTTAATTCGGCCGTGATTGGGTATCCTTCACTAAATGCTCGTAAGGCAAGAGATGGAAAATGGTAATCTTTCCATCGCATCATTGGAGAAAATCTGCGAAGAATGCCATCGCTGTCAGCAATCACATTCACAACGTGAACAAATGACGCTGTTTTCCCAATTTCACCAATCGGGAAAGAGGCACTTTCGTAACGAACAAATGGAGATTCTCCAGGAAGATTGATTTGAAAACGCTGCGACGCAGCCTCCATTTCTGTATTTACTTTAGTGGCGATGTCACTCCGAAGGTTTAAAGCGTGTGAAATATTTTTAAAACTCAGATTTGCATCTACCAGAGCCGCATCTCGATCGGATCTCTCTGTAAACATGATATCGATCAGAGTCAATTTGGGAGGTGTCAGCAAGTTCACATAACTGAGAATTGTCGGATATGCAGTTCTTTTCCAAGGCCACTGGCCAAGTTCGGGATCATCGGCATGTCTTGCTATACTTTGTTCATCAATGTCGATGATCACAATGTCTTTGGACATGTGATGGTGGTAAGGGAAAACAACGAAGAGCGCATCAGAAAGCTTACGATTGAGTGTGGAGAACATACCAAATACAATCATAAGTAGTAAAATGCTACCTGGTATCAGCACCGTATAAACGAGAGGGATAAATTGTTTTGCTTTCATTTTTGAAGGAGATCTTTGAAGCGATTCCATTGATCCTTAGGTGGATTGGATTCTATTTTTTCCTGATTCGCTTCTATTTTTACTAATCTAGCTATGCGTTCATTTGTATCTGGATGCGTTTTTTTAAATGTCTTTGCATTTTCTGACTTTGCTAGACTAGAGAGAAAATCGCCCAATCCGCTAGGCGCATAACCTGCTTGTGACGCAAGGGCCACGCCTGCTTCGTCAGCTTCCCATTCGACGGCGGCATCTCTTCCTTTTTCTAATAGTTGCGATTCCAATCCGTCGAGTGCCGCAGATGCGGCAGCACCTATAACTTCACCACCAGAAGGACTAAGCAAACCAGTTAGGATTTCCAAAAATATATTAGGACTGGTAAATTGACCACTATGAAAAAGCACCACATGACCAACCTCATGCGAAAGAATTCCTGCGAGCTCTGCTTCACTTTTTACTCGTTTCAGTGTTCCTTTCGTGATAAAAATAAATCCTCCAGGGCAAGCGAAGGCATTCTCTTCAAGTGTGTCTAAGACTCCGAATTTGAAACTCAGATCACGCCTAGAGGAAACGGCCGCTATACGACCGCCCACTTGATTGATGTAACGAGTGAGAGATTCAATCTTATAAAGTGGATATTTTTTAAGGAGTCTTGCAGAAAGTGCACGTCCCATTTTGACTTCGGCTTTTGTAGTGTCAGACGGAGACGGTAGATCAAAACCTTTATCATTTTCCAATGTGGTGCTTTGATTGCCAGTGGTTGGTGGTTCGCCATTTTGGGCGGAACTTTCTGATAAGGACTCAAGCCATCGTAAGGATTCAAAGTCATAAAGTTCCGCACCACCACGCACTCGCATTTTTTCGGTCTCTGAAAGGCCTCTGGCGGCGGCAGTCTTTGTAAAGTCGGAAGCCCTTTGCCTTGCCGCAACAGTTTCCGTCGAATTGGAGGAAGTCCCTAGTTTGATTTGGCTACTAGGCGGAAGTGGAGAGACGAATAGCTTTGAAACCCAACCTGTTTTTTCCCGTATCCTTACTTGAACAAATAACCCTTGTTCGTTGACAGGGTTGAGGCTTTCTCCTAAGGTAAGTGCGGAACCTTCGGAAGAAAGCTGGGGTTCCGATAGTAACTTTGCTTTCGGACTTTGGACATACAAGATGCTCTTTGCGTTGATCGAAAAAGAAAATGTAGCCATTACAGCAAAAATTAGAATCAGTTGTCCCATTGGCAGGAAATGATAGGAAAGACCCAAAGAAAGAAAACACTTTTTTGAAAATGTTTCTTTCGAATTGACAATTTCGCAACCTACGGGCGAAACTCACGGAATGAAACGCGCGCTTCAATTACCGATTCTTCTTTTATTCATCTTTGTAGGTTGCCAAAATCCGAAAGATAAGAGTAATTCGATTGAAGCACTATTGACACGATTTTTGATACGAAATGCCTTAACGGGGAGTGCGATCAATTCCGAATTGCCCACATCACTTTCAGTTCCAATCCCTAGGTCGATTCGTAAGCCAAATAGCACAGTTTCATCTTCCGTGAGGGAAACGAGAGGCTTTCAGTCCAAAGCAGTTTTGGACAGCAATGATTTGCAATCTTATTTTGAAGCAGGTTATTCTGGACAGATTGACCTACAAAATGGGGGAGAGTACATCGCAGAAATTTTACAAGAATCCAAACGTGATTTGATTTTACTCAGTAGCGCATATGCCAAAGCCAAGGCATCACCAGGTGTTTGTATCCCAGGAGGAACGGGGACAGTGAGTATCACTCAGTCTATGGTCGATGAAATGATCGAAGGATTAGAAAATTTAGGGTTAACAAATGCTGATGCGAAGGTTACGTTAACCAATTTGCAAGAAGAAGGTTTACTGCCTAGCATTGGTCAGTCGATCCCCAGTCCTGCGCTTATTTATAGACAATCAACGAATCCTGATTATGATGTCGAACTATCCTATTCCTTTTCTGATTCCATCTCAAGCCCGGTAGTTTGTCCTTCCAACAATCGGTTTCAAAAAATTTTAAAATTCAAATCTGATTTTAGTAAAATTTTCAGCTCCTCGAGAAAGACATTAAATACTTTTGGAACCTCGATTGAGATTATCGCATCCATTACGAATTTTAGTGGCACTGGCAAAAAGGACAAAACAGTATTAAACTTCAGAAGGGTTCTAGGAACTGGAAAAGGAGATAAGACTGTTTCAAAAACGAAATTCATATTGGAACAATGTGATGCCAACGCGGACAATAATGCTGGAAATTGTGTTACTCTCGGATATAGAAATGAAGAAAATTTTAGTGGTTCTAAGTACACAACCAGAGTAGAGGGCAGAACGGACGATAACGGTGGTTATATTCGAACGGACTATTTTGATGGTGAATCGAATGAACAATACCTTTATGAAGAAGCATTCAATGCAAATAGAGAACTAGAATACTATTCTATGGACGATGCAAATGGTGATTTTGGAGAAATCGGGGACTTTTCAAATTATGATAAGTATTATGAGACGACTTATCGATTTGAAGACCAAGTAGTGTTGGATTTCGTTAGCCCAACGCAAGCGATCACAGCCACAGACGGATTTGTGATCTACCCGACGGGAACAGATCCAAATTCGGATTCAATTGGAGAGTTCCAATTAGGAGAAGGGGGTGTATTTGATGAAAGCAATCTTGGAACGATTGATCCAGGTGAATATTACATCGATTTTTACGGAGAATTGAGTGACTTCAGTTCTGGTCTCAAAGTTTGGAAGATCAATGTGGACGCCTCGACCGGGAACATATCCTTCACATTACTCAACTCGGCGTCATTGAAGATAATATAAAACATGAAACACTTAAAACAAATCATAGGCTCTCTTCTTTTTGCTTCGCTTTCATCGCTGAATGCATCCGAACCATTTAACAACATACAAGGGTTTTATGGAGAGCGGGCGGCAGGTCTAGGCGGAGCGTTTACTGCGCTTTCCGATGACCCTTCCGGAGCCTATTACAATCCTGCTGGTCTAGGATTTACATATAATGATGGTATCTCGATTTCAGCGAGTAATTTCAAAAATGTAAAACGAAGTTATCTCAATATCGATACACCTGGTCAAACATACAACCAAACTCACCAAGGCTTTGATCCAAACTTTATTGGCTTACTTAAGAATTTCGATAAATGGAAATTTGCATTTTCGATTGTGAATACGTATAACTTTGCTTACAATCGGGCAGACCAAGTCAATTTTCCTCTCGTTTCCCCAACGATCAATACAACTAGAAATTACACAAAAGAAAGATACAATCAGCTCTTAGTAGGCCCAAGTATCGCTTATCTTGTAACGAACAAGTTATCTCTAGGTGCAACACTGTATTATATGAGCGACACCAAGGAAGTGTCCCGCAGCCAATTCCAGCAGTTTTCTGATTTAAGCTATGTAATGCGAAGTTATGTAGACAACCGTCAAACATCAGGATTGATGCCCATCCTTGGAATTCAGTACCAACCTTTCCAGAAAGTTTCTCTCGGTATGAGTATACGTCGCATATTTGTGACAGGTGGCAATCGACTTTATAATGAAGTTTATGTAGACTCAAAGAGAGCACCAGGAACTTCAGCTGTCGATTTTATCGAAGGATCGAGTTCCGCATTTTCAGCAGTTGAGGCTGGGGCTTTGGTTCAAAAACCCAAGCTCACTTCTTCGATCCCGCAAACGACTGAAATTCGTTGGGGGGCGGCATTTTTCCCGACATCTAGATTTCTTACTTCGTTTGATGTTATTTATACCTCAGGATACAAAGTGAAACAATCACAAGATGAATTCAGCCGGCGCGGGACTCGAAATACTTTCACAATGACAGATTCCGAGTTGCGAGAGTTGACGCGTACCTCTACCACAAATTTTGCATTTGGTATGGAATACTATCTTATGGACACCTTTGCTATATTAGCTGGTGTATATACAAACGAACCCAACACAAAACCCATTTCTTGGACCCAATCGGCTGTAGATCTTTATTTGCAAAATACGTTTGCAAATCAAATCCAGGCAACTTCGGGAGATAATACGTTCGTTTACAAAGTTGCACGTTCGGGTACGGATCCACGTAATGAATATTCTAGAAATCGTGGGCTAAGCTTGGGATTTTCATGGGCAACATCAAAGTCATCGGTATCTGTTACTTTTATACGTGAAGTAGGACAAGGCAACTCTCGTATCGATCCGAATTCACTTTCGCAATCTTTCGAATACAGCGCACATTCCTTGTACATTATGGTAAGCTCGCGAAATTGATTAAAGCGATTTTATATTTTATTATTTTCTGTAATGTGTTATTTGGTCAGGATAAACCGAATTATTCCATGGCCAGAAAGGAAATCTCCATTGCCTGGGAAAGGCTTTATCCTCTCCCATTTTCTAAAATAGTAAATGAAGACCCTTTAAAAAGAGGAGTTTTTCTCGAAAAAAGAAAAGACAACCGTCAAGTCTGGATTTACAACTTTACAATCTTTATGCCAAAATATGATCGCAATCAGAATGATCCAAAAGCCCTGGAACAAGGCCGCGAAATCTTAGTTTATTTCTTATGGGAGCCTTCAAATCTTGAGGAACCATATAGAATTCAGTTAGGTGAATTAAATCAAAACCTTTAGGAGTACATATGTCATTACCAAAAGAAACAGCTGACCAACTTATAAGAGAAAAAATGGTAAAAGAAGGATTGAGTCATGCGTTTATCGATGACTTTATTGAAAAAGTAGACCAAGTTCGAAAGGGAGAGACAGGAATTGTTAAGTGGGATACTGTAGGTGATCTAGATCCTAAACAAGATGAAATCGATCTCACTGAAATTCAAAAAAATTATAAAGGATCCAAAGAAAATTTAGCTAAATTGGTAGTAATCAAACTCAATGGTGGACTGGGTACTTCCATGGGTTTGGATAAAGCAAAGTCACTCATCCCCATAAAGGATAATAAATCATTTTTGGCTGTTATGGCATCCCAAATCGAGTACATTCGGGAGAAATTTCATATCGAAGTTCCTCTTCTACTGATGGATTCGTATAACACACAGGACGATTCTCAAAATCTTCTCAGGCAAATCGGTTTCAAACAAAAAATTACAACTTCTTTCCTCCAACACAAGGTTCCGAGGTTGGATGCAAAGACTCTTGCGCCAGTAAATTTTAAATTTCCAAAAGAAGACTGGTGCCCACCAGGTCATGGCGACATTCATTTTACATTGATCGAAACAGGAATTTTAGATGAGCTTATCAATTTGGGTTATGAAATTGCTTTTCTTTCCAATGGTGATAACCTCGGAGCCACGGTAGATGCTCATATTGTCACCTATCTTCTGGAGGAAGGTATAGATTTTGCAATGGAGATGACTCCGAAAACTTTGGCGGATAAAAAGGGCGGCGCCATATATCGTAAATTAAACGACGGAATCTTTCAAAAATATGAATTGCTTGAGACGGCTCAAGTTCCAAAAGAGAACGAACACGAGTTTAGTGGCATAGGGAAGTTCCGAACATTTTCTACAAACAACCTTTGGATCAATTTAAAGGCATTGCGCAAAAGGTTTTTAGAAGGTAATTTTTCTCTTTCACTCATCGTTAATCCTAAGGTTGTTGAAGGTACTGATGTCATTCAATTGGAAACAGCTATGGGTTCGGCGGTTGGTAACTTTGCAAAATTCAAAGGAATCATTATCCCTAGGGATCGTTTTGCTCCAGTAAAAAAAACTGAGGATTACCTAATTCGCAGATCGGATGCCTATACACTCAATGAAGATTATTCCTTAACTATGTCTAAGGCTCGAAAGGAAAGTGGTCTTGGTGAAGTTTTAGTGAATTTAGATGATGCCTTTTACAAAAAGATCAATGCATTTGATTCATTGTTTAAATCTTATCCATCGCTTTTATTCTGTGAAGAATTAAATGTAGAAGGCGAAGTTGAGTTTGATTCCTTTGTTTCCATTAAAGGTAAGGTGACAATTCAAAACAAAACTGGAAGCAAAAGGAAGATCTCAGAATTGAAAACGGAAGTTTTACAAAATCAAGTGTATTCTTTCTAATTTAGCCAACCTACACGATTATGAAGGCTTCTTTGATTCGTTATGCTTTTATATTTTTTGGAACACTCTCGTTTATGATTGGGTGCGGGTCACCATTTTCTCCAAGAAGCAATTGTATGGAAAGAAACAAATGTTCTACTATTGAAGGGGAGTGTTTTCTGCGAAATGATCTCTTTTACAAATTTTCTACGGGTGACCAAACCTATGCAACTGAGGACGTCGCCATCCTCTTCAATGTTTGCACAGGTCTCCGCGACAAATGTCGTAAGAATTGCGAAAGTTCGACGATATTTTAACTATTCCCTTACGAAGGAAAGGCGTCCTTTTTCGGGTAACAAGTTTTTCTCAGCAACCTCGGCAGAAAGTGAATCTAAATTAGGCGAAAGTTGGATTTTCCATTTCCCTTTTTCTTCCAACAAGTTTGAATCAATGATATAGTTGCCTCTGAAAAATTCTTGGTTATTCCATCTGAGCACAAAACCATCGTCACCGTCCGATTGGATTTCTAGCTTTATCGGTTTTACGGAAGACTTCCCATCCCAATACATTGCTGTCCACGGTCCCATAAACTTCGTAATTGTGGATTCACCAAAAGCTCTTACTTTTTTGGTGTCACGAACTGGTTCGTTCAAAAGAGTAATCACTGGTTTTGAAGCTAAACTTTCTTCTTTACTAACTTCCTTTGATCGAATGGATAAGAAAAAGAATTGATTTAACTCGGGTAATGTGACTGTATATTGATTCAATTTTCCATCAACTGAAGCAACGCTTTTCCATTTGGAATCTTTACTTTTGCGTAAAAAGATAGAATGTTTTTCATACTTTGTAAGGCTTTTCCAACTGATTGTTACTTCTCGTTTGCTTAAATTCTCTATAACTCGGTCAATCTCGACAGTTGAGCTCAAATCACCTCGTTTCGCAATCAATGGAGCATATCCTCGTTCTATCTCAGAAGGCAGAGAATATGATTGGTCTTCATATTTTGAGATTACCGAATACAGGTAATCCGGATCTTTTAAATTTGTATCCGTATAACGAGTGTCTTTTGTTTCAGTGAGTTTTTCCCAATCATTTTCTCCCTTTGGAGACCTAAATATTAAATAAGACTCCGCATTCGGCGATGGCTCCCAGGATAAAACGATTTTATGATTGTATTCACCTTTAGTTGCATACAATCTTGTGGGTTTTAGTTTTACAGTTTGTAGAGGATCAAGATAACCTTGCGCATAGGAACTTCCGTCTCCCATAATTCCTTTTTTGTTGGGGAAAACTCGATAGATTTCGGAATCGCCATTTCGATTTGCTTTAAAGTCTGTAAAGGTTGGTTTGTCCGATTTTCCTAAGTATCTAAAAATTTTTGAGGATGTGTTCCATTTGTAAACAGAATAGGAATCTGCTGTTAAGTGTTGGTCCCAGTAGAGAACGATTCTATCATTGAATTTGCCTATACTGGCTTCTAGATTTGTAACCGGCAAAACTTCGGTGATTTTTGTTTCTTCGGACGCATATCCTTCGTTTGATTCTGGTGAAGGAGTCGAAATTTGTAACTCATCAACACTGGCTATCCGATATGTATAAGCTAAATTACTTTGGACGCCTGTATCTTCATAGGTGTGTTGTTTTGCGAGACCTATAAGTTTATACTTTGTCTCATCTTTTCTTTTGCGATAAATCTCGTAACCGATTGCTTGGTCTATTTTTGACCAAATGAGTCGAATTCTATCTTTGAATTCCCCTTTTGATGCAAAAATTTCTGTAGGTGCGGGCAGTCCTTCGTTACCTTTTGATTGTTTTGTTAACAATTCAGCAATTTGTGCTTCTGAAGTTAATATTTTTTCTAATCCGGTAGTTGCAATGAAGGCAGAACGTGTGAGAGTTTGAAAACTTGTATAATCAATCCACGCATATCCATCGTCTCCCCAATTTTTACCCCATGAATTCCAGACAAAAAATGCATGTTTGCTATCGTCATATCCGAGTATAATGAGAGATTGGGCACCTCTAACTTCACCTTCAAATTTAGAATAAACGCCTTTGCCACTCCAAGATAAAAAATTATCATAAGCAAGAAAACTGATTAGAACAGGGTTTCTTAGAGAGAGCGCATATTTAACAGATATTAGATCGGTCGGGTCTAATTTGTATATCTGAGAAATCCGAGTTTTCCTTCCTTTTTCGATTTGGTTTGCCCCCGGTTTGTTTCTGAATTGAGCGGGATTGTAATTCATTTCAGAAAGTGTGATTGCCCCCCGACTTTGCGCAAGCACGAGAGCCTCGAGTAAAGAAGCACCTGAATCTCTTCCAAGGATCAGCTGGTTATAGATATAAGCGGGAGAGTAGAAGATCGATTTACCATTTGGTGAATCAGGGGAAATTTTTGATAAATTGTCTAGTTTCAGCCGTTCTGCTTCAAAAAAGGAAATGAGACCATAAGCCACCGCAAAACCAGTACTACTTCTTTGGCTCCCTTGATCCCAAGGTTGTGGAAAGGATTCTGCAAAATTCACTTCCTCTTTGAATGAAAAATCTGGATTGGCCACAAACCTAGGTAGGCTTTCGTAGAGCTCAAATGGATCTGAGAGTAAGCCAGGTAGGAACTTGATAGAATTAATTTCTGTATCGCCTTTGATTGGGCGAGAAAGGAAACTTACGAATAAAGTGAGAATCAGTGACAAAACGCTAAAGATTGCGATTTTGTTACGCTTGCGGCCGGGATCGATTTGCATGGATTTCTCTACCTTTCTCCCAGTTTTTGTGATTCTATCGCAATAAAAAGTATTTTTTTCGGTAGAAAGGCTCAAATTGACCATAGCAAACAAAGTGATGAAAGGACTGGTTTTATGAATCTAAAGAAATTTTTAGGCATCCCATTTTTTTTGCTAGGTGTTGCACTTGTTTCTTACTACTCGATCAAGGCTTGGGAGATATTCCTTACACAATGCCCGAATCATGATTTTTTGTCCTGGGATGAAAATATAAGGCTTTCTACAGTTCTTGATCAGTCCGTTGACTTACGGGACGGAAATTATTGGAACGGAATCCTTCCATTTTTTGAATCTCCCACTTGGCCACCACTTCGTTCTTTCACAACATTCTTATCGTTATATATTCCTACTGATTGGCCCATTACTTACCGTGATTCTTTTCAGGGTTTATTTTTTCTCATCTTACTTTTTCCTACTTTGTATGTTGTCATAACAAAAGTTACTCATTCTCATTTTTGGGGATCTGTTTTTGCATTCTTTACATTCGTTATGTGTATACAGACTTCCGAAATTCCAGTATATTCACTTACCTCGATGCTTGAAACTCAATCAATGTTCTTTTTACTTTTGTGCGGTTACACTTTATTTCGATTGTATGATGAGGATAATGCCGGTGAAATTTCTCGAACTTCAAAATATTTAGTCACTCTGTCTTTATTTGGGTTCTTCTTCACAAAGTATCCATATGGCATCCTTTTTTTTATGGCATGTATTTTTTACGAAATCTTTCGATCTACGGAAAAGTATAAACAAGTGGGTTTGTATCTTTACAAAGATTATGCGAAAGGTTTTAGACTTATTTACCTTATTTTTGTAATCGCCATGATCTTATCTTTACCCATATTGCGAGTGGTAACAAACATTAATTTGAACCAAAGGACATTTAAGACCTTTATGTATTATATCTCTTTGGTTTTGTTTATAGATTTTTCTATCTATATTTATCGAAATAGAGAGAAAGTCCTCCAGGTTTTCCCAAAGACTTTGTCTGTGCTTTGGGTATATGCAATCTTTCCAGCATTCTTTTGGTTATTTGCCAATCCTGATAGAGTGAATGCACTTATAGACGCACAGTTGATCGTAAATCAATACACTCGAAGTTTTTTCTTAACGCTTTGGACAGAACCTGGAATCGATCCTAAAGTTCCAGGTATCTTTGATTTTGTGTGGGGGTTTCGTCTGCTCTTCGTTTTGGCAGTGGTTTCCATCTTTTATTTTCTAATCCGAAAGCATGAGTCATTTGCCTCCAAACGAAAGGATCCACTTCTCGCGGCGACCATTGTTATTTTTCTGGAACTTTTGATTTTAGAGCTGACTACAGGGAACAAACAACCGAGACATGTGTTACAATTTGTACCATCCATAGGCTTTTTGTGTAGCGTGTGGATCTTGAGATTTGCGCAGTTCGCGGAGTACCGTTATCAAAAAAATATCGCATATTCAATTATTCTAATTTCTATGATTTTGTTAGGATGGAATTTGTTTGATAAACAAGGTCTACTCACTGATTCCTTTTTTACGGAAAAAACTTTCTGTTATCGCGGCAAAAACGCTGGAGATTTTCAGCCGGCTAGAGAGATCGCAGAACAAATTGATCCAACTAAAAGATATATCCTTTTAAATGCATTCCATGATACCGCAAAATATGAAACAAGAGGTAGAGTCATTGCCTCTGATTTTGATCTTGCGATGAAGTTAAAAACTTTCAAGTTAGGAGCTGTGCGTAATGATCATCGCTTCCGTTGGAAAGATTGGTCTAGTTTTGATTCGATTTTATTATTAAGCGATACTTGTCCGGATACTTTTATCGAAGAGAAGTTTGAAGCTCGCTCAAAACTACTTAATGCCAAATCAAGTCTCATAAGCACTTACCGTGAAAGTTCAGGCATTGCATGTTTACAAGAGTATCAAATTCTAAAATAAGCTTGTATTTTTTGATTGGGTTTGTTATATCTTGACTGCAATGTCACACGAAAAGCGAATTTATAAACGTATTAACGAAAAGGTGCAGCTCAGTTACAGAGTGATCCAAGTGGGTGCTGGCCAGCTTTACATTCCCAAAGATCGCGGTGAAGGAGAATCTCAAGATCTCTCTGAAGGTGGACTTCTCTTTAAGACAACCGAGCCTATCCCTCTTGGAACTCGGTTAGAAGTAGAGCTCCGGTTCCCTGATGTGAAGTATATTCTCTATCCTAAAGCGAAGGTTGTGCGCCTGGAAGAATTCAACGACGGAGAATTCTATGAAGTAGGTCTCGAGTTCAATCAGCTTTTTGAAAATGACAAAGAACTCATAATCGAGCATATTCAAAAGTATGGTGGTTAGTTGACCAATTAACTGAATCCTTTCTTTTTCGATTTCATATAAACTACAACGGTCACCGCGGACATTAATAAAAACGGTATTGCGACGAGATTCAGACCAAACCATCCAACTTTACTTTCCAAATAAGCTGAACTATATGTTGAAACAGTTGCAAGCATATACACACATGAGTCATTGATTGCCTGGATCATATTTTTTTCTGAAGGATGATACTGATCAACTAACATATTCGTTCCGCCAACATACATAAAATTCCAACCAACCCCAAGTAGGATCAGAGCCACGGCAAAGGGTAAAAAATTCGTTCCTTGTAAGGCGGCAAACACTTCTGCCAACATAACTAGTATTCCAACTAATATTAATTTGGATTGGCCCAATTTTTTGACCAAAAAACCAGAAAAGAAAGATGGGATGTACATTCCTAATACATGCCATTGCAATACAAGAGTCGAAGAATGCATATGATGGCCATGTGATTTCATCGCGACTGGAGCGGCTGACATGAGCATCACCATAAGACCAAAGGCAAAGCCACTAGAAATAATGGCACTCCATAAACCAGGATTTTTAATATGGTAAGAAAATGGCCGCGCTGTCGCTTCGTTAGTAGATGATGCCACTTCCTTTTCGATATCTTTATTGATTTGCGGAAGCAAAGTGATTAGTACAAATTGAACAGAAAGAGCAAACGATAAAATTATAAAACATCCTAGATAGATTTGATCGCGAAAAAGATCTTTTCCATACAAACCTGCCATAGGACCCAAAAAAGCGGCCGGTATTCCGGCAATTAAAATCCAAGATAATGCACTTGCTCGATCTTTGTGTGGAACACTTTCCATCGCTGAAAATCTTAAGTATTGCATAAAGGACTGATGAAACCCAAAGAATAAATGCCCGGATGTATACAAATAAAAGTTATGTGAAAATAAACCATATGATGCACATAATGCACCAAAAATACCAATAGAAGTTCCGAGTAATAAACCTGGCTTTCTACCTAACTTTCGCATGATAAATGCCGCCGGGAAAAGTCCAATAAAAGTTCCGAAAATAACAAGTGATAGTGGAAGAGAAGCTGAGGTTGGAGAGTCTGACAGAGTTTGTCCGGCAAGTATGGAGACAGCCATGATCATGACTCCGCCAATTTGAAAAACAGTTTGGGTGAGAGAAAAGAGACCTAGTTTTGCAAATTTATCTTTCATTAAGGATTGACTTTATCTCTTTTAAAACCGAAGTCTTTCCATTGAATACATTTTCTTCTGATACTTTTATTTTTTCTTTCATTCCAGTTTTTTCAAAAAATTGTTCTAAGACGGCTTCCTTGAGTGTTTCTTCGAACCATAAGCGCATCTGTTCTTTACGGTTGCTATGGAAGTAGCCGTTATCGAGTGTTGTGCTTTTATAATCCAAAATATGTTTCCATATGTCTTCAATACCTTTACCACCGAGTCCACTACAAGTGATTGCGCGTGGAGTCCACTTGGAATCTGGGGGAGGGAATAGGTGTAAGGCGGACTCATATTCTGCTCTGGCTCTCGTTGCAAAGGGTTCGTTTTTGCCGTCGGCCTTATTGATGGCGATTAAATCTGCCATTTCCATAATGCCACGTTTGATACCTTGCAACTCATCTCCTGCGCCTGCCAGCATAAGGAGAAGGAAAAAATCGACCATAGAATGAACCTGGGTTTCACTTTGTCCAACACCCACTGTCTCAATGATAATGACATCAAAGCCCGCCGCCTCACATAGATAAATGGATTCTCTGGTTTTTCGAGCGACACCTCCCAGTGATCCACTGCTAGGTGATGGTCTAATAAATGCAGATTCAGATTTTGAAAGTGCTTCCATACGTGTTTTGTCACCCAGGATACTCCCTTTCGTTCTCTGGGAGCTGGGATCAATAGCAAGAACTGCAACTTTATGACCTTTTTCAATAAGATAGGTTCCAAAACTTTCGATAAAAGTAGACTTACCAACACCAGGTACACCCGTAATCCCTATCCGAACACTATTGCCCGTTTTTGGCAAAATGCGTTCTAGTATGGACTGTGCAGAATCATTATGATCTTCCCGGTTACTTTCTACAAGAGTAATGGCTTTGGAGAGAAGGGTACGATTGCCAGCAATTACACCTTCTGCAATCGTATTCAAATCTAATTTTATTCGCCTATTTGATTCTCTTTGTTTGAGAACATAGGGATTGATGGATGGGGCATCCGCAACACCAGGCATCACATTCAAAGCGCTGGGTGCAGATGGTTCCTCATTTTTTTTTTCGGGATTAAGCGGCTCTCCGTTCATTGAGCATAATCGTCAAAATTTGTTTGGCGGCATCTGATATGACAGTACCTGGTCCGAAGATAGCTGTGGCTCCAGACTTGTACAAAAAGTCATAGTCTTGTGCTGGGATAACACCTCCCACAACCACTAACACATCTTCCGCACCTAATTTTTTGAGTTCAGCAATTACTTGAGGAACGAGAGTTTTGTGACCTGCGGCAAGTGAAGAAATCCCAAGGATATGGGCATCGTTCTCTACCACTTGTTTTGCGACTTCTGCAGGAGTTTGGAAAAGTGGCCCGATATCAACGTCAAAGCCCATGTCTGCAAAACTTGTCGAGATCACCTTGGCACCTCGGTCATGTCCATCTTGACCCATTTTGGCAACCATAATGCGCGGTCTTCTACCTTCCAATTTGGAGAATTCGTCAGCTAGACCACGCGCTTCAATAAATCCTTTGTCTTCTGAAATTTCTGAAGAATAAACACCTGAGATAGAACGAATCACCGCTTTGTACCTCCCAAATACTTTTTCCATTGCAAAAGAAATTTCGCCGAGAGACGCGCGTTTGCGTGCCGCATCAACTGCGAGCTCAAGCAGATTCCCATTTCCAGTTTCCGCACATTTTGTAATGGCATCCAATGCAGAGGTTACTGCTTGGTTGTCTCGTTCGGCTTTCATTTGATTCAGACGTTTGATCTGTGCCTCTCGAACGGCAGTATTGTCAATATCCAAGATATCGATAGGTGCTTCTTTCCCAAGTCTGTATTTGTTGACGCCAACGATGACATCCTTGCCGGAATCGATTCGAGCTTGTTTTCGGGCGGCGGCTTCTTCAATTCGCATTTTTGGAATGCCAGTCTCAATTGCTTCTGCCATTCCACCTAACTTTTGTACTTCTTCGATAAGAGACCATGCCTTGTGAACAAGATCATGGGTCAATTTTTCGACGAAATGGGAACCGCCCCAAGGATCAATCACTCGATGGATATTGGTCTCTTCTTGGAGATAAATCTGTGTGTTTCGTGCAATGCGGGCAGAAAAATCAGTTGGAAGTGCGATCGCTTCGTCTAACGCATTCGTATGGAGTGATTGTGTGTGACCGAGAGCGGCGGCAAGTGCTTCAATGCATGTCCTTCCCACATTATTATATGGGTCTTGTTCTGTAAGGGACCAACCACTTGTTTGGCAGTGCGTACGAAGTGCCATGGATTTTAAATTTTTGGGTTGGAATTGTTTTACAATCTTTGCCCAAAGAAGTCGGCCTGCACGCATCTTTGCAATTTCCATAAAGTGGTTCATTCCGATTGCCCAAAAGAAACTTAGTCTTGGTGCAAATTCATCCACACTCAATCCAGATGCAATACCAGTTTTGAGGTATTCCCAGCCATCTGCTAGTGTATAGGCAAGTTCTAAATCTGCAGTTGCCCCTGCTTCCTGCATATGGTAACCTGAGATAGAGATAGAATTAAATTTGGGCATATACTTTGAGGTATAACCGAATATATCTGCAATGATTTTCATGGAATGTTTTGGTGGGTAAATGTAGGTATTTCGCACCATAAATTCTTTTAAGATGTCATTTTGGATTGTGCCGGCTAATTTGTCTTTGCTGACGCCTTGTTCTTCAGCGGCGACGATATAAAAAGCCATTACAGGGATGACAGCTCCATTCATGGTCATTGAAACAGACATTTGATCCAGTGGGATCTGATCAAAAAGGATTTTCATATCCAGGACAGAGTCAATGGCAACGCCAGCCTTTCCTACATCCCCAACAACTCGGTCGTGATCGGAGTCATAACCTCTATGTGTGGCAAGGTCAAAGGCAACCGAAAGACCTTTTTGTCCTGCAGCGAGGTTGCGTCTATAGAAAGCATTGGACTCCTCGGCTGTAGAAAAACCGGCATATTGGCGAACAGTCCAAGGTTTGTTCACATACATGGTAGAATAGGGACCACGTAAGTAAGGGGCAATCCCTGCCGCGTACCCAAGATGTTCTAGTCCATCTAAATCTTGTGAGGTATAACTCGACTGAATCGGGATACCTTCTGCCGTTTGCCAAAGGGAAGTGGACTTTGCAGATGGAGTGGGTTTCGGAGATTGGAATGGAATTTTAGAAAAATCAGGTCTCATTGGATTCAGTCCTTATAGTCGATTCTGCGCTTTTTCCATGAATTCAATCAAGTTGCGCTTGAGGTGAATGAAGTCACCTATCCCTTTGCTCTCAGCAAGGGAGATGAGATCCTTGGGATATCCTGCAACGATGGCCCAAGCGTTCGGAAGTTCAGTCTTGATGGCATCTCCAAATTCAGGGATTAGGTTTGCATATTCCTCATCTGAAGAGCATAATACAACGATATTCGCATTTGCTTGTTTTGCGGCGGCGATGCCTTCTTTTATACTAGCAAATCCATTGCTATCTTTGATCTCGTATCCTAGGCAACCTATAAAATTGGAAGCAAAACCAGCACGAGCTTTTCTCATCGTCAAATCACCGATGGTTAGAAGGAATACTTTGGGAACAGGTTTTCCACTCGCAACATGGAGATCCGTTTTTAATCTCAGACGATCAAAATCATAGGAAAGGCGAACAGGATCAATTCGCTTGTAAGTATGATTGTTGGGGAAGTCTAGTATGGTTTTTGTTTTATCAATATTTTCTTTCAGTTCTGGGTGTCTTTCCGTTGTCAATGGATACTGGTTTGTGCCTAGTAACGTCTGTTTTTTGCTGGATACTTCATCGCGTAACTTACGAGCCGATGATTCAATGGTGGATTGGATTGTGCCTGATTTGAGTGCTTTATGAAAACCGCCATCTTTTTCAGTCGATTGGAAACTTGACCAAGCAGTCTGCGCCAGTTCAATAGTTAGAAGTTCTAAATAGTAAGATCCATTCGCTGGATCTTCTACTTTATCTAAATGAGCCTCGTGTCTTAGAAGTAGTTGTGAATTGCGTGCAATTCGTACGCCAAAATCTGACTGATTGGAGTAAAATCGGTCAAACGGACTGACGATTACAAAATCAGAACCACCAATTACTGCCGACATGGCGGCAGTTGTGCCACGCAATATGTTTACATGAGGGTCATAAGCTGTAAAATTCCATTCTGTGGTCATTGCTTGTATAATAGGTTGGTGGCTATCTCCAAGTCCTGGCTTGTATGCGTTTAGGATCTGAGCCCACATAATTCGGAACGCACGGAATTTTGCAATTTCTGTGAAGTAGTCAGAACCCACACCCATCCAAAACCAGATTGAATTGGCCGCCATCTCTGGAGATACGCCTGAATCCACGAGGATATTGAGGTATTCTACCCCCCATGAAAGAGCGAAGGACAGTTCCTGTGAAATGGACGCACCAGCATCTCTCAGGTAATAGGAGTGTATCGCAATGTGTTTTGTGTTTTTGGTTTTTGAGCAGAGGTTCTTGAGGTGTGTTATCACATCTTGCTCAGTCGCACCCAACTCACCACATAAAATGGCAGTTCCAAATGGGTCATAATCACCTAAAACGAGTTTTGCTGTGGTACTTGCTTCATTAATAGCAGTTGCAAATTCTGGAGTTCGATTGGCAAGAGATAGGATGACGGGCGTTTTCGAAAGATCAATACCTGCGAGAAGGGAAGCTACTTCTTTCGGATTTTGGATGGGGACCCCGTAGGATTTGCCTCCTTCAGCGTGCGCAGTGAATAAAATAGCGTCTGCACCATTTGCTAGAGATAGCTTTGCCTGCTTATTTGCGTCTTCAATGGAAGTGGCAATTAGGATTTGGTCAGTGATCCACCAACCACGTTCCGATTTTTGCAGATTTGGTAACGAATTGGGGAGATCTTCTTTTCGATAGAAAGGTTCGATGAGGATGCCATCGTGGGTTTGCCATTGGATCTTTTCGTAGGGCTGGCCTTTTAGATCTTTGATGATTGTATTTTTCCAATCATCCTTGGAGATTTCGGGGAATTCGGAAAAAAGTAATTCGTTCAAATTAGTCCTCTACTGTTTCGTATTCTTCCATATAACCCGGGAAATGACCCAATCCACGGACGAACGTGAATCTGACTGGATAGATAACAAGTCGTTTTGCCGTCTGCTCCCAAGTCCCAGATAACAACGTGAAAGGTGTCGCGACCACACATGCGGCGGTACCCAAAGCGGCTCCTGCTAGTCCCACTGGCCTTGCAATGATGATATCGAGTAACATCTCACCACCACTTGGCACTTCTCGTGCGGAAAGGCTCAACGAGCTGAGGAAAACTAAGAAAAAGATGGACATGCGCTGTATTGGATTCATTTAATAAAACACTCAGTATCTCTTATGATAAAAACGAAACGGACATTGGTGTAAAGTAAGAATTATGACAAAAGATATAGTTTTATTTGGAATCTATAGCATCTTGCATTTCATTGCAATTTTTGCACTCACACGTGAGAGTGTTTTCTTTTTACCTCTAAAAATCATTCCGATTCTAATCCTGATTGTTTATTTGGCAAAGGAGAGGGCGAAGCTTCAAAAACGTGGGAAACTGGTTCTATTCGGACTTATCTTTTCATTGTTTGGAGACTCCTTTTTGGCCCTGCCAGGGAACCAGTTTTTTGTTCCTGGACTTGGATCCTTTCTAATCGCTCAGTTGATCTACTCGTATGCATTTTCAGTGGGATCAAAGCTAGCTCCTTTGCGAGCAATTCCATTTGTTATTTTCGGTCTTTTATTCTTTTATCAATTGGTTCCTCATTTGGGTGCGCTTTTGATTCCTGTTGGGGTTTATATTTCGGCAATTTGCCTTATGGGTTGGCGGTCATCAGCAAGAGTGGCCGACTCTCGCGTATATGGTCTTGGTCTTTTTGGCGCACTCATTTTTATGATCTCTGATTCGATTATCGCCTATTCTATGTTTTTAAATCCTTCCATGGATCGTCAAGTTGCTGGACTACTCATCATGGTGACGTACTATCTAGCTCAGCTTCTCATCTACCTTGCCACAAAAGTAGAAGAATTGAATCCAACAGATCGGAAAAGTACTTGAAACCTTTGACAGTATCACTAGACTGAATCACGCTATCTTAAAGGAATGTCTATTATATGAAATCTCTTAAAAAAACGACTTTTATCGAAGCGATTGCAGCTGCGATTGATCACGAAGTCAAATGCTTTCAATTTTATCTTAAAATATCCGAACAACTTCCAGAAGGAATGATTCGTGAATTGTTTAGCCAACTTGCGTTAGATGGGGATGAGCATATAAAGTTCATACGTGACGTCTACAAAAGTGCAGAAGGCAAAGAAATGCCCAATTTAAAACAATTGAGCGAAATAGAAAAATTCCATTCTTCCACCTTACAAAAGATGATGGATCGCCTCGATCGAAATAAAAATGTCGAAGTGAAAGCCGACGAAAAGAAAGCGATTGAACTTGCGATCAGAGAAGGGGAAGACGCTCGAAATTTTTATATCACCATTCGAAACAAGTTTCAAGATCCAAAGATCAACTTGTTATTCCAAAAGTTAGCTAACTTCAATGAGGCGAATACTTCACTACTTGAAGCACAGGCAATGGCGATGGAACAATCGTTACCTGGTGATCAGGTTTTTTATTGGGAAGATGAGTCGCTTCTCGCAGATGTTGCTTCCGCATCTAAGTCGACAGCTTCGAAATCGGCTAAAAAAACTAGCTCGAAACCAGTGGCGAAACCCAAAACCAGCGCTAAAAAGTCTTCTAAGCCGACGAAAAAGGCGACAAAGAAGCCAACACCTTCTAAAAAGCCTGTGAAAAAGTCTTCTAAGAAGGTCGTCAAAAAAGCTGTGAAAAAATCAAAACCCGCACCTAAAAAGAAAGGAAAGAAAAAATAGTGAAATACAACGTTACGCATACCTTCCCAGTTTCCCTTGAAAAGTTGCTCCATGCACGTGAAGAGAGATACCAGCATTTGGATCAGTTCCCTGATCTTAAAAATGTCACCCTTTTGGAAGAGAAAAAGGAAGGTAACATCATCATACAAAAACGGAAAGTCAGTTTGGAAGGTTCACTGCCAGCAGTTCTTTCTGCCGCATTGACGGACCTATCTCTCGTGGAGGAGTCTACCTTTGACACAACCACAAACACTCATATATTCAAGATTGCACCTCCAGGCAAAGACAATGTCTTTGTGATCAAAGGCAAAAGTACTTACTCCGGTAAGGGTGATTCTTCTGAGCGGAGCTATGATGTAGAGGTGAGTTCAGGCCTCCTTTTTGTATCTCCTATCGTAGAAAAAGCGATCGAAGAAATCCACAAACACAGTTTGGAAAAAGACCGAAAATCCATAGCCAAATTTTTAGGAGTCGAATCCTAGGAAGAAGTGAAAGCTTCTTCTTCAAAGTTTCAGACCCTCCTCGAGCTGAATATGTCCGTTCTCATCATGGGGAACGTGACATTATTTGCCAAACTCCTTCCCTTTCCGGCATCCACGATTATTTCAGGAAGAGCTGTAATCGCCTTTTTACTGCTCGCTTTTTTTTTATACTCGAGAGGGAAATCTCTAGCAGTCAATAGTCGTAACGATCTATTCAAAATCCTGGGCATTGGAGTCTTATTTGGTGTCCATTGGGTGACCTACTTTCATTCCATACAGGTGTCCACTGTTGCCATTGGAATGCTTTCGCTTTTTACTTACCCACTTTTTACAGCAATTATGGAACCTCTGTTCGATGGTAAGAGAATTGATGTTTTTTCGTTGATTCTCGCATTACTCGCATTTATCGGACTTGGGTTTATGGTTCCGTCGTTTGATTGGGATGATGCCAACTTTCAAGGTGTGGTTTGGGGGCTGATATCAGCAGTCCTATACTCACTTAGAAATATTTTAACAAAACAAATGCATATCCATTATTCGAGCTCCCATCTTTTGGCTCTGCAATTGTTTGCGGCGTCGGCGGTATTATTACCATTTGCAAGTGGGCTTTGGGAAATGATTTCTACACCCAAATATTTGTTATATCAAGTGGTACTTGCGGGACTATTTACTGCATTTGCACATACTCTTTGGATCCGGAGTTTTGCGAAGCTTCCTGTTGTAACTGCAGGTATATTTTCGACAATCAGCCCGTTTTACGGGATCCTTTCGGCATGGTTTTTTTTGGGAGAAACGCCTCCAGAAAGAATTTGGTTTGGTGGAGGAGTGATTCTATTTTGTGCTGTAATGGAAGTAGTGAGAACGAGTGGGAAATGAAGGGGTGGATTTCCAAAAAATGGATTTCCTTAATTCCCTTTTTCTTCCTTAGGTAGCACTTTCATATCTTGAACGCTGGGCAGTTCCTTAGAGGAATAGCGGATCTCTCCAGTTGTATTCAAAAGATAATATCTCGGTAGTTCCCCTGTTTTTAATTCTTCAAATCTGTCGTCTTGAATCATATTTGAGAAATCCTGATCGGCAGGTGTCAAATTGAGAAGCACATAGGCTCCTAAGTCTGGTTTGCCTTCGCCGCACTCTAGTCCCAACATCGCATCACAGTGCTTTTTTGTTACAGAAACAAGTATCAATTTGCCTTCCCTGGATGCTTGAGAAAACGCAAAGGAACGGTTATGACCCCAGTATAGGTTTTCTGATGCGAGTTGGTTTAAAAAAATATATCCATAGACGAGAAGTAGGATAAAGAGTGGCATCGAAAGGAAACCGATGAGGTAATATACCTTGTAATATTTTTTCATAAATACCTGGTGAAACTACAAGATCAAGGAGATGGGTGGGATTGCCAATACGAAAATCGCAAACGAGATGCCTTCCAATGGAGGACATCTCGTGTTGTGTTTGAAGAACGTTTTAAGCCTGAGGGCTTGGATTTTTGGAAAACTTTCCTTTTTGTTGGTAAAGGTAAGCAAAAGCACCAACACCTAATGCAAGTAGTCCTAAACCTAGAAGCGGTCGGAAGAAAATCCAAGCGATGGAAATGGTCACAAAAGAAAAGGAGAAGGCGAGGATTCCCGCAACAATTGAAACACCCATCTCTAAAATCCCACCAAGAATCGGTATCCAACCACCCGCGGCCGCAATGGGTCCGAATAACAATCGAAAACCTAAAAACATGATAAAAAATCCTGCCACTCGCACAACCCATGTTCGTGTGACGTTATCATCTTGTGCTTTTTGGAACATACTAGTTGCATCTTTGGTTCCATAATCAAACATCAAAATTTGTGTCTCACGCTTCGTTGTAAAGGAGTCAACTATACTTCCTGTAAGCTGACCAATGATAGATGAAATACCTTCTTTTCCATACATATGATGAACTTTTACATCTCCAACCTCTGGTGACAAAGGATCTCTACCGACATAAATTTCACCATCGGTGATTTTTGCTCGATTTCCAAGACTAGCTTTTAGTCGATTTACAGTCGTTTGATCGTAGTTTAATTTTTCACCGGCAGAAATTTGTCCTTTGAGTGAATCCGAAAATGTTAAGTTTCCCATGCTTACTGAATCAGCGACGATCTTTCGTTTTGAATAAGGAAATGGAGGATTTCTTTTTGAGGTGTCATGGAATCCGCCGGAATCAATTTCTAATGAGGTCCACTCTTTGTCGTAGGTATAGGTTTTTTGTTTTGTTTGTGAGTCTTCTCGTGTTGTTTCTTTCCATTGATACATTTCGACATCGCGCTCAAGAACTAAAGCGGCTGTTTCAACGCCAAACTCAGGGTCAGTGATTCGTGCACCTGCCTTCGCTTCCCCAGTCGCATGAATCAACTTTCCGTTGTACGAGGCTACATCTTTGGATGCATCGATACTTACAACGATACTTTCGCCCTCATCAAGACCTTTAGCGATATCGACTGCGCAACCTTCATTTTTAAATAATATCGGAAAAGATGCAATGAGTAGCACAACACCACCAACAGTTCCTTTTAAGCTTTCCGTGAAATTTCCTAGCATAGATTCTCCTTTGAAAATTGATACAAAACTCCAAAAGCGTAGTGACTTGTCGGAATCTGGAAAGAACTTTTTTGTATCTGAAAAAAAACTACACTTTTGGATGGAAGACGCCAGGCTGACATAAAATTAAACTAATTTGTGGGGAAAAGGAATGGAGATTTGGTACACAGAAAAACTAGAGATAGAGAAAGGTCGCGCGGTCAGTTATCGAGTCACCAAAACATTGGAAAGTTTGGTATCCCCATTTCAAAAGATTGATATATTTGAAACCCAATCCTTTGGTCGAATGTTTACTCTTGATGGAGTGACTATGGTCACAAACAAAGACGAGCATTCTTACCATGAGATGATCGCTCATATCCCAATGATGAGCCATCCCAATCCACAGTCGGTTTTGGTCATCGGCGGAGGGGATGGAGGAACGGTTCGCGAAGTCCTCAAGCACCCTTCAGTAAAGGAAGTTGTTTTATGCGAGATCGACAAAGCGGTAGTTGACATCAGTTATAAGTATTTCCCTGAATGTGCCGATGCAATGAAGGATAAAAAAGTCATTCACTATTATGATGATGGTGCAAAATTTGCGCGTGAGAATAAAGGTCGCTTTGATGTGATTCTTGTGGATTCAAGTGATCCAGTGGGACCTGCAGAAGTACTCTTTAAAGAACCATTCTTCCGAGATATGGCAGGCGCCTTGACACCTACAGGGATTATCGCCACACAAGCAGAATCTTTTTGGTATCATGGAGATGTGATTTCTTCACTGTTTGAATTTATTCCAAAAATCTTTCCGGAATATGGATACTATTACACAACGATTCCTAGCTATCCTAGCGGAATCATTGGGTTTACCTTCTTGTCGAACGCAATTGACCCTTATAAAGTAACGCCAGATGTTAGTCGTTTGCCAAAAGGATTAAAATATTATAGCCCAGAGATACATAAATCTGCTTTTGTATTGCCTGAATTTGCTAAGGCATTTATCAAGAGAAAAGGTTAACATCTGAAAAATGCCCGCCCTAAGAAGTATCATGCGATTGAGAGAATTTTGGAAATGGGCATTTTTACTTTCTTTACTTTTTATCTCTTTTTCTTTGTCAGCTCAAGAAACAAAGGCCATCAAATTTGATTTGGAAGCAGAGGCTCTCGAAGCCAAAGGTAATTTTGAAGAAGCGCAAATAAAACGAAATTTGGCTCGCGAGATTCGTCGCAATAATTTCGCAAGGCAAAAACCGGAAACTCCGTTAGTTGGTGACCCAATCGCCAAACAACCCCATCCATTTTCTGCAGGCAATAAAGTTTGGTTAAAAGGTTTCTGGGAACTAGGGTTTCGGGGCAATATCCCTCGCGCAGATTTCAATTCTGGTATGGATTGGGCTCTTGATAATGGACGCGTCTTAACCCAAGCCGGTTTTCCTTATATGCCTCGGAATACCATCCCATATCAAAATCAGTCCGTTTTGCCATTTATTAGTGAAGCAGAAAGACTTTCTCCGAAAGAAGGAATATTACCTACACTGCATTTTTCTTACACCGCTGAAAATAAAAAATGGAGTATCGAATATTCTAATTTACCTATGCATGGATCGTACGGTCATTTTGCATACGGATTTGACAATCAAATCGCAAGATACCAAACAGCGTTTCAAATGTATGATCATAGGCTCATGGTTCGAATCCATGAAGAATTGGACCAGGAGCGGTGGTTCAGTTGGGATTTTGGTCTTCGAGTTGGCGGTTGGACTACCCAGTCTTCTTTTGTATCTCCTACACTTAACCAAGCAGGAGATCTAAGGGAAGTTGCAAGATTTGTGGCTCCGAGCGCTGGTTTTCGGATTTATCAGTCTGCCATCAAGAACAGTCGCATCGAATTTGGCTCCGATGTTTTTTATACGACTGGAGGTACTTTGGATTATGAACGAAGGTTTATGCAAGAGGGAGGTGTGAATTTTGCAGGCGTTCCATTAGTAGCCACACAACTGTATAAAGTCGAATCATCAAAGCCCTCGGAGTTGAAAATTTCAGGAGCGGATATAAATTTAATTTATTCTTTTTTGATCTCACAATCCCATCGGATCAGCTTTGGAGCAAAAACAACGGGATATACTTGGTCTGCAAATGAGTCAGTATTGCCTCGAGTTACTGGCGCTAGGGGAGAAGATGTATTATCAGGTATTTATAATTGGTATACCACCTCTGCAATTTACGAAGCAGATGGAGATGGAAAGCGTGCTTCTCGGTATTTTGTTGTTACTAATTTTTATGTAGGCTATAATTATGTTTTTTAGTCTTCGCTATTTCATTTTATTGTTCACTTTGGCTATCGCTTTTGTCAGTTGTGCGACGTCGATTCGAGTGTATCGACCTTATCCTAGGGAGAACCCATATGAAGTGGTTTTGCCTCAACCGAAAGTTTCGATTACTGCGCCAGCACAATATCCTGAGCGATTTGCAAGTTATGATCCATTTTTGTTTCGCTTTACTGAGCTTAGCTTTTTGGAAATTGAATACAATCTTCAGAATGAATATGGAAGTCTACCTTATCTGATAAGAAAGGAACTTTCTATCCGACCAGACAATTTCCCTAATTTACTCAAGGAAGGTGGGAAAATTGAGATTAAGGAATTTGTTTTGGACTCGACTGACCGTTGTTGGACGAATCTCGTATCCGTCAAAATGAATGTAAATGTTCAGATTGGGCGCAGACCTCAAGAAACATTTTTCTACCAAGATCAAATCGAGTCCCACGTTACAGACTGTTTTTTATCGGGAAGTTCGATTCCTATTCTCCCCTTGATTCTCTATATCCCTTATGCTGGATTCCGTGGGAACCGTGAAGACCAACTCAATCAATTGGGTCGCAATGCAATCGAATCCTTCTTTACCTTTTTAGAAAACCGAAGTGGATATATCCAAAATTCAGAGAAACAAATCCCCATTCAAATGAATCCATCTAAATCAAATGACCCGATTCGTGATCCCAAGATCAAAGAGATTATGGAGGGTTTATGAGGAGAAGGTTCCTAATTCTTTGGGTAATCTTGATCTTGATTCCACTGTTCATTTCCAATTGTTATTCGATGCAGAAAAAATATAACTATGGAAACCCATATTTGGCTTCTCCCGATTTTGATCCGAGCGAGCCACAATTCGAAGAAGGGGAACCAGTTTGGATTGTCGATAAGTTAGGTCATTATTTTTTTTCCTTACCCTCCAAACTTATACTTTGGAGCTGGAAGATGGAAAGTCATGAAATTTCTGAAGAAACCAAAACAGTAATGAAAAATTACATACGAGAAAATAACCTGCGTGATGTAAAAGTTAGGTTCAATCAGTACGCGCCTCTTTCTGAATGGAAACGGCTTACAAAAAATGAAAGTATAAGCCCTTTTGCTCGTTATACGATAGGGATTTTTTCTTTGATTCCCTATACATTTTTACCCGAACGACTTCTAGCTGGCATTGTAGGTGGAGATCATTACAATTCCTTTACAAATACCATAAATATATATTCAGATTCTCCAGCCGTTGCAATCCACGAAGGAGGTCACGCGAAAGATTTTTCACAACGAAAAGAGCGAACAGGTTATGCACTTGTATATGCCGTGCCCATTGTCGGACCTCTATATCATGAGGCACGCGCAAGTGACGATGCGCTCAACTACTTTGCTGAGAAAAATGAACGAAAGCACTTAGAAGAGTCCTATGAGATTCTAACGCCCGCATACTCTACCTATGTCGGAGGTTCGATCGCAAGTATATTTGTTGATCCCGTAACAAGGTTTACGGTGATTCCAGGTCATTTAATTGGAAGGTACAAAAAAACAACGATCACTGACCAACTGAACGAAAGAAAGATTAAAAAGGATAATTTGCCATAGATGTCTAACTTCCAAAGGAAATTCTTTGCTCGAAGAGAAAAGTTAAATTCACTTTTATGTATCGGATTAGATCCGGAATGGGAAAAGTTACCTCACCAATGTTTGAATTCCCAAACACCTTTATTCGAATTTTCTAAATCGATTATTTCTGCCACACATGAGTATGCAGTGGCGTGGAAGCCAAATATTGCATTCTTTGAAAGATTTGGATCAAAAGGATTTTCAGATTTTGAAAGGATCATTGATTACTGCAAAACAACCGACGAGACGATCCCAATCATTGCCGATGCAAAGCGGGGTGATCTTGCCAATACGGCCAAAGAATATGCAAAATATTATTTTGAAAGCCTCAAAGTAGATGCACTAACAATCAATGCGTATATGGGTAAAGATACAATCATCCCTTATCTGGATATGGGTGGATTTGTTTTTATTCTCTGTCTTACATCCAATCCTTCTTCGGTTGAACTTCAAAAAATAAAGTTAGCGGATAACATAACATTTTTTTATGAAGAAGTTTCTGACTTTTCGGCCAAACTCGAAGAATCCTATCCAGGGCAAATTGGTATCGTAATGGGTGGGACTCATCCGTCAGAGTTATGTAAGATCCGATTGAGACATCCGAATCTTCCATTTTTGATTCCAGGTTACGGAGCCCAAGGTGGAAGTTTAGAAGATATTTACCATGCGTGCGGAAAGAACTCGCTCATCAATTCTTCACGTGGTGTCACACTTCTAAGTAGGAATGATGATTATAAATCTCTTGCCTCAAAAAAAGCATCTGAAATCCAAGTAGAGTTCAACAAATTACTCTCTTCTAATGTCTAAGTGATGGATAAAGGCGGTGTCGTGAAAGAAAAATTAGCAGTTATCGGTACAGGAATTTCTGGCCTTGGAGCCGCGTATTTTCTTTCAAAAGATTTTGACCTTACCGTTTATGAAAAAGCAGATTATATCGGTGGGCATACGAACACAGTTTATGTCAACGAAGATGATCTAAAATTACCAATCGATACGGGGTTTATTGTCTTCAATCATGTGACGTATCCCAATTTAGTGCGATTGTTCAACACGCTGAACGTTCCCACAAAAAAATCTGATATGTCATTTAGCGTTCAATACGCACCGACTGGATTGGAATTTTGTGGTTCAGGGTTAAATGAATTATTTGCACAAAGAAAGAATTTATTTAAGCCGAGCTATATCAAAATGCTCCTGCAAATCAATCGCTTTAACAACCAAGCTCCCAAGATATTAGATGATCCAAAATACGATGATTGGGATTTGGGTCGATATATGAAGGCAGAGGGATATGGAGATGATATCCTAAATTATTATTTGATACCGATGAGCTCCGCAGTTTGGTCAACACCACCAGATTTGATGTTGAGTTTCCCTGCAAAAACCTTAATTCGATTCTTTTATAACCATGGATTTTTGGGGCTCAGCACACAGCACCAATGGTGGACAGTCGACGGTGGATCAATTGAATATGTAAAACGAATTACAAAGTCTTTTCAAGATAACATCAAATTAAACAAAGGTGTTAGTCGGGTATCTCGTGAAAGTTCAAAGGTTCGCGTTACTTTGGAAGATGGATCTTCGGAGCTTTTTGATAAAGTAGTGATGGCAACTCATGGGCATACATCGGCAAAATTGGTCGAAAATCCGACCCCTCTCGAAAAAGAATTGTTACCATTGTATCGTTATCAAAAAAACACTGCCACCTTACACACAGATAATTCTGATATGCCAAAAATTAGGTCCATATGGTCGAGTTGGAATTACAAAATTACCAAATCGGAAGATGGCAAAATTCACCCATATACAATTTATTGGATGAATCGATTACAAAATGTATCAAAAAAGAAGGATTATTTTTTGACGATCAATGATCCCTCGCGAATCAAACGCGATCATATTCTAAGGGAAATTGAATATGAACACCCTCTTTTCTCAGTAGAGGCTTCTGCAGGTCAGAATAAATTGCCTTTGTTAAATGAGGAAGGTCCGATTTTTTATGCAGGTGCTTACTTTCGATATGGATTTCATGAAGATGGATTTCTTTCTGCCGTGAATGTGGCAAAAGCGATTTTAAAGAGAGACCCTTGGATTTAAATTCTTCAATCTTTCATGCAGTTGTAACGCATAGTAGGGCATTCCCTATCGTGAATCGGTTTCGCTATAAAGTAGGAACTTTTCTCCTTGATGTGGAGGAGCTTCCAGAGTTAGGTGAAAAGATCCGATTTTTCGGTTACAATCGATTTTCACTTTTTTCCTTTCTGGATAAAGATCATCTGCGATTTGGAGAAGGAGATTTTTATACACAAATTAAATCCTTTCTTATCGCCTCTGGGATCAAGGAGGAGATAGGTAAAATTTATCTTCTAACTAATCTTCGCGTTTTGGGTTATGTTTTTAATCCAGTTAGTTTCTACTTCTGTTTTTCATCATCTGGCAATCATGTTTGTTCAATCGCAGAAGTAGGGAATACTTTCGGAGAAATCAAACCTTATGTTGGTTTGGTGAAAGAGGGAGTGAAAGGAACGATTTCTGATCCAGAAACCCACCTTAGAGTGAAGAAGAATTTTTATGTTTCTCCTTTTATCCCGCTCGATTCGGAATTTGAATTTCGATTAAACTTTCCGAAAAGCCATTTGGCAATCGGAGTAGATTCTTGGGAGGACGGGAAAAGAGTTCTTACGACAGCATACCTTGGTGAAAAAAAAATCTTTTCGTCAAAAAACTTGTTCATTCTTTTCTGCCGATATCCATTTATAACCGTCCAAATAATAGTTCTCATTCATTGGCAAGCAATGAAGTTATGGATGAAAAAAATTCCGTACATCAAAAAATACGAAAATTTAGACCAACAGACAGGAGTCACCCTTGGAGAAGTCAGCGAACCAATCTCTCTTGGAAAATTCAATTGAGCCCGGCATTTTAAGCCAAATAGAAACAGCCTCTGTTGGGAAACAGTATGCGCTATACCAGAGCATTTTTTTCAAAGCACTTGGGAATATGAAACGTGGATCGGTGAGACTCATCCTTCCAGATGGTTCCCAAGGAAGCCTTGGTGACCCAAAGTCTGCATTTGATCCCAAGTTTCACTCGGCGATCATGCACATCAAAAATCCAAAGTTCTTCAAGCGAGCAGTATTACATGGAGATATAGGATTTTCAGAATCTTATCTAATGGGTGAGTGGGAAACCGACTCAATTGAAAATGTTATTTCATGGTTCATCCTGAACGTTGATGATTCACCAAGTCTATCTGGCGCTAAAAAAAAGCTTTTCCATCTCGACCTCTTCAACCTCGGTAATAAATTTTTACACTTTTTACGTCGCAATACCCAAAGAAACAGCAAAAAGAACATCGTTGAACATTACGATCTCGGTAATAGTTTTTATAAGCTTTTTTTAGATCCAACCATGACTTATAGTTCAGCATACTTTGAATCGATGGATCAAAGCCTTGAGGCTGCCCAAACAGCCAAAGTGGAACGTTTGTGCCAAAAGCTTCGATTGAATGCGGCAGACCATTTGTTGGAAATCGGAAGTGGATGGGGATATCTTTCCGTCTATGCGGCAAAAAAATTTGGATGCCGAGTAACGACGGTTACACTTTCAGAGGAACAATTCCGTTTTGCTAGTGAAAAAATCAAAAGTGAGGGTGTCGAACACCTTGTTGAGATTCGTATACAAGACTATCGAGATATCACAGGCACATACACAAAGGTCGTATCAGTTGAGATGTTAGAAGCTGTAGGTGATGCTTTTTACGAATCATTTTTTCGAAAGTGCCAAGAGGTTCTCACTCCAAATGGTCTGATGGCGTTACAAGTGATTACTTGTCCAGACTCGCGTTTTCAATCATTCAAAACAGGTATCGATTTCATACAAAAGCACATCTTTCCAGGTTCGTTACTTCCATCTGTCGGAAGAATGAATGAAGCTATCAACAAAACTGGTGATATGTATCTCTTCCATTTGGAAGATATGGGTCAAAGTTATGTGAAGACTCTTCGACTATGGTTAAACGCGTTCGATGAAAACATAACTCTCGTCCGTAGCCAAGGTTACAGCGAAACGTTCATTCGAAAATGGAGATACTATCTTGCATATTGTGCGGCCGCCTTTCATATGAGAAATATCAGTGTTGTCCAAATGGTTTACACTCGGCCGAATAATTTGGAACTTTCTTAATAGAAAGATTGTTTTTCTTATTCGAAAAACGGATTGCAATCAGTTTGGATTTTTTGTAAAGTCGGAACATGAGAGAAACACGATCTGTTTTTGAATTTGATGAACCAGTGGATAGACTTTGGCAAGCCATCACAGTTTACGAAGTTCTCGTACATTGGCTCGCTGACGAAGTGAGAGGGAGACCTAGAGAAGGTGCTGATTTCTCTTGGACATGGCACCTTGGTATAGAAGGAAACTTTACATCTCACGGTACATATAAAAAAATTGTACCTGGCAAAGAACTTATAATGGAGTGGAAAGACCATCCCGCTGGCGATATCTTTTTACAATTGATCTTTGATTCTCTCTCTCCGAACACCTCTCAGCTAACGATCATTAACGGTGGATTCCCGAATTCAGATGCATTTGATGTATGGTTAGACGGTGCAAAAGAAGGTTGGGATAGTCAAGTTCACAAGTTGATTGATTTTTTAAAAGAAAACAAAGACTTCTCCCAATTTTTGAAAAAGGTTTGATCTCTCGAACCCTTCTAAAATCATGGTAAAAGTAAGGGTTCATGAGGAGGGTCTACAATGGGATATCCAGAATTAGAAACCTATTTCCAGAGGCTAACTGATATTACGGATCGTATTGCAATGATGAACAGTCACTTTGATGCGACTCCAGATTTAGATATACCGATGTTACTAGAATTTCACGAGGACATAGAGTCCATTGCTTGGGAATCAACAGAGCGTGAATACTATGAGTTGTTTACGAGTTACTTTACATTTCATGTAAAGACTGTTGAAGAAATCATACAAGAGGCACGCGAAATTCTCAATCCAGAAAATCGTGAGTATGTTAAAAAGTTAGTCCAACAAGTTAAAGCCGCAGATGAATGGTTTCTCGGTTTGAAAAAAAGACGCAAGATCTTAAGAACGCAAGTCGCTTAATTGATAAATCTCTCCGGAGAAATCCGGAGATGATTTCCCCAATTGCTTTACATTTCTTAGCCGTATGATTCTATTTACAGAATGAGAAGGCAAGAGTTTCTCCTTTACCCGTTATTTCTATTCGCAGTCCTAATGTTGATCGATCAGATCTTTAGGATACCGTACATTCAATTACTTACCAAATTAGACTTAACGCCCGTTAACTACGAAGCCAAAAATGACCTCTTAAAAAAAATCCTAAACTCCAAAGATCAGCCTAGAAAGAAAAAGTTAATGCTGATACTTGGTTCCTCCCGACTTCTCTACTTTGATGCGGCAGATCTTTCGGCATTCTATCCTGATTGGGAAATTTATAACCTGTCTTCTGCGGTGACCACTCCAGCCTATTACGACTTTAACCTTACAAAAATTTTGGACGCTGGCATCAAACCGGATCTTGTGATCATGGAAACAGATCCAAATCAGTTTAATCAAAACTCAGTATTTAAAATTTCCAATCTCACATTTAGTTTTGATCTGCCTTACGTTGTTTCAAATTTAGATTTATTTGGAAAAGACCATTTTTCATTCTTTCTGGGACGCAGACTATTTGCGATTGGAACTTATAAACCCTATTTGGATCAGATGTGGAGAAATTATACCAATCCGAATTTAGCTGGCTTTATCGGTATGAGACAAACGACATACGATCACATCATAAATACAAATGGGCATGGACTTTCACCTATAGATAATTATGTGGAAAAAGATGCAAATGTTCTTGAGCTGACGAGCCATAGAACATTGGATTGGCTGTTTGCATATTATAAACAAAGTGACATGCAATTTGGATTTTATCGGAAAATTTTGGAACGACTCCAATTGGAGCAGATCAAATCCATTATTATCTGGCCCGTATCATCTCCCAATTTTGAAAAACTTGTGGAAGGCCAACCATCAGTGAAAGGGTGGGAGGCTAGAATGGACGAGCTCTCCAATAGGTATTCAAATCCTATACTCAAGTTAAAAGGTGATGCGAATTACTCTTGCAATGCGTTTGCCGATGGCGGTCACATTTCTAAGGAGTGCTACCATTCTTTAATGAGGGCGATTCTATTGGAATACTTTCGTCGGTATGAACCGTCTCGTCTATAAACTGCGTTCCGCATAGGGGCATACTGCCAGAATTCGGAATATCTCGAGTAATCAGACTTCGATAACGGTCTTTAGCGGTTACATTTTTAGTTGAGCTTTCAGTAAATTCTTTTATGGAAGTGAGTGCATTTGAGCTGGAATAGGCACCCCATCCCACAAGGGTTCTAGATGCGCCACTGTTTTTGACTGTTCCCATATTTTGTTTTCTATCGCCTACGTTTATGAGTGTTATGCTTTGACTGCCAGTTAAAACATATGCCGAACCAGTTGAAAATGAGAGGCTTCCAGTAACGGCTGGTAGGTTAGAAGATAATAAATCATTCAGACTTGATTGGAATGGATAGGCAGTAAATGCCGCAGATAAGTCGACAGTGGAGGGTGAAGTTGAACCGCTTGGAATTTGTTCTACAGAATTGAAGGCAGTTGCCCCACTGGCTTGTCCAAAAAACAAAAAGAAGGTGCGAAAAAATGCCTCTGGATTCGTGGAACCCAAGTGGGTTGAGTTATAACCATCTGCTTCTCGAAAAACTGTCATTAGTTGACTTGCAGATCCGGCTCGAATTCCCGTATTTCCACCTTGCACTGTTTTGCGGAAGAATGTATTTTTTTGTGAATCAGTGGTTCCTGAAATATCATATAAATATCTCATGTAGGCATACGCCATCGAATATTGTTTTAAGATGGTTGATGAGCTAGACTGGCTTGCCCATGATAAAAGAGAGATCCCATTTGCTCCACCTGGACATCTGTTAGTGTCAGTTCCGCGAAAGCAATTCAATCGTGTTCGTTGGGGGCCAAAGCCCGCAATGTCACTGGCAACTTCACTCGTTCCTTCATTAATCCAAATATCATCTGTTGCTCTCGTGGCATTCATATACGGGTAACGAATGAGGTGTTGGAATTCGTGAGCAGCAGTTGACGCAAATGCTTGTGGGTCTTGGTTGAGACTTTGTATCAGCTCTCTGCCATCCATATAAAGTACTTCTGCAAAATTGGACCGAAGAGGAGAAACAGTGCCATCTCGAAAATAATTTACAGGATCATAAAAGCCGGCTACATAAGCGGAATTTGCACTAGCACCATCCAAAATGTCCAATACCAAAATCTTGATACGCCCATCATTATCAACATCTGAGGGTGCACCAAATGCTGAGACTAGTCTAGGATATGTTTGGTCGTTAAACTCTGTAGCAAATTCCTCAAGGTTATAGTTTAAAGAAAGTCCGCGTTGTTTGTAAACGATCACATTTGACTTTGTGCTAACAACTTCAACAGGAACACAATAGCTCCCTTGTGTTTGGATATTCCGAGCCCAAAGGTCACTACCGGTATCACAGTTCCCAAGGTTTGCGAGGGCGACCAAAGAAAGTAGATTGAAGACTTCTTGATCGTTATTTTTCGGAGTGCAGGAAGCAAAAGACAGAATCAGGAAACAAATAGACGAGATAAGAGCCGTCTTTTGTATAGGGGATGGAACTGGATGATGAACTGCCATTTGCTGAAACGAACTTTCCATGTAATGATTCTATCCTATGTCTGTTCTCACAACCCTATCTTTGCAGATCCACTTATTGGACTCTTTTTTTCATCCACAGCGTTCACCGAACATGGTTTTTTAATTTTAGGAGTGGAAATTTCCAAAACACAGAAGGGTAACCGTTTCTTAGGTCAAGAGTTACGTTTTCACCAAAAGCTGGGATGGGAGGAGGCCCTTTTTTCAGGAGAAGCTATATGGGCTGATGAAAAAGGTTGGGAACTTGCTCCCAATTCGTGTCAGGTTCGAGCAAATACTGATTTTTCAAAAAAGAGGGGAATTGTACGAAGGTTCGACTGTGAGCACCTGAGATTTCAGATCCAGAAAAATGTAAGAGGTACCACAATTTCCTCATCTTTATTTGGAACCTTCTCCGACCTATCCTTTCCTCACTTTTTACCTGAAACGGCAGGGGAACCAATAGCTATCTCCATTCCCGTTTTGACAGATCATGGCGAGGAGGACGGGATTTGGGGATTTCATTTGAATGGCATTGGCAAATCGAATCCCGTCCAAGTTTGGAATCCCACCACCCTAAAATGGGATGCATTTCGTGGATTTGATCGCCCGAAAGTCAAAGGAGAATACGGGATATACAAGTGGAGGAGAACCTTTTCTGATTGACCAAAGGCCAACAGACGGAGACCTTCGATTTACGTGAAAAAGATCCGAATTGGCGTGATTGCCGCTGCTGGCAAAGGCACGCGAGCCTATCCAAGAACTACTTTTATCCCAAAACCCTTGTTTGTGATCGAAGGGAAGACGATCCTCCATCGGAATGTTGAACTTTTGGCAAAAACTTTTGGAGTCGAGAAAGTATATATTCTTGTTGGGCATCTCAAGGAACACATATTAGCTGAAATCGAAGTCATTCGATTGGCATTACCAAAAATTGTGATTGAACCTGCTCCCTGGACAGAAAAAGGACTAGCGTCGGACATTGCAAGTTTGGAGAAATCGATCTCGGAGCCATTTCTTACGATTCTTGGCGATGAATATTACTTCAAAACGGATCATGATAAATTCTTAAAAACTCTCAAAACCTATCCAAAGATGTCTGCCTCAATCGGGGTCGTAAAAACATCTCTACTTTCACGCATTCGCAAAAATTACTCAGTAGAACTCCAAGGAGATAAGATCTTAAATCTTGTCGAAAAACCAGAAGATCCACCTAATCAGATCTTAGGTTTGGGCTCCTACCTTTTCACTCCAGAGTACTTCGAATTTTTTAAAAAGACTCCCGCCTCTCCTAAATCTGGAGTTATCGAAATAACTCAGGTTATAGATAAAATGGCGAAGGAATCTGTAGGTGGTGTTTATGCCACTACACTTACTTGCGAATATTTCAATATCAATTCTATGCAGGATTATTATCATGCAGTTTATGAAGTTCGCAATGATCTTTTCCCTAAATTCAAAACTTCACTTGTCATACCTACATATAATAATGAAAGATCCATCACGGATGTCATAGTAGACTTCAAAGATAAATTCCATGAAGTGTTGGTTATAGATAATGAATCAACCGATGAAACAGTTGAATTATGTAAAAACGAAAAGGTAAAAGTTTTTACATTCCCTGGTGAAGGAGATCCAACTCGTCTTGGCGAGCAAGTCCGCAAAGGCATTGAACAAGCATCAGGTGATCTAATTTTTGTTGTGTCGCCAGATGGTTCTTTTCGCTCTAAAGATTTTCCAAAACTTTTGGAATATATGAAAGACTCGGATATGGTGATAGGCACGCGCACTACACGACAAATGATCGAACAAGGATCAAACTTAGGACCCTTGTATCGCATTTTGAATTTACTAATGGGAAAATTGGTCGAGGTCTTTTGGTGGGGTCAGGAACCAAGGTTTACCGATGCAGATTGTCATTTTTTCTCGATCTGGAAAGAATCATACTACCAAGTAAAATCTCAATTACATACTCATGATCATAAATATATTGTGGAACTAATGATCGAGATGGTTCGATCGCATAGACGTTGCATCGAAATACCGGTCTCATACTTTAAACCTGTAAATGTTCATAAGTACAGTTATGCGTCCATGCTTAGAGATGCCTGGGGTGTTTTTAAATTAATATTATCAAAGAAGTTTTTTGTAGGAGATAGTCAAAATGGCTAATAAGGTTTTAGTTACAGGTGGTTGTGGTTTTCTCGGTTCACATGTCTGTGAACTTTTTAGAAAAGAAGGTTGGGACGTTGTTAGCTTTGACAGTATGACAAAATACGAACTCAAACGTACAGGTTATGGCACCGACGCAACCCGCGATTACAACTGGAATTACTTAAAAGATTTGGGTGTGACTATGGTCAAAGGTGACATTCGAAATCTAGAGCATCTCACTGACAGAACTGAAGGATGCGACTATATCATTCATACTGCGGCGCAGCCCGCGATGACAATTTCTTGGGAAGATCCAGAACTTGATTTTTCTACAAATGTGATTGGTACTTTCAATGTTTTGGAAGTAGCTCGTAAACGAAAAATTCCAGTTGTAAATACTTCTTCCATTCATGTTTACGGGAACTCAATCAATGATTCCTTAACCGAAGGGAAGACCGCTTATGAGAGAAATCCAGTAGAAATTCCAGAAACTCATCCGACAATGGTTGGGCAACTCTCTCCACTTCATGCTTCAAAAATGAGTGCCGAACATTATGTACGGTCGTATACAGATATGTATGGTATCAAAGGAGCAAGTTTCCGGTTTACTGGGATTTATGGTGAACGTCAGTTTGGTGGGGAGGATCATGGGTGGGTTGCAAATTTCGCTATTCGCTCTTTTTTTGGTCTACCATTACGTATTTTTGGAACAGGTAAACAAACGCGAGATATCATCCATGCCGCTGATGGAGCTCAGTCTTATCTTGCTTATTTTAAAAATCCAATTCCTGGTGTTTATAACATTGGTGGATCGAGTGCACATAAAATTTCCCTACTCGAGTGTATTGAGCTTATTGGGGAAATTATGGGTAAAAAACAAGAGATCCTATTCGAAGTGGAAAGACCAGGCGATATGAGATATTTTATTTGTGATATAAAGGAAGCAAAGAAGTTTGGTTTTGCTCCTACCATCAAACCGAAAGAAGGTGTCACACGTCTCTTAAAGTGGATCGAAGCAAATAAAGCTGTTTTTAACATTGAAGGAAAATAGTATCTCATGAAAACTTTGGTCGTTATCCCTGCTTACAACGAAGAATCTACGATAGAAGAAGTAGTGCGGGGAGCGATCAAACATGCTGATGTATCGATCACTGACGATGCATCTAAAGATAAAACTCCAGAGATTTTAAATCGCCTCCAATTAGAATTTCCTGGTAGAATGTTTGTTATTCGACATGACAAGAATACCCACATCCCTCGCGGAATTCAAGATGGAATGAAGTTTGCAGTTGAGAAGAAGTATGATTGGGTCATAACGATGGATGCAGGACTTTCACATGATGCGGACAGGTTGCCGGATTTTATTAACTACGAAACATGTGATCTTTTGATCGGTAGTAGAAAAGAGACCGTTAATGTTCCCTTATTTCGAAAAGTTATCTCTTTCGTTGCAGCCAAAGTAATGAACTACTGCCTATCAAAAAGTATTTTTGATATTCTAGGACCAAATATAAAAGATTGTACTTCGGGCTACCGCCGTTATTCGAGGGTCGCCTACGAAAAAATTGCGAATTACCCTCTTGAGTCTGTCGCCTTCGATTTCCATATGGAGGCATTGAGCATCGTTTCCCTTTCCGGTGGTTCCATCAAAGAGCTTCCGATTAAGTACATATTTTCAAATAGTTCATTTAATTCTAGGGTATTAAAACTTGCAGTCCAATTTGCTAAAAAACTTTTATTCCGCAAGTTTAGAATTATACCCCAATATCCGTGAATTTAAAACATTTACCTCTGAAAGCAAAGTTCATGTTAATAACATGCACTTTGTTTCTCACTGTTCTTTTTCTAGACTATCTCGTTTTTCAAATACTCTTTTTTAAATTTCCAAATGAAATGGAATGGGATACTTCTCATTGGTATAATTTCGCTCACCTTCGAAATGAAGTGAAACGTGAAACACAGTCTAAAAAAGTTTTAATCGTTGGTAGCTCGGTGGCATTGTATTCCGTACTTCCAGATTCTATGTTTGCGGAAAAAGATAAGATACAAACGATGTTTTATTCGCATGTCGCAATGACACCTACTGATTTTTATTATTATAAAGATGATATAAAGAAAGCAAAACCAGACTTGGTTGTTTATCTATTAAACTTTGCTGATTTACAATGGGAATATGTTAAAATCAATCAGGAAAAATTTGAATTTGATAAAGACCTTTGGCTAAAAGAGTATGCTGTAAGATACCCAGTTCGTATTTATTATCCTTTTGAATTTTTAAGGGACTTTTATCACAATCTGGATAAAAAACAAACACTCTCCCTTGCCTCTAAATCATTGCTCTATGTAAACAGATATAGGAGCTTTTTATTTGATCCCATCGAAACGTGGATCGATAACCATTCTCGAAGTGGGAGAAGCTTCCAAAGATATAGCGGGAGTATGCCTTTTGAAGGAATCTGGTCGAAGGGATGGACAAAGTTAAAGACCACTTTATCCTGCGATATGGAAAGGCCATTAGATGATTCAATATTTACTTTGAAAAATGATACCAAGCTAGAAGTGATTGTGTTTAAATCGGAGAAGGATAAATCTCCTTATTCTTCTCAAATTTTATCTTTCCCAAAAAATGGTTGGAATGTTTTCCCCTGGGATCATATATCTCTTCCTCCAGACAAAACAACTGTGATCATACAAATTGCAATAAAATCAGAAATCGGAACTGCCAGAGAAGCAAATTTGTATCAATATGGAAAAGACTATCCTGTCGGAGTTAGGCTCTCGCATTACTTTTGTTCGAAACCAAATTACGAGAATTCTTCGTATCTTCGCTCTGCTTTTTTCGATGAATCAAGATTCTCTGAGATGAGTGCAGATGAGTATGAAGAAGATTATCATATTCGGATCAAAAAAGATGCGGAAAATCGTCCAGAGCTACTACGTTTGAATACTCTTCGAAGACAAAAAATGGCTGTTCGAGACATTCCCTTCCAACCTTGGTTTGAATATGATCAAATTGTTCGAATCAGCAATTTCTTCAAAGAAAATGAAATCCCGTTTACGATCATTCTCAGTCCAGAAAATCCCATTGAATCAAACTTATATATTGAGGGTCTTTGGTTTGATGAATTCAAAAAAGATCTGGCAAAAAATTTAAAAAAGAATGGGTATAATTTTTTTGATCATACCTCAAGCATTAAGGAAAAACAGTATTTTTTTGATCCTCATCATATGACATATGATGGAGCAAAAACTTTCAATCCTATTGTAAAACAAATAATTGAATCGCAGGTAAAGGCAGATAATTAATGGAACTAATTTATTCTAATATACGAATATTGATGATTAGCTTGGAGAAAAAACCTTATAGGTTGTTTTTAGTATTTTTTGCCATCATTGGGATTTTAACTTTTAGCTATTGGAAAAAATATGACTGGAACCCAAGCTCTATGGTTAATTTCGGAAAAGAGTTTGTTCAGTTAAATTCAATCGAAACGCCCTCCGGTGCAGTAGTTTTTTTAGGAGAAAAGGGTGATTTGGGCGCAGGGTATGATGGCCAAATCTTTTACTATTTTTCTAGATCGTTAGCAAATTTTGGTCTGGAGTGGCCCAAAGGATTCGATGAATCCTACAGAGCACCTAGGATCGGTTATCCATTCCTTATCTCCATTTTTGGAATCTTCGGAAAGTGGGGTTCTGTTTTTGCTATGTATTTTTGGAATATCTTCCTTTTGGTTATTTCATTTTTTTGTCTCCGAAGTTTATTAGAAAAGCAAAACAAATATCTCTCTGTTTTGTATCTTCTAAATCCTTTCGCTCTTGCGAGTTACTATGTTCTTGTAAGCGATTCAGTCATGGTTTCACTCATTGTGATCGCATATTATTTTTACAAGCGTGATCAATCGTTAGCATTTGTTTTAATATCAAGTCTTGCGATATTAACAAAAGAACCTGCGCTATTTTTTCTTTTCCCTTTGGGATTGTATGCACTGGCTGAACGAAATATCAAAAACATGCTACTTGTTAGTGCAACTTTGATTATACCAATAGGATGGCATCTATACCTTTCCTATCAATTTCCAAATTGGCGCGCTAGTCGATTAACGGATTTTATACTTCCATTTGAAGGAATGATTCGTTATTTCGAGTCTATTTTTATTGCCTTTGAAAATCAGATGGATTTAAAAGCATTATCAAGGTTACTCTCAAGATTTCCGTTAGTTGTTCTATTTTTTATGGGTACTTTTTTAGTATTTACAGGAAATATTCGAAAAGGGTGGGTCTTTCGTCTTTGTATTTTACTTACCATGTTCATGATAGGTAGTGCTGGTTTTTATCATTTTTGGTCGGTATATGAAAATGTCTCGCGTATGTTTACAATTTCAATTCCTGCTTTGATCCTTTTAGTCAATGAGGATCAAACTGTTCGGAAAGGTGAATATATTTTACTTACGATTTTTCTTCTGATTTTATTTATTGTCAAGGCAACAATCATTACAAGGCCGATGCTTTATCAAATTGGTTTTTAAGTTGATAAAGCTAAATGATTAAAAATTTTGTTCTGCTGGGATCTTAAAAGTTTTTAGGGCTTCTTGATTCAATTTGGTTATTTCTTCAGATTTGAATATAACTTGAGATCCATCTTGAAAATCAAAAACCAAAAACTCCTCTTTATTTGATTTAATTACCTCATTCAATTGGGATAAATTCAAAATGCTATTGCCATTTACTTTTTCGAGAACATTTTGATGCATAGAGTGATACGCCTGATTTCCTGTTAGCGGCAATACTTGGGTAAGTACAACAAACCTATTTGGAGAGTGACTATAATGCGAGGTGATATGGAAAAAGTCATTCAAATACAGAAGATATTTGCTTACTCGAGCTCTCCATTTTGGACCGTATTCCATTAAATAATGTTCAGATAACTCTTGAAATACGATTCCTCCTAGGATTAAATAAGTAGGCTTTCTTCCTCTCGTATTTCCAAAAGGTATTTTGATGGAATTTTCATCTAAAACACTTAAGGAATAATCAAACTCGATCAATTTCTTATTTCTTAGAATTTTGATTGGAATAGTAAGACTTTGATTTTTTGTAAATTCTTCATTCGTATGAAATAGAAAAGAAAGACCTATTTTCCCATATTTAGGGTGTTCAAAGTAGCCTTTCGGATCTATTTTAAATCCAGCCACTTCCAATAAAACATCTTCCAATTGCAATTGAGCGATTAATTTGTTTGTTCCGTTATTTGGTTTTGTGGGATATACCTCAGCGATGACAACACCTTGGTCATCTTTTTTTACGCCATAATAGTCTCTGGTTGCCCTATCAGTTAACGTTCTGAAACGAAATCCTTTAAACGGTATACAATTTTCTCGGCATTTACTTTCCAAGAAAGATTTGATCATAAAGCTTGGAATCATTCTGCCAACGTTCTGTGAATCTTTGAATGAAATAACAATGCCTTGTGGAATACGGGAAGTCTCTTCTACAATTAATTCTCCAATTCCTTCGAATTTTTCATCGGATTGAATTTCGACGATCGGTAACTCAATGTAACCATTCGCATACGTATCCATTTCTAGTTTTATAGTTCTAACTTTTTTTTCTCCCAGATTTCTAAACTCTTTGTATTCTAGCAACAACCCTTGGGACGGTAAAAAAATATCAGTTGGAAATTGAACAGATGTTAAACCATTTGGAAATGATTTGTCTTCTACTTTTAGCAACGCCAAACTCAAATCTGGATCAGATTTGATTACCTTTGCAGTGAAGGTTTTTAGGGATCCTGTTTTTGTAACTTCTATACCCGTTGTATAGTTCACCGTTTGAGATGGCGTGAGAATCAAACCATCGCCCACATAAATTCCGTAGGATCTTCTGGTTTCCGGATTTTTAAAACGCCAAGGTTGTAAAAAGTTCGGATACTGAACTGTAGATTTTACCTGCAGAATTGCATTATCATCTTTTTGGATGGATATAGGACCTGCCGAGATTTGAAAAGAAACCACATTTGATAGTAAGTAAGTTAAAAAAATAGTTTTATGATATTTGAAAAACATGGTTTATTTTCCTATAATGTTATAAGATCGTTTTATTTCTTGGTCGGAATTGAGAGCTTCCTCGCGGTTCATTACTAGTGGTAACGAAACATCCTTAAAGTGGATGACGACAAACTTTGATTTAGCTGTTTCGATTTCGTTTTTAAATTCAGCCAATGTGTTTACTCGTTTTGAATTGACTGAGTCTACGATCATGTTCATAAAAAAATCGGCTTGGGAGTTGATAGGGTTTGATAGTTTTCTATAGAGGATGATATCTTCTTGTCCATCGCCGTTTAATTCAGAGAGGTGATTGAATCGATAAAGAAACTGACTGCCTCCTTGAGTGTCTCCACTTTTTGCCCAAGATTCCAAAAGATCACGATTGATCGGTTGAAATACAAGACCAGCAAAAATGAAGTAGGGGAAGCTATGATCATATCTTGATCGCAAAGGATCTAAACTTGGCATTCGTTTCGCGGGGAATTTAATATTTAACCTTTCACCACGTCTCAATACACCTAAATTGATTTCCTCTCCTGCAAATTTATTATCTACGATCTCTACGAAGTCAATCCTTGATTCTCCAGAAAATGAAACTGTACCATTTTTACCTAGTGATAATCCATCTATAGAATGAATCAAATCTCCTTTCTCTAGGTAACCGTCGGCGGATCCGCCTGAGAGAATTTTGGTAACAAATACACCCTCAATATCATTCGGTACTTTAAAATACTTTCTAGCAGTAGTTGAGTAAGATGGAAGATAGTGCACTCCGAGTTCAACGTAGCCGTCGTAATTTCCATTCTCAATATCTTTTAAAAAATGTTGGATGACATTAGTGGGTATGATATAACCTATGTTCTCTCCTTTTGTTGAAGCTTGAAATGCGACACCTACTATTTCACCGTTTTGGATGGCTGGTCCACCTGAATTGCCAGGATTGATCGCGGCGTCTACTTGAATCACCAAATGGCTATCAACTTGGGAATGAGCGTAGGTTGATTGTTCGATCCTTGAAACGATACCACGGCTAACGGAAATTTTGCTCCCACCAATGGGATAGCCAACGATATCAACGGGACTTCCTAACTCCGGTATGCCACCAAAAGAAAAGGTGATGCTATCTTCATAAAACTGGGTAGACTTTGCCTCCAATATTGCCAAATCACAATCATGTGCAACAAACAGAGTTTTTAGTTCATACCATTCTGTTTGATTATTTCGTTGAGCTTCGATAAACTTCGCATTTGAGACTACATGAGCATTCGTTAAGATACGATTATCTCCTATTAAAAAGCCAGTGCCTGTAGAGGCCGTCACATTTCCCGAAAGCCAAGGTGAGTATGGATCGTTTGCCTGTGAGTAAACACGAATCTGAACAACCCCTCTTTTTACCCTTTCTATTGATTGTTTATTGGGGGATAGAGTTTGGTAATCTTCCGTCGCAGAAAGTCCTAAGCTAAATAAAATAATGCTGGAAAAGAGGAGACGATTTGCCATTCTTTTGACCTGAGCCTTTATGAGTGTCTTTGAAATTGGAATCACAAGTGTTACCGCTTTTTTGTCAGCTATTGCCGGGATAGTATCATTTCGCAAAAATCCTAGAACTTCAATGAAGGTGAGTTTTAGCATAATGGCTTCCTTGATTTCACTAGGGAATCTCGGCTTCTTATTAGACTCTACTTTTTTTCAGTTTCTATTTTTCTCAGATCCACATATTGCTCCAACAATTTTGGTATTGTTTATTTTTTCACTGTTGTTATTCGGTTTGCAATTCCCTACGTATTTTAGGACCTATCCCATCTTAGCAATTTGTGTAGCTCTATTGTTTGGATCGGGGACTACACTTTTATTAGTGGATTGGTCGCTCTCAACAGAGATGAATCCAAATGCGAGCCGTATTCTCCTTGAATACTTTTATCCAGGATTTTACGCGATTTCTTATTTATTGCTCATGTTAGTTGTTTCCTTGAAATTAAAGCATAGCTTTCCCGCAATTTCTAAATTTATTGTTTCAGTTTACATTTGTATTGCGGTTTCTTTAGTTTTGACGACTATTATTATCACTCTTACATCATTTGCTTTAAATTTCCAAAGGTTCAATCTTCAATTTTTTCTGTTCAATGATATCAGTTTTGTATTGTGTTTTATGTCTTTTTTGATTCACTATTCCTTCACCAATGATTATTTAACTCATCCCTTTTCGTTCTTATTCGAACGTCAAAGAAAAATCTTTGAATCCTATAGTGATGTCTCTATGTCAGGATCAAGATCACTCAAAGAGAAATTATGGAAGTTATATGACGCAAGAGGCTGGAAGGGATTTATGGATTCTTTTTGGTATCAAATTTTGGTGGATGAAACTTTGGACAATGCCCTTGAACATGGAGGCAAACGCGAAGAAGATACAATTACGGTCCATGTGTATGAGTCTAGCCGGTTTATTGATTTTTATGTAATTGATCGAGGAAAAGGATTTAATCCACGTTTGGTCCCAAGTCCCTTATCTATCGAAAGAAAAAATGTGCCCTCAGGAAGAGGAATTCATATACTTAAAAAAATATTTATTGTGAGATGGAATTTTTTGGGAAATGAAATCAATATCAGAATTGATAAAAGAAAGGGGGGAGAATGGAAAATCTCCCCAGAAACGAATGTTCAGTGACCTTCAAATTCACAAATCGAGTATACATTGATTCCATAATTTTCTTTGATTCTTTTTGATCCACCTAGGTCTGGCAAATCAATGATTGTAGCACATTCATGTATTTTACCTTCTAGTTTTTGAATCAATTTGATCGATGCTTCAAGCGTACCACCTGTAGCAACAAGATCATCCATAATCAAAACCTTTTCGCCAGCTTGAATCGCATCGACATGGATTTCGACGTGATCTTCGCCATATTCTAGTGCATAAGACTGAGAAATGGTTTTGCCTGGCAATTTTCCTTTTTTTCTGACGGGTACAAATCCGACTCCCAGTTGAAAAGCTAGTGCCGAGCCTGCGATAAAACCACGTGCATCAATTGCGGCAATTTTTTGGATTTTCTCATTTTGATATCGTTCAACAAACATAGCGATTGTAAGGCGGAATCCCTCGGGATCAATGAGGAGAGATGTGATATCACGAAATAAAATACCTGGTTTCGGGTAATCTGGAATGGTTCGAATTTTTGACTTCACAATGGACATAAATAAAGTGAAATTCAGTCGATGTTCTCTGACAATAAAAAAAGGCCGGCAAAGAACCGACCTTTTGCAAATCTAGACTTTTTTAATTCGAACTATCGAATCGATTTGAGAGCGAGAATCCTCTCTTCTAACGGAGGATGAGTGGCAAACATCGACATGAATCCACCTTTGTTGGAAGATATCTTCAATGAGGCTAGTGCCGCACCACGCTCATCTTCCGGCTGGTCAGTCATTCTTCTAAGACTTTCCAAAGCGGCAACCATTGACTCACGTCCTGCAAGTTTGGCTGCTCCAGCATCTGCCCGAAATTCTCTCATTCGAGAAAAATATGCAACTGCTATCGAACCAAGAATTGAGAACACAATGTCCAGAGCAATCGTCACTGCAAAACGTACGATGTATGCCATTTCTTCTTTTACAGCATTGGCAACTAGCATCGCAATGATGCGTGAGAAAAACATTGCAAATGAGTTTACAATACCTTGTATAAGTGTAAGCGTCACCATATCTCCGTTAGCGATATGAGACAATTCGTGGGCAAGGACACCCTCTAACTCTTGTGCGTTCATTCTTGAAAGGAGTCCTGAGGATACAGCTACAAGGGAGCTAGATTTGCTTGGTCCTGTAGCAAATGCGTTTACCTCAGGCGATTCATAGATACCCACTTCAGGCATCGGTAGATGAGCGCGTTGTGCAAGCGATTGCACTCGTCTATATACTTCCATTTCTGTACTAGACGCATTTTTTGGATCTATGGTTTTGACTCCCATCGTCCACTTTGCCATATATTTTGATAGGAAAAGAGAAATAAGGGAACCTGCCATACCCCACATCAAACAGAAGATGACGAGTTGGGTAAGGTTAACACCAAATGCTTGGATTCCTATGCCAAAATAGGCAAGAGCTTGTGTAGCAATTGATACGGTGGTCATCACCAATATATTTGTAAGTAGGAAAAAACCGATTCGTTTGATCCAGGTCATAATAACTTTGATCTCCTTATAAGTGCAAAATTCGTAAATCTTGCCCTCTATGCTTTAGACTCATAATTGAATATGATTGCCTAAAAATAGACAAGTCTTTTCTTCTAGTTTTTTCTAGTCTGTTCGCTTATAAAAAAATTGGAAACCCCAAAGAGAACGGCAAGTAATAGATATGCCAACGCAAATTGCCAATTCGATACGGGGGAGTATTCACTTAGGATTGCATTGCCAGCTAATTTATACGCATGAATCAATCCGATTGCGGAAAGCAAAGACCCAATCCCTGCCCAAATTGCAGATTTAAAGAAGTCCTTCTCCAGAATGAAAACGACGATTGCTGCCCATACCATGGATGTAAGCAAAAATCCTTGGGAAAGGGAAATGATGCCAGACAACGCATATGGGATAAATGGCAAATGCGGACCAAGATCAGAAAGGAAAAAATGGTGTTGTGATTTTACACCTAATTCTTGCAATAAGACCTGTAACTTCCCATCCAGAAAAAAGAATACATTTTGTATCATAAGGATTGCCCAACCTGCCAGTGCTGGTAAAATCCCAACAACAACTGCCGGAGCATGACTTTTGGGCGTAGTTTGGAATGCTTGCGCGGCAATTACAATCCCGATCCATAGAATGATAGCCATCCCGGCTTCAACTGGTATGATTGCTTGTAAAATTCCCATCAAGCCGAACAAACATATGATTGAAATAAAAATGCCATTTAACACTGAATAACCGTGTTTGGCGCCGATTCCTTTCCAACCTGGATGGCCAATATAGATAGTCGTAGGGAAGGGCGATCCAAATAAAGTGCCAATTAATGTTCCTGCCCCGTTCGCGAGAAGCGAACTCTTTGTCTCAAAGCTATCTCCAGATGCTTCGGCAGATTCAATATTTTGAAGAGATCCGATTACATTAAAAATTCCCATTGGAATAATGACAGCCATATATGCTTTGAGATTTGCAAAGCTTAATGCATCCCATAGATCACCAAACACGGGAAGAGGGAAATAAAAGCCGACAGTGGCAACACCTTTTTGAAAGGCTCCTTCTTGGAATATAGGATCACCAAAAAATTTCGAGAGATAAGATAAAGCGATTCCAAAAGTAATGGAAACTAGACCTCCGGGTAAGCCAAATGGGAATTTCACTTTGCCAAAATATTGAAGTAAAATGATAGCTAGAGGGATAAATGCAACTAGCGGATGTTCGAACGTTTTTAAAAGAAAATCCATAGAGATAAATGTAATCGCGATACCTGTCAGCGCTGAAAGCAATGCCGCTCTCGGAGTAGATTTTCTAATTCGATCTGCAACAAAAGATCCAAAAAATTCGATAAGACCCGAGGCAAAGGATGCTAACAATCCAGCTTTCCAAGCCGCTTTGTAGTCATTAGTGGCTTGGTATACTGGGAACATAACAAAAAATACAAATGCGAATAACGAAACAGTGTTGATTCCATATGGGAGCGCCGTTACATCCGTACGATTTGTCCGAATTCCAAGCTTATATGCTTGCCAAGAATAAAATAAGTTGCCGACAAGAAGAGAGATGGCAGCTCCTGGTAAAACGACTGCCGTAACGAACGCCAATGGGAATCCGCAAAGACCTACACATAACCCAATGAGAACGAGCAATTGTATGAGATTGTCAACCATCAGGCCAAAAAAGCCATCAATATCACCTTTCGTAACTTTAAAGTAACTCATTCGTTTCGTTTCCCCCCAAAATCAACTCGAATCACATTTCCTTCTTCGGAATATTCATGTTTAGTCGGTTCGACTTTACCTTGAGGTTTATCCGATTCCGACTTCGGATCTGTATCTAAACCACTATCTAACTGAAGGAATCGTAGTTGGGATGCAGAATTTTGAAATTTATCGTAAATACGGAAAACGGCATCCCATGGAATCACGGTTGGTTCCCATGTAGAGCCAAATTGTAACTCAGCAAAGATATAGTCTGCATGACTATCAATGATTTTGACAGCTTTATCACCAAACACTAAGACGATGCCAGACTCTTTTTCTGCGTTTAAAAGTCCTCGTTTCCCAATTTCAAGCTTGGGATGTGGCATAACATGTATGTAAAAAACGCCAAACTTTTCCCAGTAAAGATTGAAGAGTTGTCTTTTAAATTGGCGGAGATTGGTTATTTCTTCAGGCGAGAGGGTTTGGCTCATATCATTCTTTTTCCAGAATTAGATTCCCAAGCCAAGTATTCATCATGAATTTTATATTCAGGAATAATGTCTTTAAATGCAAAAAAGATTTCTTTGTCTTTGTTTGCTTTGGCTAAGGAAAACAATTTATTTAATTTGTTTTGGAATAATAGCAGATTGTAGGATTCAAGTGGGGCCGCAATCCGAATCTTTGGGTGGTGCGTTTTTTTAATTCCTTCTTCGTCTAACATCAGTTCTTCGTAGAGCTTTTCACCAGGTCTTAATCCGGAAAATTCGATCTTGATATCTTTATGAGGTGTGTAACCAGACAAACGGATCATCTCTTCTGCAAGGCCAAGAATTTTCACAGGTTCACCCATATCTAAAATAAAAATTTCTCCATGTTCGCCCATAGAGCCCGCTTGTAAAACCAACTGGGTCGCTTCTGGAATCGTCATAAAATAGCGGATGACATCCGGATGCGTGACAGTAACAGGTCCACCTCGTTTGATTTGTTCTCTGAAGCGGGGGATAACACTTCCATTCGAACCGAGCACGTTTCCGAATCGAACTGTAATGAATTTTGTTCGGGAATTTTGAGAAATATGTTGTAAATAAATTTCCGCAGCTCTCTTTGAAACTCCCATTACATTTACAGGATTCACTGCCTTGTCAGTAGAAATTAAAACGAATCGATCGACGCCATTTAATCGGCAAACATCCGCTACATTCTTTGTTCCCATCACATTATTAAGCACGGCCTCGGACGGATTGATCTCCATCATCGGAACATGTTTATATGCGGCAGAGTGAAATACTACTGTTGGTTTATACCTTTCAAATACTGCAGATAAACGGGAGAGATTTTTTACATCGGCGATAACAGATTTGAACTCAATTCCAAACTCTGCAAAATCTTTACGAAGCTCATAGTCAATCTCGTAGAGTGGAGTTTCCGCCGCATCCAATAGAATCAATGATTTTGGTTTAAAAAGAGAAACCTGCCGACAGATTTCTGATCCTATGGATCCACCTGCACCGGTTACAAGAATATCACGTCCTTCTAGATAAGATCGAATCTGATCGATTTCTAAATCGACTGTCGGTCGACCTAACAAATCTTCTACTTGAACCTCGCGGAGTTGATTGAACTTAGGCTTATCTAAAAAGTATTCGCTAAACGATGGTAATATCTTAAAGTCTACATTGGCCGAATCACAAACTTTCATTAAATGGCTGATCGTTCGCCCATCCGGCTGAGATGCGGTCATAATGACTTTTTTAATTCCATATTTGTAGATTATTTCTTCAGCAGCATCCGTTTTCCCTAGAATGGGAACTCCCTGAATATAACCACCAATCTTTGCCTGGTTATCATCCAGATAACCGACAGGATTCAGATCAAGCTCAGCATGGCGTCTAACTTCTGCAAGAAATGTCGCCCCCAATTTTCCAGCGCCGACAAGAAGAATAGGAACGCCATCTTTTGTGTTTGCCTTAAAAATTTGATCTCGCAACATCCTCCAGCCCAAACTTCTTAGGCAAAGAAAGCCAAGTAAAAATAGAGCGTCTAATATCGGTACCATTCTCGAAAGTTGGGAGAACCGATTGTAAAAGAGAAGTGCGATGGTTGAAACGAGTGAGGACAAAAGTGTCGCTTTGATGATCTCTAGAAGGTCATGCAAAGATGCATACGACCAAAGAGAGCGATAAATTCCGGAATAGAAAAAGACGATCGAACGTGAAAAAACAACGATAGCCGCACAAGTGAAGAAAGTTTCTTTATTATCTAAAAATCTGTAGTCCTCGAAACGGACAATGTGCGCGAGAAAATAGGACAATATCATAAAAACAATGTCCACGGGGAAAACCCAATACCGTCTAGGGATGGAATTCATATCTAGGAAATAGTGTAAATTCTGCAAAATTCCTTGTAAATACAGAATCTATACCGAATATCAGAAAAGAGGAAAAAGCTTTTTGAATTCTCTTGTAATCAGACTATCTGGACACCTTTCTGCAGAACTTGGCTCCGAATTGTATCTCAAGGTGAAAGAAATATGCCAATCTCCTTCTTTGTTTTGTCTGGATGGGAGTTCCTTAACCAATCTTGATGTTGTGGGTGCCGAATATCTCAAAAAAATGGAAGCGAAAACCAAATCGACTGGATCAAAAATCGCTTTTTTTGGCATCAGTCCTGCACTTCAAACGCAATTCATAGATTTACAAATCTCTAAGCTTTTCCCATTCTTTGAATCAGAAATTGGAGCAAAAAAATACCTAGAGTCACAAGTTTTACCCACGGAACCGGCAAACGAAATCAATGTAAAGCCAGTAAATCAAACTGTGACAGCCACAGTTCAGACTAAGACTTCTCTCATTTATTGTCCTTTTTGTGATCATGAATTGCGATTTTATCGAATCGGCGATCATCTCTGTCCCGCCTGTGAAAACAAGTTTTCAGTGAACCAAAAAGGTTGGACCACGCCTTACGAAAAGTTAGTGTAACATTCGTTTTTTTGTCCCTTTTGTAGGGACTGCCTCCCAAGGAGCATCCGGCCATGGGTGTCTTGGATATCTACCTTTTAACTCTTTTTTCACCTCATGGTAAGTAATGTTCCAAAAGTTTTTTAAATCCTTTGTAATTTGTACAGGTTTGCCAGAAGGTGAGAGTAGATGAAAGGTGACTGGCAGCTGAGCACCTACAATTCTTGGAGTTTCGGAAAGGCCGAATAACTCTTGTAATTTAACAGCAAGGATTGCACTGCCATCAGAATATTGGATTTTGATTTTTGAACCACTTGGTACGATAAAATACAATGGCGCTTCTTTATCTAAAATCTCACGTTCATTATAGTTGAGCACTGACAAAATAGCACTTGTACGATCAAAATCAAATAGATCAACATTCGATTTCTCTAAATCAAATAAAGGAAAATACCAAGACTCTAAATTGTTTAGAAAATAATCCTCATTGATATTTGGAAAATGAATAGGGGAGTTACTTAGTAGGTTGATCCGGTGTAAAAGTTGCGCACTAAGCGGATCTGAAAACAATGTTTTGATAACACCATGTTTTGCGAAGTAGTCAAAAATAGCTTTTTGTTTAGCTAAAATATCCTTTGATCTGCTCGCAGGAATTTGTTTCATCGAAATTTCGCCAAACATTTCTTCTTGATAAGACTTCAAAAACAAAGGAGACTTTTCATTGTTTTCTAAAACATGCGTTTGTTTAGAGACTAATTGGTGTTTATGAATCGTAAAAATATTTAACTCATCAATTTCGCAATACATGGTTATTTTTGCTTCTGTTTCGTCGCCATTTGAATCGAGAACAACTATCCATTCTGGAGGATTCAGTATATTTTTGCCTTCTAGTGTGGCTCCTTTGCCATTCGACAGTTTGTATTTTTTTGAATTTGGTAATGACCTCCGCTTTGCGATTCGGTCAGGGAAGGCAAGACTGAGCAACAATCCAATATCGTCTTTTTCTAATATAGGTTGGTCTACTGTAGTATCAGTAAATGATATCGTATCCAAAATCTTTATCAGTTGGGTTTTGATTTGTTTAAGTTTGGGGAAATGATCTATGTTTTTACTACGCTTCCAATTTTCCCAAAAGCCTGTGAATTCCAATAATTCACCTTTAGAATCATTGATCGTTCTAATCTCTGTAAAAACTGCTGCGAGCTCAGCGGCTAACACACTCCTACCAATCTCCGCTAAGCGAATGCACATAACAGAAATTCGAAGTGGTAAAGGAAGTAGGGTAGCATTTCGACCTAAATTTGTAACTTGGGCATTTTCGTTCAAACAATTCAAAGTTGTAAGTAGGCGGTTTAACTCATTGATCGTTCCCAACCCTGGATGATCAAGCAGAGGCAATTCTGCAATATTTTCTCCCCATAAATAGGAAAGGAGTACTAAATGTGAGATATCTGATTCTAAAATTTCTGGTCTATGAGAATGCACAAAACTAGATTCTGTTTCTTTGGACCATAATCTATATGAAGTTCCTGGCGCTTCTCTTCCTGCTCGACCAGATCTTTGTTTGGCGGAGGATAGACTGATTCGAACCTTCTCTAGCCTTGTTAGCCCAGAACTGGGTTCAAAAATGGATCGCTTACAAAATCCAGTGTCCACCACAACTCGAACATTTGGAATTGTAATTGATGATTCAGCAATGTTTGTGGCAAGTATTACTTTTCGTTTATCTGCTGGCTCAATTTTGAAGACCTTTTCTTGTTCTTCAAAAGACATATCACCATATAATTTATGAATGGTGGTAAAAGGATTCTCCCCAATGACTTTGTTTAATTCTCGTTCTGCCTCATGGATCTCTGATACACCAGAGAAAAATACCAACACATCTCCGTTATGCGCAGACATTACCTTTGGGATTAAATCTGCGAGTCGTAAACTCTGTCTCTTATCAGAATCTCCTTGGTAAACGATGTCAACAGGGAATGATTGTCCATTGGCATAGATTGTAGAAATGTTCTGTTCTAACGATTCGAAATTGATTCCATCTAACGTAGCAGACATAATCAGAATTTTTAAATCTTTTCGGAATAATTGTTGTGCCCTTCGAAGCAAGGCCAGACAAAAATCAGAATCGATTTTTCGCTCATGAAATTCATCGAGAATGATTAGCCCATATTCAGAAATTTCCGGATCTGCTAGTAACATCCGCGTAAGTATCCCATCAGTGACAACTTCAAGTTTGGTATTTTTCGAAACTTGACTTTCAAATCTGATGCGATATCCAATTTCAGATCCAATTTCGGAACCGTGATTCTGTGCAAGTCGACGGGCTGCATTTTTTGCCGCAATCCTTCGAGGTTCGAGTATCAGTATTTTTTTATTTTCAATGAGATTTGCCTTAAGTAATTCAAGAGGCAAAAAGGTGGTTTTTCCAGAACCTGGCGGAGCTTGGAGAATGGTAATGGGATTTTGACGAAGGGATGTAAGAACTGCATCCAGTTTTTCTAGAACGGGATACTTGCTTCGGAGATTTTGGTCCTGCAAATTGGTCACTTCAACTGATTGAATTGAATGAATCTAGACCCGCTTCTGTCAATGATAGATCTGGCAATTGGATTACCTTTAATTATGGAGCAATATGCAACTTCCCATAATGTATATTATGTCGTATGACGTTGATTCTGAAAGTGTACAGAAAGGGACAAAGAAAGTGCTTTCCCTTTCACTAAAAAACGAGTAAGCTCCTTCGAAAACCATATGAAACGAAACTTAGGACTTATTTTTTTAGCCTTCTTTTGGATTAGTGTTTCCGAGTTTTTCCGAAATGAATTTTTACTCAAACAACACTGGGAAGAACATTACCGATCCTTTGGTATGAATTTTCCTTCAGATCCGGAAAACGGTGCCATTTGGGGCATTTGGTCTCTATGTTTTAGCATAGTTATCTATATCATTTCTTCCAAATTCAGCTTTTTTCAAAGCGTTCTCCTTTCCTGGACGATCGGTTTTATCTTAATGTGGCTGGTGATTGGCAACTTGGGTGTTTTGCCATGGACGATTCTGCCATATGCCGTACCGCTGAGTATACTAGAAGTGTGGATCGCCGTTTTGATTCTATCTAAAGCCGATCGCAAATAGCTTCGGCTATCAGTTAACCTTTCTTTTGTTCATCCTGAGCGACTCTTTTTTGAATCACTTCATTCAATAATTCGACTAACTCTTGAAATTCGTCACCTTTACGAACCCGTATTTTTTCAATTGGCTGACCAGATGCCATTCGTTGCAACGAACGTTTGATACTAAAGACAGGACCGGCCATTTTATGGGATTTGAAGATAGAAAAAACAGTGATCAATGCCAGATACAACGCTGATAATGTAACAACTGCATTGAACTGGATTGTGTACATACTGAGTTGATGGTCATAATTTGGGAGGTATATATCTCGTGGGACGTATTTAAACTTTTCTTCGCCGGGCCCCGCGTCTTCATTTTCGACTTTCCAGTAGACCACCTGAGCATCTTGCCTGAGTCGGAATACAGCTCCACCGTCGAACTTAGATTGATTGAGCCAATAGAGAAAGGCCAATGTCACAGACACACCAGAAATAAAAAGAAGTGAATAATGGAGTAAAAACTTAAATTGAAATTCTTTATCTACAATGTACTGAAAACGGAAAGATTTCTTTTGATGCGTGGACATAAATGAAAACGATCTCCTGCTATTACGTTCCTTAGCATTGTAACAGGACTTGGAGAAAAGTCAAAAAACTTCCAAGAATTAACGGATTTTTTCTGTTTCTAATACCTGACCGATCGGAATTTCTAAGACTCCGTCTATCATTTCAATTTGAAGGTGTGTCTCTGACTGTCCAAGTATGACACCACGGTACTCTCGACCATCTTCCATTCGTACAAGTTCCAGTCTGGCATACTGTTTGAAGAGATCAGCTTCACCCGTAAGGGTTGCTTGTGTTTGAAGTGCTTTTAATTCCTTATCTTCCTTAGGTAAGAGTTTTGCGGGAACGGAGGGCTCATCTAACACGACCGCAAGTTGGTAACCTGCTTCAATGACAGAAGGTTCATTTGCATTTTTAGACTTTACAGATACGGCTCCATCTCTAACTGCAACTAAGTTGCGACCCTTCCCATCATAGGCAACACTAAATGTCGTTCCTCTCAATTGAGTTTCTACATCTCCAGAAAGCACGGACAAACTAGCATTTTTTTTCAATTTGTCAGCAATGATCAAAACCTTACCGGAATGGACTTCAATCGTTTGTTGGGACGAGAATGAGAAAGATTGTGAAGAAAGAATCTTTACTTGCGAATTTGCTGAAATGCGCAACCAAGTCCGATTTGGAAAAACAATGTCCAATATTCCATTCTTTCCAACAATTAAAAGATCGCCAGATTCGATTCCGATTTCCTGATTCTTTGCTATGCTAGTGCTTTCAGTTGTCCCATCCTTTTGTAAGGAAATGTCACCTTTAGAATAGGCAACTTTACCAACGAGAGGAGCTGGTTTTTCTTGAACGATAGTTTCTGAACCTACAGCAGATGAAGCTAATGAAGATTCTGGAGTAAACTTTGTGTATTCCGAAAGTAAAAAAACCACACTGAGGGATGCCGCCGCAAGTAGAGAGGCCCCAAACCAAACTTTCGTTACATTCGAGAAGCCTTGTGCGTTTGACTTCTTAATGGGTTCGTACAAATCAGGATATTTCAATGAGCGGGTTGAAAGTTCTTCCCAGGATGGGAAGGCCTGCTTGAGTGTAACTTCACTCAGGCGACTAAGCGCACCTTCAATTTGATGAATCGATGATTTTGATTCTTTTTCGTCCATGATTAATCCGGAATTAAATTCTCGCGTAATGCGATGGCTTGCAATTTTTCCGTTGCGCGAATCACCAATCGTGATGCCGTAGAGACCGATACATTTAAAATTTCTGAAATTTGTGCTAGCTGGAAACCTTCTACATTTTTTAAAAGAATGGCACTTCGTTCGTCTTCTTTTAATTCATCTAAAAAACTATACAACCTTGCTTCTAAATCTTGAAGTTCAGCCACCTTCTCCAAGTTAGGATTGTGGCTATGAAGTTCCATTTCCTCGGATTGGATCTCCCTTGTTGTTGAAAACTTCTTTGCAAAATTGATGGATAGGTTACGTGCGATGGTATACAGAACCATCACTGATTTTTCCTCAGTGAGCCCCGCATTTGCATAATGTTTATGAAAGCTCAAAAAGCTATCTTGCATCAAATCCATCGCTGTGTCCGCATTCTGTGTATATTTATAAAGAAAGTCAAAAATCCTTTTATGACTTCTTTCGTAGATTTGGCTCATCGAAACCAGATTCTCAGACACAGTGGTTCAACATCCTCTGGGAATCTATCTCATGACAAGAAAAAACTACATATCTTTCTGAGTATGATGACAATTCAGAAATCATGAATTCTCACAAAAGCTTCACTTTTCTTTCTGGATGGCATTTGATGCAGCATTTTTGTATGCACCGATCATGGTGGGATAATTGAAAATATGTTCCGTAAAGTATTCGATGGGACCTTTTAGATTTACGATGCATTGCCCTAATGCAATGAGTTCAGTCGCTTTGTCAGAAATGATATGAACTCCCAAAACTCGTCTTGTGGGTTTTTCGTAAAGGATCTTAACGAGCCCGTCACCATCTCCACTGATTTGTGCCCTTGTAATTGTATCAAATTTTGCAACGCCGACCCCATAATCCACACCGCGGGCTTTTAAAGCTTCTTCGGTTGGTCCAATCGTTGCGATCTCAGGGAGAGTATAAATACCGATTGGGAATGATTCAGTATCTACAGGATGCGGCGCCCCACCAAACACATGTTTTGCAACATATGCACCTTGGTACATCGATACGGATGCAAGAGAAGGAAAACCTATCACGTCACCGCAAGCGTAAATGCTTGGAACCGCTGTTTGATAGTTTTCGTTGACAATGATTTGTTTGCGATCATTTACCTTAACGCCAATAGATTCCAATCCAAGATTTTCGACATTCCCCACTCTACCTCTGGAGATTAATACTTGATCTACAACGATCACTTCTCCAGTGGAAGTCGTTATATGAACAGATTTACCATCGCTGGATTTCTGGTAAGATTGAATCGATGACGATGTATGGATCTCGATGCCTGCCGCTTTCATATATTGCGTCATCGCTTCTGAAATTTCGTGATCTAGAAAACCTAAAATACGATCCCCAGAATCAAAAAGATGCACTTTGATTCCGATATGAGAAAAAATGGTCGCGTATTCCGAACCAATGATACCTGCACCAATGACAGCAATAGAAGAAGGCATATTTTTGATGGAAAAAAGTCCATCGCTGTCATAAATCAATCCATCTTCAAAAGGGATATTTTCGTTGGTTGGACGTCTCGGCGAACTTCCAGTTGCAATGAGTATCACATCAGTTTCATATACTTTCTTCCGACCACCTGCATCCGTTACCTCAACAGTATTCGGATCCAAAATCTTTCCCCAACCAGTGAAAGTAGTAACTCGATTCTGAATCATCTGTTCTCTAGTAACATCTTCTTCCTTTTCGATTACAGTGGAAGCTCTATGCATTAACTCTTGCAATGTGAGCTGATTGGATGTAGGTGTCTGCAATCCATGAATCGTAGAAAGTCGCAGATTTCGATAGAACCTGCTGGTTTCTTGCAAAGATTTGGATGGAATTGTGCCCCAATGCACACATCCTCCTCCTAAATAAGGGTCTTTTTCAATCAGGGCCGCTTTTTTACCCATTTTCGTAGCTTGGATGGCACATTTTTGAGCGGCTGGACCGCCCCCGATAGCAATAAGATCAAATCGATTGATGGACATATAAAATTGGACTTAAGTAACTTTATCGTCCCAAGTCCTGACAATTACAAGCAGTTCTCTGTTCTTATTGGACAAAACAAATAATTTCTGACCTACCGAAATGCTTGCATAAGCACGGAGATCCCATTCTCATCGTGAAAGGCTCGCATGAATCTCAGCAAACTTTTAGAATCAATAAAAAAATTTCTTCATTTTCTCAACCAAGTTTGGCTGATACTATCGAGTGGGATCCGTGCCAAGCTAGCCTGGTTTACGGGCTCACTCATTTTTTTGACCATCCTTGCCCTTTCCTTCCTTACAGTTCGCCAACAAACAGAAATTTTAACAGAAAGTTATGAAAAACAAGCGGCCGTTTCACGAAATTTCATCGCAAGCCTCGTTTTAGAAATTGAAAACATCTCCCAAAACTTGATCCGTATTGAAGAATTTCGAAATCGAATTCAAAAACAAAGGGAAGAACTAAAAAAGTATAGGACAGAGAGTGTAGTTGAAGAAACAAAAAGTGTATCCGTGTTCGGTTTCAAAACCAATTTTTTTGGAGCTTTGGGTAAAGAAATCGTTACCAAACAAGTAGATACTTTTTACTCCACATACCTTACTAATTCTGAGGTGACTATCCTTGAGAAAAAAACCAGGGAGCAACTGAATCAAGCAGGGAAACATCCAATTTCAGATGTAGAATGGGCTAGTTTACAAGCATTAGCAAAAAATTTCGTAGAAGCACAGTTAAACTCTCAATCTTTACAAGAAACTATAAATCTTAAAAAAGATAAACTCCAAGTGAGTGAAAGAAGTAAGTTAGACGAAAAGATCAAAATAGCAGAAAGAGTTGCGAAAAAATCTCGTTCAACAATCGATCAAAAAATTGCATTGATCTTTGCTGGGAGCAAAAAAAGAAAATTAGAAGAACTGGGATTAGACACGAATCTTTTTCGTATCCAAACATTTCCCAATCTTGCAACAAATTCAAGTGAATTGCCTGAAGCATCATTCGATACAAAAATCCTTGATCCAGAATCGAATCTTTCTGCTCTTATTGATCATGAGGTCTTGAGTGTGTCTCTTGCAAAAGCAAGTCGAGAATTTGCAAAATCAATTGTAAACGCAAATGAAGGAAAGACCGCAGAAGTAACTTGGGAAAAAAGAGAAATTCAAGCACTCCATTCCCCCTTGTTCCGAAATCCTGCATCAACGAAACGAGCTCAAAATCTTTACTCGATTCGATATTCGTTGGGAGAGTTTTCTCAAGTAGTAAAAGCAGATCTCGAAATCACAAAAAAAATCCAAGAATTGATTCCAAAATTACGTAAACGCATCTCTATCCTAAAGCGGTCAAAACCGCCTATCCCACCCTATCGAGATAATGAATTCAAAAAATTATATGCTGAATACTCACAAAAAATAGAAGAACGCAACCAATCATTCGATTTGCTTGCCAATGAAACTCAAGTAAAACCAGAAGCCTTTGAGATAAACGAATCTTTACGTAGTGTTCGCGATTCTGCGCTAGAAGATTGGATCATTTTAAAATTTAAAACTGATCTATCGGATTACGATCATTACTACCAGAGCGCGGAGGAGATGGAACATTTTCGATCCAGATGGAAAGCAATTAGAACTTGGATATCCGAAGCCAGTTCAGAAACACCATCACCCTCTCTCAAAAAATTATTCCCTGAAGGGACGGTCGCTCACTCTCGGAGTGAGGCCGAAGAAATTCTTTGGTCGATTGACAGCTTACCGCTCTATGGTGATGACAACAAAGCACTGAGCCAAGAGATCTTAAATCGTAACTTTTCTGGATTGATTCGAACACTCGTAGATCGAACAGATGGGATCCATGCCATTCGAACCAATAGAAATCAAGTTATATTAACGGCGTTTAGCATTTGCTTATTGGCGATTCTACTCGCTGTTTTTATCTCAGGTGTCGTAGTCCAAAAGATAAAACATATTATACAAAGCGCCGAGGATGTTGGAAGAGGCAATTTGGAAGTTATCTTTGAGCATGGCGGAAATGATGAGTTTGGTAACTTAACTGTTTCACTCAACCAGATGGTTTCCGGACTTCGTGATCGTGAAAAGATGCGCGGAGTTTTAGGAAGTATGGTAGATCCTGTTGTTGTAGCTGAAGCATTAAAAGATTTGAATTCGTTAAAACGAGGCAGCGAAAAAATCATAACTGCCTTTTTTTCAGATGTCGCCGGCTTCTCCTCCATTTCAGAAAAGTTAAAACCCTATGAACTAGCAAGCCTTCTTAACGAGTACCTTTCAGCAATGACCCATATCCTGAAAGAACATGAAGGCGTCTTAGATAAATACATTGGAGATGCCATTGTTGGAATCTTCAACGCACCGGTTGAAGTAGAAGAACATTGTCTGAAAGCGGTCTATGCGAGTCTTGCAATGGAAAAAAAGATGAAATTACTCAGGCAACATTGGTCAGAAAAACGTATGTATGTCCCTGAAGTATATGATATGCATTTTCGAATTGGACTGAATTACGGATCAAGTAAGGTTGGATTTATGGGAACGGATGCGCTTGCATCCTATACAATGATGGGCGATACAGTAAATTTAGCGGCGAGACTGGAAGCTGCTGCGAAGGATTACGGTGTTTGTATTCTTGCGACCGACTCAGTGTATGAAATCGTTAAGGAAAAAGTTTTGGCAAGAAAACTGGATTTGGTTCGAGTAAAAGGAAAGTCCACTGCCGTTGTTTTATATGAAATGATTTGCAAAATCGGCGAAGAAACTGAAAATTTAAAAGATTTTGTAAATCTATACGAAGAAGCTTTGTTCTCATATATCAATCGGTATTGGGAAGATGCCATAGACAAATTGAAAAAAGCAGAACTTGCGAAGGGAACACATGATACGGCTTGTCAAGTCCTGAAGGAACGATGTCAAAGTTATATTTTGACACCTCCCCCTCAAGGTTGGGATGGTGTGTATACTCGAACACACAAATAAAGGAAAAAGATGAAGATTAGATTACATAGAAAACAATCCCCATTTCAGTTAGAAGCAGAAAACGAAACGAATAATAAAATCCTCATTGACGCCTCACCAGATTTAGGTGGAACTAATGCAGGACCTCGTCCCATGGAACTTTTGATTATGGGCCTTGCAGGTTGCAGTAGTATTGATGTATTGATGATCTTAGAAAAACAAAAAGTTCAACTCATCGACTACTCAGTGGAAGTAGAGGCAGATAGGGAAAAAGTGGAACATGCTTCCCTTTTCAAACGCATTCATATGAAGTTTCGCGTCAAAGGAAATGTTCTCGACGAGCAATTAACAAGAGCAATCGATCTAAGCTTAGAGAAGTATTGTTCTGTGGCAAAAACCCTTGAAAAAACAGCCACCATTACTTATGAATTTGAAGTGATTTCGTAAGCTACTTTTGTTCATTCAAACGCCAGCTGTAATCATTGTACTCGATGAGCGCGTCAGCAGGAATTTTCTCTGTGAATCCTTCTTGAATGAATTCAATGAGCGTTCCGTTTTTCGTAAAGTCACCTTTGAACCAATCAAAGATTTTACTTAATGCGAGCACGTTTTTCGTTTTATCATAACTATTCTTTGTAGGGTTCTTTAAAAAATTCAGTTTGCTCGTTTGTAATTGTGTAGATAAGGAACTTCCAGTATACGCATCCGAACTGAGTGAAGGACATCCGATAGATGCACAAACTATCGCAAAATGGATGCGAGGTTCGTTGAAGTCCTTTCTTAATTTTTCATGTTCAATCCAATCCAGGTTTCTCACTTTTCCTAACAAAGTAAAAAAATCCTTTTTCCAAGGAGTACCTCTGACTAAGTTTAACTTTGAAAAGGGAGACCCGATATCGGTTATACTTTTTAAAGGATAATGATCTAAAATCAATTGGATCGTAAAAGCATTGTATGCATTGATAAGGAATGCTATCTTTTGAGATTGAGAAAAACTAGAATATTCTGATTCACTTACACTAGATAAAGTTGACAAATAAGATTTGAATATACTCGAATCTTTTTCGATTCCCTGGTAATTGACGAGCCCTTGGTTCACATTTTTTTTTAATACTTGATCCCAAAGTTTGTGCGTGTGGTCAAAACTTTGTGAAAAGATCGAAGTAAAAGAACAGAAAGATAAAAGGAATGTAAGTGAAATTTTGGACATATTTGTATACCTGATGATCCGTCATGCGTTTAGACTCCAAAGCTTGCCAAAAATACGTAACAAATTTTTGAAATCTCTGGTATAATTTTCCTCAATATCCATTGAATATGAAAGAAAAATCTGACCTCCTCTTATTTCCCAATCTACTTACACTCCTCCGCATTTTTCTGATCGTGCCAGTTCTCTCCTGTTTTCATTTCCAGTTTTGGATTTGGGGACTGTTCCTTGCCATCCTGTTGTTTTTGACTGACTTCTTTGACGGGTATTTTGCACGCCGGCTCAATCAAACGAGTGTAATTGGATCCATTCTCGATCCGATTGCCGATAAGTTGGTAGTCATCTTCCTTTTTCTTTTTTTGTATCTAAAGGGTGCCGCACCTGCTTTCTATGTAGGCATTGTTTTTTTAAGGGATATTCTGCAACTTTCCGTGATTCCTGTATTAATGGTTTGGAAAAAAATTCCATTTTTTGTAAAACCTAAAATGATACCGAAATGGGGGACGACATTAAATTACATACTACTACTCTATTATTTTTGGATTCATATCGGTAAAAGTATTACTTCACTTGCTACATTCACTTTATTTATAAATGTAATCGAGATCCCTATTTTGATAATAAGCTCCATCATTGAAGTTTATATCTTAATTACTTTCTTACCACGATACTACCAAATTTACAATCGTCTTCACGATACATTTGAATAAAGATCACGAAAGGCTATTTAAGTATCTACTCATACCTTGAATTACAACTTGAGGTATTTCATGAGCACCTGGAAATCCAATAAATTCACCTAACATTCCCGCATCCCTAAACATCTTTTCAAGTTTTTTTGCATTCGCATAACCTAAAATTTGATCATACTCACCATGCGATTGAAAAAACCTTAAGTTAGATTTTTTAACGACAAGAGAATTCCATAAAGTTTCATTTAGTAATGCTCCAGAAAGAACCATGAGTCCTTTCGGCAAAGAATCTGAACGTAACATCAAGTCTGTCGCTAACATAGCTCCTTGAGAAAAGCCAGCTAGTATAATTTGATTCCATGGTATACCAAGAGATTGTATCATTAACAGAGCTGAATCTCTTGCAATTTGCATTCCTTCTGGATCTTTGTCCGCAAATGTACGCATACTTTTGGTGCGCATAGCCTCTTCCAAAGCAGCCATATCTATCGGGAACCAAGCCCGACCAGTATAACCAGGCATTAACGGAACTTTGAGGTGCCCATTTGCAAAAACCCAATTAAAATTTTGTTCTGTTGTTAAGACATCGTGAATCGGGAATAGATCAAAAGCACTTGCACCATATCCGTGAAAAACCACAACGGTAGGCGCTTCTGGATCTCCCGCCACTCTTAAAACTTCAAGGGGACCTAACATTTCTAGTTCGTCTGTATTATCATCTAACATAAATATTTACTCATTCTCATTAATTCGTTTAAAATAAACTCAGTTGACCATCATCTGTCGCCATTAGGTGATTTAAATTAGACAACGAAATCCCTAAAAGCCTGACCTTTTTTGAAGAAGAGACATTTTCACTCCAAAAATTACGAAACAAATTCGATGATTGATCTGCAATGTCTTTCGCCAAGTATAAAAATGATTCGGAAGTAACACTTCTTGATTTAAGAGTAAAATCAGCGTATTTAACTTTGATTGTAAGAGTTTTTCCCATCCTATCTCTTTTATTTATCCTGTTGGACAATTCGATGGCTAGGTTTTCCAATACCAACAACAACGAATCAAAGTCATCACTGTCCTTCTCAAATGTTGTTTCTACCGCTATTGATTTTGCTTCTCTAGATGACTCGACTGGACGATCATCTATACCTCTTACCATTTCAAAGTAGCGACGACCCATTTTTCCAAAATGTTTGATGAGTTCTTCTTCCTTGATTTTTAAAAGATCCCTTCCAAATTCCCATCCAAAACTTTGCATCTTTTCAAATGTGATCTTGCCAATGCCATGAAATTTACTTAGCTTGAGATCAGCTAAGTAATTGTGGGAATCGTTTGGAAGAATGACGAACAACCCATTCGGTTTGTTTTGTTCAGAAGCGATTTTCGCTAACAGTTTATTTTCTGCAACGCCAGCCGAACAAGTAAGACCAGTTTTTTCATATACACGCCTTCTGATTTCTTTTGCGATTACACTTGCATGTTGGATTCCCAACTTATTAACTGTTACATCAAGATATGCTTCATCGAGTGATAATGGTTCAACTAAATCGGTATATTCTAAAAATATTTCTCGAATCTGTTTTGAAATCAATCTGTAAACTTCGAATCTTGGAGGAGTAAAAATGGCATTGGGGCAAAGTTGATAAGCACGATAACATGACATTGCTGATTTAACACCATATTTACGAGCTTCATAACTTGCGGCGCAGACTACCCCTCGACTGTTGGGAGGTCCTCCAACCACAAGTGGTTTTCCTCGCCATTCCGCATGATCTCGCTGCTCTACTGAAGCAAAAAAAGCGTCCATATCTATGTGAATAATCTTTCTCAATTTTATCTTGCAAAAAATGTTTTATCACTTACACTCTCAAAGGAGTGTTAGATTTACCACCAAAAATTCTTGTAGTCGATGATAACGAAACGAACGTCGAAATCATTACACACATTCTCTTGGAAGCGGGATATGAAGTAGTAGTCGCTTATGATGGTGAATATGCATTAGAACTTGCAGATGCGTTAGAATTAGATTTGATTCTTTTGGACATATTGTTGCCCGGAATAAGTGGCCTGGAAGTGGCAAAAAAACTGACTTCGGAAGAAAAAACAAAACATATTCCCATTTTATTTTTATCTGCGCTGAATGAAACAAGAGATATTGTCAGAGGTTTTGAAACAGGTGCAATTGATTACATTACCAAGCCATTTCAAGAAGCAGAAATCCTCGCCCGAATTCGTACACACATAAAAATCAAAAATCTCGAAAAAGAAAGAATCAACCTAATTCATTCCATCAAACAAGATTTAAATCTTGCTAGGGCAAATCAACAAAACCTTGTTAAATTCCAGTTTCCTCCCTCAGATTATTATAAAATTTATACATCTTATACTCCTATGGACTTGGTCGGAGGTGATCTTATTACCTATGATCTATTGCCAAATGGAGATCTCGATATTTTATTTGGCGATGTGACTGGTCATGGGATTGCCGCTGCTATGGTTTCGTTAATGGCGATCATTACATTTAAAACTATGAATCAATCCTTTTTAACACCTAGTGAATGTTTGTATTTAATCCATAATACTCTTAGCCCAATGATCACAACACATTTTATAAGTGCCATTTATTTTAGATTTAACCCGGTAGATAAAATTCTATCCTATTCTATGGCTGGTCATCATAGTATGATTCTTATGCGAGATGGGAATTTACTCCGCTTGGGAACAAAGGGGTTTTGTTTGATGATGTTTCCCAATTTACTCACTGAAAATGAAGAAATTGGTTTGGAACCAGGAGATCGTTTATTTTTATTCAGTGATGGAATGTTTGAAGTTCCTGATGAAGATGAAAATTATTTAGGGGAAAAGGCATTTTTAAACATTGTAAAGATTCATTTTAATAAAAGAGGACGCGATTTTTTGGATTCAATAGAAAATGCAGTTTTAAATTATAGCAACCAAAAGGTAGCCGATGACATGACGATGTTACTTTTGGAAATTGCGGATTAAGCAAATCATAATTTTTGTATGAATGAAGAGAATAAATCTAAATCGGCTTTTTTTTCAAAGATTACTCATGAGCTACGAACACCTTTGCATGCAGTCATTGGTTATTCTCAAATTCTTGCGAAAGATCCAAGCTTACCGGAGCATCTAAAAGGTTACGTCCACTCACTCCATCAAAACGGGGTTCATTTGTTGGGTATGATCAATGATCTTCTGGACCTATCAAAAATTGAAGCTGGTAAAATGACGGAAAACCGAGAGGTCTTTAGTCTTGTTTCACTTTATAATTTTATATTTTCTATGTTTGGTTATCGGTTCTTAGAAAAAGGAATTACTTTCCGATTAAACAGCATTAAATCTATTCCTGAAACAAATTACTTTGGTGACCTTCAAAAAATTCGACAAATTTTAATCAATTTGATTGGTAACGCTTTGAAGTTTACAAATCAAGGGGAAGTTTTGTTAGATATTTCTTTGAAAGAATCTAAACACATTGATGGCATAGACTTAATAGAATTTTCAATTCAAGACACCGGAATTGGAATTCCAGAAGACCAATTAGAAATCATATTTGAAGCATTTCACCAAACAGATATTGGCTCCGCCTATCAAGAAGGTACTGGACTTGGACTTTCGATTTCTCGCCAACTTGTACAATTTCTCAAAGGCAGTATCTCGGTAAAAAGCGAACTTGGTAAGGGATCAACGTTTGTTTTTCAATTACCTCTTCAGATTGACAACAACAGCTCTGATGCTCAAAGTTTGTTGAACGCTGAACCTATAAAATTTATAAATTCAAATCAATTGATTCGCAGTGATTTTCAAGATATTGATGAACTTTCGATGGTTAAACAATTTCTATTGGAATCAGAAGAAGAAAACCGAACGGAAATTCTAAGTCTCATTCGGTTACAAGATTTTCAAAAACTTCTATACTTATTGAATCATTTACCAAACAAAACAGAGGCTTTGTCAATTTTAGAAAAAAAGGCAACCGATCGTAAGTTCAAATTTTTTGTAGATTTAATGCAAACTATCAACTAACAAAACATTTAGACTACTTTTTTAAAGTTGAAATTTGAATTTTCGAAATCGATTTAGTTTTAAATATTTCAGTAATTTCATAGAAATCACCAAATTTCGAATCAACATCCATCTCCAAAATGATTGTTGGATTTTTAGCAACATCCAATTCCGTTTTTATAAAGCGGATCAAATTGGATTTTTGAATGGGCGATCCATTTAAAAAATAACTACTCTCCTTGGAAATTGAGATACTAACTTCATTCGTTGAATCACCCACTAGATTTGCGTCCGACTTAGGCAAATTAAAATCTTGGAGTGTACGAGATTCGGTAAACCTAACAGATAACATCAAGAAGATCAGAAGAATAAATAAAATATCAATTAGACTGCTAATTTCGATTTGTTTTTTTTTGTTTTTTCTTCGACCTCTCATCCTAATGATTCCGACTTTGAATGATCCTTTCTTCCAATTTCGAAAGAGACGATTCCAAAATTTGTGCAAAGAATAGAGATGGAATGGCGACCGCAAGACCCACGATGGTAGTCACGAGTGCATCTTTTATTCCACCAGCTAACACATCAATTGTTGCCTTCCCTGATAATTGCATATCAGAAAAAGAAGAATAGATACCGAGAACCGTTCCCATAAGTCCAAGTAACATCGAGATAGAAGCAATGGCAGGAAGCCAATCTAAGGCGCGCTCCAAAGGCAAAAAGTGTAGATTAAGAAGAAACTCGATATCTTTCTCCTTATCTTCGTTTTTAAATGACAGATGATCGAAACTTCTGATTTTCAAAAAAGTATGAATAAAGAGTGCAAAACTAGTTATAGAAAAAGTGAATAAAACGAATAAAATGAAATTTGCACCAAAAGAAAATGTCCAATTCATGGAAGAAACAACCTTTTATGAACCAGTATCAGTTACCTACTCCTGAAAAGAAACCCGAATATGTAAAGACCAATTTTGATCATATTGCAAAAGCTTATGATAGATTCAACGATTGGAATAGTTTTTTTTTACATAGGACTTGGAAAAATTGGATCATCAATCAATCCCTGACAGAATGCCCGAATGCAAAAATCGCCTTGGATCTTTGTTGCGGAACTGGAGATATTACCACTAGGCTTTCTAAATTGAATCACCTTCAAAAAGTGATCGGATTAGATTTTTCGGAGAATATGCTTTCATACGCCAAACATAAAATAGGTGATAAATCAAGAGTAAACCTAATTGTTGGTGATGCGATGAATTTAAACGAATTTGATGATAACAGTGTGGATTTGATTACTATGGGATTCGGCCTTCGAAATGTATCTGACTTAAAAAAATGTTTGAAAGAAATTTACCGAGTACTCTCGCCATCTGGTGTATTTATAAATTTAGATGTTGGCCGAGTCCGTCCAAAATTCCTTAAGTGGTTTGCAGACTTCTATTTTTTCCACATCGTACCTATATTTGGTTATCTAATTTATGGAAAAAAACACGAGATGTTCGATTACCTTCCGCATTCTTCAACCGTTTATCCTGATCAAGAAACGTTACAAACCATTCTTGGTGAAATCGGTTTCAAACAAGTAAGGTATCAAAATTTTGTCTTTGGAAATGCAGTTGGTCACATTGCGAAAAAGTCTTAAAGACAATTTCTAGACAATAATTACAATATCATGACAGAATGTTTCCAAATTGTAACGTTTGACACAATTGCAATTTAGAAACTCAGCATAGATCTTTTTTTTCCTGATTCCGCTTGATTTTTAATCTGTTTTAAGCGATATGTTAACTGGGTGAGTCTTATCCATTTTGAATAAGAGCATCATGCGAGGATCAAATGCTAAAACGTTTATTATCTATCATCATATTACTAGCCTTAGTTAGTGCTTGTTCTTCAAAGAAGAAAGGACTACCATTATTTCTACTCATGCTAGGTGGTGGATCTACAGGAAATACATCCTCGGTTGCAGCATCTCCGACTACCATTGAAAATGCCGCATCTGGAGATACATTTACTGTAGTTCCTCTTGACAATGGTTCATCTACTGGTAGTGGATCCACTGGCGGCGCTACTGGCGATGATGTCTTCGTAACACCAGGCGGTGAAACTCAGATTACTTCTAATATTTCTTTCCAAGTATTAAATGATACCTTCCTTTGGGATAACTCGATAAGCACATTTATCACGATCCGTGTTTCCAACGAAGATGGTACGCTTTCCGGTATCACTGTCAAAGTGAGTGAGGACCAAAGCACAATCGGAGTCCCTCAATTTCTTTCCCAAGGTCAAACAGGATCGGACGGCATTGTTACGATCCGTTTTTCTGTTCGACCAAATGTCTCGGAAGTCATTATCACAGTGCTCGGTAGAAATCCCAAAAATGGACAGCTACAAGAGATTACGGGAAGACTTCCCATCCAAGTTCCAGCGGGTTCGGTACCTGGTGGCGGAAATGGCAATGGTGGCACAAATCCCCCTGGCGGTGGCGGAACAGTCGTCGTTGCACCAGAAATTGACCTAAGCACTGTTGATTTCGGCGGCGTTGCTGGTTGCCTAACAGCAATTGATGCAGACTGTGATGGCGTTTTGGACGAAAATGATGGCTTTCCTGATGATGCGACTTTGGGTTGGACCGTCAATTCTGGCAAGTTTACCCTCGCCTGGGAAGATTACTACCAATCCGCATTCATTACCAATGGAACTGTCAATCCAAGAAATGACATGGATTTGAACGACCATGTTTCTATCTTCAGAACCGAAATTGATCACACACCGACCGGCAAAGTAAAGGCAATACGTGGGGTGTTCACTCATGTAGGAAAGGGTGCCGGATTCAATCATGATCTTCGTCTTTCTTTGGATGTCCCTACTTCCGCTCAATTCGAGATCAATTATATAGGTAAGGACGGAAATCCGATTTCTCCTTCCCAAATGAATTGTTCGCTTGCCCTCTCCTCGGCATCGAATGTTGGGGATTGTGTTGGTGGCACTCTAACCTCTGCCGAATTGAAGAAGGGTTTACTGATATTTCCAAATTCGAAAAATACACTCTACAATGTTAAAAATGCTCCTAACGTTGGAGGAACTCTCAACTTTGTTTTGGGAATGACTGCTGAATTTACAATCACCTTCGCAGAACCTGTGGATCTCTATACTGGTAACAATGTTTCCGGTGGTCATCTCAACTATTTCCTTGCCGTGAGTGGAACAGGCGAACGAATCTACCGACCTGGTTTTTTTAAATCAGCAGGCTCAAATTCTTACGACCTATATATTGATCGCATTACCGGCTTTCCATTCGGCGTCATCGTCCCTGGCGTATTCAATTACCCTCGGGAAGTTGTAAATATTTTAGACCCGACTAATGCTGGTAAAACTGGTTATCCAGCCTTCAAAGAATGGGCAAGCTCAAAAGGAACTTTATCTAGAAACTGGTTTGAACAAGAGATGACAACCTCCCAAAAATCCTATGTTGTAGATATTAAATCCAACTACGTTCCAGGACATTTTGCCGCAATTTTGATTGATTCGGTGCACACCTATGCATGGGAATTGGCACTCGGATTGGTTGCGATTGGTCTCTCTCTTGGCTACTATTTTCGCAAGAGATTGTTTCAATCGCTTGCGATTACCATATAGAGCCATTTCTTGCAAGACATAAGGCGGAGAAGATTTCATTTTTTTTCCGCCTAGCTAGTACTTCTTCTAAAAAAACTTATAGTTTTCCCGAATTTTTTTCTCTTACCGCTTGATCTTGTTTGAATCCTTCCGGATAATAGT
>JAPZRK010000018.1 GCA_027531445.1 Leptospira sp.
AAATAAACCAAAGACAGTGCGAACAATACAACTCGACCAGCCTCGTTAACACCGAAATAATAATTACTTTTGATACTTCCAACGAGGATTAAAAATTCACCAACAAAACCATTGGTCCCAGGTAAACCCACAGATGATAAGACTGCGATGATAAAAAAGATAGAATAAACAGGCATATGGCGGACTAATCCACCGAACTCTGAAATATCTCTCGTTCTTGCCCTTTCATAAATCATTCCGATCATAAGGAAGAGCATACCGGTCGAGATACCATGAGAAATCATTTGTAACATTCCGCCGACCACTCCCTCTTCCGTGAAAGAAAAAAGACCTAACATACAATATCCTAAGTGGGACAAGGAACTATAGGCGATGATCCGCTTGATATCCTTTTGAGCGAGAGCCGCCATTGCACCATAAATAATCCCGATGACAGCCAGAATCTGGAAGAGATCCTTCGATTCCAAACTGATACCTGGAAAAAATGGAATACAAAAACGAATGAAGCCATATGCTCCGATTTTCAATAGCACACCGGCCAAATCCACCGAACCAACTGTAGGCGCTTGGGTATGAACATCAGGCATCCAAGTGTGGAAAGGAAAGAGAGGGATTTTGATAGCAAATGCGAGCGCAAACGTAAGGAATAAAAACCATTGCAATTCCGTTGTGAACATGGAAAGATCCATAGTCGCAAGCGATTCGATAGAAGTTTTACCTGTTTTGAAATACAAGGTCAGAATGCCACCTAGCATAAACAAGGATCCCGCCATGGAGAACAGGAAGTATTTTAATGCCGCCTTTGTTCTATCTTCACCACCCCAGATACCAATCATAAGAACCATGGGAAGCACCATAACTTCCCAGAAAACATAATAGAGAACCAAGTTTCCTGCCGCAAAAACACCTAACACAGATGTTTCCAAGACGAGAAGACAGATATGAAACTCTTTAATCTTTTTTGGAATATTGGACCAAGATGCAATGCTCGATATAAAAAACAAAAATGCAGTGAGACTAAACAATAGGAGAGAAACTCCGTCTAGACCTACGTGATAGTCTATGCTCAATCTACCTGAAACAATCCAATCTGGAATCCAATGAACAAATTGAAGACCCGATTGATTGGGGTCAAAAAAGAAAAACAACCCGAAGGACAGGATGGTTGAAAATGCTGAGGATAACGCAGAAATAACGATGATATTTCCCACCCTTCTCTGAAAAACAATGAGAAGCGAAGCTAAAAGTGGAATTGCGAGAATGACCGATATGATTTGAGTAGGCACCGATTAAACTCCCTTCATGAGTAAATAGATTACGATGAGAAATGACCCAACTGATATGTGCAATGCGTAGTCACCGACAAATCCAGTTTGGACTCTTCGAAGGATGCCACCCATACCATAAAATAAAAAGCCAATACCAACAAAAAAACGATCGATGACATAACGATCAAATACAAGGCCAATGGCTTTCGATACTGCCATAAATGGTTTTACGAAAACGATATCATAGATCTCGTCGATATAATATTTATGAAATAGTATCTTCCGAAAACCAGTGTGTTCCTCTGTTATGGTTGCCGACTTAGACATATAAAAGATATACGCAAGTGATATTCCAACTAGAGCGATGATTACAGAAAATCCAGCGAGGCCGACCGCTTGCGTTTCAGAAATCTCAAGGTAGGAAACGGCGAGTCCCGTACTTGCGGCAAATGTTTTGCCAGGTAAAAGAACAGGCTCAAAGAAAGACTCGAGAGTATGAAGGTTTAAAAAGAAGTGTGGTGTTTGCAAGAATCCGGTAAGGGCCGCACCCACCGCTAAAACGACGAGTGGGAGTGTGATCGTCATCGGTGATTCATGAATTTGTTTTCCGTGAGTGTCCGTATTGTCTTTTCCAAAGAAAACAACAAACACCAGTCGGAACATATAAAATGCAGTAAAGAAAGCCGCCACGATTCCCATGGTCCACAGTGCTTGTCCAAAAACAGGGAATTGATAAGCTTTTTCTAAAATCAAATCCTTTGAGAAGAACCCTGAAAACGGTGGGAGACCAGCAATGGCAAGTGTACCGATTAAGAATGTTATGGATGTAACTTTGACTTTACCGAAAAGTCCGCCCATCTTACGGATGTTTTGTTCATGGTGTAGTATGTGAATCACAGAACCTGCACCGAGAAATAGAAGTGCTTTGAAAAATGCATGAGTCATCAAATGAAATAGTCCCGCCACATAACTTCCGACACCCATGGCCAAGAACATAAAACCGAGCTGAGAAACAGTAGAGTAAGCTAAGATCTTTTTGATATCATTTTGTAAGGTTCCTATTGTAGCGGCAAAGAGTGCCGTAAACGCTCCAATACATGCAATAAACAGTGAAGTATTAGGTGCAACTAAGAAGACAATATTGAGTCGTGCAATGAGAAAGACACCCGCTGTCACCATCGTTGCGGCATGAATCAGAGCGGAAACGGGCGTAGGACCAGCCATCGCATCAGGCAACCAAACATATAAAGGAACCTGTGCCGATTTTCCCATCGCGGCGATGAAAAAGAAAAGGGCTATCAGGTCTGCATATGGTAAAAACCCAGTGAGTCCTGGAATGACTGTTTGAATCTCCGCATAACGTAAACTCCCAGTCAACCAAAAGAGAAACCCCGTGCCGATAATGAAACCAACATCACCAATTCGGTTCACAATAAAGGCTTTCATCCCTGCGTTTGCCGCAGAGTTTTTTTCATATTCAAATCCAATCAATAGATAAGAACACAAACCTACCCCTTCCCAACCTAAAAAAGTAAGCAGTAGATTGTCCGAGAGAACCAGATTTAACATTGAAAAAACAAAGAGATTCAAATAAGCAAAGAATCTTGCATACCCATGCTCCCCCTTCATATATCCCATTGAGTACAAATGAATTAATGTACCAATGCCTGTTATGATGAGAACCATATAAAGCGAAAGTTGATCGATTTGATATGCTATGTCTGCTTGAAAGCTGCCAACATGGATCCAGGGAAACAAAACGATCATATGAGGTGCCGTCCTTTCCATCGGACGAAATTCCATAAATGCAAACAAGGATATACAAAATGGCAAAAACACTGCCATCGTTCCAATCGCTCCCGCAAAACGGTGAGGTATGCGATCACGTAGGAAAGCATTATGCAAAAATCCAAGTAAAGGAAGAAGGACAACTAATGGAAATAAATCTAACATATTCACCACTTCAACGATTGGAGTTCATCCACATTAGTGGATTTTTTTTGCCGAAAGATGGCAATGACAAGGGCAAGACCGATTGCCGCCTCAGCGGCCGCTATAGCCATCACGAAAAAAACGATCACCTCGCCCGACACGTTTGACAAAGATTTAGAAAAGGTTACAAATACTAAATTTACCGAGTTGAGTATCAGTTCTACGGACATAAAAATAACTACGGCATTGCGACGAATGAGAACACCAAGGACACCGATGGAAAATAAAATGCCTGCTAGGCCTAAAAAGAAAGGAATGGGAATTCCAGAAATCATTTGGTTCATAAAATCGGGTCCTTTGCCGCTTCGGAATCACCTAGCTTTCGTTTTGCCAGGATAACTGCACCAATGACAGCAACTAAGAGTAACAAAGAGATCATTTCAAATGGTAACACATAATCTAAGTAAGTTGAAGCACCTACCGTAGCAACGTTTCCCTTTGCTTGAACCGTAGATGTGCCGGCAATGGCGTATTCGTAGGTTTTTTGAGTTTCTATTCCATTGGTATACCCTTTACCTGGAGACTGGGAAAACGGTACCCCCGTATTCAGGGCAGATTGAAGGACAAAGAAAAAGGAAAAGGCAAAAACGGAAAGGAAAAAAACACGAAATGGGTGTTTTAAGTATTTTGAGAGTGATTCAGCCCTTTGGGAAAGCAACATCAAAACAAACACAACCAAAACCATAATCGCACCTGCATAAACAAGCACCTGCATGGTGGCGATAAAAATGGCGCCCATTATCCCGTAGATTCCTGCGAGCGAGAAAAAAGTAAAGACGAGAGAAACGGCTGAGAAGACCGGATTCTTTTGAAAAATCACACTAATCGCAGTAAGAATGGTTGTTGCACCAAAGAAGAGAAAAAGATAAACTTCAGGGCTATCTGGCAGATTCATAAAAACAACCTCACCCATGATTCTTTCCAATATACAGTATAGATAGAAGCAAACATAACTGCAAACAAACCCCAAGGGATCATTTTTTTCCAACCGATCCGCATTAATTGGTCATAACGAAATCTTGGAAGGGTCCAACGAACCCAAATAAAGAGAAAGGCAAAAAAGAGGACCTTTGCAATAAAAAATCCCAAACCGATAAAGGCTTCATATTCTGCACCTTTTCCAATACCAAAAGGAACATTATATCCGCCAAAAAAAAGTAAGGTCGTGAGGCAAGACATGGTAATCATATTCATGTACTCAGCAAGAAAGAACATGGCAAATTTGAAGGCTCCGTATTCTGTATGGAAGCCTACTACAAGCTCAGATTCTGCCTCAGCTAAGTCAAAAGGCAGACGATTTGTCTCGGCAAACATCGCGGTTACGTAAATAAAAAAAGCAATGAAACCAGGAGGAGTCATGATATTCCATAAATCTTTTTGTGCTTCGGTAATGTCCGTTAACCGAAGGGATCCAGACATGATTACGATAACTACGATGGAAAGTCCCATGGGAAGTTCATAGCTGATCATTTGAGCAGTGGAACGAACTCCACCCAAAAGTGAATATTTGTTATTTGATGACCAACCTGCAATCATGATCCCATAAACAGCAAACGATGATACTGCTAGCATGTAGAGCACTCCCGAATCAGGATTGGCAACTTGTAGATCAATTGCAGTGACTCCCGTTAATTGAGTGAGCCATAAAGGAGCCGGTAATGTACCTCCAAAAGGAATTACCGCCCATGCAAGAATGGCACAAGTCATGGAGATCGTAGGCGCAAGCAGATACATACCTTTCGATACATTCTTGGGGAAGATTTCTTCTTTCGAGATAAACTTGATTCCATCGGCAAGAGGCTGAAAAATTCCGAAAGGACCTGCGCGATTGGGACCTGGTCGATCTTGGATAAAGCCAGCAAACTTACGTTCAGCTAAGGTGTAGTATGCGACACCAGTCAAAATAACAAAAAATAGAGCAAATATTTTGATTGCCCAGGCGATGATGATTCCCCATTCCATGGTTAGTTAGCTGTCCCTTGCAGTCTCTTTGAGAATTCGTCTTTGAATTTTTGCATGGTTGGGCGCACAGCCATGACACAGGCATCAGCTAACGGGCAAATCGTGGTTCCACCTTCCATGTTTCTTGCAATGGAAAAAAGTAAGTCCACATCTTTCTGCTCGCCATGTCCGTCTTTGATCTTGTGGAGAATGTCTTTTACCCAATGTGTTCCCTCTCGGCAAGGGGTACATTGCCCACAAGATTCGTGAGAATAAAATTCGGCAAGTCGATACGTAGTCTCTACCAAGTCCGCCTCTTCTGATAAAATGATCACCGCTCCCGAACCTAACATTGATTTGAGACTGGCAATGGACTCATAGTCCATTGTTGCCGTCATCGCTTCGTCGGCTGTCAATATAGGCGAAGAAGATCCACCAGGAATCACAGCTTTTAAGGATTTGTCCCCCCGGATGCCTCCGCAGATATCATAAATGAGTTCCTTCATTGGCGTGCCCATTTCTACTTCATAAATGCCTCGGTTTTTAACATGACCGCTAACAGCGAAAAGTCGAGTGCCAGGAGATTTTTCCGTGCCAATCTTTTTGTATTCCTCACCTGTCATCTGAATGATGTGAGGGACGTTACAAAATGTTTCTACATTGTTTACAACTGTGGGGCAGGCATACAATCCTGAAACTGCAGGAAAGGGTGGTTTGAGTCTTGGATGACCCCTCCTACCTTCAAGAGAATTGATAAGAGCGGATTCTTCTCCACAAATGTAAGCACCAGCTCCGGAGTAAACGGCAAGTTCGAAGTCGTATCCTGAACCTTGTATGTTTTTTCCAAGCAATCCTTGGGCATACGCATCTTCAACGGCTTTCTCTACTATGGCAATGCCTTTCATAAATTCACCACGGATGTAGATATAACCTTGGTGGCAGTCGATCGCCTTTGCCGCAATGACCATCCCTTCAATCAGCATGTGCGGGAGTTTTTCAATGAGGAGGCGGTCCTTGTATGTGCCTGGTTCTCCTTCGTCAGCATTGCAGATAAGATACTTGGGTTTGTCTATTTTTGGGATAAAACTCCACTTAAGACCAGTTGGAAATCCTGCACCACCTCGTCCTCTAAGCCCAGAATTTTTCACATCGTTGACGATCTGTTCTGCGGTCATTGTGTTGAGTGCTTTTTTGGACGATTCATACCCGCCTACAGATAAGTAGTGAGCAAGTGTGTTTGATTCGGGATGATCAATATGTGTTGTGAGTAGCTTGCGTAAGCCCATAACTAAGCCTTCTTTGCCAATGTTTCTAAGATCTGATCTATTTTTTCTGGGTCCAGGTTTTCATAATAGCTATCGTTGATTTGAGCTACGGGACCGAACCCACAAGCTCCAAGACACTGAACCTCTTCTACGGTAAAAAGACGATCCTTCGTTGTTTCGCCCTTTTCTACACCTAACTTACTACATACTTTTTTAGTGATATCATCGGAGCCTGCCAAATAACAGGAAATATTTGCGCAGATTTGAACATGAAACTTCCCAACTGGCTTTTTGTTGTACATCGTATAAAATGTTGCAACACCATGAACATGGGCCAGTGAAATCGGAGAGCCGATCCGATCTGCAATGTATTGCATCCCATCTTGGTCAACAAAGCCTTGGTCTTGTTGCAAAAGAAAAAGACATGGCAGTATCAAAGAACGTTTGTTTGGAAATTGAGGGACAAGCTTTTGATAGCGTTTTTCAGAATCTGGAGAAAATTGATAAGCCATTTAACAATCTAACTCCCCTGCAATCACATTTAACGAACTCATTGTGGCAATGGTGTCCGCTAGCAGTCCACCTTTGACCATCATCGGAAATGCCTGGTAATACCAAAAACATGGTCTACGAACATGCACTCTCCAAGGTGTTTTATCACCTTCGGAAACTACATAAAATCCGAGTTCACCATTTGCCGCCTCGGTCGCATGGTAGTATTCACCTGGCGGTACTTTGATGCCGTGCATGATGATTTTGAAATGATAGATCAATTCTTCCATGTTATGGTAGACACGGTCTTTTGGTGGTAGGAAAGAATGCGGAACATCTGCATGGTAAGGGCCTTCTGGGATACCGTCAATGAGTTGTTCGATGATACGTATGGATTGAGTCATTTCTTCCATGCGAACAAGAGTGCGATGAAGAGCAGATCCATCTTCGCCAACAGGAATATCAAAATCCACCTTGTCATATAGCATATATGGGTCATCTTTTCGAATGTCCCAAGGAACACCTGCCGCTCGCAAATTTGGCCCTGAGAAGCCATAGGCGATCGCATTGTCAGCAGAGATACCACCTATGCCATCAGTTCTTTCGTTGAAGATTTTATTGCGGATCAAAAGTTCACGGAATTCTGCAATCGCTGGTTTGAGGCCATTGATTACTAATTTGATTTCTTTCTGAAACTCTGGATAAATGTCTCTTTCCATTCCACCTACTCGACAAAAGGTGGTGGTAAGTCTTGCGCCCGTTAACTTTTCGAGAATCTGGTAAATATTTTCTCTATGATGGAACAAATGTAATAAACCCGAAAATGCTCCCAAATCAACGCCCATAATTCCGTTACAGATGATATGATCCATGATTCTTGAAAGTTCGGAAATGATCATCCTCACATAGGTGACCCGTTCCGGAACTTCGATTTGCATCATTTTTTCAACGGTGAGTATCCATCCTATATTATTAAGCGGAGTAGATACGTAGTTCATACGATCAGTACAAACTAAAAACTGATTGTAATCGTATCGTTCACCTAACTTTTCAAAGCACCTATGAACATAACCAATCACTGATTCTGCTTCAACGACACGCTCTCCATCAATCTGAATCACATTTTGTAGGATCCCATGTGTAGCAGGGTGTGACGGTCCTAAGTTGACAAGAAGGTGTCCTTCTGGAAGCTCTTTGTATTTTTGACCGAAGTGTTCGGCTGTTTTTTCATACATTGTCATAAATTGATGCCTGGCCTTAGTTAGGGCTAATGTCCTCTTTCACATGTAGAGTGAGCAAATCCTGTATTAAATAATCCTGCCCTGGCCCTTCCAAAGGATAATCTTTACGAAGTGGATGTCCCACAAAATTATCGGGCATGATGAGTCTTTCCATACGAGGATGACCTGAAAATGGTATACCCATTAGATCAAATACTTCTCTCTCTGGCCAGTTTGCCCCAGCGTAGATGGAGACAATGCTTGGCATACTTTCACCTTCCTCAATCGGAACACGGATTTGGAGTCGGAAGTGTTTGTTTTGTGGAGATTTGAGTAAATAAATCAGTTCGAATCGAATGGGATGTTTTCCTAGCCAATCAATTGATGTCAGGTCATTGAGAAAGGTGAAGGAAAAATCCGGATGTTCCTTTAACGCCTTACATACGGGAACAATGCCCTCTGGTTTCAGTGTTACGAAAGGTAAGTTCGTTTGGATCTCACGATTTGGAATTAGGAAGTGTGAGAATTCGGAACTGAGATAGGATAAAATTTGTTCTTTCATACAACAACGAGAGGTTTATTTCTCTCATTGATCTCCTGAATTTTTTTCATGATCTCTTGGCGTCTAGCCTCCAATCCTTGAGACTGCACTTTATTTTGGAGTTTCATTAGTGCGTCAAGGAGAGCCTCTGGTCGCGGAGGACAACCCGGAACATAAACATCTACAGGCAAGATACGATCGACGCCTTGTAACACGCCATAGGTGTGAAACATTCCGCCGGAGGATGCACAGGCACCGACTGAAATAACAAACTTGGGCTCAGCTAACTGGTCATAAATCTGACGGAGAACCGGAGCCATCTTATAAGTAATGGTGCCAAGGACAAGGATCATGTCCGCTTGTCTTGGAGAAAAAGAAGGTCTCTCTGCTCCAAATCTTGCAATGTCATAATCGGAGCAGGATGTGCTCATGTATTCGATCCCACAACAAGCAGTGGCAAACGGATAAGGCCATAACGAAAAACTTTGTCCCCATTGGACTACGTTTTCAAGTTTTGCAACTTGAAACATGTCGCCGAACATTTCACCAGGTTTTGAAAGAACGTCTGTTAATCCCATTCTAAGGCTCCCTTTTTCCAGATATAGTATAGACCGACGGCAAGGATCACGAGGAAAAAAAACATCTCAATGAGAAAAAACCCACCGAGTCCGGCGTTTTTAAAATTGATCAAATTGACTGCCCATGGATAAAGAAAGACCGCTTCAATATCGAATAATATGAATAAGACGGCCACAAGATAGAACTTGATATTGAACAATCCTCTCGCATCGCCATAGTAGGTGACCCCACACTCAAAGGTATCTTGTGGTTTTGACCTTTTTTTGGGGTTTAGTAAAAAAGCGAGGGATAAGATGACGGCTGAGAATCCGATTCCCAGAGCGAGTTGGAGGAGGACTGGTGCGAAACTATCAGGTGCTGAACCCATTGATAGAATCATCTCATTCATCTCGAGCTTTGTCAAGGCTAGAATCGTTTTTGACCCCAGAGCTTACGTAAATTTTCTCGAAGATGCTTTTCCATACCCTGTTCTGTCGGAAGGTAAAAACTCGGCGGGTTTTCTTTCCATTCTAAGGGGAAATACGACTCTTCCGCAAAATGATTGGGGAAATTATGGGGGTATTTGTAACCTTTTCCCGCCCCCTCTGATTTGTGAGTGGCGGTCGGTGCATTGCGTAGGTGATTGGGAATGGAATAGGAAAATTTCTGCTCTCGAACAAATTGTAAAGCCTTGTCGATTGCCAAATAACTCGCATTAGATTTTGGAGCGCTCGCGAGAAATGTCGTACATTCACCTAAAGGAATCCTTGCTTCGGGCATTCCGATCCTCTCCACAGCCTGCCAGGTTGCGATTGCCAAAGGAAGGGCATGAACTGAGGCATTGCCAACATCCTCAGCGGAAAAAACGACGAGTCTTCTAGCAATAAACAGGGGATCTTCTCCCCCTTCTAGCATAATGGCCAGATACAATAATGCAGCGTCCGGATCTGATCCTCTAAGGGATTTTATAAAGGCAGATATTACATCGTAGTGTTGCTCTTTGTTTTTGTCGTAGGCAAGAAGTCTTGCACCTAATACTTCATCCACGTCAGACGCTGTAATTTCCCCTTCTGTAGTCGATTTGGAAAGTAGTGTTTCGAGAATGACAAGTAACTTGCGTGCATCTCCATCCGCCGCGTTTAAGATTTTTTCTTCCGCATCTTTTGCCAACGTTTTCCCAGCTCCAACTTTAAACCAGGTCCGATGCAGAATCTCTTGATTTTGTTGGAGGAGCAGTGATTCCAAGCGGAACACCTGGGAGCGACTAAGTAATGCTCGATTGATTCGAAAAGATGGATTTTCAGTTGTGGCGGCAACTAACACCAAATCTCCCTCCTCCACAGAAGGAAGTAAGGCATCCTGTTGTGCTGAGCTAAACCGATGTATCTCATCTATAAAAAGTGCGATGGTTCCAATTTTTTTTGATTCTTCAATGACTTCCCTGATCTCTTTTACACCACTTGTAACGGCTGATAAATACCGTTTGGGTAGAGCCCACTTTTCAACGATAATGTGAGCTAATGTCGTTTTTCCGGTACCTGGTGGACCATAAAAAATGACAGACATGGGTTTTGAGAGATTTTTCAATTGGGCGACAACTCTTTCCTGACCAAAAAAGTCCTCCCAAGTTTTGGGACGCATTTGATGTGCAAGTGGGACCTGTTTGTTTGGTGGAAAGAGTGAGGTCATACAGTATTGGGTGGTGAGATCTCTTTTTTTACAGATTCATAACATTTAAAAATAGTTTCATTGCAAACATCACAACCCGAGTGACAACAAATCAAAGAACGTTCCGAGACATGACCTTCGATCAGATTTTTAATCAATGCGGCTGAACGATCAGGCAGAAAAAAGAAACGAACCTTTTCAGAAATGATTTCATCCAAAGTTTTGGGAAAGAGACGATTTTCTTCCATAAAACTTAACCTCCCGAAATCCAACCTGCATACATCGCATAAAAGTAAACAGTCATCCGCACGATGCGAAAAAGGGAACCAAATAAGAATAAGGAAAACCGCATCTTAAATGTGCCTACTGTATATGCCATCCATGAATAAGGTATGGGAGTAAGTGCGGCAAGCACCACTGCCCAAAATCCATAGCGGCGAACATAAGGAAGGAATTTTTCTTCATAGTTCAATACAAATTTTCTACCTAAATGAAAGCTGGGAATTAAAAATCTTCCAATCGCATATGCAATACTTCCACCCAAAATGCTTCCCGTTGACATAGATAATAATGTTATAAAATGACCAAGACCTCCGCTCACAGCTAACATAAGGAATGCGTCCGGCGGAATAAAAGCAGGTAAACTATCGGAAAGAACCATACCAAAGAATAAACCCAGGTAACCAAATTCTTTTACGAATACCGAAGAGTAGGTCAAAAGCTCTGATCTAAAAAAGTATGCAAGTAAAAAGACAACCCCGATCACGAGGATGATGCTAACTACTGTTTGCACAAGTAGAACAGTGAGCTCTTTGTTTTGAGAGATTTCCGAATCGTGTTTTGGCGGTATTTGTGTCATTCGGAATCCCTTTGTTTTTGCAATGATGCTATAGATGTTTTGATCCAATCTTCGATCCGTTTGATAGACTCTTGTATGAGTGAATCGAGTGTGACCTTTTCTTCCGCATTAAAATTCTGTAATACGAAGTCGGCAACTTCCATCTGGCCCTTTTCTGGTTTGCCTACGCCAAAACGCAATCGATGAAAATCCCCAGAACCAATCTTTGCAACAATGTCCTTCAAACCATTATGACCTGCAGTCCCACCGCCGATTTTGTTTTTGATTTTGCCAAATGGTAGATCGACTTCGTCCTGCACTACAAGAATTTGACCTGCAGGAATTTTGTAGGTCTTAGCGATCCTTGCCACTGCGTTTCCTGATAGATTCATAAATTCTTTGGGTTTGAGCAAATGTAATTTAACGTGGTCTAGGTTCGTCTGGGTCTCTTCTTCTTTTTTGTTATCCTTCCAATTTAAATGGGAATGATTGGCAAAGACATCCAAAATCATAAAACCAATATTATGCCTGGTTGCTTTGTATCTTTCGCCTGGATTTCCAAGACCTACAATGAGCAAATGATCCATAAGTTAACCTAATATAATGTGTAATAACTTTTCCGTTGCTTTGATAGCAGCCACTTGTTGGTCGGAATCGATACCTATAGTCCGAATGGGCTGACGATCCCCTTCTCGTTTCCATGTGATCACTGTTTCAACGAGTGCGTTTGTGTTCCCACCGGGAGGAATTCTGACCTCATAATTAAAAAGCGGTGGGATCGTTATATTCAGAATTTGTAAAGTTTTCCCTAGAGCATTCATAAATGCATCATAGCCGCCATCACCCTCACCTTGCGAATCGTAAACGGTCTCTTTGTATGTGATACGCAGATTTGCAGTGGGCTTCACTCCAATGCCACTTGTTACAGTGCAAGAAGTGATATGGAATGGAACAGAGAGATTTTCCCCAGAAACATCAGCAATAATATATGGCAGGTCTTCCTTGGTGACAGTTTTGTTTTGGTCACCTAATTCGATCACACGAGCGAGAACTTTCTTTTCGATTTCAGGAGAGAGCACCATCCCCAACTGTTTCAAATTTTCTGTGATGCTCGCTTTGCCAGCAAGTTTACCAAGGGCATAAACACGACTCCGCCCAAATCTTTCTGGTAAAATAGGGTTTGCATAGAGATTGCCCTTTTTGTCTCCGTCAGCATGTATGCCAGCAGTCTGCGTAAAGACATCTTCGCCGACGATGGGTCGATTGTCACTGATACGTTTGCCTGAAAAAACTTCAACGAGTCTGGATGCATTTGTGATTTCTTTTTCGACGACCTGTGTTCGGTACTTTGTTTTGTCATGAAGGGCTGTAATGACTGCTTCCAAAGGAGAATTTCCAGCACGCTCCCCAAGACCATTCACTGCAACATGAAGACCTTTCGCTCCTGATTTAACAGCGGCAAGGCAGTTAGCGACAGCTAAGTCATAATCGTTATGGCCATGGAATTCAAACCATAGAGCAGGAAACAAGGAAGTAAGGTCAGTGATGGCTCGCTCGACTTCGTCGGGAGACATTACGCCTAAAGTGTCAGCAAGAAAGAAGCGATTTACCGGAAGTTTTGAAATCGCATTGAGATATTGGATCACATAATCGCGAGAATGCAGGTAACCATTGGACCAATCTTCCAAATAAACATTTACTTTGATGTCATGCTCTTTTGCAAAAAGAACTGTTTTTCGAATATCGTCAAAATGTTCGTCAGGGGTCTTGCGTAGTTGATTGGTTAAGTGATTGAGCGAGCCCTTCGTCAAAAGGTTAAGAACCTTCACGCCCGTATCGCGCATCCATGTTACCGTTTTGTCGAAATCTACAAAACCCAAAATTTCGATTTTGTCGTGGAGTCCCTCTGACTTTGCCCATTGGATGATTTTTTTGACTGCTTCAAACTCACCGGGAGACACGCGAGCACTTGCAATCTCAACGCGATTTACCTTTAGATCACATAACAAAAATTTAGTGATGTTTAATTTCTGTTCCCAAGAGAAAGATACTCCATTGGTTTGTTCGCCGTCTCGGAGGGTGACATCTAAAATTTGAATGTGCGCATTAGGATCTGTCATTTTTTGTAACGATTGATATATTCCCTGGAAGGAGCAAGAACCTCGACCAACGTCGTGCCAGGATTGCCCCGAAACATAGGATCTCGGTCTACCAATTTCAAAAAATCGCAGGACTCTACATAGTCAATCGCCATTCTTTTCAAAATCCCCTCTCCAATGCCATGTAAAATTTCGACGAAGTTTTCCCCATCCATAAAGGCATCATTCATTTCGCGCTCTAGTTTGATGCGTGCTTCTTCAAATCTCATTTGGCGGATGGTAATGATGCGCATATTCTTCTTTGACAATAACGCTTTCAATCCTTGATAGAATGTCCAGGGAATTTTTAAGAAGTGTTAACTTTGCACGCGGGAATTTTGCGATGAACAGAATTTTAAATATGGCCATAATTTTAGCTATATGGAGTTACCAAAAAAACTTTAGATAAGCTACTGATAAATCATAATGCCGGGCGAACGAATGCCTTGGGAAAGAATAAGCTTCCTAAATGAATTCACAAATTACATCGATTTAAAATTAAAAATATTTTAAGACCTTTCCTGCAATCGAAGACGGAAACTCCGCTGTCAAGTTTTTGATATCCACCCATTTCCATTCAATGGGATCATCCAGAATATGATTGATTTTAGAAACTAAATCAGGCTTAAAAACTGCCTCTTCCAAAGACAAAGAAATTTTATGATGGGTTATGGTATGTTTGATTTTCCCTTTTTCGTTAAAATCTAGACTGCGAAATAATTGGAGGATTCGCTTGTCTGGTTCATATTGAACTGAAGGCAACTCACCTTCAAAGAGTATGGGCAATGTGAACATACCTTTCAGAAATCGCTGTTTGGATTCTCTGACAAGGAGCACCTCGTTTCCATTTTGAATCCACAATACTTTCCCGTTGAGAAGGAATTGTTTTTCTTTTTTTTCCCTTTTTGGGATAACGTCTGTCATGTTTTCTGAATTAGCCAAACAAGGTTCGGATAATGGACAGAGCAAACATTTCGGATTTTCAGGAAGACAAAGACTGCTTCCTAGTTCCATGAGCGCTTGGTTATGATCGCCTGGAGCTTCTGGATTTAAAAATGAATCCGCAAGAATCTGTAATTCTTTGTCTGCCTTGTTTCCAAGTATGTTATCCTTGTATAAAAAATAGCGAGCTAACACCCTTTTGACGTTTCCGTCCAATACTGCATGCGGAAGATCATAGGCGATTGAAAGGATCGCTCGTGCGGTGTAAGGACCGATTCCGGGAATCAAAAGCATTTCATGCAATTCTTTGGGAAATCTACCATTAAAATTTTGAGTTACATAGATGGCGGCCTTACGCAGATTCCTGGCTCGGCTATAATAGCCTAGTCCCTGCCAAGCGGAAACCACATCTTCTTCAGAAGACTTTGCAAGTGAAAATACATCGGGAAATCTATCTAAAAATTTTTCATACAATGGCAACATTGCATTAACGCGCGTCTGTTGTAGCATAACTTCCGAAATCCAGATCTCGTAAGCGGCTTTTTTTTTGCGAAAAGGTAGGTCTCTTTTGTTTAGGTGAAACCAGGAAAAGAGTTGATTCTGAGGGTTCAAACTTCCGTATCTTGGATAGAATACCTTAAATAAGTATTACAAGATGCCTCTTCCGTATAACGGACCAAATCATAGTCCAGTCGTGCAGACCGAAAAAAACGTGAATGTGCCAAACGTTCCCTGATTTCCTGGCGGATGTGGTCTCGGGCTTCTGCGCGTTTCGAGTAATATGCAGGGGAAAGGATCTCACTTTTGTAAGAAAGACTCCCCTCTCTGTAGATGGCAACTGTCACCTGCACGCGATATTTTCTACGTAGATTTTGTTTTACTTCAACGCTCATGTCTAATTCTAAGGAATCCCGATCCCTATTTAGAGTTTCGACGGATCAGATGGTGAAATTGAAAGCATCCAACAAAAATTCGAACTGCTTGCCCATTTTTTCGCCTCTAAATTTATAGATAATGAGACCATAACAGATGAATCCAAAATACAACGAATCTCCTTTTTATTACAAACGCAGAACCACGAGAGAAGTAAAAGTTGGTTCTGTGGGCATTGGTGGCAACAACCCAATTCGTATCCAATCCATGATTACATCTAACACGAGAGATACGGAACAAAGTATCACACAAATAGCCGAACTAGAAAAAGCAGGATGTGAAATCGTAAGACTAACAGTACCTAGCCAAGCGGATGCTGACAATTTACCAAATATTAGAAAGCGGATGAAAGAACTTGGTCTTCGTGTTCCCCTTGTTGCAGACATACATTTCACACCACAAGTGGCTCTCAAATGTGTGGAATGGGTCGAAAAAGTTCGGATCAACCCCGGCAATTTTGCTGACCGCAAAAATTTCAATATCATTGAATACACTGACAAAGCATATGAAGAAGAATTAGAAAGGATAGAAGAGGTTTTTACACCACTCGTTCTGCGAGCAAAAGAACTCGGAGTTTCCATGCGGATTGGAACAAATCATGGATCCTTATCTGACCGCATTATGAACCGATTTGGAGACACGCCTATTGGTATGGTCGAGAGTGCTCTCGAATTTATTCGCATCGCAGAACGAAATGGCTACAAAGATATCATTGTTTCAATGAAAGCATCAAATCCACAGGTGATGATCCAAGCCTATCGCTTACTCGTTTCTAAATTTTATGAACTATCAATGGATTATCCATTGCATTTAGGTGTAACAGAAGCAGGTGATGGCAAAGATGGAAGGATCAAATCTGCTATCGGAATCGGATCGCTACTTGAAGAAGGTCTTGGAGACACGATTCGGGTGTCATTAACGGAAGACGCAATTTATGAAATTCCAGTAGCTCGGGCTCTCGTTAAAAAATACAATGAGTTAAAATTGGAACAAACGAAGATTCCGGAAAATAATTTTACCGAATTTCGAGATCCGTTCGAGTATTCTCGATTTTATTCACGTGAAATTTTTCTAAGTGAAATGGGCATGGGTGACAAACATCCGGTTCGAGTCGAAACTGAATTTCCCTTTTA
>JAPZRK010000025.1 GCA_027531445.1 Leptospira sp.
GATCCGATTTAACATTGAAGTAAAGGTAGATCTCTTTTCCAACATATCCCTCCCAAAATTTTCCAATTTCATGGAATCGAAATGACTTTTGCAGAAGAAAATCAAAGCCCAGGCCAACTCCTTGCGTTGAGCGAGTTTCACCGTAATACAACCTTTCTGATTTTTGAATTTGTTGGATCGTATTGTGAAGCGAAACTCCATCCAAGTTTGATTTAGGTACAAGCTGGAATTCGTCCAAGACAAAAGGGTAAAGATCAACAGATTGAGTCCTATCTTCTATTTTTTTGCCTTTGGTTTGACCAGCTAACTTGACAATCAGCGGAACAAAAATATTTTCAAGAAACAAATCTTGCCCATGCCCAAAAAAAGTATTGGTTCCAGTGAACGGAGAGATGGAATGCTCCACTTGCATCACTTCGCCGTGATCTGCTGTTATGATGATCGTGGTATCTTCCCATAATCCAATTTCCTTCAAATGAGAAAAAATTAGATTCAATTGATCATCAATGTATCCGACTTCTCCAAGGTAGTTTCTTTTTAATTCATGCAAAGATTCATCGGTTTTAATTCGTTCCGTATAACCTAAGGGCGGTGTATATGGTTTATGAGGATCATTAAAGTTTAAGAAAAAAAAGAATGGAGTATCCCGTTTGGATTTAGAGACCAAATCATCTAGAACCGACAGCGTTTTTTTGGTGATATGAACTGTATCATTTTGATAATTTGAAAAATCATACAATTCTTGAAACCCGACGTCCACTCCCAATCCATATTTGTCAGTTAAGAATGGATTGTTCCCCACCATCACGGTATGGATCCCATTTTCCGAAAGATACTTCGGCAAAGGATAAAGTTCTTTTTGGTAAAACGAGATCACTTCGTGTTTGGGAGTCGGATAATCCCAAAAATTGACAGGACTACGTGACGCATATTTCCCAGTCAAAAATACGATAGTGGATGGCCTTGTCCAGGCGGCATTTACCAGATGATTTTTGAAAACATAAGAGGACTCTAATAATGAATCGAGCGTTGGAGTCACACCATAATTTCCAATGATATCTCCACGCAGAGAATCGATCACGATCCATAGAACGTTCTTTTTTTTAAAATTTGTGTTAGTAGATGGAGGTAATTGAGATGAATTCGGTTTACAAAAAATGAAAAGGACTAGTAAAAATGCAGCTGCTAGACGCGAGTTAGATAATTTTAGAATCAAGACTCAACATCAAACATTTGCAATGCGGTCAACCAAACACCAACTAATATAAATGCAATGCCTGTCCACTGTGTCCAATTGAGTTTTTCTTTAAAAAATATTGCAGATGCGACGAGAACTATGATAAAACCACTTGATGTAAAGACGGGATAAGCAAGGGAGAGCTTTAGCCCTTTTCCAAGAACAAATCTATAGCCTAAAAGTGCCAATCCAAAAGCAGTCAAACCCAACATAAAATATGGATTAAAAATGGTTCCAAGAATGCCGGTTGCATTTGCTTGGATCGGTTTTTCCGCATCTTGAAGGGAGGATGTCTTCATTAAAATATTGGCAAGTGCGTTAAAGAATACCGCTATACAGAAGACGAGGATGATCTGGAATTGCATGGGATACTGGCAATCTAGAATCTTTTCTAAGACGGTCAAATAGAAAAATGAAGCAGAAAACACTATCTTTTGCCGGTTTGAATCTTGCTTATTATGATTCTGAAGGTGACAAACCTCCCCTACTTTTTTGTCATGCGAATGGGTATAGCGCAGGCTGTTATCAATATTATTTCAATAGACTGAAAGCGGATTATCGTGTGCTTGCTCTTGACTTTGCCGGACACGGGAAAAGCGAGATGAGTTTAGATTTTCACAATTGGTATTTTTTCCGAGATCAGATTTTGGCACTTTTGGAAAAAGAAAGTCTATCTCAGATAACAACGGTTGGTCACTCTTTAGGAGGGGCCGCAAGTTTACTTGCTTCAGTCAAAGAACCTGAAAGATTTGAATCCTTAATTGTCTGGGATCCAGTCATTTTAGGACTGAAAATGGTGACACTTGCAAAAATCTTCGGGAACCCTTTAGCGAGAGGCGCCGCCAAACGAAGACCAAATTTTAGTTCTCTCGAACTCGTAAGACGATCCTATAAAAAGTTTCCTGCCTTCGCAAATTTTGAACCATCAATTTATGAAGATTATCTTACCCATTGCTTTCGAAAGGTCGGAAAACTCGATGAAGTGATGTTATGTTGTGATCCTCGTGTGGAATCAAAAATTTTTAGCCATGCACATTATCTTGTATATTTACAATTCTACCGAATTACAAAAAAGACACACGTGATCATTCCAGAAAACTATAATGTATGTAGCCCAAGTTTAGCAAAAATGATCACTCGAAATCACAAAGAATCCTCTGTGACCATTTGGAAAGAAGCCACTCACTTCTTTCCTTTTGAAATTCCTGACAAAACTTATGGCTGGCTTAGAGAAAAACTCACTCGCTAGCCAAAATCATAGAAATGATGTCTTTTAAATCTTGTTCGGCGGACTCGTTCGGAACTTGACAGGTTCCCGCATTAAAATGACCACCGCCATTGTAACTCAAACATAGATCACCGATGTTTGTTTGAGATGTGCGATTTAGAATCGACTTACCGATCGCAAAAACGGTGTTTTGTTTTTTCACACCCCACATAACATGGATAGATAGATTTGAATCAGGGAACAAAGCATAAATCATAAATCGATTTACTGCAAAAATAGTCTCTTCATTGCGAAGGTCTAACACTACCAAATTGCCATGCTCTTTAGAACATCGCAATATTTGTTCCTTCGCCGCTTGTTCATGTTCCTTAAATAGTTTTACTCGTTCTTGGACATCTGGTAATGCCAAAATATAATTGATGTCATGATCTCGACAACTGTCGATCAGATTCATCATTAGTTGGTAGTTGGAAACGGTAAACTCTCGGAAACGACCCAAACCAGTTCTTGCATCCATCAAAAAATTCATAAGCACCCAACCTTCCGGATGCAAAATCTCAGACTTTGAGAATTGGGCGGAATCCCCTTTGTCCACGGCGTCCATCATATCGTTCCAGCGGGATGGAAATCGTTTTGGGCCACCATAATAATCATAGACGACTCGGGCCGCAGAAGGAGCGTTCGGGTCAATGATATGATTTGGGAACTTTTCATTTCGGATGGTTTCACTTAGATGGTGATCAAAGACTAGGTGGGCTGAAGCCACGTAAGGTAGATTAGTTGTGATGTCTCGATCCGTTATCTCAACAAGCCCATCTTGCATATCTTTGGGATGGACAAACTTAATGTCATCGATGAGACCTATTTCTTTGAGTAACACAGCGCAAATCAAACCATCAAAATCGCTTCTTGTCACCAATCTGTATTTTTTGTCCGTCATGGAAATCTACCTATAAATTGAATTTGCGCTTGGATCATGGTTCCAAACCAACCAATTTGTAACATATAGATACCAAAAACCAACCAGAATTTTGAATTATAAAACTAATTCTTGACCTTTTTCTATGAGTGGTTCTACTCGTACCCACTTTGAAAAAAACGGAATCAGAAATCAAATCGATAGTCGAAGACGCAGTTCAAAAAAACAAGATACTGACATTACAGACTTACCTAATCAGCGACTACGGCGAGATGATACTTAGATTGATTAGTGCAGGAATACTTGAACGATTTGATCGAATGGATCTTTTGGATATAGTTTACTCCTCCGCAAAAGAACTGGTCATCAATGCCACAAAGGCGAATCTCAAACGCGTGTTATTCAGGAGTTTAGATTTGGACATTGCAAATCCGGATGATTACGAAAAAGGCCTGGCTCATTTCAAAGAGAATCTGACAGAAGATAAAATTCTAAGCTACAAACCACTGTTCAAACAATACGATTTTCCCGTTAGTGCAACTTTTTACTACTCTAAAGATGTTTTGAATATAAAGGTCAAAAATAATTTTCCCCTTTTGCCATTTGAAGAATCACGTATACGTGACAAGTTTCAAAAATCGATCAGCTTCTCTAGTCTCATCGACTTTTTTATGGAATATGGTGACAGCACAGAAGGAGCAGGACTTGGTTTGACGATGGTCGGGATTCTCCTAGATCAGTCGGGGATCGACAAACACTCATTTAGTTTGTATTCGAGTGAGAAATACTACGAAACTGTTGCCAAAATCGAAATACCACTTAGCTCAGCTTATATTTCAAAACGTGATATGTTCGAGAGAGAATTTGTTGGAAAAAATGTCTCCAGAGATGAGTTTAGAAAGACATTTAAATATACTTATAAAGACTTTGGTCATCGCTCCGAATCCTCTTCAAAACAATAACGGTTGTTCCGGTTCGGCGATTGCATGAATGGACTCCGACTCATAATGAGTGATTAGTTTTTCTATCTTTAGCTGGTTTGTAAGCCTTGGATCCAACCAGCTTTCAACATCGCTATCTTCGATCTGAACTGGCTGTCTTCCTTGATTGCCTCCAGTGTTATGGATTTCTTTCATCAATGAGTTGCCTTCTTGGGTGAGTATTGTAAACCAAAAGGAAGGTTGTCCTACAGTCTTTGTTTCTGATTTCCCCCAGATTCCAGCAAAGGAAAAAGGTCTGTGATCGGCATTTTCTATCCGATAGCGAACTTTGGTGCCGCTCTCCGACTTCCATTCAAAAAAATATGAAGCTGGAATCAAACAACGTTGCGTAAACGCGATCTTTCCCCAAAAACTGGAATGGAATAACTTTTCAACCCTTGTATTAAAAATAACCTTAGGCGACCAATCAGGTTTCACCCCCCAAATGGCATCCGCGATTTGCAATTCTTGGTTAGATTGGTATATAATGGGAGCCGTGCCACCTGGATGAGCTTCTTTATTTTCCAATATTCGAAACAATGCATCTACTTTGTTCAGTTCTGGCTCAGACAATTCTTGAACGAGACGGATCCATTTTTGTGTCCCGTCTTTTAAATTGATGAGCGTGTATCCGAATCTTCCGCACATCGGAATCAAAAACTTCCGAAGAATACTGTATTTTGTTTCTGGTCTTTACACCATAAGCCGAGCATAGGAAGATGGTGGAGGTGAATTTAACTCATGAAAGCAAAAAAAAGAGTCCCTAAAGCAAAAAAGTCAGCCCCCAAAAAATCATCGCCTCAGAAATACGAGGCACCTGTCGACCAAGTTGAAGTAAAGAAATTAGTTCAACTCGTTCATGAATACTCTATAGGGCATGAGATTGCCAATGCGGTGACTCACGGAATCGGTGGCGCACTGAGTATTGCCGGTCTCACTGTTATGGTAACTATGGCTGTACTGTTTGGTGATACTTGGCGGATTGTCAGTTCAGCAATTTATGGTTCCACTCTCGTTATTTTGTATCTTGCTTCTACCTTCTATCACGCTTTCCATCATGAGAAAACAAAATACATCTTTAAAAATATTGATCATGCATCCATTTATCTTTTGATTGCTGGCACATATACTCCATTCACTCTTGTGAGTCTAAGAGAAAGTTCAGAATGGGGATGGACTTTGTTTATAACCATCTGGGTTTTGGCATTGATTGGAGTTGGTTTAAAAATAATTTTCCCACGCAATATGAGTCATTGGGGTGTAGGTGTTTATATTTTAATGGGTTGGCTTTGTTTATTTGCTATCAAAGACATTCGGCAGGCAATCGGTTTTGATGGATTACTCTGGCTCGTAGCTGGTGGACTAAGTTATACGTTAGGCGTCATATTCTATGCATGGGAGAAGCTACCTTTTCACCATGCAATATGGCATCTATTCGTGCTCGCTGGAAGTTTTTTCCATTTCTTTGCGATTTGGTTTTATGTATTGCCCGTGAAAAAATGATTCACGGACATCGAATGTTATAGTTGGATCAATTTGTAAAGGTCTTGCACTTGTAAAGATCTATAATCTGGCCAAAGCCCAAACCAAACATAATGATAGAGTGAAAAGATGCCTATGAGTAAACCCGTCATAAGCAAAAAAATCGCTGTTTTACGAAATGCCAATAAGTTTCCCATTTCGATCGTTATTTTCAAAACAAATTTTGTTAGTTTGTCTATGATAGAAAATAAAAATGCGAATAGAAGTAAGACAACGACCATTCCAATTACTGTAACAAGCATGCGGTGGTGGCCGGCGGCAAGGGCGAGAATCTTTGAGTTGATGACTGTGATTACAAGATCGACAGCCAAGATACATAGAAGACGGAAGTAACCATTTAAGATGATATGAAAAAACTTAGGTTTGGGTGCACTCATGAGAGAATCAACCAATACCTAAGTGAAAACTTCAACAAAGAAAATTTTATGCCGCAAGCATCAAGTGCTCAAATGCACTGATCGCCGCTTTGGCACCCTCACCCATTGCGATGATAATCTGTTTGTAAGGAGTTTGGGTGACATCTCCACATGCAAATATACCTTCCACATTGGTTCTACATTTCTCATCGACTAGGATTTCTCCAAATCGATTTGTCTCCACGAGACCATTCAAAAACCCACTATTCGGAATCAATCCTATCTGAACAAATACTCCATCTGTCGGGATTTTTGTTTCGGTTTGCGTGGTTCGATCTACAAAAACAAGCCCATTTACTTTTTCATTCTCAGCCAAGATTTCTTTAGTCTGGGCGGAAAGGAAGGCTTTGATATTTGAAGTTGACTTCATTTTATCGACTAGAACCTGATCGGCTTTGAATTGATCACCGTATTCAATCACAGTCACAGAATGAACAATGCCACTCAAATCCAGCGCAGCCTCGATTCCTGAATTGCCTCCGCCTACTACAACTACATCTTTGCCTTTGAAAAATGGTCCATCACAATGCGGACAATAGGCAACGCCTTTTCCTACATTCTCTTTTTCGCCAGGAACACCTAACTCACGCCACTTGGCGCCGGTAGAAACGATAATTGTTTTTGCCAAAATGATCTCTCCAGTATTTAAAGTTATCTTTTTGGTAGCACCGGGCTCAATATGAGTGACTCTCACATTCTCCTTTTTTTGAACCTTGTTAGACTCAAGTTGTTGGATAAGAGTTTTTGTGAGTTCAGGGCCGGTAGTGTAGTGCATCGATATGATGTTCTCGATGCCCATCGTATCTTTTACTTGGCCCCCAATTCGATCTGCAATGACCAATACATCCAAACCTTTACGCGCTGTATAAACCGCAGACGCAATTCCAGAAGGACCGCCACCTATCACCACGACATCATAAATAAAATTTGCTTTCGGATTTTCTTCTTGTGATATAATCTGAGTTTGTGGGTATGCCTCAAGTAATTTATCAAAGATTTTCGAAGTGTCCGCTTGCCCCGAAAGAAATCTTTTCCCATTTAAGTAAACTGCGGGAACACCTTGTATATTTCTTTCTTTAATGATCTCAGGAAACAAGGCACCGTCGATCATTTTGTTTTTGATATGTGGATTGAGAAGTGCGAACGAATTTAATGTTTGTACGACTTCTGGGCAATTGTGACAATCAAGTGAAACGAAAGTTTCAAATACAAGTGGTGACTCATAACGAGCTAACACTGATTGTATTGAATCATCCAATTTGATGGAATATCCACCGGTTTGTAAAATGGCGAGAATCAAAGACGAAAACTCATGGCCGCCAGGAATTCCGTCGAAACTAATTCCCGTTCTGCTTCCATCAGCACGATACAGCTCAAAATAGATACCAGTTGCGATATCTGGAGACTCTTTAAAGTACAATTTGTCCGAAAGTGAAGCCAAATCGATTAGAAACGATTTTAACTCCTCTCTTGAAGGATGATCTCCTTCATAGAGCAAAATACTCACGTCTTGGTTTAACTTTTGAAAATACTCTTTTACTTGTTGTTTTAAATCTGTATCTAACATTTGAATCCTCCTTTAACCTGGATGGTCCTCACCCAGGTTGTTTTCTTTTTTGTTAAATCTTTCCGACCAAATCAAGGCCAGGCTTCAATGTAGTCGAACCTGGTTTCCATTTCGCAGGACAAACTTCTCCGTCATTTTGCGCAACATACTGGGCCGCTTGCACTTTACGAACCAATTCATCCGCGGATCTTCCGATACCAAGGTCGTGAATTTCTGCTGTTTTGATGATCCCTTCTGGATTTACGACAAAGGTTCCTCTAAGAGCCTGACCCGCATCCTCGATCATAACACCGAAACCACGAGTCACAACGCCAGCAGGATCTCCTAACATTGGGAAGTTTATTTTTTTAATGGTGTCGCTTGCTTCATGCCAAGCTTTATGCACAAAGTGAGTATCTGTTGATACTGAATAGACCTCTACACCCATTTTTTGTAATTCTGAATAGTGGTCCGCGACATCACCTAATTCAGTAGGACAAACGAATGTAAAATCCGCCGGATAGAACACAAAAACAGACCACTTTCCAAGTACGTCTTTTTTGCTAATTTTTTTAAAAGCTCCCTTATGGAAAGCCTCCACTGTAAACTCAGGAATAGGTTGGTTGATATTGGACATTGTTGAACATCTCCTCTTGTTGATGTTCTTAATATAGTCCAGATTAGATCATTTGTAAAATAAATAGTTTAAATGATATCATTTATATTTTAAATCACCCTTTTTCCAAGGAGATTCCAATTACTTTGAAATTCTCTTTTTTTCTTAGTTCTTTGGGTATTTCAGCAAGAATGATTTCGCTTAGCTTTGATAAAATGCGCGATTTATAGAATCCTTTTTTATAAACAAAACTGATTTCCCTTGCAGGTTCGGGACTTGAAAAAGGTACGATCCGTTCACTTTTCATATCCACAGCTAACTTTGGAAGTAAAGTTACCCCGATACCTAAGTCCACCATACGTTTTAATGTTTCCACACTTCCACTATCGATTTTAGCAACCGAATTGTGATTACAGATCTTAAGCGACTGGTGGCGAAAACAATGCTCTTCTCCCAAAACTAGTAAGGGATACTTTTCTATATTTTGCATCGTTACCGTTTTACCTTTATTCTTTGCATCTTCTGGATAGTACGCAACAAACGGTTCATAATAAATGGGATCTTCTATGATATTCGGAACTCGCAACGGTGTCGCCAAAATCCCTAGGTCCAATTCCTCATTTTCTAATTTTTGCAAAATCGTTAGAGTGGGAAGTTCTGATAATTGAATTTGTAATTTCGGAAGCTTAATCCGTAAGCTTTGATAAATGGCAGGAATCAAGTAGTTACCAACAGTCGGTATGATACCAACCGTGATTTGTCCTGAAACTTCGTCTCTCACTTGCTCTGCGATTTCAAATAGTTTGTCGGCTTCTCGTAGAGTAAGCTTCGCCTGAGCAATGATCGCCTTCCCTAATTTTGTAGTAGTGATGGGATTTTTTCTTCTATCGAACAATTCAAAACCGAGCTCTTGCTCTGCTTTTTGCACTTGCAGACTAAGTGTAGGCTGTGCTACTAAACAATGTTCTGCGGCACGGGCAAAACTTTTATGATGATCCAATGCCACTAAGTAACGAAGTTGGGTGATTGTCATAGGTAATAATTTACCAAGGAACCAAAAATTTCTATAGAAAAATCCATCGAATTCGATTCAGTTGAAAAACGACCATGAGGCTTTTCCGTTTTTTACTTTGCCAAATCCTGATCTGGAGCTCTTTCTTGAGCATTTGGGCGGAGCCTCATATTTTGGATCCATTTCATAAAACGAAAGTTCCAAATGGCTGGACTTTTGTCGTGCCACCAGGTGAGCCGAAACCCATAGAAGTAGGAAAAGCTCTCAATTCACAAGGTTACCCACCACCAGTAATGGGTACGTATCGATTTGAATTTATAGTTCCCGATTATGAGGTACTGCCTCCACAAGGGATTTATTTAAATAGAGTACAGGAAGCAGATAAAATTTATTTGAACGGACATTTGATTGGTGAAACTGGGAATTTTGAACCTTACGGACGTTACAACCCTAATTGGTATTTCAAAAGACTTTATTTTCTTCCTGATTCCTTACTCAAACGGAATTCGACCAATGTGATTGAAATCAAAATTTTTTATCGCAATCAAACATTTCCAGGCGGTATCTTCCGTACTGTTCCTGAGATCGGACATTATGATCTCCTGGGCACGAATATATTGATAGAGGATGGAAGAGATGTATGTATTATCATGCTTTTTTTTGGTATCGGGCTCTATCAAATTTTTTCAATTTTGTTCCGTAGACAAAGGCGGGCGAATTTTTACTTATTATGTTCTAGCATGGTTTTTGTTATGTGGAGATTGCCATTGATCAATGCAACTCAAACATACTTCAACCTAGAGTTCAATACATTGATTCGCATATTTTTTTCTTTTCAGTCGCTTTTTCCGATTTCCCTCATGTTATTTAGCTATGCTTTATTTCGAGATCCGATACGCTTAAAAGAAGTAATTGTCATCAGTATCGTTTCTATCCTCGCATTCATTCAATTATTTGATATAGATAGCAATACTCGAATCTTAGTACTACGCATTTGGGAGGCATGTTTGATCCCAATCGTATTTCTTGTCTTACGTAGTGTTTACAGATCTTCAGCAGAGTTCAAAAAAGAGGCGATGATCCTTGGAACCGGCTTCTTCTTGTTATGTTCAGCTGGAATTATTGATATAGCCATCGACATCTCCACAGGTAAAAATATTTATCTCACACAGTATGGATTTCTCATTCTGATGGTTTTTTCTGCCATTACCATCTCATTTAGAAATGCAAAAAACGAAAAAGAACTTTCTGAGCTCACTAAAGACTTGGAAGGTCGGGTTCAAAAGAGAACTAAAGAATTGAATTTAAAAAATGAAAGTTTGCAACAAAACCTTCATGTGGCATCCCAATTACAAGGACACCTTCTTCCCAAAGAATCTCCAAGTTTAGATGGGTTGATCCTCCATCCTACGTACCTTCCTATGGAACAAGTTGGTGGAGACTTTTATGATTGGATCAAAATAAACGACCACAAACTTTTACTTTTTATTGCCGATGTAGCAGGACATGGAGTGCCTGCGGCACTCGTTTCATCGATGGTCAAAGTTCAATTTAGAGAAGTAGCCAAAGAAACAAATGATCCCTCGGTGATCCTTTCAAGAATGAACCAAGCCTTGATCTCACTTGTAAGCAAATATTATATAACTGCAAGTTGTGCACTCTTTGATCTTGAAAAACGAAATGTAACTCTCAGCAGTGCAGGTCATCCTAATCCTCTCATTTATAACAGCTCCTTGTCTCATTTCAAATTTTTAAATATGCGTGGAATGATTTTAGGATGGAGAGAAGAAGATAATTATCAGAATATAGAAGAGCCGATTACATTCGGTGACCGTTTCTTTTTCTATACCGATGGAGTGACAGAATCAAGGTCCAATGGCAAATTTTTTGGAGAAGCAAATTTAATGAGAGTCATCAAAAACAATCGAAACAAAAGCATTCAAGAATTGTCAGAAGCATTGCATGTGGAACTTTTGGAATATTCCGACTCGGAAATCAAAGATGATGTTACCTACGTCATCATCGAGATCACAAATTGATGGCAGAAGACAGAGTATATCAAACTTTGATCATCGAGGATGAGTATCCGGCAAGAATGCTCATGATAGACTATATCATGAATTGTCCAGAGCTACAACTGGCAGGAATTGCGGAAGATGGAAACAAAGCTGTGGAACTCCTTCATGAAAAAGATTTTGATCTTGTGTTTGTGGATATCAATTTGCCTGGTTTTTCCGGTATGGATGTAATTCGCAGGGTTGATAAAGAAAATACTTTTTTTATTCTCACAACAGCTTACAGCGAATATGCGGTAGAGGCTTTTGATTTGGATGCTCTTGATTATCTGCTCAAACCATTTTCCTATGAACGCTTTCGAAAAGCAGTTGAAAAAGCCATTAAATTCTTAAAAGAGAAAGAACAACCCAAATCGACCAACAACTCAAGCACTCAACTAACGTTCGTTTCGGAATCTACCACATACATCCTTCCCTTCTCGAATATTCACTATCTTTCTTCCAATCATAAAAGTTCAATCATTCATACAGAACAAAAAGATTATGAGACATCGAAGCTTCTGAAAGAGTTAGAAGAGAAATTACCGCAAAACCAATTCCTACGTATCCATAAAAGTTTTTTAGTGAATGTGGATTGGATCTCGAGTCTACGTTATGATAAGGGTGGGGCATACATCATCCAACTCAAGAATGAAGACGAAACCGTCTTGCCGGTAGGAAGAGTGTATGCCAATGCTTTAAAGGAAAAACTCGGTCTTCGCTGAATTCCGAGTTTGACTCCCATATTTGTAGCGTTCATTCCCGAATTCGTATCTAATCCGAGTTATCCGAAATTTTCCATTGACAACAAGAATGAAAATTACCTGATCAAGTCTGAATCGGAGTTTTTTTTATGCAAAGATCTTTTTTCGTTTTAGTCATCGTTTCACTTTTTCTTTCATTAACGCAATGCGCTTCGTCAACGGTCGGAGTTGCGGCAAGTAATAAACCCATTCCCAATACTCCCTACGAGACGATAAAGTCGGTCGATAAACTGTTTACGTGGTATTCGATTGATTTGATTTTAATCAGTGTTTCGACGTCCACTCCCCCGACTGAAAAGATTTACGATGAGATGATGGAAGGCGAAACAGCGGACGCTATTGTAAACATTAGATACTACAACGAAAAATCCGTCTTTGGCCCTGTACTCCGTCATAGGTTCGGTATCAAGGGTGACTTGATTCGATATACTTCGACAACCGGTCCAACAACGCCTACAACCAGAACAAAAAGGTAATCACGGTGATGATTCGTTTATTTCCATATACGCTTTGTTTGTTGGCGCTCCTGTCTACAAACTGCATCGGCATGAAAGTTCGAAATGAAATCACCCTATTCGACTCTGCTACTTTAGTCAGATCAGACAACTACGTAGTATTGGGCAAAGGGACTGGTCAAGATTCTGCTTTCTTTATCCTGGGAATGATTCCCGTTACCAAAGAACCAAATGTTGAGTTAGCGATGAGCCAAGCATTGGAAAAATTTCCAGGTGGTCGCACACTTACCAATATCCAAATCATTCGCGAAGATAGGCCCTACTTTCCACTGGGTCTTGTCACCGTTGTAATCGTAACTGCTGATGTTATCGGAGAAGCTAGCTTACCGACAGTAGATGAAGCCATTCCAAATCCGAAGGGTACAAAAAAATGAACGCAAAGTTACTATATAAATCATTTGCGCTTGTTGTTATGCTTTCTTTGCAAGTGAATTGTGCGCCAGGTGAAGAAACAGTTGATGTAAACGACGCCCAAAGCCAAGTACTCGCCGCCGCAAAATTTGCGGCTGACAAATGTGGCACACCGATCCCCCAACCTCCACTTATCATTTTAGATTCTCCTGTGAAGAGGAATCTTGACCTTTGTACGATTTCAATTACGAGGACTGGATGTCCTTTTAATGCTTATCCGCTTCCTTGTCTGCTCATCTACCTTCAAAAGGATCCAGGAGATATTCCTTGGTATATAAACTTCAATGAACTCAGCAAACAAAAAATCAATTAAACTTATCTTAGCTCTGTTAGTTGCGCTGATAGCAAACCCTTTATTCTCAGTGAGCGTAAAGGCAAAGCTTTATAATGCAAAAACTGAAAAAGGGGAGAAGAATCTTTCCGTCATGGTATTCGAGACGAAAAAGTTTTTTCTTACGGACGCAGAAGGCAATGTAAACATAGAGTTCCCAGCACCGGGAGAATATACGCTACGACTTCTCAAAGAAACTGGAACAGTAGATATCAAAATCACTGTCAACGGAGATGATACTCGTACGATTTATACGGAGAAAAAAGCACCGTCTAAAGTTGGAATCAACGTCGCAGGTGAAAGAGAAAAGACAGTAGCGTCTCGAACCAAGGTCAGATACGAAGAAATCAAACGTATGCCAGGAACATTCGGAGAAGCACTCCGGGCCTTAGAGACACTTCCAGGCGTTGTTCCGAATATTGGATTCGGCGGTGGAGCCAATGGTATCATCGTTCGTGGTGCCGACCCGCAATCCAATACATATTTGTATGACGACCTCCCTATTCTATACGCTTACCACCTTGATGGACTCACATCTGTAATTCATAATGATTTGATCAAATCCATCGATTTGTATCGAGGTGCATATCCAGCAAACTTTAATAATGCGACCGGTGGTGTGATTGAAATCGAAACGATCGACTCTGTAAATAAAGCTAAAGGTGCATTCCAGGTTTCTCTATGGAACACGACTGCTTACTCCGCCACGCCTTTTGCAAATGGGAAAGGTTATGTTGCAGTTGGAGGAAAGTATGGTTACCTGGATAGAACTTTAGGACAATCAGGTCTTTTGCCCGAAGGGATTCGACTTCCCAGATATAACGACTCGCAAGTTAAATTTGTTTATAATTTTACACCAGAACACCAAATCGCATTCTATAACCTAACAGCTCAAGACAACTTTGCTATCGACGTTCCGAACAAACCTGTCAATGATCCAACAAAAGACGAGCTAGGTACCTTCTCGAGTGCGAGGGCAAACTTTGGTCAAAGCTTTCGTACTACTGCACTTCGTTACTCTTGGATTCCTAGCGACAAATTCCAAAACAGGCTCACTCTAATCAGCTATGACCCGATACAAGAATACAATGTGGGAATCGGAACGATCCGAGGAAAGGAATTCACAAGGGCAACTTACGCTGGTCTCAGACAAGATGCCACGTGGACTCCAAATGCTATGTTCAAAATCGACTTCGGATCAGAGTATAGAAGACTTGCTTTCAGAAATTATGGAGACCAAGTTCGTCTGAGAGATCCGAATATTGTAAATCCCAATCCTTATAACACAACTAACCCTGATTTTGTGACACAACCATTGAATGTGGTGGGAACATCTGGATATTACAATGCATACACTACAGTTCATGTAAAGGTCGGCAATTTCGCCTTTGAACCTGGAGTTCGATATGACCATCTCCAAGCGACAAAAAATGGCGCTCTCGGACCAAGGGCAACAATATCCTATACCTTCCCAGAAGTCGGAAAGGGCTTAACCATTTTTGCAAACGGTGGGGATATGAATCGATTTCCTCAAACCACTGTTTTCAACCAAGAAACAGGAAACCCCGATCTAAGATTTGAGAGCGTTCGCAAAACAGGCGTAGGAATAGATCAAAAAATTAACAGTGTTTATGAAGTGAAAATTGAACTTTTCAAAAATGAGTTCAAAAATACAATCGTTGCCGATCCTTATGCGTCTATCCCAGTCGGTCTCAACCCTGATAAGAATCAATGGCTATCTCAGCCACTCGTCACCAATCGGTCGCTAAATTTTTCAAATAAAGGAGATGGTTGGTCACACGGTTATGAATTGCTTTTGAGAAAAAACTCAAGACAAGGAAGTCGTGATTGGTTTGGGTGGATATCTTATACCTGGTCTCAATCCTTTTCAAATACGAATATTTATAAAATCTATGACGGCGATACATTTCAGTATTCTGCCATTGAGAGAAAAGTGTTAGCTGAATATGCCAATAATTCTCGGGAACAACTTGCAACTTGGGATAGAACTCACGTCGCAAACGTAGTCTATGGATGGCGCGCTACTGAGGAGTACCAAATCGGTGGTCGGTGGAGCTATCTCACCTCTACTCCATTTCGTCCAATCACAGGCGATGATGGTGGACGGTTTACAAACCCAGCAAATGGAATCACATTTTGGAACGATACATACTCTAACAATCCGTATACTGCCGATTATGGAAACGTAAGACGCGGAGCGGACTTTCACAGATTAGATATCCGTTTTGACAAATTTGAGAATTACTCTTGGGGATACTTAAACTGGTACCTGGAGATAGTAAACGTTTACCTTCGAAAAAATACGAATGGCGAAAGCTTCGACAACTCACGCCCCTTTTCTGCGACAAACCCGACGCCTTCTCAAACATTTGGAACATTAGAACTTCCGAATCGAACCGTCATTCCATTCTTCAATATTGGTATGGAGGCACATTTCTAATGAAATCATCTGCAAAACTTTTTGTATTAGTCCTTTTGCTTTTTTCTTTCGCGTGCACAAAAAACAAACCCAAGGCGGAAGAGGAGTACGCATCAACCTTGTTGCTGCAATTGGCAACAACTCCATCGAATGCATTGGACACATGTATTGCTCTAGGAAAAAAACAAACCGAGTGTTTATACGCACCGTTAGTTGCGCAAGGACTTACAGCACCAACAGTTTCGGACGAAACGTACACCTCAGACTGTCGCACAGAACTGAGTTCTTCCTCTTTCAATACTATGTCTACTATTGCACAAACCTGCGTATTGACATGTCAAGATACAGACTGGAAAACAAAACTCGCCTCCGGTGAATGCCGGACATCCACAGCAACTAGTCTTGTCATTTCCAGTAGAACAAATACGGTGGTTACAAAGTGTATCAGATCCTGTTTCCAAACCACAAACACATCTGTTTCGGAAGCAGATCTTCCCAAATTATTGATTTTTAATTTTATTCAAAACGGAGATTGACATGCAAGAATTTGTAGAAATCGGAGAGAGCCTGGTCTTTTTTGCTATGACTATAGCAAGTGTGATCGCATTCGCAGTCTTTTTAGAAAGACTATTGTACTTCAAAAAAACCATGGGAAAGATCAATGATGAATTCCTAACGCAAGTAAGAAGTGCCCTTCACGAAAAACCAGAGATAACATGGGAGGCACCACTCACTCACACTTCTTCTTATTGGAGATTCGTACACTTTGCACTCAGACAAATTGGTTTGGGAAGAAAAGGTTTAGATGAAAGTCTAGAAGGTCAAATTTTAACTGAAAAGTTAGAATTGGAAAAACGCCTTCCTATCCTAAATACTCTTGGAAATAACGCTCCTTTCATTGGATTGTTAGGAACAGTATTGGGTGTGATCAAGGCATTCTATGGTCTAGGAACCTTGGGTGCTTCTGGCGCCGATGTAGTGATGCGCTCTATCTCGACAGCACTCCTCGCAACTGCGGCAGGCCTTGGTGTTGCAATTCCGGTCGTAATGGCAAATAACTACTTTTCCCGTAAAGCGAAGGTGATCCTACAAAACTTAGAAATTTTAAAACAAGAATTTATTGCATACCAGATGAACAAAACAAAGGTATAAAAATGGCACAATCAAGTTCACAAGATGAAGAAATAGGAAGTATCAACATCACTCCCATGGTGGATGTGATACTCGTTCTCCTTGTCATCTTTATGGTGACAGCAAACTTTCTTAAAAAGGAAAGTATCAATATCAACCTTCCGAAAGTACAAGCGGCGGATCCCAATGTCGCCGAATCTGTTCAAGTCGCGATGACAAAAACGGGAGGTATTTTATTGGAAGGAAAAGACATTCAAATTCCTGCATTGATTAAAAATTTGGAGAGAGAATCCAAAATCAAACCAAATATGCGATTAACGCTTTCTGCAGATGAAACCTTGCCCTATGGGAAAATCACAGAACTTATGGGTATCATTCGTAAAGCAGGCGTTACAAGGATTGCTCTTAGTGTAAAGAAATGAAAGCGGCAAAAAAATACTTCGCAAAATTTACTCATTCAGTTAGGCAAAACAAAGAACGTCTGTTTCATATTTGTCTGGTTTTAAGTATTCTCCTTCACACCGGATCTTATGCCGCATATAAAATTAGCCAAATGAAACCTGATGAAGTTGTTACGGATTCCTCGGATTTTGAAGATGTTGATTTTAACTTTGAAGAGATACCACCAGAATTGATCGGAGGGACATCTTCGCCAGCACCTGTAGAGAAAAGTGAATGGGTGGAAGGAAGCAATAAAGACAAAGAAGATCAACCTGATAATTCCGATCTCAATCCAAATCAATTGTCTGGAAATGGAACGGACAAAGATGGTTATATGTTTTCTTGGAATGGTGACAAACCTCCAACTCCTATTGTCGACTTTGACTTAAAGGATTATTTCCCACCCCAAGCAAGAGCCGCAAACATCTCAGAAAAAACAGTGATTGTGCAAGTTCAAGTCAACGAAGATGGCAGTCTTGAATCGGCACGAATTGTATCTGGCAAAGCAGGTTATGGATTCGACGATGCGGCGATGAAGGTAATCAAAAGAATTCGATTTAGCCCTGGTTATGTGCAAGGCCAACCCAAAAAGATGGCTCATAGGTTGCCGATCAATTTTAATTTGGAAGACTAACATTGAAACGGTCTTTATGGAATCCGATAGAGACCATTCTATCTAGTCCGTTTCTTAGTCTTTCTCTCTTCCTAATATCAATTTTTGCAATTTTACACTTTTATTTAATTCTACCCTATTTCTCGCCGAAAACTGAATCCTCTCCTGAGTCCATCACGGCGCCATTAGCCGATAACTCGCATTATATTGTTGGCGATATTGTAAAAACTCCGTCCGGTCTATACGATTTTAAAAATTTAAATGAAAGTGAATGGCCAAATTTAGACACCTGGATTGACACAGACGCACTTCTTCGTATAGCGAACAATCCGATCACATGGATACGAATCAAAGGAACAAACATCGATCATCTACCTGAAGCGTATTGTTTATTGGATCATAATGGCGGTAATTTTCAGGCTTTCAATCATCAAGGTAAACTTATTTACCAGTATGGAAATCCTGACAATATGGATCAAATTCCAAATTTACTAGATACAGATTATTCTTGGGTAAATTTAGGCAAAGAAAATACAGAATACTATTACATTCGTTTTGTGCACAAAAAGGGGCATCTATTTGGTCTTAATGTTGTACAAAATCGCATCGGCTCACAGAGCGAGCTACTCAGAACCTTTGCAAAAGCAAATCTACTTTCCCTTTACTTAAATTCATTTTTTCTAATATTTGGACTCATCTGTGCATTGGTTTACCTAACACAATACAGAAAAAAATACTATACACTATTAGATTTTTCGATATTTACATTTTTAATCGGCTGTCTTGGGTTTTCAACAAATGATTACATTCGTTATCTTAGCAATGACAGATATAGCATCTATATCCTATCCACAATATTTGCAAATATTGTTTTCATCCCTATGCACTCGGGACTTAAACGATTATTTGGACCTGGCAAATATAATATTCTAAATTGGTTGATTATTGCCAATGTAATCATAGGTACTTTCGATATGATTTTAGGCATAAACCTAAATGAACATGCAGATATTCTATTGCCAGTTTTTCTAAAACTTCGGATTTTGTTTATTTCATTTTCTGTAGCAAACATTATTGGCCCCATCGTTGTTGCTTACTTTGCTTGGAAACGTGGTAACGAAATTGGTTTTGGTCATTTAGTTGGTTTCTCGATTACTTTGACTTTCATGTTGGTTGAAATCTACTTTTCTTTTCAGGATCGTACCTCTTTCGGAAACGTCGCGTATTGGGGAGTGTTATTCGGGGTCTTTGCTCAAGGATTAGCTCTCGAAAAATTGTTTTTTTCAAACAATCAAAAAATGAAAGAGTTTGAGGCATCACTGCTTACTGCAGAAAAATCTTTGCGTGAAGTGCAACTCACAACATTACAAACAAAACTTAGCCCTCATTATCTATTCAATTCATTGAACACCATTCATGCATTACACTTAACAAAATCAGAACAAGTTGGTGATGCCATTTTGCGTCTTGCAAATAACTATCGATTCTTATCAGACAAAACAGACCTCGCTTTGATTCCATTTGAGGAAGAGTGGGAGTTTGTCGTAGATTTTTTGCATCTTCAAAAACTTAGATTTTTTGATACTGTCAAGATTCACTTAAGCAAAGAAGGTGATTTTTTAAACGTCAAAATCCCTCCCCTCACGATACAGCCGATAGTCGAAAATTCTTTTAAACATGGATTTCGAAATGCATCTTCTGATCATTGGATGATCGATATTTCTGCAAAAATTGAAAACAACAATCTAGTCTTAAAAATTTCAGACAATGGAAGTGGGATCAAAGATGAACAATTAGAATCAGATAGCTTTATTTGGACTCGTTCGCTTGGAAATATAAAAGCAAGACTTGCCCATCATTTCGAATATTGCAAAGTTTCGATTTCTAAGAATAATCCTTCAGGAATTGTCACAAACATCCTCATAGAAAAAGTCAATTAAGCACTCTGAGACTGTTTGCTAATGTAACAGGTGATGTACCTCCCGGGTACACAGCTATTTGTTGCAACTTATGATCTAATACAAAAATAAAATTGGAATGATCTATGCTATATGTGTTTCCTGTAGCTACTTTTCGATTGGTGATTCCGAATAGTCCTTCCACTTTTCCTAAACTTTCACTTGAAGGAGAGAGTGCGATGAGTTTGCCACCTTGAAACTGGTTTACATACTTTGAAAGTAATAGTGGATCATCTCGTTCGGGATCAAGTGTAACAAATATAAATCGAAAGTCTTTGGCTTTGGGACCAAGGATCAACGCAGTTTTAGAAAAATTGGTAAGAGCCAGTGGACACATATCTGGACAATGCGAAAAACCAAAGTACAAAACTGATTTTCCTTCATTCCAAAATGTTTTTGGTAAGTACTTCCCGTCAGGTAAGATAAAACTCAGTTCCGACAATGAACTTTTATTTTTTGGATCATTGTTTGGAAAAGATTGATAATATAATTTGCAATTGCTGTTTAAAAACAGAACTCCCATTAAAATAGAAATGACCGGTTTCACTAGACAGCGACGATCCATCCCATACCTCCATTCTCAGCCATTTGTGTTTGGTGAGGGTGAAACATATATCTACCTTTTTTTGGGAGTGTAAACTCAATCACAGCACGTTCGGTAGGTCCTAATGTTACGACATCGGAATGACCATCGGGCATAACACTTCCCAGGTTACGTATGATATCAAAAGTTTGAGCGTGTAAATGAAATGTAAAAACAGAATCACGTTCCAATAAGTTTTGGATATAAAATCGAACTCTTTCACCTACTGGTACTTTCATCGGGTAACGATCGTAAATACCAGCAACTCCATTCCAAGTGTAGTAGTCATTCCTACCTTTGTTTTTAGTATCCCATCCAGAGAAAATAAGTACAAATTCATGTGCAGGTTTTCGAGGAACGATCGGATCAACTAACAATGTTCCAAAAAGTCCCTTTGCCGTATGTAAGATGAGAGGCGGTACATGGCAATGATAAGGATGCATTCCCACAGGACCTGCTGTGATTTTATATGTCCTTTCCCCAAATGCCGGAATGGGCTCCCATCCATCTTCATTCGGGTCATGAGAGCCATGAAAATGAAGCGAGTGTGGGTCTGGACTGGAATTGCGCACTTTGATGTGAAGCTCATCGCCAACGGTTGCTCTTAAGATTGGTCCTGGCACTTGCCCGTCAAATGTCCATGCCGAATATCCTACATTATGTGCAATGTCGACATTCAAAGGGAACACGTTCATTTCCATCTTTTTGACTTTGTTTTGATTGCGTTTAAAGTTCGGAGGGAAATAGAATCGTTCGGTATATGAGGAAGTAATAAAAAATGGTGGATGCGCCATACTTCCGTACTGATTGGTAGCGCGCAGGCTTCCGTTGGCACCTAAGCTTGTATCATAATTGGATGTTGAGTTGGTAGGATTACTTATGTAAGCATTGTTAGTGGATTCGGGACTGGAACAAATATCACCATTCAAACTTTCTCGTGTGTTTCCTCTCGAAAAAGACCCAATGATGGATCCAAAAAGTCCCGATATCCCAAATCCAAGAGTTGTTAAAAAACTCTTTCGATCCATAAAATTAAATTTGAGAAATCAAACTCAATCCCCAAACAATCATAAGTATAACGAAACCACCGATTACCGTAGTAAACGTTACCTTTTTTTCATAGGTGGAATCGTTAGAAAGTAAGTAAAACCCACCTCCAAACATTGGAACCAAAAGGATAACAAAGGACCAGAGGATCGATTTGTTTTGAGAAATGTCTTTTTTTTGAGACAAATCAAACAAAGCCATCGGTGCCCAAATTGATGTGAGAACGAAAGGCAAATAGTACGCGTATGAACCTAAGAAGTAAGTCCAAGCACTTGCTGTTGAGAGTGTTGTTTCCATATAAATCTCCTAATTTCTAAATCATCGGTGTTGCAACTCGAGTGATTGCATACACTGCTAAAAGTAATATTGTAAAAAAGAAACCAATGCCACCAAAAACAATGGAATTTGTAATTCTTCTTGGAACGAGGCTATCCTTAGAATACAAAGCGATCAATGCTCCCACAAATGGAAAAAGTATGAGCGTAAGGTAAGGGATACTAGATCGAAACAAATCGCTCTCTTGCACTTTTCGATGTAATAGATCTAAGACCGCAAGACCTGTCCAAGAAGCGAAGATCGTGAATGGTAAGAAAAAACCTATGAGATGGAAAAACCAAGTTTTTAAAGTACCTGGATAGTGAACACGAAGTCCAGAGGTGAATAAGGAAGCATTTTTCTGATAAGAATCCACTTCTGCCGCGGAAATGGATGGCAACTCCGCTTTCTCAATCAAAGATCGATTTGATTCAAATACGTCATGAGCAGGAAGTATACTTGAAAAATATTCCTTAGGCATATTTTCTTGGTTTGGTGGTGCAGGCTGATTTTTGTAGGAAGGTAGTGTAAAATCTCCGAGACTCGCCTGGACAAACAGTGCCAATAGGCCAATTGTGGAGGACATATCTCCAGTCCAAGGGTAACGGAGAGTGCCGCAACCTTGCATGGTCTCAAGCATCGGAGGACTGGATACATGATACGAATTGTTTTCAAAGCAATTTCCAACATTAACTGGACCACTCAGTGCCATGTCACCGCGACCAGAGGAAAAAACTGTATTGTTGCGAATTTGATTGTGATTGGAAATCCAAAGATTTTCATCAATATTCATAGTTACGAGTATTCCATAATTATTATGATTGAATACAACATTGCCATCGACAATATTCTCCAATCCACCCAATACACCGATCCCATTCCCGATGGATGGTATTTCCAATTTTTTGGAAGGTGCATCTAAATTGTTATTATCATACACCAAGTTCTTTTTGATGACGATGCTCTTCTGAGGTGGTAACAATTCTCTATCGAGGGTATTGGGACCAATACCCAATTGATTTTTTCTCCAGACGGAAGAGAGTAGATATAAATTACCACTAGCATTGGTCCCTGAATAGCCGAGCGCATTGTTTTCTGCGATCACATCATAAACAATGGCATTACATGGATTACACTGACCAATATAAAATCCCGAATCCGGTGAACCAGATCCATAGGAATGTTCAATCAGTCCGTCCGTTGAATCGAATGCATAGACACCATAATCACCATTATTGTATGCGGTGATATAAGAACCTCGATAGCCTTTCACCCCTGTCCAATACACACCATTTAAAGTCGCATTGCGGGTCGTTATGTTCTCAACACTGACTCCATCTGCTCCGACTACCATAATTCCATTGCCTCGGAGAAATTCACCATCGATGATGGTTTCGCTTCGGTCTTCCCCACGGATGATAAGAGAAGGTGTCGTAACCACAACTTCTTCTTTATAAACTCCTCTTGCGACTAAAATCAAATCGCCTGGAGTGGCGGCATCCACAGCATTTTGAATGGTCGGATACCCACTTGGCACCTTACGTGTGATACCTGACCAAACTTTTGAAATCTTAGATTTACTGACATTAGTTTGAGGATTAAAAGTAGCATTGCCGATCACAGCAACGCCTGTCATACCGACCTTCCCATCCGGTGATGAATGAAACGAACAAAAATAAGGAAAGACTCCATCTTCTGGAAAAACTACATCAGTTTGAGCACCTCGAAACATTGCCGAATTACCATAGGAAGTTTCCGTAGTCCATGATTTATCGACGCTTATGGCATTGTGAGGGTTATTTCCTTCATTTACAAAACGGATTTTACCACCCTTAAACGTTTTAATCACAGGCGGGTGAAATGCATTGTCCATCATCGTAACATGGACAAAAGCCTGAGATGCAGGGTCCTCGCCACTACAAAAGGAAAGATTGAGTGACAGTAAAATGAAAAAGAGGAAATGCAATGAATGTTTGAATTTCATAATTTACCTAATGTGAGGAAAAGCTCACATTTTAGAGAAAGATAATGACTTCAAAAAAAATGTCAAATAAAATAAAACTTCTAACGGAATGATTGGAAATAAAAACCCAAAAGTTGGTTTAATTCGGCAATTGCTTGTCTTTGTTTGACCGCACTTGATTTCGGATTTCTTAGTAGAGAACGATAGACAGCATCGACGATTTCAACGGTCATACGTGAGATAACAAGGGAACGTTCCCGAGAAAGCTTGGGAAAAAGCGGGACGAATAGTTCTTGTACTAACGTTTTTGCAAATCGTTCATTACTTTTAAAATCCAGCTCAAGTAGTTTTGGGTGAGTATACAATATTGATTGTAATATCACATTTTCTTTCACTTCTTCCATTGTTTCTTCAAATGAAACGAGTATTTCCGACGCCAAAGAAAATGTAAACTTTGTCGACTTTCCTTTTCTATATGTTTCAACAATGGGTTTGATTTTTTTAAAAAATACACCGTGTAGCTTCAGATAGGTTTCTTCGGCCACTGCAAAGATGATAGTTTCCTTATTCGGAAAAAATTGATAAAGGGAACCAACCGAGATTCCAGATCGCGACGCAATGAGATCCGTTGTCGTATTTTCATAACCTATTTCTGCAATGGTCTCGAAGGTAACTTCGAGTATCTTTTGAAAGCGTTCCTTGGATCTTTTTTGCTTTGGGGCTTTTCTCGGCCCTATCATTTTATGCATTTTCTTCTTCTAAGCCTGTTCCTTCTCTTCTAAAGATTCTGATTTGTCCATGTTTTTTTCTAAAAAAATCTGGTGGAAAGTGAGCATGTAATCAAAAATTGCCTATTAAGAGGTCGACCGAACTTGAAATCAACAACATTCACATTTAAAGATGACACGGGATTAGATATATTTGTATACAAATGGGCACCTGATACGGGTACGGTGAAGGGTTCGATTCAAATAGCGCACGGTATGGCTGAACATGCCGCTAGGTATGAAAGATTTGCGACTGCATTAACAAATGCGGGTTATGTGGTTTATGCAAACGACCACCGTGGACATGGGAAGACTGCCGGTACCCTCGAAAAAGCAGGAATTTATGGCGATAAGGACGGATTCCAATTGGTTGTTGGTAATATGCACCAACTCACTGGCATCATCAAAAAAGAAAATCCTGGATCCCCGATTTTTTTATTCGGTCACAGTATGGGTTCTTTTTTAACTCAAGGTTACCTTTCACTCTATGGATCTGAACTGACAGGCTGTATCTTATCTGGATCCGCTGGAAATGGCGGTGCACTTGTATCTGTTGGTCATTTTATTGCTACACTCATTTCTATGATTGGTGGAAGAAACCAAAAAAGTAAATTCTTAGATATGATGAGCTTCGGTGCATTTAACAATGCATTCAAACCAAATCGCACTGCTTTCGACTGGTTGAGTCGAGACAATGCTGAAGTTGATAAGTACATCAACGACCCATGGTGCGGATTTATTTGTACGGCAGGATTTTTTGCAGATCTTACTGCAGGTCTTTTATGGATTCACAAATCACAAACGATCAAACAAATTCCGGTCAATTTGCCTATTTACTTTGTATCAGGTTCAAAAGATCCAGTCAGCGCCGAAACTAAAACAATCCAGGAGCTTATCAAAGAATATAAAAATGCAGGGATCAAGGATGTGACTTTTAAATTTTATGAGAACGCACGTCATGAAATTCTCAATGAAACCAATAAAGAAGAAGTAACTACAGATATATTGAACTGGATTTCTTCACATAACAAATAAAAACGTGACTCGATAGACTAGGCATATCATCAAAGAATGTGCCTAGTCCTTCCAACTACCAGCTACCTGAACTACCACCACCGCCAAAGCTTCCCCCTCCACCGCTAAATCCACCACTACTTCGTCCAGAAGACCAACTGCTTCCTGATCTCGAGCTACCGCTACCTCCGACACTAGCCCCATATTTTTTCATCCATTTCCGACCACTCGGAGTGATCAAAAGATATATCTTTATGAGTCCAATCCCAATTACATAAGTGAGAAATACAGCAACACCAATATCTACACCATGTAAGGCGATCGGAAAAAGACTCCAAAAAGGAAACAGAAAAAAATAGAGAAACCAACCTACGTAAGGTGTGGTAGCCGCCGCATACGTAAATATGCCCAAAACGAAGACAACAAATAAAGAGGCGCCGAGCCGAAAAAGCCATGGGATATTTTCACCCCCGCCATCCAGTTCTCCAAAAAAAGCAAGTGGACCCAGATAGCTATAATCTTTGGGAGGTGGCACTGTGTAAGTGCCTCCGATTCCGCCGATGATAGATTCGATTCCTTGTTGGATTCCCTGCTCGTAATCAGCAGATTTAAAATGGGGAGTGATTTCTCGATTGATGATACGGTTACATAAAACGTCAGTTAATACGCCCTCTAAACCATAACCTACTTCGATCCGTAACTCACGATCATCCTTAGCAATAAGTAGCAAAACACCATTGTCCTTGTCTTTTTGCCCGAGTTTTGTCGTTTCTGCAACTTCTAATGCAAAGTCCTCGATCGGGCGACCACTCAAAGTATTGATCATCAGGATTGCAATTTGGTTGGACGTATCTTTTTCGTAAGTTGCAAGTTTCCGTTCCATTTCCAGTATGAAGTTAGGCGAGAGAGTTCCAGATGTATCCGTGACACGTGATCTCAATTTGGTGGCTTCTTCCGCGGGCAATGACAATGGATACACACATAGGCAGACCGAGAGAAAGTGGAAATAAAAATGAAATTTAAACTTTCTCATCATGGGGTTATATATGCTTTCTATGTCGCGAGGATAAACTATGATCAGCCAGAGGGTGCAAACTCTCCAATCCGTCAATGGTTACAGTTCCCCCATTTCTTTCATAATCTCGTTTGAAGTCGGAGAGAAAATCAAATGCAGAATATCCGATAAACTCAACCGAGTCTACTTTGATGATCAAATGTCTTCCTTGCGGAATCTTTGCGAGATCCCGTTTTAAGCTGATCATGTTTGAAAATATTAAAGCCTTTTTGATGACGAAAACGATATTTCCATCGTTGTATTCAAAGTGGATGTCGGATAAAAATAAATTCTTGAGAGGAACTCCAAAATAGAGTTGGATAAGAAGTTTGGTGACAATCCCTGCCGCCACACCCACTAATAGATCTTCGACAATAGTCAGGATTAATGTAACGAGAAAGACAAGAATTTGATCCCAACCTCTTTTGTACGTATGGTAAAACTCTGTCGGCGATGCAAGTTTTACACCTACCATGATCAGGATACCGGCAAGTGAAGCAAGTGGGATCATATGAATGATGTTTGGAAGCAAGAGAACAAAAACCAACAAAAACATACCATGAAAAAAATTCGACCATCTTGTTTTGGCACCGTTATTGATATTTGCTGATGACCTTACTACTTCGGCAATGATGGGCAGTCCACCAATCCAACCCAAGGCAAAGTTACCGACACCTTTTGCAATGAGCTCTTTGTTCATATTTGAATGTCGATTATAAGGATCCACTTTATCAATCGCTGAGGCAGTCAATAGAGATTCGATGCTTGCGATCAAAGCCACTGTCGCGACCATAACCCAAAAGATCCCCTTGCCTATGAGTGCAAAATTAGGAAATACGATTCCATCAGAAATTTTGTCTGGTAGATTTACGAGAAACTTGGGACTGATTTCATATGTCATATTGAAAACTGTATAAGAATGAGCATCCTTTACATTAAAAAGAACAGCCAATAGCATTCCAGCTAACACGGCAACCAGTGGAGCCGGAAGTTTTTTGATCATTGGATGTTTGAGTTTCCCTAAGATCGCAATGATAAGAATCGATGTGATACCAATGATTCCAATTTCTGGATTTACCTTAGCTAGACTAGAAGGCATTTCCATAAGCAGTCCAGAAATAGATTTTGATTGGGGTGTGACTCCCAAGGCAAAATAAAATTGTTTTGAGATTATGATAATTCCGATTGCGGCCATCATTCCGTGAACTACGGAAACCGGGAAATAGACTGTTAGGTTTCCTGCACGTAACAAACCCAAACCGACTTGAATCGCTCCAGCGATGACGATGACTGCAAGAGTGTATTCAAATCCAAGTTGGTTATTGCCCGCACCCAAGGTTGTAATTGAGTGTAGCACAACTGCGATGAGTCCTGCCGCCGGTCCATTGATCGTGAGATAGGACCCGCTGAGTAATGAAACTACAATCCCACCGACTATCCCAGAAAGAAGACCTGCCATCGGTGGTGCACCAGATGCCATCGCAATTCCTAAACACAATGGGAGTGCGATTAAAAAAATGACAAATCCAGAAATAAGATCCGATTTCCAATTCTGCTTTAAACCAGGGATTCCATCTAACGGTGCATTAACTAGTGACATTTAAATTCCTTCTCTATTAAGAGAGATTGCCTTTCTCATAAAATTGTTTACTAATGAATAATTGCAAGAAAGAACATATTAGTCATTGAAGAATAAAATCAATGAACAAACTTGACAGTAAATCAAACGTCTTTCTTCTTACAGGAGCCCAGTTTGAAACAGATCAGTTCCTCTTCTATATTGAAACCGAATTTTCTTGGCCTATTTTTTCTTGTTTCTGGTGTACTGTTTAGCAGTTCGCTAATCGCACAAATATCAGGCACGCCTTCCTCTGAAACCAAGCCGAATCCAACATCTAAAGCTGAACCATACCGTTCTCCGATGGTAGACAAGGGAATTGATCCTGAATTTTCAAGGCATATGTTCGTTGAACCAGAACTTGGCCGCAAAGTCAACAAAGCATCTCAGTTATGGATCAATGATATCATTCGCATGGGTATCTACCTCAGACCACGACAAGAAATCAGAAATAACTTAGATTTTAATGCGTCCAATTCTGCATACGTGGATCGGATCCTTCAAACTTCCTCTTTGTATCTGATCATCGATCCTAATCCAAACGTGACTGCAAAAATTACCTTTCAGGATGCTCGAGTTTGGGGCGGTGATTCACCTGCATCCAGTGGCGATATAAGGGCCGTTTTTTTTAACAACACACCGAATCTTAGTACAGCTGGTCAAGCTAACGCTGGTTCTCTCAATACCACAAGCATTCGTGAAGCTTTTTTTATGATCAAAAAGCTACCGCTAGATCTAAAGATTCAGATCGGTAGACAAATCTGGGCATATGGCGATCAACGGATGATAGGTGGAGCGAATTGGACTGTGAATGGCCTGTCCTATGATGGGGCAAGAATCATGTTTGATCAGCCAGATTATAAAATTCATTTTTTTGCGGCTAGACCTTACTGGACACAGAGTGGGCCAAATGGTGTGGTATCTGCAAATGATCCACGAACGAATTCGAATGCTAGAGGATCTGATACGACCTTATTCGGGAATTACAATACAATCAAAATTTTGAATGAAGTTGTGTTGGATCTTTATTCTTTGAACATCGTCCGAAAATGGCGACCTAATACAGTGAATCCCGTGACCGGTCTTCCATCGAATTCTGCGGATGATCCTCTTGCTACGACACGAAGCAGACAAAGCGAGGAGTTATATACTGCTGGTTTTCGTCTAACAAATAGAACTGATGGTAATTTTTTAGCTAAAGGCAAATCTTGGGATTGGACGATTGAAAGTGCCTGGCAAGCAGGTTATACTGGCAGAAGGATCAATCAAAAAGTTTTGGGTTATAATATTGAATCGCCATACCAAAGTTTAAAAACGGAAAGAGAAAGGTATGTTGGTCAATTTCATATAGCACAAACTGGATATACATTTTTTGAAAAACTAAGGATTGGAATCCAAGCTTTATATGCTTCAGGCGATAAAAATAGATCCGATGGCAGCACTTCAACTTTTCAAACACTAGTCAATCCTAGGTTTGGAACCATACCCTATTTTAATTCCGTTGCGGGTATCTCTGAAAATGTAAACTCTCAAAATCTCTTTTCAAAAAGTGTTTCCATTGCATATAACACTGATGATTGGGGAAATTTTCAAATCAGTTACTTTCAAAATGATAAGGCAGAAATACAGGATGCTTGGTACGCGATTAATGGAGCACCTAACTCAGCAACAAACATAGGTTCCTCCAATCCATCCCCTGTCACTAACGCAAAAGGAAGCACAGAAAATTTTTCAGACAACCCATACTCACAACCTTACAAATTGGGACGAAGACTGTACAATGAAATCGATTTAACATGGATGGCACTGATTAACGACAATGTCTCGATATGGATCGGGCTTGGATATCTTAGGGCAGGTGATTCGATATCTAATTATCGCAATAGTGCTCTGATTTACAATTCCACTACAAACTCGTATGAATTGAGTTCGGACTTTCTCCAGGGAAAAAATAAAGTGGCAAAAGAAGGCAGTATGGCTTACTTTCAGGTGAATGCTTCTTTCTAAAAAAATCTATCGATTTTTTCAATGATTCTCGAATCATTGCCTTAGGCAAAATGAAGAGCGAACCTTTAGACTCACAGACAAAACAACGCCGTGTGAGAAATAGCCTTTCACGCGAAGAAATTCGCAATGTTTCCCTCTTGATCCTAAAAGAGGAGGGAATCGACGCTCTCTCCATGCGTCACATTGCAAATCGTTTGGGATGCAGTGTTGCAAGTCCATATTCCTACTATGAAAGCCAAATCGATTTAGTCAAAGACCTCATCAAACACGGAGAAGACGAACTATTAGGGATGCTGAAAGAAGCAATACCGGTAGGTACTGAAGCATCTACATTCGACAAACTTGCTTCCATCGCAAGAGCCTATTTTAGATTTGCCAGCACCAATCGAGAGCTACATAAAATCATGTTTGTTACCGATTATAGCACTGTCCACAGAAAGGCTTTCCCCCAACTTCCCAAAAGTTACAGATTTTTCCTAGAGACCTTACGTGAAGGTTTTGAGACAGGGGAAATTCGATACCCCATCAACGAATATACTGCAATAGCAAGACTTATGTGGAGTTGGATGTATGGCCTTCTCGTCCTCGACATGACAGGTATGCTCAGAAAAAGAAAAAGCTCGGACAATCCGATTGAAGAAGGAATTTCCTACTTCAAGGCATTATTTTCATCCGAGTCAAATAAAGATTAGTTTATTTAGTTATTAGCGTATCAACGTTTAACAGCTGCTCTTCTTCTATTTCCACTGTACGTCTTTCTTTTAATCTTAAAAATTCTTTTGCGATATATTCCGTAACTAAATGGGCATCCATTGGCTCCCAAATTGGATTCCCAATTGATATGCGCGAAGGTCGATTCATATTATAAGAGTCTATATAGATTGGTAAAATGGGTAGATTGTATCTTTTACTAAGGATTGCCATTCCACCGTGTAACTTACGATTTTTTCTAAATCCACGAAAGTAAGTACCTTCTGGGAACATTCCAATCGCAATATTTCCCTTATCTAGTCGTCGTTTCATTTCCTTGATAGTTTTTGGATCACTTTCTTTTCGATTGACGGGAATTAGATCCATAGACTGGATCATTCCTTTCATGAGTGGTTCTTTAGAACTTGCCTTCACACCCTTTTTTCTTGAAGCTACATCATAGCTCGTCATTGCCGTACCATAGATACCATGTTTTTTTAACATATGACGAATCATAAACGCATCATAAGGCATTGATAAAAAACTTAAAAATTTGTTTCTTGGTTTGATATGATTGGCAACGGCAATCATAGATCTTCCATTCAATTCTTTTAAAATATGAACGTTTTCATATTCACATTTTCTGAGTCCATAAATGCATCTCATGGGCTTTATGAGTGCCAACATTAAAAACCAACCTATAAATCTTCCCAAATAGTACACTTTTCACCTTCTCTTTACCTTATCAGAGCCTCCGTATCTGTATCGGTTGCAAAAATTTACATTACAATTCTGTATCAATTTTTCCTTTGGACTAGAATGAGACTCTCACGATTCGTTCCGATTTTACTTTTGCTTCTTTTGCCCTTTTGTAAGGCAAATGGAATACTTCCAACGGAAAACAATTCCTCCTCTCAGGACAATCTAACTCTATCTATCTTACTCGCTGGTTTTGACCTCCAAGAGGAGGCGAAAAGAAAAATCGGTAGTCTTCCCTTGGCGTCACCAAGAAGCGAGTCCGACTCAAAAGAAAAAATAGCTCTTGGCGAAAAAATATTTAAGGACAACTCGCTTTCTCTCAATTCCGTTCAATCATGCTCCACATGTCATTTGTTAACTGGCAGGAATGTAGGTACCGATGGCCAAGCCACCTCCCTTGGAACTTTTGGACAAGCAGGTAAAAGAAACACCCCAACGATTTTTAATGTTGGATTTCTCGAGACAATTTTTTGGGATGGAAGGAAATCAAATCTTGAAGATCAGGCCTTGCTTCCGTTTGTTGACTCATCCGAAATGGCGTTGGGATCAACAAGCGACCTACTTACGAGATTGAATGCAAAATCAGAATATTCCACTTTATTCGCAAAAGCCTTCCCTGAAAGTCCTTCTATACAATTAAGCTCAGTGAAAACCTCGATATCTGCTTTTGAGCGTAGTCTCATATCTAGATCCAGATTTGATGATTTTGTGGATGGAAATCCTTATGCCATATCCCTAGAAGAAAAAGAAGGACTTCGATTGTTTCTCAATTTGAACTGTGTGGATTGCCACAATAGCAGTATGTTAGGTGGATCAAAATTTGTAAAATTAGATACAATATACACCTACAATCCAAATGATTTAGGAAGATTTGAAGTGACGGGAATCGAGGCTGATCGGTTCGTTTTTAGAACTCCGTCTTTAAGAAACGTTGCTTTAACACAACCATACTTTCATGATGGAAGTGTGCGAACGCTTGATGAGGCCGTTAGAAGGATGAACGAATACAATTCTCCAAGAATGATCACTGAAAGAGAGGTAACTCTTCTTGTGGCATTTTTAAAATCTCTCTCCGATAGATCGAAAGCTAATTTTTAGATTTGACAAATTAGTGCCTCCAAAGTTTTTGAACTTATCCTTCAGGGAGGAAACAGGTGTAAATCCTGTGCTGACCCGCAACTGTAATACCGCAATGTCTCGGTTAAACGAGCCAAACCGGCAAGCCAGATCTTCCCCGCAAAGAAAACCTCGAGGTTTGGGTTCTTTGCACGTTTATCTTTTACATTTCATGTATGGGATAAAGGGGCCCCGAAGGAAATCGGGGCAACCGAATGGATAAACAAACTCCTACCTATAGGTTAGTTTCAGGATTCTCTGTATCTACTCCTAGGGCAAGTCATACGCTTATCTATTCACGTTTCCCTAAATTCAACAGATTTAGGAGAATCTAAATGTTTAAAACAATTCAAATCACATTAACTTTGTTAGTGTTAACTTTCGTTACCAATTGCGACCAGTCAGGAAAAGTCGACGAATCAAAGGCAAATCAAAACCTACTCGTGGGTCTTGTAGCTGGAAATTCTGCAGGACAAAGTAGTGTACTAGGCAGCCTTGCAGAAATTCGAGGTGTCTGGAGAGATGGTTTCTGCAGTGGCGGCAGCTGTACAGGGTTTACAAGCACACTTTCTGTTGCGCAGGATCCAAGTGGATTCGGAATTTGGACCACTGGCTCTGGATACTTTAGAATCATCGAATCTTCGAATGCTAATCGAAATTTGATTTATCAATATTTGCCAACTGCAACGTTTGGAAACGCAAGTAAGTATACAAAAATTCTTTGGACTGAACCTCAAACCACTGATTGCGAAAATGGAGCTAGCAAATGTTTCTACTATTGCACTGTTTTGAATAGTAGCTTCACTGGTTTCAATACATTGGATGAAGCAAGAAATTTTTCCACTGCTTCGTATTCTTCGGCAGACCCAAAACGATCCGGTTGCGGTGGATTCGGTTGGAGCAAAGCATTATTTGTTTCGTCTAACCCAACTTCTTGGCCTTAGATTTAATAGGGCGATCTGCAATCACAGATCGCCCGCACTTGGATTAAATATGAACCAAACTATCATTCGTACATTACAACTTTTATTCATTGTAGCGACAATAAGCAATTGTTATCCGAAATCTAAAGAGAACAAAGACGAATCAACATTAGGTTTGTTAGTTTTACTCCAATCCCAAACGGCAAGGCCTGACACGAGTTGCCCTGTAAAAACCTTACCAAGCGGCATATCACTCGCAACAACGATCACTTCATCTGCTTCAACAGTCAGTGGTTTCGCTGACTCAAATAAGGCGATCAATGGCATCTGCGGTGCTGGAGAATCATCTGGTTCATTGGATGTATATTCACTGAATCTAACGGGAACTGGAGCAATCCTAAAACTTTCCTGGGCTGGAAAAACCGTACGTAATGTAAGTGGAATTGATTTTATAGTTTATGAAAATGCTTTTAAAATTAGCGAAACAAGCGATCGATATTTAATGGATCCGATGGTCGTTGAAGTTTCAACAGATGATTCAGTCTATTGTGGCTTTACATTGACCTATGATTCCACTGCCTCAACACTCAATCGAATTTCATCATGGAGTGGTTTTGCGGGCCTTCGTCCTGTGATTTACAATATGGGTTCTAAAACATTTACTCTCGATGAATTGTTTACCTCTGCTGGCGACGGCTTTTTGTTAGGAGGTGGCGATGGTTTTGATTTGGAAAATTTGATCACAAGCGGAACTTGCACTTCTACAATAAGAGATGGTATCAAAGCAAACGGTTTTAAATTTATCAAATTAACTTCTGCCACTGCAGTGACAAATCCTGCTACCGGCAATCCATACACATACCCTCATTCTTTTGATAATGGACCAGACATTGATGGAGTTATTGCGAAAAGTGTGCAGTAAGATTAAGCGCTAATTTCGACCAAAATGGCCGTTATATTATCCGTTCCGCCATGTTCATTCGCCAGGTGCAGAAGAGATTCGATCGTTTGATCACCATTGGTCTGCAAAAGAGTATTTTGAATCACTTTAAATGGAACCAAGCCATGCAAGCCATCGGAGCAAACGAGAAGTTTATCTCCAGCCTTTATTTTATTCTTAAACGCGACGGGTTTTAAAACCTGACCCGGCCCTAATGCTTGTGATACTACATTTCGTTGGGGGTGGGTTTCGGCCTCTTTTGGAGTAATGATACCCATCCTTACTAAATTCGATACAAAGGTTTGATCTTCACTAACTTGTGTTAAGATACCTTCTCTTAACAAATACAGTCGTGTATCACCAACCTGAGAACCGTATATGCTTCCACCGGAAAGATAACAAGCTGTGGCAACTGCACCCATTTTAACTAAGTCAGAATTAGTTTCAGCTAACTGATTCAGATTTTCATTTGCATTTTCTAATGCTGTCGTTGCAATCCGATCACTTTTTTCAACTTTGATCACTGGCCAGTTATTGATTATGTATTTCGCCACCGTTGAACTTGCGACTTCACCGCCTGCCGAACCACCCATACCATCGATGACAGAGAAAAAGATACCTTCTCCTCTGAGAGTGAGTTTTTGCCAAACAGCAGAAGATTTATTTCCCATCATTTCCGAGTTTTTACCTCGAATGACAACGAAATTGTCCTCATTGTGAGATCTCATTTTTCCCACATCTGTTCCAAAAAAAATGGAAGCTTTCATTGATTAAACTGCCGTCCAACCACCATCAACAGGTAATGCGACCCCGGTCACAAATGATGAACCTTCACTTAAGAGCCAAATACAAGCAGATGCTACCTCATCTGGTCTAGCCATTCGACCGATCGGATGCATACCTTCGATCGCTTTTTTCGTTTCTTCAGGCTTTCCAAAAGCATTAACAATAATTTCACTCATATCAGTCTCAATGACACCAGGGCAAACAGCATTAACCCGAATTTTTTTATGAGCATATTCCAAGGCTACACTTTTAGTCATACCAACAATCGCGTGTTTTGTTGCTGAATAAACCGCATTACCTTTATACCCAACAAGACTTGTCGCAGATCCAACATTCACAATTGACCCACCAGTGGATTTCATGATCTTAATTTCTTCTTTCAAACAATACCAAGTCCCAGAGACATTTGTATTAATGACAGCACGAGCCACATCATCTGGATACTTTTCAATCATTGCGATTGTTCCAAGTAGACCTGCATTATTTACTGCATAATCCAATCGTCCATATTTGTTGAGCAATTCAGAAAAGAGACTTGCTATTGCTTCAAACCGAGAAATATCGCAAGCAATGAAGCTCGAGTTGGGAGAATCAGGTAAAATGGATTCCAAAGCCTTTTTTCCTAGTTCTTCTCTCCTTCCAGAGATTATGACCGTTGCGCCTTTTTTCGCCAAGTTTTTTGCAATGTCTAGGCCAAGACCCGATGTACTTCCTGTAACGAGAGCTATTTTATCTTGGAATTCTTTCATTTATTTTCGAACCTTTGGAGAGTAACTTTTCGGGGCTTCCGAAACTTTCTTTTGATATGCGCTAATCAATTCATCAACTTTGGCAAATTGAATGTTTAAATCGGAATATTTGCCATAATTTAATTCTTCCGCCAAACTAAGATTATATCTAATTTCATTCAAACAGGCTTTTGTTATCTCTAACGCCCTAATTTTTTCTTTCCTAAAAGGTGACTTTCTTGCTCTTGCACTTGCATTCACCATTTTTACGGAATATTTTCTAAGGCTTGCGGCGAGAATATCTTGTTCATGGGTAGGTAAATCGTTTGCGATTGTATATACAGTTTTTAAAAGTTTGAGACATGAAATCCAAAGGGGAAATTTGCGATATACATCACCAAATTTTCGAATTTCATCAGACATGTTTTTAATATCTAAGTCTTTGGCGGCAATCAATTCCAAAAACTCTTGAGGGATCGGCACTACCTTTCTCTCATTATAATTAAAAAATAAAACAGAAATCCTAACACGAGTGACCGAAACAGCTCCATTTTCTTTTGTTAAATGGAAAAACAACTCGAAGGATTTTTCACGCAAATTTTCAATCGTGACACGGGCCTCAACTAAATCACCAAATAACAGCTCCGACTCATACGTAACAGTTGCATTAGTAAAAATGATACTTCGCCCATAAATATCTAAAACAGAAAAGCCCAAATATTGAAAGAATTGTAAGTGGGCTTCCAATACCAAATCAAGAACCGTAGCAAAAGAAACGTGTAACTCACCCCAAAGGTCCGTCTTTCGAATGGGTATCTCTGTTTTGAAATGATACTTGCTAGGTAATGGAAGCTCAACCTTAGCCATGTTAATTTACCGGGTATCGTTTCTTAAAATCTTCTGGCACAGGCATGGTTCTTTTTTCTTGGTAATTGAAAAAAATTAGAACCGTTTTAGAGACGACACAAACTTCTCCATTTTCTTTTAAACCAACAGTGATCAGATCAAAGGATTTATTACCAAAATTGGTAGGTGTTACATGAAATGTTATGATTTCGCCTGCTTTGACTTCATTTTTAAACTCAACTTCCATCTTCGGAACGATGATGTTTGAACCTGCAATGTTCCACTTTGAGTCTCCTGTCGAGGCTAAAAAATGATCAAAAGCTTCATTGATGAGTAAAACCATATTTTCATATGTCACATGACTAACATAGGCACCACTCGCCGTGACTGCACTTCTCGCGTCTGCATGTCTTACGGCAATTTTTGTTTCAAATGCTCTATTTGTAGGTATTGTTATGCCAGAATCTGCCATATTGCTCCGAGGGATTAATCAAAGTTCAGTTCTTCACCTCAATTATCGGATTTAATTATACTGTTCTTTAAATTTGAAAAAACTCGCTGGACAAAGTTTTTAAATCACTCTATTTAGTACTCTACTTCTGTTCTCGGAGAAGACATGGTAGAAAGAAAAAACCAACGTGTAGTGATTACTGGAATTGGAGTCATTCTTCCTGGAGCCTTAAGTGTTCCCGACTTTTGGAGCCATTTAGTGAAAGGCGAATCACAAATTGACTTTCTCACTCGCTTTTCGACAGAAGATATCAGGGTAAAAACTGCGGCCGAGTTACGCGACTTCAATTACAAAGATCATTTGCCAGATTTAGAACCTGCACATGCTAAAAATTACAACCGTGAAACGCTTGCTATTATGTCAGCTTTGAGCGACGCACAAAAAGATGCGGGTCTCAACCGCAATTCTGTTGCACCAAATCGAGTTGGTTTTATCGACTCTTCCTCCCGCGCCTCTCTTGCCTGGTGGGAGCACGCTTGGAATTTGTATAATGAATCCAAGGATGATGCCCATTTCAATAAATATGCCGTCCTCACTTCCATGGCTTCCAATCCCACGAATCTCACAGCCATTTACGCTAACATCCAAGGATTTGTGACTACGATCACTGCGGCTTGTGTGGGCGGTCACCATGCGGCGGCTCTTTGTTTCCAAGCGATTCGAAAGAATCGTGCAGATGTCATGTACGCTGGTGGACATGAATTTCCTTTACTCAAGCCACTGATCAAAATGTATTCCGATCCTACTAGTTCAGTCATGTCGAGTGAGTCAAAAAATCCAAAGAACGCAATGCGGCCTTATGATAAGACAAGAGATGGGTTCATATTAGGTGAAGGGGCAATATGCCTTTGTATGGAATCCTACGATCATGCCGTCAAACGTGGCGCTCGGATTTATGCCGAAATCCTAAGTACTTTAAGTTATAATGAAGCAAGTCACGCAATGCGTATGGATATGACTGGTGGTAAAGCGGCAAAAGGCCTGAGTGACCTTCTAAGAATTAGCAAACGCTCACTTTCAGACATTGACTATTTCTGTGGTCATGGAACTGCAACGCATAACAACGATCTTGCTGAGAGCCGTGCACTGAATCTACTTTATGATGGCGCACCAAAAAGTTCATGGTCGCCATTAGGATCTATAAAACCGATCTACGGTCATACTTTTGGAGCGGCTGGCATTATTAATTTAGCGGCATCCTCTCTTATGATTCACAATCAAACTCTTTGTCCGACGATCAATCTCACACATCCCGATGATGAGTGTGATCATGATCATGTAGCAGAAGGGGCCCGTAAAACAAAAATCAATAATATAGTATCACTAGCATTTGCTATCGGTAGCCAATCGTCCTTTGTGAGTGTAGCCAATCCCAACTAAACTCGAATGATTATGCCGACAAAAATTTTTGAAGACCCAGATACAATGGTTAGGGAGACCATTCCGTTAGGTGCATACATCCATCTAGCGGCTACTATGTCTAGACCCAATGCTCTGATTTATGCATTGACTAGACAATTCTCGGGCAAAGATCCAGCCTTTACTGTAAGTGTTGCAGGGCTTCATTCAAGTGCGCATGCATTGACGATCTCTGGTATCATTAAAAAAGCGATTATTGGTTTTGCGGGTGATAATTATCCTAGACCCCAACCAAACGCCCTCTACTCCAATCTTTTAAAAGGTGAACCATTCGAAACTGAGCTTTGGTCCTTGTTAACACTCATTCAAAGACTACAAGCTGGTGCAATGAGGTTGCCAGGCTTTATCACAAATTCTCTTTTAAATTCAGACTTGTTGACTGACAAACTTGGCAAAACAGCACATTTGATTCCTTCCCCATTTCCAATTGAAGACGACAAAAATTCATTACTGATGATTTCACCATTGAATCCTGATTATACGCTAATTCACGGCGTCATTGGAGATGAAAATGGAAACCTCGTTCTCACAAATCCTTCTGGCGAAGGAATTTGGGGGGCGATGGCGGCAACAAAAGGAATCATTGCTTCTTGTGAGCGAATTGTTCCGAGCGGATCTATTCCACCAGAATTGATTTCCATACCAGGCACAAAAGTAATTGCCATCACCGAAGCCCGATTTGGTGCCCATCCCCAAAGTTTGCGTATCTTTCCAGTTCCAGGTTTAGAGATATACAAAGATCTCAGCACATATATGGATGATTACGAATTCCAAGTAGATGCAAATTTTGCCGCCGCGGCAGAAGAAAAAATCCGCAAACGCTGGATGGAGGAATGGGTCTACGGACCGAAATCTCACGAGGATTACTTACATTATGTTGGTAGTAATCGTTTGCGTAAACTGACAAAACTTCCAGAACCACAACCCATGTTAGATCCTCAAAGTGCAGATACCACTAACGACTCTGAACAGATGATCATACTTGCGGCCAGAGCTATTATGGAACATGTAAAAGGGCGAGGTTATACCACACTTTTAGCTGGTATTGGCGCGGCACATATTGCCTGTTGGACGGCCGCTCACCTTCTTAAAAAAGAGGGCATCCATGTCCATGTGATGACAGAACTTGGCTTTTACTCAATGACTCCATCTATGGGTGATGTTTTTTTATTCAGTCAATTGCATGCGAATACATCTCATGGACTTTCCGATATCACTCAAATTTTGGGAATGCTCGTTCCAGATAAATGTTTAGGAGTGATGGGAGCCGCGGAAATCGATTGGTTTGGGAATGTAAATTCCATCGCTACTGGAAAAGGAAAATTCATTGTAGGATCAGGCGGTGCAAACGACATTGCATCCACTGCAGATTGTATTATCGTTGCAAAAGCGATCCGCCAACGATACGTCCGAAAAGTAAACTTTATTACTTCTAACGGCGATCGGGTCAAAGAAGCAGTCTGTCAATTCGGTAGATTCCGACGGGATAAAAAAGAGCATATCTTTGAGTTCACTCATTGGATTGCCCCACCATCAGATCCAGATATGGAACCTGAAGAGGCAGTCCTCAAATTTACAAATTGGATGCCGGCAGATGACGTTCCACCGAAAGAGGAACTTCCTCCTACATCAGAAGAGCTGACAATTCTTCGATCATTAGATCCAGAACGTATTTATATAGAACAGTTTATGGTTTACAGAAGCCTTCCAGGAGATTGAAATGAATACTATGGGTACAAAAAATCTACAATATTTCGGGGTCGAGTTCAAAGGCGTAGGACACTACTTACCAGAGCGTATTGTCTACAACGACGAGATTCGGACACGACTTAAATACCCAGAAATGCACCCTGCAGAAAAAGCCGTAATCGGCAATATTGGCGTCACCGAAAGACACCGAGTGAATGAAACTGAAACTGTTCCTTTTATGGCTATGAAAGCCGCCAATGACGCATTAGCTGATGCAAAGATGAAGCCTGAAGAGATAGATCTTTTTATCCTTGCAAACTGGACCGATCGATACTATCTTCCTGATCTGGCTCCCCAAGCGTCCAAACTTACGGGGACTAAAAATGCTCTCGCTTTTGATATTTCGACAGCTTGTACTGGTTTTGTGCACGGAGTCCAGATGGCTTCTTGTTATTTACAATCTGGACGTTGGAAGAACGCACTAGTCATTGGATCTGAAAGATTTAGTGTTCGAACTCGGATGGGTGGTTATGGTGAGTTCACGGCTGGAGATGCTGCCGCTGGAGTTGTGCTGTCATACACAGGAACAAAAGAAACCGGACTCATTGATTCGTTCTTAGTTGATGAAGCGGACCTTGCAGATATCATCGTAACAGGACCACCTCCAAATAGTTATGTGAAGAGTTATCCAGAACTCGTTACAAATGCGGCAGATTTAACCTTAAAAGCATTTGATATGCTCATGGAAAAACATGGCCTCACTCCCGAAGACGTAGATTGGGTAGTTCCGCACCCAGGCACCGATATCGTCGTTCAAGATGTTCTAAATCGCATCAAATTTCCAAGAGATCGAGTATTGGGCAATTTTGATCGTGTTGGCAATGCATCAGCGGCTTCTATCCCTATTGTCATTTCAGAATATTACAAAAAAGGTATTATCAAAAAAGGGCAGTTGATACTAGCTCCTGCAGTTGGCGGGGGCTTCTATTGGGGTGGCCTCTTATTTCGTTTTTAGTTAACAAAGAGAGATAAAGTATGATTTCATTTTCTGGCTACCAAATCCGCAAGCGGATGAATGCGGAAGGTTCTCCTTCGCAAGTTTATTTAGCATCTTCCATCGAAGATGGCAAAGAAGTTGTCGTTAAGTACATTTCCATTTCCGATCCTTTACATCCTGCCATTGTCAATTTACGAAACGAATTTGAAATTCTCACTTATTTGCATGGGCACAATCTTGGAATCAAACCTTTTGAATTCCGTAGACTTGCTGATGGCCACGCACTCGTTATCGATTATTTGAAAGGACAGTTCCTCTTTGATATCATCAACTTAAAAGAAGATCATCAAATACCTTTACCAATGTTCTACGATGTTGCGATCACCTTGGCTGAAGACTTAGCTGAGTTACATCGACATAAAGTGATGCATAAGGACATCAAACCTGACAATATCATCTATTTCCCAGAAACACATCGTGCCAAGTTGATTGACTTTGGAATTTCCACTCGTCTCTCAAAGGAAGAAAGTGGGTTTTACGCACCTAACCAACTAGAAGGCTCTGTTCAATACATTTCCCCAGAACAAACTGGTCGTATGAACAGGTCAGTAGATTATCGAACTGACTTCTATTCTTTGGGTGTTTTGTTTTTTGAATTGTCTTCCGGTCAGCTTCCGTTTAAGGGCTCGGATCTCATGGAGATCATCCATTCTCACATTGCAAAACCCCCGCGTCATCCGATTGAGATCAATCCAAAGATACCCACTTCCCTCAATGCAATTATCCTCAAATTATTAGAGAAAAATGCGGAAAACAGATACCAGACTTCTTATGGATTAAAGTTCGATTTAGAAAAGTCCTTAAAATTTTTCAAAGAGGGCAAACTTACAGAGAATTTTACACTTGGGGAACGGGATTTCTCTGAGGAATTTAGAATTCCGCAAAAACTTTATGGAAGAAGTGAAGAACTCAAACAACTGTTAGCTTCTTTTAGCAAAGTAGGCCAAGAAGGCACTACGGAAGTTGTGCTCATTGGCGGGTATTCTGGAGTCGGTAAATCATCATTAGTTCGTGAAGTTCAAAAGCCGATCACCGCTCTACGCGGATACTTCCTTTCTGGAAAATACGACCAGTACAATCGAAGCGAACCATTCAGTGCCATATTACAGGTATTATCTTCACTTGTGCGAATGATCTTAACCGAACCTCCAGACTCAATCGCACGTTGGAAGGAAAGGATTGTCAGTGCCCTGGGAAGTAACGGTAAAGTCATCACTGATATTTTACCAGATTTGATCCACATCATTGGTGAACAGAAAACTGTAGCCGAGATGGGAGCCAACGAAAACGCAAACCGTTTTTATGCAGTATTCCTAGACTTCATACGCGTGTTTGCTGATAGAGAACACCCATTAGCCATATTTTTAGACGATATGCAATGGGCAGACTCTGCTTCCCTTCAGCTACTCAGAACTCTGCTAGAAGATAGAAGTGCTGGTTCTCTTTTTATCATGTTGGCATACCGTGATAACGAAACAGATGCTAACCATCCATTTACACTCTTAATTGAAGATATCAAAAAAGAAAGTGGTTCGCTTCCTTCTATCATTCTCAAACCACTTTCAAACGTCGATATCGCACAATTATTATCTGATTCATTGTATACTCCAGTAGCACAGGTTCAACCACTCGCTGATCTTTTAAGTGCCAAAACCGGAGGAAATCCGTTTTTCATTACCGAGCTACTCAAACAATTGATTCGCCAAGATTTGATTCGATTTGATGGAACGGCTGGTTCAGAAGGTCATGGGGCTTGGATTTGGGATCTTGCAAAGATCAAAGAAGCTTCGATCTCAGACAATGTCGTTGAACTCCTTTTACAAAGAATGCGTTCACTACCAAAAGAAAGCCAAGACCTCCTTCGAACTGCGTCTAGCATCGGAAGTTCCTTCGATCTTTATACATTGGCACAAATTACAAATAGAAGTTATAGCGAAATTGTAAAACTCATTTCAGATACAGTAAGTGAAGAGTTGTTCATTCCGATGGGAGACGACTATCGAAAATTAGATTCATTAACCAATGAATTGAACGACGTAAACAAAGCAACAGCGCTTTCGATCCGTCTTCGTTTCCAACATGATAGAGTGCAACAAGCTGGATACGAACTCCTTTCAAAGGAAGAAAGACCTAAGTTGCATTTATCGATAGCTAAGGTACTTTTATCTTCCACACCGAAAGAGCTATTGGAAGAAAAGATCTTTGATTTGGTGAGTCATTGCAACAAAGCAGTCGCAGCGACGAACAACAAAGACGACTTCAAACAATTTTTAGCATTAAACCAAATCGCAGCAAAAAGGGCAAAAAGTGCCGCCGCCTATGCACCTTGCCTTGAGTATTTAAAAACTGCAGAACAGATGATTCTGCATATCTATTCCAATCCAAATGCTGTTTGGTCAGAGGATTACAAACTCGCTCGAGATACATATTTAGCTCTTGCCGAGGCAGAATACCTCAATGGAAATTTTGAAGCATCTGAGAAATTAATTTCAAATATTCTAAAATACGTAAAAACACCTTTAGAAAAAGCAGAAACTTACAAGATTCTCATTGTCCAATACTCACTCAAAGCAGCTTATAAAGAATCCGTTGACGCAGGACTTGAAGCTCTCGCGCTCCTAGGGATTAATATTTCCAAAGAAAATGTAGATGAGGCCATTGGAAAAGAAGTCGCGCGCATCAAAGAACTTTCGGAGGGCAAACCTACTGATTCCCTCATTGATGCACCACTTATGGAAAACCCAGAGATGAAAGCAGCGGTCACCCTGCTTACTGACTTGATGAGTCCATGTTGGAATTCATACCCAAATATGTTTCCACTTCTTGTATTCAAATCTGTAAATCTTTATTTGGAATATGGATTAAACCCAGTTTCTTACGGTTATTCTTGTTACGGAATCATTTTGGGTGGCGGATTTGGACAATTCAAAGACGGGGATGATTTTGGAACGCTTGCATTCCGAATCGCCGAAAAATTTCAATCAAAGTCTGACCTAACCAAAGCCGCAAACGTTCTTGGTAACTTTACAAGTCCTTGGGTCCGACACGTTAAACATTCAGAAGAAATCAATCGCCAAGGTTTAGAAGCATCACTTGAGTCTGGAGAATTCCAACATGGCTCTTTGGGTGCAATGAATACTCCTGTTCAATTATTTTTCCAAGGTAAACACTTAGCAGAGTTTGCAAATGATATCAGCAGACTATTGTTATTTGGAAGAAAAGTAAAAAGTATCCTTGCTACTGATACAGTGATGGCATTTGACTTAATCGTCAATAACCTTCGTGGTCTCACAACTTCCGCCACTGATTTTAGTAACTCAAACTTTACAGAAGACAAATACCTACAAACTTGTAAAGATCATAATGGTCTCTACTCCATCACTCTCTACAATATTCTCAAAGCTCAAGCTCTTTACATCTATGAAGAGCCAGGGCTTGCTCTGGAATTGCTAGAAGAGGCAAACAAAAACATTGTATTCCTATTTGGACTAGTTAGTAATGCGGAACTCAATTTCTTTGTTTCTCTTTGTTTGTCGGCTCTTTACAAGATCAAACCAACAAACGAACGTAAGGAAATCATAGCTCGAATCAAAGCCAACCAAAAGCAGATGAAAATTTGGGCTCAAAGCAGTCCTGAAAACTTTTATCACAAATTTCTATTGATTGAAGCGGAAATCGCAAGATTGGAGTACAAAAACTGGAAGGCCGCAAAGTTATATGACCAAGCAGTTTCCGAAGCTCGTGCTGGTGAGTTTGTTCAGATGGAAGCCATTATTTCTGAGGTAGCAGGCAGATTTTGGCTTTCCAAAAAGAACGATCGCAATGTTGCAGAGTACTACACAGATGCGTACAAATTGTACGAACAATGGGGGGCTACTCGAAAATGTTCAGAACTTAAAGAACGCTACCCAGATTATATCATAGAAAACAGACAGTATACTGGTTCAAAAAATTTCTCTCTTACTATTTCTGCGACAACGACCGACATGTATTCCGGTCAATCTTTGGATCTACAATCAGTCGTTAAGAGCTCAGTTGCCATATCCGGAGAAATCCAATTCGAAAGCCTACTCTCAAAACTCATGCAAATCATGATGGAAAATGCAGGTGCAGAAAAGGGAGTTCTACTTTTGAAGGATGGTGACGGGCTGTTTGTCGAAGCCGAACATTCTTTGGGTCTGGGTCAAGTTAGAACGATGATTCATGAACCATTGGAAACTTATGCAAACGTTCCAAGATCGGTGATTTATTTTACAGAACGAACTAGAGAAATCTTAGTACTCAATAGCGCGACAAAAGACACTCGTTTTGCTATTGATAAGTACGTTCAAGAAAACCAAATCAAATCCGTGTTTTGCGTTCCGATTTTAAAGCAAGGCGCATTGAATGGTATCCTTTATTTGGAAAACAACCTTTCTGAAGGTGCCTTCACTCCAGACCGACTTCAGACTATTGGACTATTAAGTTCACAAGCCGCCATCTCGTTAGATAATGCTTTGCTTTATCAAAGTTTGGAAGAAAAGGTTCGAGATAGAACCAGAGAATTGGCATTCGCCAATGATGAGTTAGCTGAAAAAAACAAACACATCACCGAATCAATCACTTACTCTTTGAATATCCAACAAGCGATGTTACCTTCAGCCGATTCATTGAAACAATCGTTTAAGGATCATTTTGTGTTGTTTCTTCCCAAAGACATCGTTTCTGGTGATTTTTTCTGGCACACAAAAAAGGATGATTCAGTTTTACTTGCGGTCGCAGACTGTACAGGTCATGGGGTTCCTGGCGCATTGATGTCAATGATCGGTATCAATTCACTCAATGCGATTGTGAACGAAAAAGGGATCACCGATCCAGGTAAAATTTTAGAAGAGCTAAATATTCATGTAAGAACTGTCTTGCGACAAGCAGAGAGTGATGCCAACTCTATGGACGGTATGGACATCTGTCTCATTCGTTACACAGGAAATAAATTGGAATTTGCTGGAGCAAAACGCCCGCTTTATATTTACGGACCAGAAGGCTACAGAGAATACAAAGGCGACAAAGCATCGATTGGTGGAAGACAAAAAGAAGCAACTAGAACCTATACGACGCATGATATATCGTATACATCTGGTAAAACGGTTGCATATCTGTCGACTGACGGATATACTGACCAATCAAATACGGATCGTATTCGTATTTCTACTAAGAATTTCCTAATGATTGCTGAAGAGAATCTCGCAAAACCTGGTGAAGCGCAAAAGGATGCTTTCCTTTCCTTCCTCAGAAGCCATATGGGGACTGAAAACCAAAGGGATGACATTACGATCGCAGGGATTATGATTTAATTTGGATTGATACTTTAGAGGAAGGATTCAGGACTTTATGCAAAAATTGGATATTTTAACTTACGATCAGTACAAGGATATGGAGGAGCACCGCCTGTTGATTCATTTCAAAGGAGCCCTCTACCAAGACATTCTCACCGAATTGGGAAGTATCATTCAGACCTCTATGAAGGGGGAAACGAAAATAAAAAAGATTTTTGCAGTATTTGTTGAACTTGCGCAGAATATTCTTCATTATTCTCTTGAAAGGATAGTGAACCCAGACGAATCTACATCTGGAGTCGGTATGATTGTCGTAACGGAAAGACCCGAAGGATATTATGTCAGTTCCGGGAATTATATTGCGTCGGAAAAGATTACAGGAATGGAAGAAAAAATCAAATTTATAAACGAACTTTCACCTGAAGAAAAAAAGTCTTTTTATACTAAACAGTTACGCTCCGACAGACCCGATGATAGTAAAGGCGCAGGGGTAGGACTGATTGACATCGCGCGAAAATCAGACGGACCACTCGTTTACTCAACAGAACATGTACCAGAAGGGAAAACCTTTTTTACAATTACTGCATTTTTCAAGAAGGAAGATTAATCAATGGAAACGATTCACATCGCTAGCACAAAAAATTCACCTGAAGTCACACTCGATTTCGAGAATGGACTCGCTGAGGTGGCAGGAGAATCCTACCCTGAAAATGCGGTTAGTTTTTTTAAGCCTGTTTTTGAGTGGCTCAACCATACTATCTCTCAAAAGAAACCATTTAAGTTTTTATTTAAATTAGATTATTTCAACACTTCATCATCAAAGTGCATCATAGATATTTTGGATCTACTCCAGATCTATCACTCAAATGGTGGTAAGGTGACCGTAGAATGGTACTATCGCCAAGATGATGAGGACATGAAAGATACGGGTGAAGAATTCTTAGAGGATGTAGATCTTCCCCATGAATTGATCGCCTACAAGTAATGAGTGGAGTTTTTGAGGAAGAGCACGAGGCTTGGGAACAATTACAGGCCGATCTAGCAAAACAAAACTTAGGCGCTGACGAACTTCGCACACTCGCGGAGACCATGTCGAGCCGATTTGGCAATCTTCTCAAACAAACTGAAAAGCTAACGAAAGTGGGCGACTCTGCCCAAAATCGATTGATGCGAATTCAGAATGAGCTTCAATCTTCCAATGGAAAATTAGAAAAATCCATTCGCAACCTTCACCTGCTCTCTGAGTTAGGAAAGGTGATTACCTCCTCTCTCGATGCCAAAAAAATTCTCTCGGAACTCTATAACCAACTAAAAGATGAAATGGATCTGGACATCATTTCAGTCGGTTCCTATGATCAAGAATCTGATAGTGTCAAATTTAAGTTTAGCTTAAACCAAGGGAGTTACGTTCCCTCCATATTCCTTGAAAATTTAAATGACGATAACTATTCATCGATTTGTATCCGAGGAAACAAAGAAGTCATTTTAGATGATCTTAATTTAGAATCCAAAGAAAGGATCTCTGCACTTCGTAAACAATGGGGAGAAGATATTAGATCTCTTATCTATATTCCTCTCAAAGTTGAGGATCGCGTCGTTGGAGTATTTACAATCCAAAGCAAAAATGCAAACGCATACAACTACCAACAGCTAAATATCATTCGCTCTCTTGCAAGTTATCTGGGCATCGGATTGGACAATGCCGACGCCTATCGCAGTCTTTCGAAAAGGAATAAGGATCTTAAATCATCCCTTGAAAAGGTGAGATCACTTAATGAAAATCTAGCCTTAGAACGTCAAAAATCTGAAAATTTATTATTAAACATTTTACCGGGGCCAATAGCCGAACGATTGAAATCAGGTGAAGAAATCATCGCCGATTTCTTTCCAGATGCATCAGTCTTATTTGCAGATATAGCCGGATTTACGGTTCTAAGTTCCAAAATGAACGATGCATCCAAACTCGTATCCATTCTAAATGATATCTTTCGAGACTTTGATAATATCACGCAGGAATTTGGCCTCGAAAAAATCAAAACGATAGGAGATTGCTACATGTTAGCTGGTGGTATCCCGAATGCCGCTCCTGATCATTTGGACAGACTGGCAGATGCCGCGCTAAGCTTTTGTAAGGTATTTGAGAAAATCAAAAACAATTGGGGTGTCGAAATCAATGTTAGAATCGGCATTCATACTGGTGAAGTTGTAGCTGGAGTCATTGGTAAATACAAATTCGTCTATGATTTGTGGGGTGATACCGTAAACATCGCATCTCGTATGGAGTCCCATGGTCAAGTAGGACGAGTTCACGTAACGAAGGTTGTGTTTGATCGATTGCACGACTCGTACGATTTAGAGCCTAGAGGGGAAATAGATGTCAAGGGTAAAGGGAAAATGGAAACTTATTTCCTGAATAGCAAAAAGTCTTAATTGCTAGGCCCTTATACCGATCATCAGCATCTCTAAAAGGTTTTTCATTTGTAGATCCAGTTTTTCTTTCTCAATTTTTGTTTTTGCATTTTTAATATTTCGTTCATTTAGCACAGCGAATCCATGCACACCACTCCAAACGGACATAGATAGGCTCTCTGTATCCACATCCTTTCGGAAGTCATTTTTCAATTGACCATATTCGACTATATGATAGAGAGCTAGGTACGCTTCTTCGCCCGCTACTTGTAAATCTTCCGGGAGCTGTCCCTCATGGTACACTTCACCACCAAACATTAATTCCGTGCGTCTAGGATACTTCCACATAAGTTTGATATAGTTTTCACCGGCTTTACGTAGCTTTTCAAACGCATTGGCACTTTCTGATGAAGCTTCCGTCAAGGTGTCCCTTAACTCCAAAAATCCGAGTGTTGTAAGCGCATGCAAAAGATCGAGCTTACGCGGAAAATGTTTGTATGGTGCGGTATGACTCACACCTATTTCTGCCGCTACGTCTCTTAAACTTAAGTTATGAACACCTTTTGTTTCTAAATTTTCGCCTGCGACTTTTAAAACTAAGTTTCGCAAATCTCCATGGTGATAAGATGTCTCTCGTTTTTCCACAGTCTTTGATTTGACAGCGGGTTTTATGAGCTCGTTTTTTTTCATTTTATGTTTACGCTGTATATATTTTTAGTAGACAATGTAAACATACAAATATACAGTGTCTACATAGACAGGATGATATTTCAAAACTCGATGTCAAGGTCTTTTGATCGCACTTCGAACGAGGAAATCCATATGTCAGAGGAGAAAAAATGAGATTTTCAAAACAACTTTCCATCGAGCATCCGCAATCACCATTGTATTGGAATTTGTTGCTGATGACGGCCTGCACGATTTTAGCTACGTCCCTACTCTACTTTGATCAGCGAATCATTTCGGGAAGTCTTGCTTGGATTAAGCCAATCAAATTCTCGCTATCACTCGGGATATACTCGCTAACCTTAGTTTGGATCATCCAATTTTTTGATGGTCATATTGCGGCCATAAAAAGGTTATCTTGGATCATCACCATCATGGGCTGGATTGAAATTGTAGCAATTTTTGGACAAGTCGCCCGCGGAGAACAAAGTCATTTCAATATTTCGACACCACTCAATAGTTTTATCTTTAGTTTAATGGGAATTAGTATTACAATTTTCTGGATATCGCATTTGATATTGAGCTTTCGTTTATTTAAAATGAAGTCTATCAATCCTTTCCTGAAAGAAAGTCTTTTATGGGGAATGTTGATTGCAGCGTACGCAATGATCATTGGTTTTTTTATGACTTCGCCTCGTCCTGAACAAATCGAACTAATGAAAAGTGGTATCGTTCAAACAAACGGAAGTCATACCTTTGGTGCACCGGATGGTGGTCCAGGTATCTTTTTCTTTGGGTGGAGTACGATCGCCGGTGATCTACGAGTTGCTCACTTTTTTGGAATGCATGCAATGCAAGTATTCACATTGATTCCCATATTAATTCTTGGGCTGAATGGGAAAAATCAAAGTTTCAAAAATCATAATTTTGCCTTACGTCTTTTAGGAATAGCCATCTTTGGAATTACACTTGTTATGACAGTCCAAGCATTAAATGGAGAATCCATTTTCAGATCCACTTCACTTTTTCAAGGATTCTACCTTTTCTTTACCATAATTACAATTTGTTCGCTCTTCATGTTTAGTTTAAAATTTAATCCAACCAAAGAAGTCAAATAAGGAGAATATTATGACCGCTTCACAAATCTTTCAAATCGTAAACCCAATTGCCATGATCGGATGGTTGTTATTAATATTTTTCCCTCGTTGGAAACATACAAAAACGATAACCTCTCTATTCCTTTCCTCACTTCTGTTTGCAGGAGTTTATGTAATTTCTCTTTCCATTTCTTATGGTAAAACGGGAGGAAATTTTAGTAGCTTAGAAGGTGTTCGATTATTGTTTACGAATGATTTCGCACTACTCGCTGGTTGGGTTCACTATTTAGCCTTTGATCTGTTTGTTGGAACATGGGAAGTGGAAGATGCAATCGCAAATGGGATTTCGAGATTCGTAATCATTCCTTGTCTTTTTTTGACCTTTATGTTTGGTCCAACAGGATTGCTGAGTTATATCATACTAAAGTTTGTCTTAAGAAAACCGGTATTAACCACCATAAACATCAAGTAGCGAAAGAATCCGTTCAAATCGCTCCTGATTTTCTGTGTCAAATTCCAATTGGGCGAGTTCGAGTCCTTCAAAGGCTAGATCTCGTCCGGTTTGACCTAGGTCATTGACTGCATTTGCTTTGCCACCAGCCTCTAGGAGCAACGCAAGGACAGATGAGTGTCCGAATTTACAAGCTTCATGGAGTGCAGTATTTTTTGAAATATCTGGCAATTCGAGATTGATACCAGCTTGGATGAGACGCTTCGCTAGAGATGGTTCGCCAAACAAAGCACACCAATGCAAAGCAGTCATTTTATTTTGAGATTGGTGATTTACATGGATGCCTTTTTGTAATAGAACATCCAATAGCAATACTTTGTCTTGTAGATGCATCAAACTATTTTGGCAAAGCTTAAATAGAGCTGTTTCTGAAATCGTATCCGTGTAATTCGGATCAGCACCATATTCGAGTAAGAGCAAGGCACACTTTGACGTCTCACCTGAAACTGCCTCTTGCAAAAGAGAAAAGCGTAACGGGTTCGAATCATCACTCTCTTTGATTTGATTTGGTGAATAACCAGAGTCCAACAAAGCCTTTAAACTTTCAGCATCATCGCGGCTAATAATTGAACTCGGATCTTTAGGAATCACCATTCGATTTGCAATCTCATCTAAGATTTGATTGATTTCTTTAGGATATCTTTTTTTCAAAATTTGAATGTAACTTTCATCTTTATCGATAGATTTGATGATTTTTTTCTTGAGGAGCATCCAAAAGTAATCGTCCACCTGTACTTGATTGGCGATCAAAAATACCAGAGCTTCATTGAAACGTTTTTCATTGACAGAGATCTCAAACTGAACGTTCTCTTCGAAAAATTTTATTTCCTTAGCTGAATCTGGGGAATCAACTTTCCAAAGTTCAACGATCAAACAAAATAATTTAATCTTCTCATCAAGCGTAAGTCGATTGAAGCTATCTTGCACAGTTGCAATATTGCCAGAGAGTAACAATACCTTTGCGGTAAGATAATTTGAAATAAAATCAGGAAACTTAGCTTCGCTGGTCCCATCTGCACCAAACTTTACTGTCAAAATCTTCGCCGCTTCAAACGAACCGTAGAGGTAAGTCTTTTCTGAATCTGGAATGGCTAGATACAATTTTCCACGAACTGCTCTCGCATCATAATCTTCTACAAAAAGAGAAAGACGATAACCAGAATTAGCCGTATATTGATTTGAAACATTCACTTCTCTTTTTGGGTTGGCAACGTCGCTTGGTCTAACATCGAATTGGAGTCCGCGAAGTTTGTTTGGATCGGATAGTCCAGAGATGGCTACGAATGTCTTTGGGTCGAATATGTCACCTTCATCCGATTTTAAAAAAAGTAGGCGATGATCAAACCAATACGCCTTAATATTTTGAAAAAAGGCATTATGGAATTGAGCGCGAAGCGGGTGAGTGGGAATGGGTTGTTCAAAATTCAAATCATAGAGCGAAAGAGGTGCCTTCGAAGGAGAGTAATTGCTAGTCGACGGTGGAGCGATTTCTCCTGCTGGAAAAGAAAATGGAGTCAGTGCCTTACATCGTATGCAACGAAATTTGCCTGATTTTCCAGCCACTTTTGATTCAGAAATCTGGTGTTCCGCTAGGCAATGATGGCATCTTAAAATCTTTTTCATAAAAATAGAATCTCTAAATAGAAAATCGTATTTTCCAATTCTAGCAATCCAATTTTAGGATAAGCTGATCCTTTTTTGTGCTTGGTTTTGCTTGTTCGTGAACTGCTTCCATTCCACATGAGCCCAAACTACTGTTGCACACAGATAAGTTTTCTAGCAGCATCACAACGAGTTTCTGATGCCGCTATGGAATTTGCCGCATTACGAGTCCAAGTCTGCCCATAAAAATAAACAGCGCCATCTGTAGGACAGGTCTGATAGGTAAACCCATGGCAATTGTGACGATAGACGGTCGCACCATCCACACAAGTTCCTGTAGGTGTTGCTGCTTGCGTAGCGGGCGTTAAGCTATTTGTAAATCCCGTCCAAAACACATCAGCGTGCGTTGAAGAAAAATCATTGCTCATGGCAGTGGGATTGAATGAACCAGATCCATCTGCAATAAAGAGACGATTGCCTTCGTCCCGACAATTATTCGATCCTGACTCGCACCGGTAATAATAGAGACCTGCGCTGATTACCCAATTCGTTCCCACCTTGCGATCGTTTGTTACATTTCCACTGCTGTCACTTGCAATCAATGCCTTATAAGTTCCGGAAGGTGCGTGTGATGGTCTGTTGGTATTGCAATTGCTATCTGCACCCAAGACACCTGCCGCAGTCATTTCTCCGTTAAACGAAGAGCTTGTCACAAAAACCGCTTTTCCAGCAGGTTCGTTGTCTTGGTTTGTGATCGAAGGGCTGGACGGATTTGGCGCACCGCTATAGATTGCATCAGTAGATGTTTTGGTCAACGTGAGTGTAAAGTTTTGCGAACCATCTGCAAACGCATCATCGAAGCCCTGAACCGTAAACGTACGTTTGTTGGCATCATTGACACACCCTGAGTTGCTTGCATTTGCTGTATTCACACGACTTCCTACAGGGAATTCGATAAATGCCACAGACAATGCACCACACTCATCACTGGCAACGGTGCATGCTATATCAATTCGCACTGGTTGGGTGGCATTGTCTGCTCCCAAACAAATACTAATTGTTGCGGCATTGGTCGTGCCTTCTTGCGTGCTTCCTGAAACGTTGACATAAAAGTATGCCTCATTGTCAGTTGTCGTCGCCTCAATATCTGAAGTATTGTAAGTAAGTCCACCCGTCGCCGCTGCAGTAACCACCGTCCAGTCAACACTTCCATCAACTTCGGAATCGTCAGCATGAGTGAGAACGATCTGATTGGAACCGCCAGATACCATACGATTGAAATTAGAAGATGAGATCGTTACACTCGCAGGTACTGTTCCTTCCGTAGTATCACTACTTGTTGTACCGACAGTTACATCAGATGCTGGTGTGGTTTTTGTAATCAGCCAAATGTTAGTTGAAGCCGTAGGTTCTCCTCCAGATAGCCGACTTGAAGAAGTTCCCAAAGGACTTCCCGAAAAATTACAAGGCTGGATCAAATGGCTGGCATCATTATCGCAGGAACGGATAACAATCGTAGGCTCTGTAACTGTTGTATTATAGGTAGCGTCAGTGGAACTAGCCGTGAGTGTGATGTTGTAGTCTTGGTTGTTTCCATCAGCACCATCGCCTGCACCGATCACTTCAAAGTTTTGTGTGACATTCCAATTCGTAGTAGTGAATGTTAGACTGGGAGTTTGAATGGAACATTTTGCACCACAATTGGTAGAAAAATTGATCGTTACGTCAGAAGTAGGTTTAGTCCTTAACTTCAGTTTAAAATTTGAATATGTTGAACCCATTTGGTTTGATTCATCTGTTGCAAAGCCTGTTATATTTCCACCTGTAGAAGTTGTGGTTTGAGTAGTGCCATTCCAACGTTCAATCGAATAACCAGGTACACTTTGATCTTTATTATAAACAACTACGTCTCGAGGATTTAATCCATTGTAGGTAGCATCCGAACTAGAAGTATTCTGAGTTTGGATAATGAAAGTTTTTGTTCCATCAATTTCTAAATCGTCCACCGAACTTACTGTGACCACCTGCTCCACATTCCAATTGGCAGTCGTGAAAGTTAAGGAAGTGGGACTCATTGTAGCTTCCCTATTGTTCGCGTTGACAGAGTCAGCTGTTTCGCTCATGGCTATACTAACGTTTGCAGTTGGCGCAGTCCGTAGAACAACTCGATAGGTAGCATTGGTAGTCGTGGAACCTCCACCAGGCTCTTCCATAACTCGGGAAATATTGGATACACGAAGGCCGGGACCTTCATCATCTTCCATACTTAGATTGATGTTACAAACATCTTTATCTGTATAGAATCCACTCACGACATTCCCACCGGCATTCTTTTGGATCATTTTTCCTAATTCTAAGGAATAAGGATTTTCGACAGTATTACGATCTGCATCATCAATCCTTGTAAAACGAATGCACTGGCGATTTGCAACGCCACTTGCGGTAAATGAAAAGGATGTCGGAAGTGGGTTTCCATTCACTCCTGCAGGAAAAGAACGTACTTTATTGAGTCTACTAGCATAACTTGAATTAGCAGATACTGGAACTTCGACGGTTCCAGTGAAAGAAGTATTTAAATATATGCAAGTCTCATAGGATCGATAGCCCCAAGCTACACCACCATCGGTATCAGTTTCGGAAAGTCCATTGTCCGCCGATTGGCTGAAGTTGGCATCTACGTCACCATCTTCTGAAATCGAAATAATTCGAGTGGTCACAGTTGCATCTGTTGTGCAAATCTCTCCAGTCGATGTGGCTGAAGTCGAACTAGATTCAGTGCCCGTCACAGTGGCAACGAAACGATCGTATCGTTCACTCAATCCAAAGAGAAAACTATCACTCGTAGTGGTAGAGTCGTTACAATTAAACAGAAAAAGGTTAAGAAATAAAAAAACTAATAAGAGAGTGAATCGCAATTTTGGCATGTATCTTTCCAACATCTTATCTTCTCTCACGTACATCCTTCGTCATTTACAAATTGAAATAAATTTACAAAATGATCTCTGGCAGAAAGGTACAATGATCTTTTAAAAAGGTTTCGACACACCAAATTGTGGTATGCACTAAAAATTCAAGCATTTTTTCTCCGAAGTAGGAATAAAAAATACCTCCATGAGAAATAAATATTTTCCTATGCCTCCAATCCTAAATGTTTGCTACATGAGAGCCCAAGTGAAATGAGAATATTCGTCATTCAAATAATGCTAATATTTTCTTTTTCGATCGTAAGTTGTAAGTCTGGGCAACCGAATGCAATTACATCTTCACAAGCATTTCAAAGATTTTGCGGCTGTGTGACGCCTGAAGAATCAAAGGAAGTCAAACCAAACCCAGCTCTAGGTTCCTTGCCTGTTGGCTCTTTAGATGAAATGGGCACGACTCCTTATATGGAACGGCTTTACCAAGGAATTCGGAATGACTTTGAACATTCAGGTACTACTTTTGAGGAAGTATCCGATGGTTTGCATGCAAAAGGTGTTGAATTAAAACGAATCGAAGATCCTGAAAAGCGACTGCGCGAGCTGTTGATTATCATAGATGGAGACGTTGCCTTCCCTTCAGGTAAATCTACTTTAACTCCCAAAGCAAAGGAACTCATCGAAAAGATTGCTGATGCAATGACAGCTTATCCTGAAACAAATTGCCGCATCGGTGGCCATACAGACAGTGTGGGTGCATTTCAAATGAATCTAAAATTGAGCAAGGATCGTTCATTTGCCGTCAAAGCCGAACTAAAGCATACACATAACATAATAGAAGAAAGGTTTAAAGAAGTCGATGGTTATGCTGATATGAGAAAAATCGTCGATACCATGTTAGCTGAAAAGCGAAACCGAAGAACAGAAATTTATGTTGGAACTGTTCGGATTGTATACTAAAGCTAGTTCTGAATGAAATTGTTTTTTCGTTACATTCTCCTCGTTTTGTTTATCGCACCTTTCGTGCTTCAGGCAGAGACCCCTACAAAACATCATGACGCAACACATCATGATACAAAACAGCACACGACACCTGCACAAACTACACCCGTAAGCCATTCTCATTCTCCCGAACCTGAGAAAAATATTCTGGCTACTCATCCTGATAACTTAGAGCCGATGACGAAATTCAATAAAGTCTATGAGCATAGGCTTTTGATTCGTGCAGGTTGGGGGATCGGTAAACTGTCACCTGCGATTTTGAACGAAACTGGTCCCGCATGGATGATCAATTCATTCTTCAGGCAATCCACCGAACCTGGTGCTCCATTAGCCATTCCTTATAGAGGAACAGATGATTTGAGTGTAAATTCACAATTTTGGGACATACGATACGGCTACAAAAACAAATTTGAAATTCAATTAGCTCAAGATACAACACTTGGAGTATATAGTAGAGATTTACCTGCTTCAAATGAGTTCGTGTCACCTCGATCCACAAATTATTGGGGAAGTGCGTTTGAAGGAAATCGTCTTTTAAGATTTGAAGGCGTCAGTGACCATCTTCGTTTTTCGTATACTTTTCCATTATCGAAAATATTTATGTTAGGCCCCTCTATCAATTTACATCGATACTCTGAACGAAACAATATTACTTACGGATCTTATGCGACAAGTAGACCTGAGGCACCCGTACCTAGCAAAACCACCTGGTCGATTGGTGGCGATGCAAATGGTGAATATTCGATGAGAGGAATCTTGCCTGGCATCTTCATGAAACTACAGTTACGAGATTGGTGGGAAGTCAGAGCAAGGTATGAACTTTTAGACCGTAAAGGCGATTTCTCCGTTTTAGGAACGCAAATTATCCAAGAATTTTATAATGACAATAGCACAAATATCACGGGCGTGTTGCCAGCTTACGGTGGTCAGGTCAGAGATAAAGGATCCATCATCAATATCGAATCCTCTTTTCGTTATTGCCGTTTTACCTTTGATTTTGGAATCATACGTCAGGATGTAAAAAGAAGCTATCCCCTATATCTTGGTGATACGATCGGCACCGTGACTCGAACAGATTACTCTGCAAGAAGCATTGGTGTTGGAATTTCTGAAATGTCCAACGCAACGAAACACCAAGTGACCGAATTTTACTTTATGCCAGGCGTATCCTTCTTCTACGACAGTGACGGAATCTATTGATTGAATTAGCAATTCGATCTAACTAGACCAGGAATCTTTCTATCATTTCGGTCGAACTGCAAGTTTCACCGAGCGAAATTTCTTTCTTTCTTCTGGAGTACTCCCAGAGACAACTTGGTATTTCAAGAGTTTGATGCATTCTTTTGGAAACCCATGCTTCACTAAAAAATTAAACACGGCAATCCCCCTAATCTTTGCAAGGTTTTCATTTTTTGCGGATTGCCCCGTTCGGTCAGCAAGACCCATGATTTCAAGAAAGCCATATGCCTGAATCGTCTGAGTCAGTTTCAATAGACTTAAAAGTTTTGACTTCTCCTCATCAGACAGATGGCTCATACCTGCCTCAAAGAGCACAAAATCAAAGGGAAGTGACATTTGCCTCCCAACCTCGACCTCTACTGTCTGCGCTCTTTGCTCTGGATTGGTTTTCTGATCCACGTTTCGATGCCGCAGCGTCAGAAATAAATAGACAATTACAGCAAAACAGAAAGCAAGTGTTAACGTGATAAAGAAAAGCATAGCTTAATTACCAAGTTGGGGCACCTCGCAATCGATAGAAAATAAGAAAATTTTCGATTCAGCGACCGGGCTTTCCGTTCCAATCTTTTTGCTGAAGCAAAAAGGATTTCCACTCCAATCCCTGGTGCGGGGATCTTAAAGTGTTACCCGCTCAGTTTGCTCCAACAAATTTAAAATTTCCAAAATACGTTGGTTATTCAGTCGAGTTCTAAACCGGTTGCGGAGCCAAGGATGGCGAAGCGCGCCATTCGAGCAGGAGTGCGAGACAGGCGCGAGGTTAGAACACGTTCCAGGCCGTCTTTTCCAGGTCCTCGCACCTCCTGCGCTCGGTCGCATTCGTTTAACGCTACGTAACGTGGGGTGTCCCACGTTCCTACACTACTCATGCTCTCCTCGTCGATCGTTCGAATCCCTTTATTCTAAAGTAATGATTCTGTCTTATGTTATATGAGTATTTAAAATCCCTTGCACATTTTCCTAATTAGGCGAAAGAGCATGCCTTCGGAACGGGTGTGGAGCCAGGGATGGCGGAACGCGCCATTCGAGCAGGAGTGCGAGACAGGCGTGAGGTTAGAACACGTTCCAGGCCGTCTTTTCCAGGTCCTCGCACCTCCTGCGCTCGGTCGTTCTCGTTTAACGGAAATTAGGCAAAGTGTCTTGCCTAATTTCCTACTCGAACTCTCTTGGAAAATCGTTCGAATCCCTCATCCCACGTTCTAAGGTTACCTATTAGGTTTTACCCAATTTCCCAAACGAAATCGATTCTAGCCTAAAAAGAATACGGGCGACGAACAGCATACAGGATGTATGCGAGTGCGAGGTCTGGACACGGAGGTCCAGTCAAGCACGAGGCGCCCCTATTCTTTTTAGGTGATTTATTCGTTGAGTGGGAAATTGAATGGGTGGGTGGATGACGGGATTCGAACCCGCGACGACTGGTACCACAAACCAGGGCTCTACCGCTGAACTACATCCACCATTTCGACTTTAGAATTGACCCGAGAGGGATTCGAACCCCCGACCAACGGCTTAGAAGGCAGTTGCTCTATCCAGCTGAGCTACCGGGTCAAGATAGAACAACAACCATCGGGATGACAGGATTTGAACCTGCGACCCTCTGTACCCAAAACAGATGCGCTACCACTGCGCTACATCCCGAATGAAGTTCTGATTTTCCAGTTTTTTGGGAGAAGGGGTACTGTCAACAAAACAGGAATTTATTTTCGCAAGTTCTTCAAACGTTCGAGTAAAATAGGATGATTTGGATTCAGTTGAAGACCTTTTTGAAACGCTTTCCAAGCGGCCTCTATGTTTCCAGATTTTTGGAGCAAAAAACCAAAGGAGTCGAGATAGGCTGAGTGATTTGGCTCTAATTCGAGTACTTTTTTCAAACAACTAACAGCTTCACTCCTTTCCGTCGGACTCAAATCTTCTTTTAAAGCGAGTAAATACCCTAGCGAATTCAAACTATTTTTGTATTCAGGATTTCCTTTTAAGATCCGCCTGTGTATTTCAATGGCTTCATCTAATCGATGAGTATATTCATATATGTGAGCAAGAAATGACAAAAGTTTGGGATCATCCATAGAAAAAGCCAACCTTTCTTGGATCAATGCTTCTGCATCATCCCAACTTTTCATTTCAATTAAGGCAAAGACTTTCAATCGATAGACATTATCAGCTTCAATAAATTTTGGATATCGGGCTGAAACTTGATCAAGAATCTGAACGCATTTTTTAAAATTTTTTGTCTGAAAACAACATAATGCAAAATTATAATATAAAACTGGATCATCGGGTGATTGATTGATTTCTTGATCTAACAGAGTCAATGCCATCGCATAATTCCCTTTATTCATGTATGTAAGGTATTCTGTTTGATCTGGCATAATATCCTTTAATTAAGTCTCAAAGTGAAGAAACTACGCTGACACCAGTAATTCCTAGAGTGTTCGAAGTCAGCTTGTTTAGGTCAGTTGCATTTGCTTTTAAATATGCATTCAACAAAAAAACAGTTGTTTGTGAAATGCGGCTCAACCCAACATCTTGTGTAATAGTACTTGTATTGCGTTCTGGATTTGCGCCAAATGGTGCACTGACATCCGTTATATTATAATGATTTGCTCCTTCAAAGGAAACCAAATATTTGATACTTTTATAATTTTCATAGCTTGAGAGTCCATCTTTTGGAGGAAATGCAGAATCTAAACTACCTTGTAAGTAGGCGACTGGAACCGCTTTGCCATTGGAATCTAAAACTATCTTTGAAGGATCCAATTGGGTTGTAAGCCCCGCACCATAAACAACGGTCACTTTTACTTGGCTCAGTAAGCTAGATCCAGCGTCACAAAATGGGAACTGACAGATTCCATTCAAAGCATAAATCGCTGTTACCCCACCGAGAGAATGTCCTAGGTAGCCCATCTTTTCCGGATCCAAACGACCAAAAAGAACGGAGGATGTCCTTGTATTTTGAGATTTTGCCAAAGCGTAAATTTCGTTTCCAGCGGCAGATGAAGGTCTTAAAAAGTATTGAGTGATAAATATTGTGCATCGATTTGGAACATAGACTACATATCCATTTGAAGCGATTTGAGCCGCATAATTTGAGTAAAACGAAGAATGGACATTCCCTCCTTGAAACAAAACTAC
>JAPZRK010000134.1 GCA_027531445.1 Leptospira sp.
TAAAACGGATAATGATTACCAATAATCTACTACACGTCTGTTTACACTACTTAACAAATGGTAAGTTAAGTCAATGTTTTTTAGTGTCCGTTATCGGTTTCTAGATACTAATTTACCAAAACTATGGGACAAAATACCCCCTTCTGCTGAAAAAAATTTAGAAAGTACGAGATTATGCCTCATTCGTTTAGGAAAGACAAGTAAATTTAGGAAAAAAGATAAGATTTTAACCTGATCTTATGTGAAAAAGAAAGATGGGGGGAAACATAGAAGGTATCTTGCGTTTATTTGTCTCGGTCTTCTATCTATAAAACTAGCTTCGGAACCCGTTTTTTTATTTCCGGTGAGCTTTTGGTACAAAAATGGATTCACTTTACAGGAATCGGCTGAAATAGCACGAGCAGGCAAGGAGAAAGAAACATTTCAGCTGTGGTTAGACAAACTACCTGACAAAAAAAGAAAGAAGATCCTGGCCGTACTCTTATCAAATAACGTGAAATTGAAAATAGAAAAAACCAAACCGTCGCTAAATGGTTTGAACACAAAATCAAAAACAAATGCTACCATTTCAATTCCAAAATCACGAACAAACGACGAATCTCCAGATTTCTTTTTCGTGGGGGGGAGTTATCAGATCTTAGATACTCGGTATCTACCTCTTGATCGCAGAAATCACAGTTCCTTATTTTTTGGACAGTCCACTTCTCATACAAAATGGATTTTAGAAAAAAGAGATACTAAATCTGTATATGGATTTGAAACACATTATTCTTACTTTGATCTATATCTCGGAAACAGATACAAACCTATACAAAATTTCTACTTTGCTAAAGATGCAGATTTTTTCTCTAACTTTGATAGTAACAAATCACATTTACCTCAACCATTAAATGAATCATACTTCATGGGATTTAAACTAAATCCGAATTCCACTAATTCATTATTTGGTGTATATTCATCTAAAAGTGTATCAGAAGAACCAGGATTCTATTTGGTGAGCCCTGAAAAAAAATATTCATTAACATGGGCACCATTTACTCGTATTGGAAGTCTTTTCATCAACGATACCTATACTTTTGGGGCTACAAATGTTTGGAGAACAAATGTCCAAGGTGAAGCAATCGGTCGCTCTGACAATTTTGTCGGGTTTCTTTATACAAGATCCCAAAATCAAAATGGTGATATCAAAATTGATGCCACTGTTTACCGAGACAAAGACATACTCGCTATACCGACGTCAGAATTGTTCGAGCGAAATGGAACAACGCAAGACTTAGGTTACAGCCGAATTCGTTGGAAAGAGTATTTTGCCTTAGAAGCATTAAATTCACTTCAAGGACTAAGAGTCGAGTCTGGATATGGAATTCATTTCCCTTTGCTTTATGGTAATTATGGTGCTCTTGTAGTTCGATATAGAGACTACAAGGAAGATGGACTTTCAAAGGTAAACGCAGCTGGACGAGGTCTATTCTATGAATATCGTAACGAAAAAATCATCATTAGCATAGGCGGAGAGGACCGCGATGGATTCAGGCAAGGTGAAGGGAAACTTTCTATTCCAATCTACAAAACGTATTTTTTTGAGATGAGTTGTTTGTACCGAGACCAAGGAATACAATTGAGATCGTGGTTTGAAAACTGGAGTTTTGCAACTGACTTCAATATGAACTTAGTGGATCGAAAAGAAATCTGGAAACTTAAATTTGTCGGTCGGGATCTTTCGCTGAATGTAAGTATCTCAGAAAGGATGGATCAAGCAACTTATATCTACTATACAAACTTCCAATTCAATTATAGATTTTAATAAAGTAGTTCGTCTGAGAAAATTTCTTTATATTCTAATAACTTAAATAAAGGTATGGACTGAACGTCTGCAAACTCTTCTTTGTCTGCTGGAAGGGATTTTTTTTCAAAAGATACTTTCCTTTTACCTCTTTCGTCTTTCGGATAATAGTAAAAACCGATCCACTCACCTTTGAGTCGGTAAGGATTTCCCGGAATGAGGTCCTTAGCAAACTCTTCACCATCTCGATCAAATTTATTGCGACGGTATTTACAATGGAGTTCATGTCCATTCCAGTCATAAAATACGGCAAAGTCCCCTTCCTTTGCTTTAAAAAACAACTTCCATTCTAGTGGGAATTGACCCTTAGTTTTAAATTCTAACTTTCCTTCGACAATCCTCTTTTCATTCAGCGATATCGAGTGAGTATACTTTTCTTTTGTATTTGGCAATGAAGTCTGGGATTGAGCAAATAAAAAACCTACCGTGATGTTTAGAAGAACAAACATACAAGTATGCGAAACTAAAGTTTTAGTTTTCAGGTGTGACATCTTTATCAACATTCTCTTGCGGTTCTTCGTCAGCTGTTTTTACTTCTTTACCTTGGATTTGATCAATAGCTTTTTTTGCCGCCTTCTGCACTTTTGGACTTGGATCTCGATCACGTTTGTATTCAAGAAGTTCTAGGGCGGCAGGATCTTTCATATTTCCCATATGTTCAATCGCTCGTAGTCTTACCATGGCATCGTCATCTCGTGCAAATTCGTTTAACTCTTGGATGATCTCCTTATCTCCCAAAAGTACGAGTGCACCAATTGTATAAATTTTGAGTGATTGCGCTTTTTTTCCATCTAACTTGCCAGCAGTTTTTTTCAATGAATCTAATAGTTCAAATAGTTTTGGTTTTGCAGAGATAGATTTTATCTTTCCGAGAGCGTTGATCGAATAACATCTAAGTGTTGTCGGTGTAGAATCATCGAATGCAACATCTTGTAACATAGCATCTGCATCCGCGTCCGCCACTGATCCAAAGTAGAGAGCAATTTGTGCTCGCATGTCCGAGTTATTGAATTTTTCCTTAAACTTGGATTGTAAAAAAGGAGACGCATCTTTTCCGTTGGGTAGATCGGAAAGGGCATTGACATAAAGAGTGACTGCATTTGAATTTTTTGTAAAATCTTCTTTTTTTAACTTTTCAATCAGCGGACCAACGGCTTCTGGCAACTTTAACTTTTTGGCCGTCGTTACTGCCTGCTTAGAAACGTCTTCATTTGCATCATCAAAAAGTAGAATTACTGAATCTTTGTATTCAACAAGACCAAGCTCCGCAATGGTTCGAAGGATAACCACTTTCATTCCAAGATCTTTTTCCGTTTTGATCATTTCGCCAAGATACGTATACAAATCTTTTGCATGTTCTTTTGGAAAACCTAACAATTCAAATAAAGCTTGTTTGCGTTCTTGTGATGTTCCGTAACGAAGTACCTTAGAAAGTACTTCTTTCTTTTTGTCTATTTGTTCTTGTGTGAGCTCTTTGGGTTTTCCTTTGGATACTTTCGCTGGTTTAACATCTGTTACCGAAGGTTTTGGATTAGTATCTGAAACTTCTGTAGGCGAAGTTTCAGAGTGTAAGGCTGAATGGTTTAAAAACAGGAAGAGAAACGAAAGAAGGATTGAGTAAAAATTAACCCTTCCCTTCCAATTCCATGATGCGCCGATTGAGAGCTTGGATGAGGTGCTGGTTTTCAAGATTTTGTCTAAACTTTTCAAGTAGGTCGCTGATATCTCTCGAGAGTTCTTCGATGTTCCAAGGTTTTTCGACATACCGACTTAAGCCCCCGTGATTGACCGCATAGATGGCAGAATCGAGTCCTGCTTGTCCAGTAAGCAGAATTTTAATCGCATCGGGAAGCTTCTGGTGGACTTGTTCCAAAAACTTATCTCCCTTCATCCCAGGCATCACCTGGTCGGAAACGATCAATTCGACGATATCATTGCCAGACTGGATCTCGTCGATCAAAGCCAATGCTTCTTCTGCGCTTCCGGCTGTTTCGACAGAATGGGAATCTCCAAAACGGGCAATCAGCTGCTCTGCCAGAGTTTCTAATACCGATACTTCATCATCGACACAAATGATATAACCTTTACTCATTCTGAGCTCCTTCTCCCTTGATGTTAGCCATTCTTCCAGGAGTCGATTTACTTTTCATCAAAAGAATACCGGGTTTTAGGTGCAAGCGTTGGCAAAATCGGCACATTCCAAATATCCGTGGCATATTCACGGATCGTTCGATCTGTAGAAAATTTCCCCGATCGCGCAACGTTCATAATGGCTTTTCGATTCCATACATCTTGATTGAGATAATCTTCTGCAATTCGTCCTTGCATACGATCATAGTCTGTAAAATCGGCACATAATAGATAACTATCGTTATATACTAAAGTATCATGGATAGGAGTAAATATCCCATGTTCATTTGGCGAAAAATAATTCTCTCGAATCATAATGAGAATACGCTTCAATTCTTCGTTCGCTTCAATGTAGGTGCGAGAGTCGTATCCTTTATGCTTCAAATCAAAAACTTCATCCGTCTTCAATCCAAAGATATAAATATTTTCTGCCCCAACTTCTTCTAACATTTCAACATTTGCACCATCAAGTGTCCCTACTGTCAATGCGCCGTTTAGCATAAACTTCATATTGCTCGTACCAGAAGCCTCCGTACCAGCAGTTGAGATTTGCTCAGAAACATTTGTTCCAGGAATGATTCGCTCAGCGAGTGAAACACGATAGTTTGGAAGAAACACTACTTTGAGTCTACCATCAACATCTGCATCATGATTGACCACCGTGGCAACATTATTGATCAACTTTATGATCAATTTTGCCATAAAATAACCTGGTGCGGCTTTACCACCAAATATCACCGTCCGTGGCGTTATATTACGATTTGGATTTTCTTTGATCCTTCTATACAATGCAATTACCTGAAGGATGTTTAGCAATTGTCGTTTGTATTCGTGAAATCGTTTCACTTGTACGTCGATCATTGATAGCGGATTGATTGAAATGCCTGTTTCGCTTTTGATGAGTTTTGCCAATTGATCTTTATTTGTTTGCTTAACTTTAGCAAAATCATTTTTAAAATCAGAATCATCAGCAAACTTTTCTAAGTCTCTGAGTTTATATAAATCGGTAGCAAATCCGTCTCCGATTCGTTTTGCGATCAGAGCTGTTAAGCTAGGATTTGATTGAATCAACCATCTTCTTGGTGTAATCCCATTTGTTTTGTTTGTAAATTTTTCTGGAAAAATTTTGTAGAATGATTTAAAAATTGTTTTTACAATCAAATCTGAATGCAGGGCAGCAACCCCATTCACTTTGTGTGAGCCAATCACGGCTAGATTTGCCATTCGGATTCTTTTATCTGCACCCTCTTCAATGATGCTGACTTCACTGATCTCTGCCTCAGTTAGTTTGCCCGATTTACGAACCTCATTTAGGAATCGGAAATTAATTTCATAAATGATCTCTAGATGTCTCGGAAGGAGCATTTCAAAGAGACTAACCTTCCATCGCTCTAATGCCTCTGGCAAAACTGTATGGTTTGTATATGCAAAAATCCGAGTCGTCATTTGCCAAGCCTTGTCCCATTCCCAATCTTCTTGGTCTAGTAGAATGCGCATAAGCTCTGCAATGCCAATACTTGGATGCGTATCATTCAACTGGATGGCGACTTTTTCCCCCAGATATTCAAGAGATGCATGAGTCAAACGATGGTGAATCAAAATATCTTGAAGAGATGCACATACCATAAAGTATTGTTGCTTCAATCGGAGAATTTTCCCTTGTTCGGTGGTATCGTTTGGATATAACACTTTAGAAATATTTTCTGAGATCGATTTATCTTGCACGGCTTTCATATAGTCACCGTGATTGAAATAATCTAAGTTAAATTCTTCTGAAGACTTTGCAGTCCATAATCTCAAATAATTAACCGTACTCGTGTTAAATCCGGGAATGGGACAATCATGCGCAGATGCAAGGACTGTTTCTGCTGGCACCCAGTAGTGTTCTGTTTTGCCTTTGCCAGAAATCCGTGTTTCCGTATATCCATAAAAACCAACAGAATGAGTTACATCTCCTCGAATCACCTCATACGGAACACCGTCAGCATCCCAATGATCAGGCAATTCAACTTGAGATCCATTGGCAATGATTTGATTGAAAATTCCGTAATCATATCGTATACCATAACCAAATCCTGGTATATTGAGAGTCGCCATAGAATCTAAAAAACAAGCGGCAAGTCTACCCAAACCACCATTACCTAAACCTGCATCCATTTCGAATTCCAATACTTCTTCAAGCTGGAATCCAAAACCATCAATCATCTGTTTAACGACATCGTACAATCCAAGATTAATGAGAGCATTTAAAAGAGTGCGTCCCATCAAAAATTCCAATGAAAAATAATATATTTGTTTTGGATCCTCTCCTCGGTATCTCTCATTGGTTATGTTGAGACGGTCGATAAGAAAATCGCGAATGGTATGACCTAGAGCCTTATAGATATCTTCGTTTTTGACAGTGTATTTATTTTTGCCAATCGTGTATTCTAAATGATGTGAAAACTGTTTTTCTAGTGAACTTAAGTCGGCTTTTTGTTCTTCAGAGAGCAGTGTGAGTAGGCGCGATTTTTCGAGGATCATGGATCAAAATACTATCGCCTACCCTGCGAAGATTCAAGTAAAAAGAATAGAAATCTGCTAATCCCTTGCAGAAATTTTTCGATCTAGGATGAGATAGGTTCCAATTGCGATCTTATTCTTTTTGAACCAACCTACATTGACTTCAAGAGCATATTTTGCAGGCTTTTGGGAGTTATACACTTCATTTGTCTGGTTTGGTTTCATATCATGAGTTTCCAACAGTTTCAACTCCCCATCAAAATATCCAAGAGAAAGGGGGATGAGCGTATTTTTCATCCAAAACGAAAGCGGTTCGGATCTTGGGAAAACAAATAACATACCTTGGTCATCGCTCATTTCTGTTCGGTGCATCAAACCAACGGCTCTTGTAGATGGATTGTTTGCGACTTCCAGTCGGATCGCCTTGTCACCAAGCGAGGCGAAGACAGTCTCCATCTGCGTCGGATAAGAGTCAGCTGGTTGGCATGACTCAAAGACGAAAAGAATAAAAAAAACAAACAATCTCAGTAACATAGATTAGTTTCCGAAAACTGGTTTTCTTTTTTGAAGAAACGCAGAAAGTCCTTCTTTTGTCTCCCCATCCGCAAATCGCCCACCGAAAAGTTGACGTTCCCAATCCAAACCTCGATCTAAACTAGTTTCGATACCTTGGCGAATCGCCATTTTCGCCGCACGAATCGCATTCGGACCTCGGCTAAGTATCGTTTGTATCAATTTTTCCGACTCTGCAATTAAGTCTTCCGGCGTTGTGACACGGTTGAGGATACCCAAACGAAAACCTTCCTCCGCTGATATCATATCACCAGAAAAAATAAGTTCACTTGCCCTTCCTACTCCAATGATTCTAGGCAATCTTTGAGATCCGCCAAACCCTGGTAACAATCCTAAAGAAACTTCAGGTAAACCAAGCTTTGCATTATTTGACGCAAATCGAATGTCACATGCGAGAGCGAGCTCCAATCCTCCACCGAGGGAAAAACCATTGATTGCGGCTATAGAAACTAATTTAGATAATTCTAATTTTCTAAATACGTTTTGACCTAATTCCGAAAAATCTCGTCCTTCTTTTTCATTGAATGATTGCATTTTTGCAATGTCAGCGCCAGCGACAAAAGCTTTGCCTTCTCCCGTTAAGATAAAGGCACGAATCGCCGGCTCTGATTCCAAGATATCGACGGCATGTCCGATATCACGAATCACTTGGTCATTGAGTGCATTCAATGCTTCTGGACGTTTGATCGTGAGAATGGCGTAATTTGTTTTTCTTTGAATGTCAATAAAGCTCAATTTGATTTCTCCATATATTCATCTACTTCTAATAATAAAAACATTGTGTCATCTGAAAAAGTTTGGATTCCGTGTCTTGTTCGAAGATCGGATAGTATGGATTCCTGTAAATCTTCCAATTGAGTCAGGCTTCTGTGTGCATTCAAAATCTCAAGAAAACCGACGGAACCTAATTCCTCGTTGGAAGCAGTTACAGATTCTATGATGCCGTCTGTGTAAATTACAAATCGGTCACCAGGTGCAAAAGAAACAACTTGTTCTGTCGCAATCGGAGTACGAATATTAAACCCTAAAATCGCACCTTCTGTTTCAATTTCATAGAATTCTTTGTTTTTTGGACAATGAATCATATATGGATGACCGGCGTTTGCAATGCGCATGAAGTTTGAAAAAAAATCAAAATAAAGATAAACGGCCGAAGCATGATATTTGTTGAGATCAAAATACAATCTCTCGTCCATATAATCCAATAATTTAGCAGGCGATAGTTTAAGTCGATAAGGGATCGTTGAGACCATAACTTTCATAATGGATGCAACCATCGCAGATGATATCCCATGA
>JAPZRK010000103.1 GCA_027531445.1 Leptospira sp.
GAACGAAATCATCACCAATACGAATCTGATCTGGATTGCGCATAGAGTCCCAAACTTCTAAGTATGCGACATTCTTCTTGGATCTGGCAAATTCAGAAAGAAATAGATTAAAAATAGGAACAATACGGTTTAACTCTGGAACCAATGTCGGAGGAACGGCAAGGAAAATGACCTTTGTGCTTGGATTTTTGTTATGAATCTTTTGGACGATCAACTCAACGTTCTTTTGAGATTGCGACAAACATTTGCTATAGATCATATCATTTCCACCTATCTCAATGATGATGGTTTGCGGTGACAAAGTAAGGACATCTTCTTCGATACGTTCTAGCAAAGTTTCGGTCATATCCCCACCGATGCCTCGATTGACGATGGGAACTCCAGGAAGCTCTTTTTTCATTAGCTCTGGAACGAAACCTTGTACGAGGCTATTGCCAACAATGACAACTTTAGATTGTTTGATACTTTGGTTCTCAAGCTGGTAGACGAGCCTAGCTTGGGTCCATATTTTTAAATACTTTTGAAAGTCTTTAGGATTCTTCCAACCAGTGTCTGCATGACACTGGAAGTCGGAATGAAAGTAGTCTTTAACTTTGTAAGAGCGACAGGCTATCAGGAAGGAAAGAAGAAAAATAGTAGAAAGAATAGATCTCCCTCGGAATGGAAATCTATTCTTGTTCGGAAGGCTCATTCATTCGAAAGCGTTTTTGCCAATCTTTGATTTGAGACTGTGCATATTCTTCCGTGTCACATATACGAAACTCAATAGGGTTATTGGTCGTAGTTTCAATGAGCTTGGCTTCGATGTATCCATTCTTCAATTTGGTTGTCTCAATGCGATATCTCATCTGTATCTCCAATTGCCAGGATCTATTGACCCCTTATCTTGGCAATCTCTTCTAAAGTCTCATCTTCTTTGTATTTTCCAAACAGATAGATCGCGAGCAAACAGAATGCAGAAGCAAGAGGACCCGTCAATCTTACACCCATTTCACCGCCACTTTCTTCTTGTTCCACTTTACAAATGATCGTATCCACTTTATTTGTGGCTTCTCCTAATTTATTTTGTTCCTGAGCAGTGTTCTCTGGTACTTTTTGCACTTCTTTTACCACATTTTCAGAAACAGATGGTGCAATAATTCCTGTTACATTGGGAGAGACGTTCTTTTTCTCTTCTGAATTTAAGCCGACAAGGATGAGTGAGCTAAATATAAGAACTGCGAGTGTTTGTCCCAATTTTTGCATAAAGGTTCGACCAGCGTAAAACAAACCTTCACGCTTCGAACCAGTCTTGAGAGCATCTAACTCAGCGATATCAGCAAGGATCGCATTTGGTAAAATACCCAGAATGGCAATAGGTATCGCGGCAATACCAACGATCATATAACCTTGGATGTACGGTGAAATCGGAAGTGAATTTTTCCCAATAAAGAAGATAGAAAGGAAAAGTGCGAGAAAGATGTAAAATCCAAGAAGCACGGTCTTCTTTTTACCAATCTTCTTTGCTACTATATTGACGACAGGATAGAAAGCAAAAGAAACCAATAGCATAATCGTTAGTAACTGGGTCACAAAGTCCCGTTCCAATTGGAGGAGAACTGTCACATAGTATGAAATACCAGTGGTAAGTACTGTTAAGGCTAAAAAGTAACAAAGATCTGAGAGTGCAAAGTATTTGAAATTTTTATTTTTGAAGGTGAGAACAATCGCCTCCCGAAAGGGAACACTGGAAGCCTCCGACTCACAATATGTTTTTTCATGTATGGCAAATACTGGAAAATACATACAAATGGCCGCAAACAAACAAAGAATCCCTAATGCATATTGCCTTGATATCAATGATTGTAACGCCGGATCTTGCGAATATACAAAGTTTGCTTTTAATATATTTGAGATGATCGGTTCCGTAGATGCAACAATGATACCGAGTGCATAGGTTACGGAAATATAAGTAGATAAGTTCAATCGTTCATTGGGAGTATGACCCAATTCTGGAATGAGAGCAAAATACGGAGTCACATAAACTGTGAGAAATAAATAGAATAACAACATAAACGTTGTCATCCAAATGAGGTTTCCATTGGAGATAAAGTGATTTGGTGGAACGAAGATCAACCAACAGAATGCGGCCGCTGGTAAGCCACCTAACGCTAAAAACGGAATGCGTCTTCCAAACTTTGATGTGAAACGATCCGAAGAATTGGCGACGACTGGATCGGTAACCCCGTCCCATAATCTACCGACGGCCGCAACAACACCAATCGTTGAAAGTCCCCAACAGGCCATCTTTTCAATGAGATCTGGAAAACAATCTTCACCCGCCTTAGGAGCCGGTGGTAAATAAAAGTAAACTTGGTGGAGTCCGATGATGTTGATCAAAGTAGACCAACCCAATTGACCGATCGCATAGGAAATCTGTTTGCCGAAAGGAAGAGAAGGTTTTTGCATTTGTGTCTCTTTAGGAAAGTAGGAAGACACTATCTAACCTTGAAAAAAACGCAAACTACTTTTTAAATTTATAAAGTTCGGGAAAGTTTTTTTCCTCATAAAGGAAAGAGTCTTGGAAGGACTCCCAACCTTCGGGAATTCCCTCTGTAAACTCAGGCACCATTCCACAATCTCGTATCATCGACATTGTTTGTTCTGTGGCACTTCCTTTCACATTCAGGTATCCATCTGCAAACAATGAATTGGCAACATACAAAGCCATAGACTGTAGAGAGCCAAGGTGCCCTTCTCTACCGGCCCCCACTCGAATCTCCGAGTCGGGATTTACAAGCCGGAACAATGATAAAACACGAATGCAATACTCAGGAGTGAGAGGTGAGGATTGGATCGCATGACCTTTGATGGGAATGAAAAAATTAACGGGAATGGAAATCACACCTATGCGTTTCAATTCAAAGGCGACGGATACAACATCTGAATGCTGTTCACCCATGCCAACAATCAAACCGGAACAGAGACCAATGCTTGCACTCGCCGCCGCCTCGAGGGTAGACAAACGATCTTTAAATGTATGTGTAGAACAGATTTCGTTATAATTGGACTCGGAAGTATTTAGATTGTGATTGTAACGATCAAGGCCTGCGTCTTTGAGAACTTGTGCTTTTTTGTTGTCTAGGATTCCAGCTGATAGACAAACCTTCATGCCTAATTCGGAATTGATCCTCCGAATGGTGTTCGCTAGCTGATCGACAGCCTTGTCTGTTGGTCCGCGACCAGACGTCACCATACAGAAACGATACGCTCCACTGTCTTTTGCCTTTTTGGCATCTTCCCAGATCTCGTCTTGGGATTTGAGGGAGTATTCTTGGATGCCGGATTCTCCACCCTTTCTTTGGGCACAATAGCCACAATCCTCAGGACAATAGCCATTTTTGATATTGTCAAGTATGTGGATTCTCACCCGATTCCCGAAGTAACGGAATCTTGCTTCGCTCGCACGTGCAACTATCGACATCAATGGCTCTTTCGATTCCAAAATCGAGAGGGCCTCTTCCCAAGTGATAAGAGAGGGAGCAGATGAGGATACGGCGGGGGCTTCTTTTGCGATCATGATTGCAACCTAATGGAAAGCGAAGTTATTGTAAATGAAGAATTCACAAAGAGAGTAAGGCAGTTGAGAGTGCCTCAAAAATCTGATCCAAGGACGCCTCAGCAATGAAATAGGACGGTGAGATATAAACCGTACTTCCCAAAGGACGTAAGATAACTCCATATTTGATCAATTCGAATCGTAGCTTTTTCCCGACCGGATTCAAATACTCGTCCTCACCCAAAACTTCTGGTAAATCAAACGCACAAATGGCACCCAATACTCGTGGAGACAATATTCGGTCTGGAAATTTTTCCTTTAATGAATCCAGTCTTTCCATTAAACCCTTTTCCAGTTGTCTAACGCGCGATAACCCATCCGAAACAAGGATGTCAACACTTGCGACTCCTGCACTACAGGCAATCGGATTGCCTGTCATAGTGTGGGCATGGAAAAAAGAAGAATACGGATCGGAAGATAAAAACGATTCATAAATTTTTGAAGAAACAAGTGTGGCGGCAAGTGGCAATGCTCCGCCTGTCAAACCTTTGGCGAGGGCAACCAGATCTGGTACAATACCTGCCTTTTGGAAAGCAAAGTATTCACCAGTTCTACCCATACCTGTAAATACTTCATCTAGTATGAGTAAGACATCACGATCGCTTGCAAGAGCTCGCAGTTTTTTTAAAACCTTCTCATCATAAAAAATCATACCACTCGCACCAAATACAAGTGGTTCAATGACAATCCCTGCGTATTCTTCAGATCTTGTCGCCAATTCTTTCTCTAGATCACTTAGACACTCCACTTGGCATGTCTCCGGTTTTTGTTTCCACTTGCATTGATGGCAATTGGGCGCATCAAATTCCTTAGTCGGAAATCGCAGTTTTGAAAAAATCCGGTTGAAGTAGGTAACTCCGGATACATTCATCGCTCCGATACTATCACCGTGATAAGAGGCTGAAAATGTAATAAACTTGCTCTTCGATACTTCTTTGCTAGATGATCGATTCTGAATGTATTGTACAGCCATTTTAAGTGCCACTTCGATCGCATTTGAACCATTATCCGAATAGAATACTTTGCAAAAATCACCAGAAGCCAATCCAATTAATTTTTTAGCTAAGGATTCTGCAGGCTCATGAATGAATCCTGCTAGCATAACATGATCTAGCTGAAGGGCTTGTTGGGTGATCGCTTCGACGATCTTGGGATGGCAGTGTCCATAGATAGATGTCCACCAAGAAGCGATACCATCAATGTATGTATTCCCAGCGTTATCATACAGAAATTCATCCTTTGCTTTTGTAATTTGCAGGAGAGGTTCTTCTGCTGTTTGGATGGTAAGTGGAATCCAAACCGATGTCTCCTTTGGAATCAAAGGATATCACCGATATCCATCAATGATTCTATCAACAACCGATCAACATCAAAATAAGAATTGGCATATTGTTGAAACTCTAGTGGTTCCAATTTTTGCGTAGGGAAATGAGTTTCTCCTAAACATGGCACTCCACCAAACTTCTGTATACTTTCGATATTGCTTGGGATCAGTTCATTCTCTGGCCCGACCATGTAAAATCCAACGACGGGGATAAACCTTTGCAATAAACACTCTAAAGTCAAAAGAGAATGGTTGATGGTTCCCAATTCCGTAGAGCAGACAACCACTACTTTCAAATTTGATTCACGCATCCATTGCCAACTGAGGTAGGTATCCGTAAGCGGTACAAAAACACCCCCAGCACCTTCAATCAAAACAGGCTCCTCACGGACGGATGCAATCGATTGGTTTAAATATTTGAGATCAATTTCTGTATTTTCTTTTTTTGCTGAATGGTGAGGGCTGGAAGGATGCTTAAATTTATAGAGTGGTTCTAAAAAGTGACTTTGATCACAATGCGTCACCTTCTTGACAAGGGTTGTATCATCATGCTCTTCTGTGCCTGTTTGTACTGGCTTCCAATACTTAAAGCCGTGGCTTTTGGCATATTTCGCCAAAAATAAGGAAGAAAAATAGGTCTTTCCTACGTCCGTTCCTGTCCCTGTAACGATAAAAGCTTGGCTCACAATTCTCAAGATTTTTCAATTCCGAGTCCCGTCTATCCGATTTATATAGTAGAGGCACTATGCAACTCCCCCTTTGGAAATCCATTCTCAAACGCGACGATAATCCCATTACAGAAATATCCGCATTTCTGCGTGAAACTGCAATCTTCCAAGGAATGTCACGAAGAACCTTAAGGGAAGTGGCTAGACTGATTCATAAACGAAAGTACTACGCTGGAGAAACCATCTTCTTTCAAAGCCAAGCAGGAACCGGAGTGTATTTAATCTTAAGTGGAAAGGTAGAGATCTCCTCGCAAAGAGAAGGTGTGACACTAAAGCTCGCCGAACTCGAAAAAGGTTCATTTTTTGGCGAACTTGCTCTCTTTCAAGAAGTACCGCGTTCGGCAACTGCCGTCGCCTCTGTAGATTCGATACTTCTGGGATTCTTTCAACCAGAACTAAAAACACTGCTGGAAACAAAACCAAGGGTGGGCAATGAACTACTTCTTGGATTTGCAGGTATTATTGCTGACCGTCTTCGCAAAACAAACGATACACTAGAAGCGGCTTACTTTAAAAGCAAACGGGAAAAAAATAAAACATGAATACGAGTCAGATCTCGGCAATTATACTTAGGTATTCCTTTTTTATCCTTGTTGGCCTTACCATAGTTATAGGTGCGATCGGAATTAAATTTCTTGCGATTCCGATTCTAATCTCTGGAATCCATTTTTATGTTTTTCATTCTGTAGTGGATCATTTAGAATCGAGAGGTGTTCCCAGATGGAGCACAATTATTGTGATCTTCAGTATTTTGATTTCTTTTGCGTATTGGTTTCTTGCATTTTATCTGCCACAGCTGTTTGATAGCGCCCAACCAGTCATCGCAGAATGGTCACAAAAAATGGATGACCCAAACTTTCAGTTGATCGATCTCAACACTCTCCCGATCATCTCAAAAAATCCAGAGCTCTGGAAAAAAATCATCCATCCTGAAAATGTGGCAAAATTGGTAACCAATTCCTTGGAAACATTTTTACAAGATTTGGTTCTTATGATTCCAACTTTTATTAGTTGGATGATCATCATTCCCATCATCAGTTTCTTTCTTTTGTTAGATGCAAATCTTATTTATAAAACAATGATTAGCTTTATACCCAACCGATTTTTTGAAATGTTTTTGATGATCTTTTATAAAGTGAATGAGCAGATCACAAATTATTTAAAAAGTTTAGTCATCCAGTGCAGCATCATGGCTGTCATTGCTTCTTTAGGCTTCTATTTGGTGGATGTGAAATTGTTTTTTCTGTTTGGTGTATTTTTGGGAATTGCAAATTCTGTTCCCTACATCGGCCCACTCCTGGGAGTCATCCCTCCTGTTGCCTTTGCCCTTCTATTTCCCGAACAATCGCCAGGGATCGGTTCTATTTTTGCCGTGGTGGGTGTTGCCCAACTTGTTGATAATGCCATCGTTCAACCAGTTGTAATCGCAAACGCAGTTTCACTCCATCCGCTCGCCATTATGATTGGAATTGCGGTAGGTGGGAATTTTTTTGGAATATTTGGAATGTTACTTGCGATTCCTGTTATCTCGATTCTGAAAGTCACGATAGGAATTCTCTATGAATCACTCAAAGAGAATCAGATCATTTAAGAAAAATTTAGTTTTGGAAGGATTTTAATTCAGAAAGAAGAATGCCGGAGAGCACAAGCAGGCATCCTACTATACCGATAGAAGTCAATGTCTCACCTAAAATAAAATAGGCGAGACCAAATGAAAAAACTGGCTCAAGTGAAAACAACACACCAGCCCGAGTCGCAGAAACTAACTTTTGGTAGCGAGCTTGTAGCTGAGCTGTAAGTATTGTCGCAAAAAATGCAGTATAAATCGCCCCTACCCAAAACTTATAATCCAATTTAATGGAAGCAAATGAAACAGAGAGATCATTTTCAACCAAAACCGCAAATGAAGAAAGTATCGCGATCAATAAAATTTCCATGGATACAATGATTGGAACAGGAATCGTTCGGCTATAGATATCAATGAGTATGATATAGATAGCAAAGAAAAAAGCACTAACTAGCGTAAGTAGATCACCTTCAGAAATCTCCTGCCCCTCTAAAATTTGAGAAAAATCTCTTCCATTATTTGAAATGAAGAACAGACCAGAAAAAACAAGAAAGACTGCAAACCAAAGTCGAATAGACGGAAAACTTCTCTCGATAAGAATGGAGAGAAGTGGGACAAAGATAACGTAAGAACCAGTTATAAATCCTGATTGAGTAGCGGATGTTGTAGTGAGCCCGATGGTTTGTAATCCATAACCAATCAATGCCGAGATTGCAATGAGTAAGGCAGGGAATATATAATTTTTCTTTAGATTCTCTTTTCGAAATAAAACTTTTGAATATAGCAGAAGTATTGCAAGACCTGCGAGCCAAAATCGAATGGATATAAATAAGAATGGCGGGACTGATTCTAAAGCAAGTTTGATGGCAACGAAAGTTCCTCCCCAAAATAAAGCGGCAAGAATGAGAAAAAACTCTGGCGGAAGTTTGATTTTCACTAGAAGCTCACTCTTTTCTACCGATCATTTTGTTCAAGGAAAACATGGACTGGAAATATAGAATTCGAAAACCCGAATTGGGTACACCACTCAACTGGGAGATTTACTTTCCACCTGGTCTTGCTACATGGACAACTGAAAACGTCAAATTATTGTTAGATGAAATTAAACTACCTAACCAGCCATTAGTCAAACTTCGTACATTTACCGAAAAACTAAAGTTAGAAAATGCAAATGCACATCAGATCGCCTATTTATATGAATATGCTCATTTCTTAAGGGATATTCGTCTTGTGATCGCAAAAAGTGAAGATTGGCGATCAGCTGGCGGTGACACACAAATTGAAATGCAAAGAGTCGTTGAGTCCGCGCTTCCCATGGCAAAAAAACTCTTACGAGAAGAAGGTGCGATTAGGGATGGCAAATTGAAAGAAGCGCTTCACGGTAGCTATTTTGAAACTGAGATCACCGTCACTTTGTCACTCTTTGGAGAATCAGCATACCTGAGAGGTGTGAAGGCAGTCCTTCCAACAAGTGCTCCCGTTCCAGAAGATCTTGCTCATGCTCTCACGTTACAAACAAAACAACTCTTTGAATGGGATGCCGCTTTACCAACGTTTTATTATTTACCATTTGCAGGTACGGGTACATTCGGTACGGAATGGGAAATGATCGAAAACAGGACGGCGACTCATTCCTTACCCAAAAAAACAATCTTCCAAGATCTTTCCTTATATCCAGAAAAGACAATACAGCACTACCAAAAACTAAAAACACGATCGGAAGAGAAGCCGCATACAAAACAGCTTTGGATTGATACAGATCCAGCCCTACTTAACTATCATAAGAAAGAGAAAAAAAATTGGGAACCTATCTTTCAAAACGATTGTGACTGGCAGATTGCCACGGGTGACTTTTTTAAAATCAAAGATCCAATTGATTTTGCAGAATTGGATCTAGACGAAATTGAAAGCTATGGAGTGTTTTTACCCATTAACCCACCATATGGATTTCGAAAAAATGAAAGACCCACTTCGAGTGATACCATTTATTCCGACATAGGACCCGTATTAGGTGAATTGGTCCAGAGCTTTCGTAATAAAAAGAAAAATGCTCTCAAACAATTTGTTGGGTTTATCTTATGCCCAACAGAAGAAAAGTGGTTACTGGTCAGAAACCAATTGAAAGGTTTTTCTCAAAAAACAATTCATGTAACTCACGGTGGAATCGATCTTCGAGTTTTATTTTTTCAGGCCAAGTTATCTTTTTGAGACACCTAACGAAAAATTGATAGAGATACCACTGTGAAGGACGTACAAATTGAAGAAAGTTGGAAACAAGTTTTAAAATTAGAGTTTGAAAAGCCCTACTTCCAAACTCTAAGAGAATTTGTGAGAAGCGAATACGCTACCGGTCTCATATTTCCTCCAGCGAAAAGAATCTTTTCAGCATTTGATCATTGTCCGTTTGATAAAGTAAAGGTGGTTATTCTGGGTCAAGATCCATATCACGGAAAAGGACAAGCAAATGGTCTTTGTTTTTCTGTCGCACCCGGCATACAACTTCCTCCATCATTACAAAACATCTTTAAAGAAATAAATGCTGATCTTGGAAAGCCCATTCCCAAAACGGGTGATTTGACGCGGTGGGCTGAACAAGGAGTCTTGCTTCTCAATGCAACTCTTACTGTCAGAGAGAATGTAGCAGGCTCACATCAAAACAAAGGTTGGGAGATCTTCACAGACAGTGTGATTCAAATTTTATCTACACAAAAATCACATCTGGTCTTTCTTTTATGGGGAAGTTTTGCGCAAAAAAAGGGACAAATAATTGACGCTTCCAAGCATCTCATTTTGCAATCTCCGCATCCATCACCTTTGTCTGCACATAGAGGTTTTTTTGGAAATCATCATTTTAGCAAAACGAATGACTATCTTTCGTCAAACGGGAGTTCTGCCATTGACTGGTAATCCAAAAAAAGGCTATTTCTTTGTATTTTTGACAGGAGTTTTCTTTTCATTTGAAGTGATTGGATTTAAAGAGATCTTTCGAAAATTTTTACTGTCTCCCGAGCTTGCGGCTTTTTATGGAGTCTCCATTGCTTTTCTGATTGTTACACCCTATTTTCTATTCAATCCGCGACGTAGATTGTCAGTTACGTTAACGATACAAAAAGATGGTTGGGTATTACTTATCGGAACTTTTTTTAATTCGATCGGTATCCTAATGTATTATTTTGCACTTCGTATTTCGGATCTTGGGCCTTCAGCTGTCTTAATCAAGATGACAGTGCTTTACAATGTTATCTTAGGTGTTTGGCTTTTGAAAGAACGATTAAAAGCATTTGAAACAATTGGCATTCTGCTTGCGATTGTTGGAATCGTATTTGTATCCACTCTAAAGGGTCAGATACAGATCTCTTCTGCACTTACAATCCTTGTTTCGGCATTATTTTTTGCATCTCAGAGTTTTCTAATTAAAAAGTATGTTCCTGAAATCGATGGACTTTCATTTGCTTACCTTCGGCTCTTTTTGCTATCTATCTTCTTTTTTCTTTACGTTAGCATTACAGGTGCTTGGGTTCCGATTTCAGCATTCGTTGCACTCTCTCTTGGTTTATTTTCTGTTCTAGGTTACTTTTTGGGACGAGCCTGTTATTTTGAAGCTCACAATCATTTACCGATTAGCAAATTGAATGCTACACTTCTCTTTGAACCGGTTTTCCTAGTTGCAATTGGAATCGTTTTTATGGGCGAACAGGTATCAGTTCAGAAAATTTGTGGAACATCATTAATTATTTCCGGTTTGTATCTTTTGATTTTTCACAAACAGAAACCAACCTCATAACTTTCGCTTCAAAAGAAGATTTGTTTTTTCTATCCTCATATTTAAGATGTGATTTAGGAGTTTGAATCATTCTAATGAATAATAACGATTGGAAAAGTAAAGCCGTCAGTGCCGAAGATGCACTCAAACTAGTCAAAAGCGGTGATAAGATTTTTGTACACGGAGCTTCCGCCACTCCCACTCCCCTTCTTGATGCTATGGTAAAACGCAAAGATCTAGAAAAAGTTCGTCTCTACCATATTCACCTTACAGGAGATATAAAGTTCGTTGAACCACAGTATGATGGTCAATTTTTTTCTGTCTCACTTTTTACGGGGAGTGCGATGAGAAAGCCTATCGAAGAAGGTAGAGCTGATTTTATGCCCATTTTTTTATCTGAAATTCCTTCCCTATTTTTGAAAGGTCATGTTCCTCTAGACGTTGCGTTTTTACAATTATCTCCACCAGATGAACACGGATATTGCACATTAGGTACTTCAATTGATACAGCAAAAGCGGCCGCAGAATCAGCAAAGATTATCATTGCCGAAATCAATGAACAGATGCCGCGCACACATGGAAATACGGTTGTACCGTTTCGTAAAATCAAAGCTTTCACTTTGACAAATCGTCCTCTGCACGAGCAGGTGATGGGCGAAGAAACTGATGTTGAAGCAAAGATCGGTCAACTCGTTGCAGATCTAGTAGAAGACGGATCAACACTTCAGATGGGTATAGGTGGGATACCTGATGCGGTTCTCACTCGTCTCAAAAACAAACAAGATTTAGGGATTCATTCTGAAATGTTTTCAGATCGTGTGGTTGATCTTTTTGAAGCTGGTGCCATTACCAATAAAATGAAAAAAGTGCACCAGTACCGCATTGTAACCAGTTTTGCGGCAGGCACGAAGCGCTTGTTTGATTTCCTTCATGACAATCCGGCGATTGAATTTCATCCTTGCGACAGAACGAATGACACACAATTGATTCGAAAGAACGATAAAGTCGTGGCAATCAATTCTGCATTAGAAATCGATTTAACAGGTCAGGTCTGTGCCGACTCCATGGGTCACAAAATTTTTTCGGGTATCGGTGGCCAAATGGACTTCATACGTGGCGCCGCACTTTCTGTTGGTGGAAAGCCCATCATCGCACTCCCTGCTACTGCGGCTAAGGGCAAAGTCTCGCGCATTGCATTGGATTTAAAACCGGGGGCTGGTGTGGTTACGACTAGAGGTCATGTCCATTGGGTAGTGACTGAATTTGGAGCCGTAAATTTGTTTGGGAAAACACTTCGAGAAAGAGCAGATTTGCTTATCTCCATTGCCCACCCAGATTTTAGATCAGACCTAAAACAGCAGGTGAATGGACTCAGACACTTTACTCTTTAGTTTCGATAAAGTGAGGAAAGTGGCGGCAAGTTCAATTCTGGCTTTCCATACACCTCGCCTTCGATAAGTTCGACGACTTCTTGTGTATGCGTTCTAAATAATGTGGGGATCGTTTCCTTTGTGATTTCTACTGTGGCTCGGTACACTTCAAAGTGTAAATGAGGACCATCACTAAAACCTGTATTGCCAGAATAACCTAACAGTTGTCCTGGCACAACAGTCTGTCCTTTTTTTACAACAACACCCATATACGAAAGATGTGCATATTGTGCAATGGTACCATCTTTGTGTAGCACCTTGACAAAGTTTGCATAATGTAAGTATTTTGGATCGAATCCTCCGTCCGAATACTGATCCTCTATGTCGATTACAATTCCTGCTCTAGCGGCCGTAACTGGACTTCCTTCTGGCATTCCAAAATCTATACAGTACCGATTCGCTCCAGAATGACTTTTTTTTCCATTATAACCTTGGTTGATTCTGTATTTGAGCCCAGCCTCAAAAGGTAACTCATAAACGGCTCTTTCATCATGTTTTGCGTCAAAGTCACCCAATAACCAATTGTAGGTGATTTGGAGTGCCGCTCGTGTTTTTTTATCCTGCAATTCAAATCTTAGAAATTTGACTTCCGAAGATCCTTTGAGTTTGGAAACAAATGGAAGGGATCGAGAAGGAACGACGTTTTCCATCCGAGCATTCACTTCTAGGGTGATCACAGATTGTGAGGTGCCGATATCATTTCTAAAGTAAACATCAAAGCCCGTTTCATCTTGAATTGAGATGACACACACTCGTTCAAAAGAACAATGCTCACTTCTTTCACCGATCGCAAAGACCGACTGAGAGAACATCAAAATTATGAAGAGGATAACTTTCATAAAACTTCCCCAAATTATGCACCCTTCTCTTAAAATGAACAAATCATTTTCTAACAAATTTGAAAAACTTGACTGACATAATCTGACTTACATCTCATTTTTCCAAAATGCAACCGATACTATACGTTTTCCCGATTTCACATTTTTCCGAAAAAGCAAGGTGGGCTCTAGACCGTGCTAAATTTAGCTACGAATTGAAGGCTCTCGTCCCTGGGGAGCATATAGCGGTTTTAAAAGAAATTGCGACAGAAACGTATGTACCAGTCCTACAATTAGAAGGTCAAGTGATACAAGGATCTTCACAAATCCTGAACCATGTCGATATACAAGCATTTGGTGCGCCATCAAATCAAGAAGAACTGGAAGCGGAAGACAAGATTGACAATCAAATCGGCAGAGGACTTCAAACGATGTTGTATCATTTTATTCTTGGATACCCAGAAATCGTAGGAAAGCTTTTCCAGCTAGCACCTCCAAAAAAGGCAGACTCCGTCCCACCGCCGGAACGTTTTGATCTCATTTCAGTAATACTTAGAAAACGATATAAAATCAATCCAAAGAATGTGGAAGCTGTTATGACAAATATGCATCAACTAACGCAGGAGATGCAATCGATCTACAAAGAAAGGAAATTTTTTAATGGAAAGCACTTTGGACGTGTGGACCTTACGATTGCAAGTCTTATGGGTTCGCTTGTATTTCCAAAGGAGGCTCCTGCTACCGCATGGTTTGAATCGGTTGATATGCCCGAGGCTTATTATGATTGGCGGAAATCCTTGGGAGTTGAAGATTTATTCGAACATTTACGCGGCTTTTACAAAGAGTTTCGCACCCAATCCAAATAACTTGGATCAACCGAAGCAGACCGATAAGAAATGATGCAAGGTACGTCGTATGAATGGAGGGCTTTGATTCGTTCAAAGAGAGACTGAATCTGCGTATCTTTTGCTTTTAAAATGAGGAGTGATTCTTTTTCGCGATTTAACTTCCCTTCCCATTTGTAGATACTAGTGATCGCAGGTATGATATTCCCGCAGACGGCTAGATTTTCTGAGACCACCACGGTAGCAATCTGCTCCGCTTCGGATTCGTTTGCCGTTGTTACGTAAACCATATATAGATCTTCAGTATTTTGATTCATCTTTTCTTTCTTGCTCTCCTAGGCAGGAATTCTATAGTTTTACCTATGATCCAGCGAGTCTTTTTTTTCGGCCTACTTCTTTCTGTCTGTAGCTTGGGAGCTCAGTCTCTCAACATTCCTTCCATTAGCTCAAGTAGTTTTCAAAGTAATGGCACGGAGAAAAACCCACCCTCATATGCGATGGACGGACGATTGAATTCCAGTTGGGTAGAGGGTCGTGGCAAAGACGGGATTGGAGAGTCCATAACGATCAATTATAAAAACGATATCGATTTCAGAACCATCGCCATTTATAACGGGTTTGGTGATCCAAAAAGATGGAGCCAAAACAATCGCATCAAAAGGTTACGACTTTCGACCGATACTGGACTTGAAGAAACGATTAATTTAAAGGACACACTTTCGGCTCAAAAGATACAGCTAAAATCTGGCATAAATGCGAAATCAATCACACTTACCATACTAGAAGTCTATAAGGGGAAATCTGCAAAATCAACATCTATCGCCGAAGTGAAGTTACTCGCTACCGAAGAAGGCTCAATTTTGACTCCACCAAAAAATACTTGGGCAATCGGGAAATGGAAAACTCCATCTAACGTTGCAAAAATTAGCCTTCATAATGATGGAACTTGCGAGATGGGCTACGAAACTGCGAAAATGTTATGCACGTGGACGGAAAAGGGAGACCTCGTTCAAGTACAATTAGAAGATGTACTTCCGCTAACAAACACTGACAAATTGGAAATACGGAAATCAAAAAATGGTAAGTCCAACACTTTTGAAATCAATGGGAAATTTGAATTTGTTAAAAGCGAAGAAGCTTAAATAGATCAGGCTAGTGACATCCAGTCTTGGAAAAGACTCGGCAACATTTCATTCGCATTGTATGATCCATCTTTGAGTTGGTAGTACAATCCGATGGTTTGAAACGGTTTTCCTTTGCTGTCTGCAGTCGGTGTTACAAAGAAAAAATCAGACCCAAATTCATTTTTTATTTTTTGGAGCCAAGCTTCTTCATTGAATGCTTTTATTTTGTGCAGAGGTAAAAAGACGATACCTGACTCAACCTCTTTCAAAAGCCTCTTTTTTCTAATTTCATATAATATTCTCCCCATCGAATAACGGAAATTAATCTCAGAAAAAACTTGTGCATTTACATTTGTGTCTTTTCTAAAGAGAAAGCCGTCCATCGCGGCAGGCCCAATTGGCTTAACTTCAGAGGATACGTAAACCGCTTTTATCACTTCCAAGCATCGAGGTAAAACATGGGTTAACTGACTCTCTTTGCGTGAGCTCATGGAAATTCCTCGGAAGCTCCCATCGATATCCACGATCATTTCAGTGGATCCCAAATACAATGGACCATCTTCTCTGAATTCCCAAAGCGTCGAAAAATCAAGAATACGTTCAGAACCTACCCACTCTTCCGCATAAATGGGGAAACCGAATAGTTTCTTTGCTATCTGTTGCAATTTCCAACCCTGCGATTGGTTTTCGATGATGATATGATTCCTTCCTGCAATTCCATACGCTCCCTTTAAAACCAAGGGGAAAGTGGTATCTTCCAAAAATTCGATAAGCTGCTCTTCAGAGCGAAGGAGTTTTGTCCGAAGCGGGGATAGACCCAGTTCTTCCTTCCACTCTCTTTGGTTTATCTTTGAATTGAGATATTGTGAAATCGCAATTTTGTTTTGATTGGGAATCAGATTCCCTGAGACCAAATCATGGGCGTCCCCCCACTCTTTTATCTTACAATCACTTGGAATAAACTCTCCTTCGGACCAAGGTAATCCAAAGTCAAATCCTTGTTCTCGCAATGAAGATAGAAACTTAGGTGAGGCTGGATCTGTCAAATGCACATAGTCGTCAGTTCCAGAAAGTAGCAGGAAAAGTTTTTCGAGTGAAAAACGCCTCCTCTTTGTTTGGTTGTCAATCACAAAGGGAGGCGGAACAAATCTATATTCAAAAAGAGGATCTAAGGAATATAGAAATGACAAAATAAGTCCTTAGTAGATACGACGTATCGCGGTGGCTATCCTTTGTACATTATCTTTTGTTAGATTTGGATAAACAGGAATACAATGTCCTCTTTGGTAGAGACGTTCTGCATTCGGATATTCCAGCTTATTTTCTTCCAAAACAGTATGCAGTGGTTCCGGAATCGTTCGTTTTGTTCCAATATGGATCGATTTAAAATAACGTTCTACTTCTTCAAATCCTTGGTTCGAAACGACTATCGGAAATCGGTGGAAAGTGTCCTCAGTAGGATTGGAAAAATAAGTTTCCAATCTAGAATTTTGAACTGCTTGCATGTACGCCATTGCAATCTTTTTCTGACGTTCGAGGATCACACCTAACTTTGATAATTGCTCAATGCCGAGAGCCGCTTGGTAATCAATCAGGCTATAATCGAATTTAGGCTCTCCAAATAAACGTTTTGAGGATTTTCCAGTTTTGAGACTTCTCACAACATTTGACAGATTTGTATCATTCGATGTGATCATGGCACCATTGCCCGTTGTGATCATATTTTCCGAATTTAATCCACAAATCGAGATAACTGATTGTCGACTGACTGGTATCAATTCAGAATTTGCACCGATTGCCTCAGAATAATCTTCGATGACAGATGTCTCACCTAATTCATATTTGTTGATTTGGATGAGTGATCCAAAAGTATGATCAAAAATGGCGACCTTTGCATTTGATTCGGATCTTTTTCGATTGAATTCGGCAATGTCTGGATGAAACGAATGTTTTCCAAGGTCTACCAAAACCGGTTTGGCTTTGATTAAGAAGATAGCATCTAACGCGGCGATAGGAGAGTAACTTGAAAGTATGACAGAATCGCCTTCTTTTACTCCCAATCCAAGTAAACTCAAATGGTATGCCGATGTGAGCGAATTTGCAGAAATGGCATGTTTAAATTTAAAGGTATGGCAAAAAGATTTTTCAAATCTCTCTACAATTTCTCCGCTTGACAGGTGTTCGTCCACAAGGCATTCTAAAACACCTTTTAAATCTTCTCTCGAAAGAGTAGGTTTGTGGAACTCGATTTCTTTTTGTTTTTTAATCGGTCTTTGTAATATTTCCGCGTTCATCCAACACTGTTCCTATATTATGTCTCTTTACACCGTACGAATCGAATTATGTCACTTCCTTTTTCACTTATGAGAACATAATTTTTAGAAATCAATGGATTTTCTCAAAAAATAGGTCTAGCCAATGGATTCTTTCGAAATCATGACCAAAAGTATGCTGATTTCGCGAATTTCAGATAAAATCTCCCGATCAAATGGCATTTTGAGCCTAATGTCGGATTTGTCAGATGCGACAAGCATTCACAATCCTGATCTCGTCCGTCTGGGTGGAGGTAACCCTGCCCACCTTCCAGAAGCAGAAAGAATTTTTTTTGATGCAATGAATGAAATCACAAAAGATCCACTGCGTACGGCTTCCCTTTTGGGAGATTATTCTGGACCCATTGGGAATAAAGACATTCGAAGTTTGACCGCAAGTTACCTTTCTCCACTTCTAGGCGCAAATTTGTCTGCAGAAAATGTTGCATTTTTCAATGGAAGCCAAAATGCCTTCTCTTATCTATTGAATGCCTTTTCGGGAACCATGCAGGATGGTAGTTTCAGACAAATTTGTCTTCCGATTGTTCCAGAGTACATAGGTTATGCGGACCAAACATGGGAAGAAAATGTATTTTTGGCGAATATCCCAAAAATTGAAAGTATTTCACAAAACCGATTCCGCTATCGCATTGATAGAAAAACATGCAGTTTTACTAATGCAGGTGCCCTACTCATTTCTAGGCCAACGAATCCGACTGGCAACGTCCTTTCAACAGATGACCTCAACTTTGTATACGAAAAGGCAAGAGAGCACGACATCCCGCTCCTTGTTGATTTGGCTTACGGCAATCCATTTCCAAATCTGATAGGAAACGCAGACCCAGTAAAATATTTACCAGGCATGATCCTTTCGCTCAGTTTTTCAAAGGTCGGATTGCCAGGAGTTCGTTTCGGGATCATTATCGCAGAACCTACAACGATCGAATTGTTATCCGCATTCGGAGCTACAGGGAATCTAAGTTCAAGCAATTTAGGTACAGAACTTGCCCGAATTTTCTGGGAACAAAATACGCTCGTTTCCTTATCAAATAACATATTACGTCCGTATTACGAAAGCAAATGTGAAGAGGCACTTGCTATCTTGGATGAAACATTTCAACAGAAACAAATCAACTACCAAATCCATGCTCCTGATGGTGGTTTTTTCCTATGGATTTCCTTTCCTGATCTAAAAATTTCCAATCAAGAGCTTTATTTACTCTGCAAAGAAAGAAATGTGTACATAGTTTCGGGACATTATTTTTTTCCAGGGCTTTCCAGTGATTTTTCCCACAAGAGAAACTGCATACGTTTGACATATAGTCGGGACAAAAAAGAAATAGCTCGTGGGGCGGAAATCATTGCAGAAATCGTCGCCAAAACTTGTGCTTAAAACGATATGAATGATCTAGATCTCACTGACACGTCTGATCTTAAGGCTGAAGAAACTAAAATTACGGCCGAAGTCCTATCCACGTCTTCACAATCTTATATCCAACTTTCTGATGCCATTGGAAGCCTTACTCCTACATCGCGATGTATCCTTGATGAGCTCAAAGATTGGCACAAACGTGTAGAAAAACATGGCAGCAAAGAAGTCCATCCTTCCTATCTCCTAACGCTCGACAAACTACCTGAAGCCCTTGGAAAATATACAAACTTGGGTGCCCAAGGGAAAACTGAAAATGCGATCTACCACGCTCTCCGATTGATCCTTGATATCGATCACAGAGGCGCTAATCGTGTCGCTTATGTTTACCCATATCTAATCCGCAGTGGTAACAAAATCGCCAGTAAAATCGCTTTAATTGCTCCACAAAAAGATAACAAGACCGATACGATCCCCTACCGACAGGCATGTTTTCGATTCTCACAAGATTTGATCAAAATGCTCTTGGACAATCGATCAAAAAAAGGTAGAAATTGGGACGAACAGAATCCAGGCAATTTACTCCTTCAAAAAAATAAGGATGGAGAAACATGGCTCTATCCAAAATTGGGAAGCCTTGAATCGGAAGTGACATCACTTGTTAGAAAGGGATTTGGCAATGTGCCTTACATCCCAATGACTGACTTTCTCGTCGATTTTGTGAACTATGCAAAAGAACAAGGCCTCGCGATTGCGATTCTTCCTGATTATCATATCGTTTTAGATCATCTGGAGATCCATCCAGACGGGAGTTTCAAAAAACTTCCAGAGGTCGTCAATCAGATCTTAGCACAGTTAGATGCACTTGAAACGATTGCAAAGACCCAACTGAAAGCCATCGCCGCTGAAGCGAAGTATGATGTATTCATCGATAAATTAAATCACTATTTACAAACAGAAACCTTTTCTTCCATCGATGACAAAATGAATCCCGAAGAAAGGGTCAAAAAGTTTCTCAGTCTTTTGGAAACATTTCCATTCGCCGCACAAAAAGGGAACAAAGCCAAAGAGTTACGAGAAACAATTGAATTGGGCATGAGAATACTCAAGCGCCTCTGTGATGAAAAAGGTTCTGTTATCAACCGAAAGGATGATAACATCTACGCGTCCGTCAAAGAATCAGTCATTTCGAAGATTCCAGAATATACAAAAAACAATCATACTCTTCTTCGAATTAATTTTGAGGATGAGGTTGCCAGTGCAGGTATTACTTCTGAGGAAAAGACGAATGAGTACATCAAACGATTAAAAGATGATGTATTTTCAGAATTTTCCTACTATGAAGAAAAATTACCAACAGGCAAATCTGTCTATTATGTAGTTGATCATGGCTACATGGCCGCCGTTTTACACAAATTAGCTTTTGAAAGCAAGGGCAATCCAGAGCTCACGAAACAATTGCAATATGCAAAAATGATCAATGCAAGGCTTTCGAACCCCAAACATCCCGAACTCAATAGCAAACTAAGGCCTGATGCCATTGCAAAAATGAATGCCGGAGTCAAGGACCTCGAACACGAAGAACTCGAAAAAGAAAAGGCCCAGGATATCAAAAGTAGATTCAATGTAGTGCCTGGTGTTATGACATTCATCGTATCTACGATGATTTTTATTACGGCCGCGTATTATCTGCGTTCTGCGGCACCTTTATTTTTCGGTGTTCCCTTTTCCATTGTTGCTGGATTTATGGCCGCACTGTTCTTTCGTGAAAAGTCCTCGGATGAAATCCGAGAAGAGATCAAAAACTCAGGTAAATTCCCAGGAATCTCAGACTGGGGAAAACCATCTGGGTCCTCCGCCCAAGGTGGAGATGAGGATGGCGCTTCGAGTCCTAAAGAAGAAAAAATTGCAAATATCTACAAAGCCGCCGACAACTTTGTGTTTCCAAAACGATTCAACAAAATCACTGACAAAGTTTTGGATCCAAAAACTCTAAAAAGCCGAATCTATGAAAATTTAGACAATATCAAACGCAATAACCTAACTTTGGCCAAAGAAAAAAATGATGACAAAATTGCATCTACAGTCGAATACGCTGTCCTACAGTCTGTTGCCACCATACAAGTGCCAGACGAGGTTGCGGTCAAAGATATGCCAGCGACCATCTTTATCAACAGAACAGATTTAAAAACAGCTCTTTTTAGAGGACAACTTGCTGATTTTTATCGAGAAGAAATGAACAAAAAGAAATTTGATAAAAAGCTCGTAAAGTATTACACTTATTTGATCAATACAGTCGAAATGGAATATTATAAATATCTACCGAAAAAACGAATCTAGTGGATGATTTACTTTTTTACTCTTACTGAACAGATCTTAAAATAAGAAATATCTTTTTAAGGTAAGGTCAAGAAACAGTCTTGGGAAAAAACTCTTTCACGGCTACTCCTGCCGACTGAAAATCTATGTTATCCTCAAAGGCGAAAAATGTTTCACTCAGATAACGTCCCTCACTAATTTCGCTGTATTGAAATATACCTCGCCTGTTCGCATCTACGATCCAATAGAAAGGAATGTTAGCCTCTGCATAGATCTTTGCCTTTTCTTTATCTATTGACAAGCTCGACACAGCAATCGCGATGATAAGCTCTGCTGTTTGTGGATGCTGATTGATGAAATCATCTCTGTTTCCTTTTACAATAGATAGATCTGGTTCTGGCTCCGATGCATTGATCGAAAGGGGCTGTTCACTCCGAATCCAATATTTTTTTTCAAAATTTGATCGGAACTATTCTAAAATTGAATCCAGAATATAAATATGCAGTGGTGACTTTGGCATTTTTTCTATCACTATACCTTCCAGTAGTTCGACATTGCCATCCAAGATACCACTCTCACCTAATCGATGATATTCTTCGATCGTCATATGATGAATATGCTTTCGGATTTCAGAGTTTTCTAATAGTGAGGATTTCATTGTCTATAATCTAAGGTTTAAAAGTGCAGAGTCGACCAATTTTTTTGATGGATTGATTCGTTATTTTACAAAAAAAGTCTTATTCCCATTCGATAACACGAACCACATCTTTAAAGCAATCTTCACGAACAAGTGAGTCCCCTTTTAATTGTGGTAGTCCAGAATACCAAGAACCATTAGGATATTTTAAATCGATCCAGTAAGAAAAAACTGTCGCCGTACCGTTGTTATTTTTGACAGTCAGGTTTAATAATTTGATATCTGCAAGACCTGAGTCTTTATAAAAAACTTCCCCGTTGCGTGTTCGAATTCGAACGCGTTTTGGAAGAGCTTCAAAACTGATTCCCTTTTTCTCTTCCTTCTTCTGCTTTAGCTCCCAGCTATCGATTTTGATGGACTCCACTTCGTCCCATTTTAACTTTTTTTTGTATTCGATGCCGTCCTTCCAATGGGCAAAATGGAAACCATCCCCCATTCCCTCCGACTCACCTCGGACGGTCCTTCCATCGCAAAGTGTCAAGGTTTGCACTGAATTTCGCTTTTCTCGTGTTTCTCCTCTGGCATCGCGGTCTTCTTTCTTTTCTTCACCTGAAACAGATGGCAGAGTCGGTTCCTTTGGCGCCGTTGGCTCAGCATCCAAAATAACTGGAAAAGAAAGAAACAGAAGAGTAAGAAAGACTCGAAAAAGGTTTGGGCAGATCATAAATTGACGTTTATCCATGGATGAATTTTTACACAGTACCTTTCAAACATTTCCACTCCCACTTCTCCTGCTCGTCATTGTCGCGTCTATCCTTTGTTTAGGAAAGGCGGCAGATGTACTCGTCGAAGAAGCTGTGTCCCTTTCACTTCGTTGGGGTGTTCCCAAGATGATCATCGGAGCCACACTTGTGAGTCTAGGAACCACACTACCGGAAGTATCCGTATCCGTACTTTCTGCACTTGAAGGCAATCCTGGCATCGCACTTGGCAATGCGGTAGGTTCCATCATTTGTGATACGGGACTTATTTTGGGTATTGCCATTTTGATTTCTCCACCTAGCATAGACAAACGTTTGGTAAACCGCCAAGGCTGGATTCAGGTGGGAGCGGGTTTTTTATTATTTTTTGCGGCTATGCCTTGGTTGGATCTGAGATCGGCACTCACAGTGGGTGGGAAAATTACCCAAGCGACTGGCTTTTTCTTTCTCGTACTTCTTGCAGTTTATATTTATATGAGCATTCGTTGGTCTAGGAGCAAACCAGGTGAAGTCGAAGCAGGCATTGATGATACAAACGAAGTGGATCATTCAAATGTTCTTATCGTTGTTGTTAAACTTCTGATCGCAATTGCGGTGGTTATACTCTCCTCACAAGTATTAATTCCAGCAGTGGAAATCACCGCAAAAATTTTATACATTCCCGATGCGATTATTGGAGCTACACTAGTAGCATTTGGAACCTCGCTTCCAGAACTAGTCACGGCAATCCAAGCTTCCAGACGAGGGCACTCTGAACTCGCGATTGGTAATATCATCGGTGCAGATATTCTCAACGTGCTCTTTGTTTCCGGAGCGGCCGCGGCGGTCACCGCTAACGGACTCGAAGCTCCAAAAAACTTTTTTTACTTCTATTTTCCGGCGATGCTACTTGTACTTATCGTGTTTCGCGTAGGCATTCATTTCTCAAAGGATACCATCAAACGACCGATTGGTGTAATCTTATTGATTATTTATGTTTTTGCAACAATTGCAGGCTATTTTTTCAAGTAGAAGATACCCAATATGCGCCTCGTCCAAGAGGCGTTTTTTTGCCCTCCATTCGATAGCTTCGTTCCAGATCGGCAATAACCATCCATTCATCTTGTCCTAAAACATCTTTAGTCGAACAAAAATTAGGTGTTTCAATTCGCCCTTTTCCTTGCGAAAGGCTATCAAAATCTAAAAATCCAGCACCTTCCATTAATAAGTTTTTTCCGCCTTCATTGTCCAACTGAAGAGGGTGATCGAAGACATGGATCTCTCGATTTTGCGACAAGGCACTCATTGCCGTTGACAAAGTGCCTGACCTTTTCCCAGATTCCATGATGTACACATCGGTTACCAAGCCAGAAATCAGTCGATTTCGTTTCGGGAATGTCCAACGTGCAGGCGTTGTTGGAAAGATATATTCGGATACCAAAACTGCATTAGGCGAAGACTTCACCTTTCGATACAGGTCTCGGTTACCGGGAGGGTATTCTTCCATAAGGCTAGTTCCCAAAAGACCAACGACTCCAATACCACATTCCATAGCAGAAATAAATGCCTGCCGATCGATACCGAGTGCCATTCCAGAAACGATTGCAAGATCAGATCGACACTCACGAAGTTTAGTAACAAGAAGTTTTGTTGCGAGAAGTGAAACTTTGGATGCTTTTCTCGTTCCCACAATTCCTACAAGTGGCTGATTCAATAGATTCAGATTACCTAGGTATCCTAATACAAGCGGGGGATCGTAAATTTCTCTTAATAGGGGTGGATAATCTAACGAATAGATGTCGACAATATTGGGTATAAAACTTTTATCAAAAGAAGAAAATTCTGATTCAAATTGTTTGATCTCCGCTCTATGCAGTGTTTGTCGAAGCCGAATGCTTAGCTCCAAAAGAGAGTCTACTCCTCTCCAAATCTTAGTGCGGTGGCAGAATGCGGCAAGACGTGGAAGCGAAAAAAATTCTGGAGGATACACACATAAAGAGGTTATAAATTTGGACTTTGGCTCCTAATTTTTTCAATATTTTTCAACACATTCTGATAAGATGTGTTTTCATTTAGATTCTCTTTGATGGCTCCATTTGTATGCATCTCTTCCATCATCCCTTTGATTCGCACATATTCTGAGCTGGCAAGGTCAACTTTGCCGATTTGGTATAAAAAATTGGCACGTGCAAATCTTGCTGGTATGTTATATGGTTCCATTTTTAAAATTTGATCCAAAAGTTGGAAAGCATCATTTACTTCATCATAGCCGGCATTTACTTTTCCAGACCATCCTTCCCCTTTTAATGAGGAATCAAAATAAATAAGTGCCAATTGAAATGGGAACCGTGTGTCTTTCCCGTCGAGTCTGGCCAATTGTTTAAAGAGAGAAATTGCTCGTTTTCGCCTTTCGGGTTCCCAACCCATATCTTTGGAAGCATTTGCAAATGCCAAGGCTGATTCGTATATCAACTGTTTGTCGAGTTTACCAATAGCCATTGCCTTTTCAAAATAAGGAAGTGCGGACTCAAAATTATGTATTTCATAATTTTGCTGTTTCATTTCTTCGCCGATTGCTTCGTTATAGTATTTGGATCCAACCTCAAAAGAACCAGATCTCATATAGCCACGGGCGATCTTCCATGCAAGCGCCGATGCCTGGTTTGATTTTTGAACCATTTTTCGAATCTTTAGATCCATTTCTTCGATTTCGGCTTCTTCCAGTGCGAGTTTTTCCGACCACTGCACAAGATCCTTTTCGGAGGGAGCTTTCGATACATTCTTCTTATCCCACCGAGATTTGGTAAGATTTTGCCATACATCGCATGATGCGAGTGGGAAAAGCAGGAGCAACCAGAGGAAAGGTAACCAATTCTGCATTTTTCTTCTCATATTGCTCTAAATTAGTTTCAATATAGTGCCTGGCTAGAAAAAAATGAGATTATGTCTCCTAGTTTCCAACAGATTTCAGAGGAACAGCTACCCGAGCTAGTGGAATGGGAAAAGCTCTGTTTTCCGAATGATCCTTGGTCGGACAAAATGTTGCGAACCCATCTGGAATTTCATGCGGGTTATGTGTGTTTAGATTCTGTAGTTAAAGGATATGCACTTATTTGCGAAACACCCTGGGAGGTCGAAATCTTCCGAATCGCCACAATTCCCACCTTTACTAGATTAGGTGTTTCAACATCTTTATTAAACCATTTGTTTACAATTTTTCCAAAAAAAGATTTTTTTTTGGAAGTGAAAGAACAGAACAAAGCGGCGTTCACGCTTTACAAAAAAGTCGGTTTCGAAGAACTAGAAACCAGAAAAAATTATTATCCTGATGGATCTACAGCAGTCATAATGACAAGGAAAACAATATCATGAAAAACGCATATGTAACGGGAGCCTCACAAGGCATCGGAAAGGAATTCGCAAGGGCATTAGCAAAAGAATACAATGTATTCTTAGTATCAAGATCACAAAGCGATTTAAACTCAGCAATCGCCGAACTTGAACCGATGTCCAAGGGAATGTTAAAATCAATCTCCTTAGATCTTTCGAAAAAAAAAGGACAAGAAGAGTTCTCTGAAATCTTAAAGAAAGATCCTGACTTCGAGCTACTTGTGAACAATGCAGGATTTGGAACGGTTGGTGAATTTGCAACTTTGGATCTGGAACGTGAGCTGGAAGAAATCAATTTGAATGTTAAAGCACTTGTTACATTCTCTCACGTTGCAATCAATGCATTCAAAAAAAGAAAAAAAGGTTTTATCATCAATGTTGCTTCCATCGCAGGATTTTTGCCTGCACCAGGTAGTGCGACTTATGCGGCAACAAAAGCCTATGTAAAATCGTTCACAGAAGCTATACATGAAGAAGCAAGCCCGTATGGTATCTACGTGCAATCCCTTTGCCCTGGACTCACCCATTCTGACTTCCATCAAAGAGCGGGAATAGAAAAATCAAAATATCCAAATATCATGTGGCAGACAGCAAGTGAAGTCGTTGAAGAATCGTTGAACGCCTTACGCAGTAACTCAGCTGTTTGTATTACAGGCACAATCAACCAAGGGCTCGTTGGTCTTACTGGTATTTTGCCAAGATCCTGGGTTCGAAAAACCGCCGCAAGATTTATGGAATCAAGCGAGAAATAATCCATGGATGTTGCAAAACTTGACGCATGGTATCGTAAATCACTCGTCGTATTTTCGATATTTGCGGGGATCGCCCAAGTTTATTGGGAAGGGAATATTTGGGTCAACGCTTGTTTTGTGGTTCTTATGGCAGGTGTGGTTGGCTATTTTACAAATTTTCTTGCGATCAAAATGTTATTCCAACCCAAACATGGAACAGTGTTGGGTTGGGCGGGGCTTGTTCCCAAAAACAAACCGAAAATTGCAAAATCACTTGGCGAAAGCATTCAAACCAATTTACTTCATCCAGACATCATACTTGCATACATTTACGAAAGGAACTTAGTTGAGTCAGGCCTTCAAAAGATTGCAAAGGAAATCGATGAGGCCTTACATAATGACGATATTCGTGAAATACTTGTCACAAAAATCATCACCTTACTCAAAGAACGTGGTCCAGAAATCTTAGAAGTTATTTTTGACTTTTCCGAAGAAACGATCAAAAAAATGGCATCACGTCCAGAAGAAGTCCAAAAGTTATGGATCTATACCCGTAACAAACTCATGGACTATCTCACCGAACAGACCAACCGAGAAGAAATCGGCAACCAACTTCGCGTTTTACTTCTCGAAGAGATGCCAAAACTTGCGAATATGTTAAACGAAGGTCTAGAAGAATACCTTCGTAGTCGAAATACTCTTGGTAAAATAGGAATCGGAGTAAAAAAGATTTTTTCATTCAATGACGAAGCCATTCGTGAATTATTAGAAAGATTTGTCCAAGATCCTGAGACATCAGGACAGTTTATGAAACTTATGGATGATGCCATGGGTAGACTCCAGGACAGACTCAACTCCAAAGAAACACAAGATTTTATCACGGCAAAGATTTCTGATTGGCTTTCCGCAAGCGGGGATTATGCGAGACAAAACCTATTGCCTACAGGTATCGAACGTTTACAAAACTATTTAGATGACCCAAATAACTGGGAAGAGATCGATAAAAATTTTCTCCGTGCTATGGACTGGGTGATCCGTCGCCTGCTTGAGTTTATGAATAGCGATGAAGGGAAGGAATACTTAAAAAAGAATATTGAAAAGTTTGTCCATAAAATCAATGTCACAGCATTGGTTGAAGAACGTGTAATGGAACTTGATACCGATGAACTTGAAAAAATGATTTTGGATAACACTGGTGGAAATCTTGTCGTCATACAATTTTTAGGCGGAATTCTGGGAATGATTGCAGGCCTGATACAGGTGCATATTTACTTTGCACTGCCTGTTGGTGCGCTGATCGGGATCACCTACTACGCCCATGCTCGAAACAAACGAAAATTTGGTTGAAATAACGATTATTTAACCTTGATATTTAGGAGTCAAACTACCAAAATGGAAGGTAAATGGACTTTTTCCTTCCCAGAATACTAGAATCTCGCATCAAAAAGGCGGCGGCATCCTTTCCAGTCATTCTCATCGTGGGAGCAAGGCAAACCGGGAAAACGAGCCTTATCCAGAACCTACTTGGATCACAGGCAAAAACTTACACATTCGATCCCGTTCAGGATCTTTACCAAGCACGAAAAGATCCTGATCTTTTTCTGGATCAGATTGGTTTCCCCGTATTTTTAGACGAAATCCAATTTGCACCGGAAATTCTCGCCGCCATCAAACGAAGAGTTGATGTTCACAAAAAACCTGGGATGTACTACCTCTCGGGATCGCAGAATTTTGCTGTAATGAGATCCATCAAAGAGTCATTAGCTGGCCGAGTCTTTCTTGAGGAATTGTATCCCTTGTCTCAGCGAGAAATTCAATCGCAAACAAAAGAAGAGAGCTTTATCACTGCTTGGCTTTCTTCGGAAGGGAACTTAGATCTAGGAAAATTCGAGAGAGAACATCCTGAACCAAAAGAAAATGAGTCCTCTATCCTCGAAATATTATGGAGGGGAGGCTTTCCAGGCCTAATCCAAGTTGATGATGCTCTTTTACCTAGTTACTTCCAATCTTACCTACAGACTTATATAGAAAGAGACATTCGAAGTTTAGCAGATTTACATTCGTATCAAGACTTTGGAAAATTCATCCAACTTCTCGCTTCCAAGTCTGCCAAAGAAATGAATGAAAATGAGTTAGGGCGAGAACTTGGAATTCACCGTAAAACAGCCGTATCATGGAAACAACTCGCAAAGAATAGTTTTATCTGGATTGAAGTACCAGCTTTTCATGGTAACACCACAAAACGTATTTCTAGCAAAAAAAAAGAATATTTGTTCGACACAGGTATGTTATGTAACCTTCTAAGGCTGCCATCCCCGATGAGTCTCATTGGTCATCCAGAATACGGTTTTATCTTTGAAACCTACGTCTTTATGGAGATCTATAAGTCTTTGCGAAGTTTGCCCCTACTTCCTGGCATTTCGCATTATAGATCACATGGAGGAGCAGAAGTAGATCTGATATTAGAATATGCAGGAAAATTTTTCCCAATCGAAATTAAAGCAAAAAGTAACCCCGATGGAAATGATGCCAAAGGAATTCATTCATTCGTGACTACTTTCCCTCAAAATTCATATGCAAGCGGTATTATATTTTCCAATTGCAAAATCCCCTATAAAATAGGGGAGAATGTCTGGACTGTTCCCTACTGGTATATCTAAAAGTCAAATTTGAAATCCTATCAAACGTATGTTTGATCAATGTCACGGCATTGGTTGAAGAACGTGTAATGGAACTTGATACCGATGAACTTGAAAAAATGATTTTGGATAACAGGTGCATATTTACTTTGCACTGCCTGTCGGTGCGCTGATCGGGATCACCTACGACGCCCATGCCCGAAACAAAGGAAAATTTGGTTAAAATAACGAATAACGCCGTTCTCTTATGTCAAAAACCAGAAAAAGTTAGGTGTTTTCCGTAAAGAAAGGGTTGCCAACATTTCACTTTCTCATTTTGTTAGTTTATTAAAAAAATATCCATCAGGAGAACCAGATGTTTAAAAAAATCTCTTTCGTTATGGCATTAGTTGCCGTAATATTCACTGCTAATTGTGGCACGCTCATCAACAACTTCAGCGCACAACGAGGACTTCACGGCTTCGACCATAACGGTTCATTATTTACAAGCACAAGCAGATCAGAAGCGACTTCTGACAACATCGGTCCAAAAAAAGGACAGGCTTGCCAATCAATGTTCCTTTTCACAGCTGTAGCAGTTGGTGATGCATCTCTTCCAGAAGCTCGTCGTGCTGGCGGTATTTCTAAAGTGAATCATATCACTTATGACAAAACACGTGTTCTTGGCCTTCTTTATATGAAAGATTGTATCACTGTATACGGAGAATAAGAATGAGCCAACGCTTAAAAAATCTCGTGAGAGCATTCTCACTCTTAATCATTGCCTTCGCAATGACTGCATGTGTTACGAACCCGATACCACTTGCACTTTATGGCAATTATAAAGGCTCACTCCATGTGTTTCCTGAAAAAATTGGCCCAAAAATGGGAAAATCTTGTTACACTCACTTTGGCATTGGAACTTTACCACTCTTCCTGATTGGAGATGGTAGTGTCAAATCTGCGGCTGATAACGGTAGTATCACAAAAATTGCACTCGTTGACTTTGAGCAGGAAAGTATCCTCACTGGTATTTATGCTCGTACATGCATCGTAGTATACGGCGAATAATTTAATACAAATATTCGTTAGTTAAATTTTTTGTTTCTAAAAAGGATTCTTGGTAAAACAAGGATCCTTTTTTTATGGACAATCCAACCTTTTGCCCACCATTTCTTCTTCGAAAATAGAGAAGTATAAACCTCCTAATGATTGCTAAACAGATAACCTCTACAAAATCATCGTCCTAGTTTATAAGTTAGGATAAAAAATGAGCACTACTTTATTTTAAAATTCAAAACTGAAGGACTGACTTTTATTGACAAAAACATTTTCGATCGAGACTTTTCCAACGAGTGGATAGTCTGTAAAGAAAGAAATAGAAAGGAGTATAAAAAAGCAATGATCAAGATAGCAACCGCTAAGGGTGATGGGATCGGTCCTGAAATTATGGACGCAGTTATCAAAATATTTAAGTCAGCAGAAGTTCCCATTGAATTTGTTCCCATCGACATGGGTAAGTACATGTATGATAAAGGTTTTAGTACGGGGATGACTCCCGAAGCTAAGTCCACCATCGAAACATTGGGGATTCTTTTTAAAGGACCGATGGAAACACCAAAAGGCAAAGGTGTAAAAAGTATCAATGTTACAGCAAGGAAAGTTTGGAATACTTACGCCAATAAACGAGTATTTCGATCTCTCAACGGAGTAGACACTGTCTTTAGTCGGGCAGGTATTCCTATCGATATCACAATCGTTCGAGAAAACATTGAGGATACTTATGGCGGGATTGAACACATGCTCACACATGATGTGGCCTTGTGTAGAAGGTTTATCACACGCCCAGGCTCATTGCAAGTTCATCATTATGCATTTAAAATGGCTCAAAAAAAAGGGGCAAAAAAAGTAACCTGCGGCCATAAAGCCAACATTATGAAGATCACCGATGGCCTCTTTTTAGAAACATTTTATGAAGTAGCTAAGGAATACCCTGATATCGTAGCTAACGATGTGATCGTCGATGATTTAGCGATGAAGCTAGTTGTAAAGCCCGGAGAATTTGACGTGGTTGTTCTTCCAAATTTGCAAGGAGATATCATCTCTGATCTTTGCGCTGGATTGGTTGGTGGATTGGGATTTGCACCATCTGCTAACATTGGCGATAACATATCTATCTTTGAAGCAGTGCATGGAACCGCACCGGACATTGCGGGAAAAGGGATCGCCAATCCTACTGCATTACTTTTAAGCGGGATCATGATGCTAAGACATGTCGGGCTCTTGGATCGTGCGGCATCCATTGAAAATGCGTTACTTTATACACTTGAACAGGGGGCACACACTTCCGACTTCGGGAAACCAGGCACTCAATCTTTGAGCACAAATGATTATGCGGAAGCCATCATTGGCAATCTTGGGAAACAACCTGTACATTCAACACCAGTAACAAGCGCAAAGGACCAGATAACATTTGCACCACCAACTCCGCTCACAAAGAATCGAATTCTGGAATCACCGAAACAAAAAGGTGAAATCATAGGAGTAGATTTTTTTGTTGAGAGCGATGAACAACCGACAGCCGTCGCACAGACATTTGAACAAAGCTTAACAGATTCCTTTCAATTGCAATTGATCAGCAATCGTGGCACCCAGGTGTGGCCAACTGGATCGCTTTTTACCGAGTGTATGAATCAATACCGAGTTCGGGTGATGAGTAAAGATGAAAAGGCAGTCACACAATCAAACATTTGGAGTGAAGTCATACGTGTATCTGAAAAATTGAAGATCTGTTCCGTTGAAATGCTAATGACCTATGATGGGAAAAAATCTTTTTCTCTAGCTCAAGGTCAATAATATGTAAGCATTTTTACATTATAATGTAAAAATGCTTTTTTATTCTATCCGAGTCGTATTGTTTACGTGCCTAGCTTGCAAAACTAAAAGAACGATCAATCTTGGATTACACTCATTGCATACTCGGAGATGGCTTCCCTTCTCTTGTCTGCAAAGTCTTTGTGAAACCAAAGTTCTTGTATGTTCTTTGCACTTTTTTTATTCGCAATTGTGATGACCGTCATACAATGATCGACGGCATATTTCATGGCTTCCTTACCCGTCTCACCAAGCCCTTTATTGCGTTTTTTTCGAGTGATTTCTGATCCAGTTTTGTTTACTTTTGCAACTAACTTATCGTAGTCGGAATCATCGATACAAAATACAGTTTCCTTTTTCCCATCCTTCCATTTTACATCCACCTCAAAGAGTGGTGCGGCAGAGACAGCGATGAAGCCCAAGTCAAAAAGCTCAGGCCAGTATTCATAGAAAAAAGACAACATCAGGGATCGAATGGCGTAACCATCAAAATCCGCATCGGTTATGATACTGAGCTTATCATAATTCAGTTCGTCGACAGTTTTTACCTTTGCATCTAACGGTAAACCTACGATTGCAACGATATTCTTCATCTCTTCATTTTGCATCGCTTTAGCAAGTGACATTCCCTTACAGTTGAGCGGCTTTCCGCGAAGAGGGAAAAGTCCATGCAATTTTGGATTACGGGCCGGACGAAGACCCGCGATCGCCGAATCCCCTTCCGCAACAAACAAAATACGTCCATCATCGGTAGTTTTGCCCGTAGGAGGCATCAGCTTAGGGATGTTGTTACGAGACGCTTTACGGAGCCCTTTCTGAGCGTCCTCGAGCTGTTTGAGTTGGGTTCTACGCTCCATCACCATCTTGATTTCTTCAATCAAACCAGTTTTTTTCAGGAGTTTGTCCAAATGTTTATCTACTGCTTTGCGTATGTCCTCATTCAAATCATTGATCAAATAAGATTTGTCTTGGGACTTGAATCGCGGATTTAAAATGCGAAGGTTTACATACATATGAAAACAGCTACGCACATCATTTCTTGTGCACTGGGTATTTAACTTTTTTTCAAGCGATACAATTTGTGATTTTTTGCGCACTTCGTCACAGAGCCTATTTTCGAGGTATTCAATCGCTGAACCACCTTGCGGACAGAAGATGGAATTCACCCAAGTCAATGTTTTGTTTTGCCCTACCACTACATAGGTATCCATATTAATTTGAGAAGGGGATGTTTTATCTAGATAGTCTAACTTGTAATAGACCATCTCCGAGTTACTAAAAATCTCATCAAAACCCTTTTTGAATTTATATTTCTCTTTTCCTGTTTTGTGAATAAAGACAACTTCCAATCCAGGGTTGGACATAGCTATGTCTTGCAAATATTGCTTCACCAAATTGATGTTAAACGATACATCTAGATTATTGAAATACGCAGGATTTAATTCAAATTCAACAGTAGTTCCGTGATCTTCCTTTTTTGCTGTTTCAACAACGGCAACCATACCAGCTTTTTCGGAAGGTGCCTTGAGTTGTTTGATTTGATCAGGGGAAAGACCAGGACAATCATTAAAATGGCCGTGTTCATCGAAATAAAGGGAGACACGATCCATATCATCTTTCGAAAGTTTGAATCCACGAATCACCTTTTTGACATCATCATGTATCGTGAAGGTCTTTTTATAAGCTTTTCCACCGTTGATTGTCTTTACTTTGAAAAAGGAAGATACCATTCGTACAAGGGAAATACCGACACCATTCTGGCCTGCTACGTGGTCTTCTTTGACTTTGTCATCGAAATTTTCCCCATACATTAAATGGAGATATACACCTTCAGCGTTATCAGCGGGAATCCCCCTACCATTGTCTTCGATTGTCACTCGTTTGCGGTCGGTTGACAGTTGAACAATGAGACGATTCATTTTGTCTTTTTCTGGGATGTTTTTATCGTTTAGATTTTTGCGATATTCATCCACACAGTTCATACACGCTTCATCTAAACATTTGATTTTTGCCGGAATGTCTGCAAGTTCTTCGTGGCTAATCTCATATAGACCGCCACTGTCTTTTTTGAAAAAATGTTGTTCAAATGTAGAAAGGGAGTTTTGTCCGAGCCACATCCCTGTTCGCATTCGAACGTGTTCTACATTGGAAAGTTTTTTGAAATTACGTGAGTTAGATGAATTTGCTTTTTCTGGTTTCGCGACTGCCATAGTTTATTTTGGATCCCATTTGGTTTTGAGTTCATCGAGTTCATCGATCATAAAACCGGTTAATTTTTTGTCATCTTTCGTAAGAGCAGTGTATTCGGTGAATTTTGTTTTTGCTTCAACGATCGCATCTTCACACTTTTTCACTTCTTCTAAAGTCATACGGTAAACAGGAATCGAAGAAAGCCATTCAAAATATATGAATTTTGCCGCTTTCAACTTCTCTTCAAAATCTTTCTTTGACTTGATACCAGTTACCTTTTCATTCCACTTTTCTTTAATAAAACGGATGAGTTCGGAATTGCGATCGATCTTTTCTTTCTCAAGTCCAGCAAGTCTTTTGAATCTACGAATTAAATGTGTCTTTCTAAAATCACAAAAATGTTTGATGATCTCTTCCATTGTGTGATTTTTTAGTTTCCCTTCATGGGTAATCACATTGACGGTTAGGACTTCGTTGTTTTCTTTAGAGAAGAGCTCTTTGATTTCTTTCTCAGATGGAGTTTCTCCCTTACGTGCAATGAGCTCAATTTTGAAAGTTTGGCTGGAATGGTCTACATAGTCCTTCAACCAATTGTCTTTCTTTTCAATCAAATCATCTAAATAAAGAATCACCTTTTCACGGTTCCAATTCATAGGAGCATCAGATAAGAATAACTTTCCGTCCTCTTTTTTGAATGCAAAGGTCGTAGACATGACTGTGGAACCGTTGTCATTTTTGGAGAGTTTGATCTCTCCCCCATAACCTTTGTACCATGGTGTAACTTTCTTTGCTTTAGCTGTTTTGAGATAAGCAACTTGCGAATCAATAACTTCGCTTAATTTATGGCCAGGGATAAAACATCTGAATCCAGTTGCAATTCCCTGAATGCTATTCAAAAGGACAACTGGAACTTTCCCTACAAAATGAATCGGCTCATCTTCCGTTTCATCATAATTTTTAACATAATCAATGTCTGGCAGACTTTCAAAAAAGCCTAAATCCTTAGCAAAATCGGATAATTTAACTTCTGTATACCTAGGAGATGCGATGGCATTCGGATCTAAAACGTCTCCGAATGTTCCTTCACCATGCACGAGAGGATAATTGTTGGCAAATGCGAAATCTTGTGCCATTTGCGAGAGTGCATCTTGTATGGACCTGTCACCATGTGGATGATATCCCATAGCAAGACCAGCCACTTTCACTGTTTTTGTATGGCGATTGCGTGCATCGCTATTCCACATCGCCCATAAAATACGTCGTTGAACAGGCTTTAATCCGTCAATTTCATGAGGAATTGCACGTGAATCACACACGTAGCGAGAGTATTTTCTTTGGTCATCGTGGACCTGATCTTCAAAGGGACGTCTGGGATATTGATCTTCGTTCTTCATGATACCAAATGACACAGAGAACGGGTGAATTGGCTTGTCAATCCGTTTTCCCTTTTTAGATTGACTGTACGGTCTTATCTATGTCCCCAAAAATGCCATTTTCCCCCCGAATCTATTGGCTTATCTGCACCTTGCTATTTTTTTTATTTTGGGGTTGTTCCTTTACCAAATCCTTGCTTAGAAAGGGTGGTTCTGAGGCTTCTCGCACATCAATTTTGGTAAGCAAATACCCAAAAAAATTGAATCCAAAATTCTATGCTGAAGGCTCAACCTACTATCGATTTATAGAAAGAAATGCTGATATTTCCGACCCAATTATCAACGAATGGGAGCTCACATTTCTAGTTTATGACAAGGAATTCCTTTCCTCCGTTCGAACCAATTACCCGTCAGCAGATTATAAAACCTATAAACTCGCTTGGAGAAAGAAACAAGGCACTTACGATCTACACGAAAATAAAAAAGATTTTATCGCCACCTATTCAAAGCTAAGTTCCGGAGAGGCAAACGCGAATACATTATCTGAGCTTCTGACACAACTCGCGCAAGAATCAAAAAATTATGTAAAAATTCGTGATTTATCTAGCTTCTACGTTGAAGGAGACTTTGCCTATCTCACCGCCGAATCGATGACAGGTGACGGATCAGCCGTTTACGAATGGAAAAATGAACGTCCTTCTTCAGATACGAGTCCACCGCGCTCGATTTTCTTATCTGTTTCGAAAGAAGGAAAGCCAATCAAGTATAGTTCACCTCACTATGATTATTTTCAATTTCAATTTGAAGTATTTGATACCGAACCAACAAAGTTATTTTACAAATCCATTTATGCTGAGGACAAAGTAGAAATTTACTTTTTACCTCCAATTTCAAATCAAGTTTCCACAAAACCTAAGGAACCAGTAGGCTTCCAACGCATTGGAGACTATCTTATCAGAGAGGAATCACCATGACACAACCAAAAGTTCGAACACGTTTTGCTCCATCGCCTTCAGGCTTTCTTCATGTTGGAGGAGCAAGGACCGCCTTATTTAATTATCTTTATGCAAAGGCAACTGGTGGCACATTCATTCTCCGAGTGGAAGATACGGATCGAGATCGATCCACGGAAGCATCCTTTCAAATTATTTTAGAATCCTTAAAATGGTTGGGAATGGACTGGTCAGAAGGTCCCGAAATGGGGGGGCCACACGGTCCCTATACCCAATCGGAAAGACTCCATATCTACAAAGAACATACAGAAAGATTGATTTCTGAAAAAAAAGCATACCGCTGTTTTTGTTCTGCTGAAGAATTGGACGGCAAAAAAAAACAAGCAGAATCGATGGGTATCCCTTACCTTTATGATGGGAAGTGTTCCAACTTAACAGATGCAGAAATCCAAACTCAGCTTTCAACAAATACTCCTTATACGGTTCGATTCCGAATTCCAAACAAAATCGTGATTGTTGATGATATCATCCAAGGCAAAGTAAAATTTGAATCTAAACTCATTGGAGACTTTATCATTGTAAAGTCAGACGGTTTCCCTTCTTACAACTATGCAGTAGTTATTGATGATGCTCTTATGGAAATCACTCATGTAATTCGTGGTGTGGGACATTTATCGAATACCCCAAGGCAAATCCTGATTGGCGAGGCATTCGGTTTTCCCATTCCAAAATTTGCGCATGTGAGTGAAATCGTAGGGTCTGATGGGAAAAAACTTTCAAAAAGAGCCGGCGCCACATCCGTGTTAGCGTTCCGTGAACTTGGCTACCTCCCTGAAACCATGCGCAATTACATGGCCTTATTAGGTTGGACATCACCTGACGGAAAAGAATTTATGCCTGACGAAGAGCTCTGTCGTATTTTTGACATTGCCCGTTGTTCAAAATCTCCTGCCACATTCGATGTATTCAAAAAATTGAAAGAAGAAGAAAAGGAAACCGTAGAGTTCAACAAACTAGATGCAATGGGTCTTTCCGAATACTTAAATCCCAAATCCAAATTGAATTGGATGTCAAACAAATTGATACGAGATATATCGATCGAAAGACTGGGAAAGGAGATGGTACCATTTTTAAAAAATGCAAACATACCTGAAGCATTCAAAACCGGCACACACCCCACTCTCCTTTCTATCCTAGAGTCTGTAAGAGTTTATTTGGATCGCTTCATACAAGCTCCGCCTTACATTGAAGAGTTTTTTTTGGAAGAGATCAATTTTGAAAATGAAGAGGCAAAAGAACTTTTGTTATCTGGAAATGGAATTAACGTTGCAAAAACCTTTGCCAAACTCCTAAAAGAGAACCAGACTAGTACCCCAGATGCGTATAAGGATCTAATGGCCAAAGTAGGCGAAATATCGGGAGAAAAAGGACGCACTTTATTTATGCCCATCCGGTCGATCACCACTGGAAAGTCCCACGGTTTGGAATTGCCGATTCTTTTTAGTCTTCTAGGACCCGAGAAACTGGTCCAGCGGATGCAAACATTGGCTCAGGCAGCAGGGATTTCCCTAAATTAGTCTTTTTTTCCTACAATTTGACTCTTTTTTAGAGTCTGCAAAGATTTTTGTTTTTTTTTCCTAGATTTTAACGTATCATTTGCAATAAAAGGGAAAGATAGAGAAATCACAGTGGTCTTAATTTGCGATACAGAATACGACGTGCTAAGCCCATCTCCTGGGTCTTATGCTATGTTTCTGCCACCTGACATGTCTTCCGTGAAATCCTTTCGCTCTGCCCTGACTCATACACTTTCCCAGCACGATTTCCCTCCAAATAACATCATGCAGATAGAACTGGCGGCAGACGAAGCACTTACCAATTCGGTGGCGGCAAATGTAAGCAGTTCTAGTGATGAGACGATCATTTGTCGTTGGAGGATAGAGGGATCTAAGTTTACACTCTATATTTTGGACTACGGATCTGGGATTCGGGATGAAAATCCAGTCGAGGACGTAGACAAAAATCTCCTCAAAACTAACTCCACACTCTGTTTTTCAAATTTTATCGATAGCATCAAAAACCACCAATTCAAAAAGCCTGACACTCTCCCCTACAATGGATCTGAACACAAACATAAGAATATGGGAAAAGGGTTGAAAATAATCAATGCCATGATGGACTCCGTAAAGGTATTATTTCACGGAGAAGGCATGGTGGGAGACGCTCCCCAAGGTTTCAAAGTGATGGGATCCATCCTAGCACTTGAATACGACCGCGCCAAACATTTATAATTGATTTTACATATAAATACTTCACGTGAATGGCGTGGGGGCGAACAACAGTTATTCTATCTTGCCCAAGGTTTGGCTTCGGAAAAGATTTCTCAATCCATCATTGGCCAACCCGGTTCTCCATTGGAAGAAAGATGCCTAGCAGAAGGTTTGCCTTTTTTCCCCGTTCTCATGCGAAATGAACTGGATTTCCGCGCGATTCGAACCATCCGACAGTTTTGCCTTGCAAGTCAGATCACACTCATCCATACACATACGGGCCACGCGCACACACTGGCACTGTTGGCAAAATCAAAAACTCTCAAAATTCCGCTCGTAGTTTCGAGACGAGTCGACTTCAAACCTGGAAACGGTTTGTTTTCGAAATGGAAATACAGACATAAAGCCATAGATTATTTTTTACCCGTTTCTCAAAAGATTCTTTCGATTATGTTGGCCTCTGGCATTAGCCCAGAAAAATTAATAACCGTCTATTCTGGCATAGACCTCAAACGTTTTACAAAGCTTCCGTCTGCGGAGTCTCTTCGCGAAGAATTCGGATTATCGAAAAAAATGGTAATCATTGGAAACATAGCGGCGTTAGTTGATCATAAAGATCAAGAAACTTTATTACGTGCCATCCAAAAGGTAAATTCAGATGTCCCATTTAAACTTCTCATCGTTGGGGAGGGGAGATTGGAAAAGAAACTGAAAGCACTTTCCAAAGAATTGGGACTAGATGAAAGAGTTCTCTTTACAGGTTATAGAACAGAAATACCAGAGCTCCTTTCTCTATTTGATATCTTCACTCTCACTTCCAAAGAAGAAGGACTAGGCACTTCCGTTTTGGACGCTATGGCGGCTGGTCTTCCAATTATTGCAACAAAGGGAGGTGGAATCGCAGAAATGCTCACTTCTGAAAAGGGCGCATTACTTTCCGACGTTGGCGACACAGATGCGTTAGCTAAAAATTTTGAAACCTTACTTGCTTCCGAACAAACTCGAAGTGCTTTCGGTGCCTTCAACAAACAATCGGTTAAACGGTTTTCAATCGCAAACACGATCCAAAAAACAAAGCTCGTTTATTATTCACTGCTTGGTCAGACTCTTTACGAGAAGGTTTAATCTATGAACCGATTGCTTATCATTGACGGTCATGCATTGGCTTTCCGTGCCTATTTTGCATTTGCCGCATCTAATCTGAAAAATTCGATCACTGGTCTTCCGAGCGGTGCTGTGTTCGGCTTTTGGCGTATGTTCTTTAAGCTGATTCAAGATGAAAAAGTTTCGCATATCGCTTTTACTTTCGATCCTGGTACTCGACTTGAACGTAACGATCTATATGAAGCGTATAAGGCTCAGCGCAAGCCAATGCCAGAAGATCTGAAACCACAGATAAAAGAAATCTATGAGATGATTGCAGCACTTGGTTTTCCAATGTATAAAATCGATGGAATAGAAGCGGATGATATCATCGGATCTCTTTGCAAAAAGTTCAAAAAGGACTTTGATCAAATTGTGATTCTATCTAGCGATAAAGATTTATATCAAGTCCTTGATACAAACATACATATGTTACGCGGGAAACGCGGAGTATCAGAATTTGAACACATCAACCCCGATTGGGTCAAAGAAAATATTGGCATCACAAAAGAACAAGTTCCAGACTATATGGGTCTAGTCGGAGATACCTCCGATAATATTCCTGGCGTAAAAGGGATCGGAGAAAAAGGGGCCGCAACTCTGATACAAGAGTATGGCGATTTGGAAACCATCTACAAAAATTTATCTAAGCTAAAGAATAAAGGTCTCATCGATAAACTAGCGAACGATAAAGAAAATGCATTCCTTTCTCGTAAACTAGCGACAATTGTTACCAATCTCAAATTGGAGATTAAAAAGTCTGATCTAAAAGTTCCAAATTATCTTGAACCAGAAAGAGTTCAATTTTTTAAAGACAGGGGTTATAATGTTCTGCACCGAGACCTCGCCAAACAAGCAGGCATTCCCATCGATGAATCAAAATCCGACTCCATTGCACCAGCCAAGAAGAAAAAGTCCAACAAACAAGATTCAGTTGAGTCACAGACAAATCAAGATGCAAGTTCTGATTCACTGGATTCAAAAGGTTTAAGGTCAAAGAGCGAACACCAGAAATACCATAGAATCAAATCTGTAGATGAACTTAAAAAGATACTAGGTAAACTAGACTCAAAAAAACCAATGTCCGTCGATACGGAGACTACATCATCCGACCCAATGTCTGCCGAGTTACTAGGAATATCATTCTGTACGGATCCAAACATTGCTTACTATATCGCCATTTCCCACCCAGATTCGATTTATTCCCATACACTTCCTGATTTGGACGAGGTCATCAATGCCATCAAACCAATATTGGAAAATCCTAAAATTGATAAAATTGGTCAAAACATAAAGTATGACATCCTTATTTTTCGAAAGTATGGAATTGAGTTGAAGGGTGTTTCCTTCGATACAATGATCGCGTCCTATATTTTAAGCCCAGGTGAACGTCGACATAACATGGATGATATGGCGGTCGACTATTTAAGCTATAAAACGATTACATATGATGAACTTGTTGGCACAGGAAAAAAGAAACAAAACCTCTATGACGTGGATCCAGACTTAGTTTCAGACTACGCTTGTGAAGATGCAGACATCACATTACAGTTATATAACGTATTAGTTGATAAAATAAAAAGCACCGATACGGCAAAGATTTTTACAAACTTGGAAATGCCATTAATACCAGTACTTGCAAAAATGGAATTCGAAGGAATATTGGTTGAGCCAGACTATTTTGATGGACTCTCGAAAATCTTCGAAAAAAAGATAAAAGAAAACGAAAAAAATATTCACTTTTATGCAGGACGAACATTTAACGTAAACTCTACGAAGGAACTACAAGTAGTCCTATTTGAAGACCTAAGACTCCCAGCTGAGAAAAAAACACAAACAGGATACTCAACGGATCACTCGGTTTTGGAATCTCTATTGGGCACTCATCCCATCATCGATGATCTACTCGCTCTCAGAAAATTTTCCAAGTTAAAATCTACATACTCTGACAGCCTTCCCCATTTGATCAATGCAAAGACGGGAAGGATCCATACAAGCTACAATCAGACGATCGCGGCAACGGGAAGGCTTTCATCGACAAATCCGAATTTACAAAACATCCCGATCAAAGAGGAAGAAGGGAGATGGCTACGTAAAGGATTTATTCCCGCGAAAGGATGTGAAATTCTTTCTCTCGACTATAGCCAAATCGAACTCCGTATCATGGCACATTTTTCAAAAGATCCAAATATGATCGGAGCCTATACATCGGGTGAAGATATTCACAGAAAAACAGCGGCCGGATTGTACGGTGTCAAGGAAATAGATGTAACACCTGAAATGCGAAACAGGGCAAAGATCGTTAACTTTTCTGTCATCTATGGAGTAACCTCATTTGGTCTTTCAAATAATCTTAAGGTTTCCAGAAAAGAAGCAAAAGAGTTCATTGATCGGTATTTCCAACAGTACGTGGGCGTAAAAACATACATGGAAGAAACGGTAGAATTCTGTAAAAACAATGGCTACGTTGAAACTTTGTTAGGACGAAAGAGGTATTTGCCTGATATCAACTCGACCAACAAAATGGCTAGTGAAGCCGCAAAACGAGTGGCGATCAATTCACCAATCCAAGGTACGTCCGCCGATATGATCAAAATTGCGATGATCCAAATCCAAAAGAAAATCGACGCGTCGAAGTTTAAATCAAAGATCATATTACAAGTTCATGACGAACTTGTCTTTGAAGTTTACCAGGCGGAAAAGGACGAGTTTTTCAAAATGGCAAAAAAAGAGATGGAAACTGCACTTTCACTGTCTGTGCCCATCACCGTTGAGGGGAAATTCGGAAAAAACTGGGACGAAGCCCATTAAATCAATTTATTGATTTTCATATGATTGTAATACGAGCGTAACAGAGGAGGGTTATGTTACATAAAGAAAGATGGAAAGGTAACCACCCTATGGAAGCAAAATCAGAACAAACAATCGCAAGACAATCTAGAGTTCTCGAGGTAAGATTAGCAGAAAACCAATATGAAATCGAACGAGCACTCTCTCTTCGCTATGATGTATTCAATTTAGAAATGGGTGAAGGTTTACCTCAATCCGCCGCGACCAGAAAAGACAGAGATGAATATGATCTTCATTGTGATCATTTGATTGTCGTTGATAAGTCGAATGAAGACAAAATTGTCGGAACTTACCGGATTTTAACAAGAGCTAAAGCAAGACAAGGCATTGGTTTTTACAGCGAAAATCAATTCGACATTACTTCTATATATAACCTTTCTGATGAGATTGCAGAAGTTGGTAGAAGCTGTGTTCATCCAAGTTACAGAGATGGATCGGTTATTTCTCTGCTTTGGCAAGGTCTTGCAGAATTCATGATAAAAAATGACGTGCGTTATTTGATGGGTTGTGGATCAATTCACTCTACTGACGCTGAAGTCGCATCGCTTTCTTATGCTTACCTAAAGGCAAAAGATTCGATTGCACCAGAAGAATTTCGTGTTTTCCCAAATCCTGACTTTATTCTAAAGGATTTTAATCCAAACTTTCACATAGAAGATCCAAAATTAGTAGCAAAACACATCCCACCTTTGATCAAAGGTTACATCCGATTGGGTGCTAAAATCTGTGGCGTTCCAGCGCTTGATTCAGTTTTTGGAACTACAGATGTTTTTATCCTTTTTGATAGAAGTGAAATCACAGAAAGATACGCAAAACATTACTTGGGTAAATGAAACCAACTGAAAACGTAGATTACCAACATCCGACATTTAAAGACCAAGTCCGTTTCGGATTGATAACGGGTTTGCTTGTCACGATCATTTGCGCTGGTTACTTTTTAGGTATACCAGCCTATTGGTTGGGTTGGTTTTCTTTTGCCATTGCCGCCTTTTCGGTCGCTGGCAATGACGCGGTCCAAACGATCGGCACTTTTTTTGAGAGTAAAAAATCAGTCCACTGGATAGAAAAATTACTCGTTCTCGGAAGTTTGTTAGTGGCCGTGCATCTCATTGGATGGTGGATTCATGATGGAGAGATACACTTTCATCGTCTGTCAGTCATACCAGAAGTATCACATTTTAATCTATTCCAATTATTAGCACCTGTTATCCTCGTTATTTTCACGCGATTGCGTGCACCTGTTTCTACTACTTTTTTAGTCCTTGGTTTGTTTGGAGGAAGTTCCATCGACAAGATGTTGACCAAGTCATTTTTTGGTTACGGCATCGCGTTTTTTGGAGCCCTTCTAGTTTGGGCGATTCTAGCAAAATTAGATCCTCACGAATACAACGAAGAACACGTGCCAAATCCCCAAACAGAACTTAAATGGGCGCGCTACCAATGGGCATCAACCATCTATCTATGGGTAGCATGGCTTTTGCAAGACACAGCGAACATTGCTGTCTTTCTCCCTCGAAAACTGAGCATTCTTGAATTTGGAACAGCGGTATTTCTGATACTCCTTGCATTGTTTGTGATCATACGCACAAACGGGGGCACCATTCAAAGTGTCGTGACTGAAAAATCGGATATCAAGTGGGCAAAAGCGGCAACCATTGTAGATTTGGTTTATGGTTCCATCCTATTGCTTTTCCAGGCGATCAGCAATATACCTATGTCAACCACTTGGGTTTTCCTGGGCCTACTCGCGGGGAGAGAGATCATCCTAAATATCCTTACCTACCGTGATCTACCCTATTTGGATACGTTCCGAAAGGTTTCCAAGGATGTACTGCTTGCCACGATTGGTCTTGTGGTGAGTATCCTCGTCATTTATGTCGCAAACCTCTTTTATCCAACCTCCAATCTCGCTTTATAAATTTTGATTTACATCTCACAAATCTGAAATTTCCTAAACTAAATGAATCTCGTTCTCAATTACGGTTCGCATAGGAAATCCTCATTTTGAGTTTCCCATACACTCTCATCACACTTGTCTTTCTCTCTATGCTGCCCGTTACTATGATTGTTCCTGTCGTAAAGGATATAGTGAAAGACCGCCTTTCTGGAGGTAATTTTGAAGTGGCCTACTTCACGAGTATTCCGATGCTCGGTTCCTTTCTTTTCGCTCCGATCGCAGGCATCATTTCAGACAAATTCCAAAATAGGAAATACTTCATTGCTGCATTTTGTTTTTTGGATGCTTTTCTTTTTTATTCACTCACGAGAGTTCAGGATCTGAATTTATTTCTATTCATTCGATTTTTGGAAGGCGCTTCTCATATTTTTATCATTGGTTTGCTTCTCAGCTCTGCCGCAGACCAAGAAAACGATCCAGCGAATAAAAGATATTATGGAAAAGGTGTTCTAATGGGAATCACCGGAATGTTCTTATCTTTAGGTGGAGCATTCGGCATGCCTCTCGGAGTATTGGGAAGACAAAATCCACTTCTCCCGTTTTATGTGGGTAGTGGGATTTTAGTTTTTGTTGGGATAGCGGCTTTGCTTATGTTGAGAGACAAAGGCCTTCACAAACAAAAAGATTTTTCCTTCCTTGCTTTAAAAAATGCCGTGATCGAAAATCCGTATCTATTCGTACCATTTTTGTTCAACTTTATTGATCGGTTTACTGTGGGCTTTATCATTTCCTCTTTGAATCTTCACCTAAGGGAAACACTTGGACTTCACCCTGGTATTTTAGGTGTATTTTTAGGATTGGTATTGTTTCCCATGTCCTTACTTTCCTATCCCTCCGCCGTTCTTTCCCGCAAAACGGGCGTATTGCCTCTGGTTTTGATCGGATCATCAATGTATGGGATATTTTTAGGTCTTTCTGGCACTACGTCAAATTTTTGGCTTTTATTCACCTATCTTTTATTATGCGGGATTGGTGCAGGAGTTATGTTTGTGCCATCTATGATGCTCGCAAGCAAAATGTCGAAACCAGGACTGACTGCTACGACCATGTCTGCATTTACTGGCATCGGGTCTTTAGGCTTTATGCTCGGTCCTATCGTCTCCGTAAATATGCAAAGTTTTTTAGTTGGCATCGTTCCTGAAGGTATAGCCTTCCCTGCCCTTTCCTTTTTCTTTGGTTTTCTAGAAATTTTATTAGTCCTTTTGACCATTCCTTTTTTCAAAAAAATTCTGAAAAAAATCGAATCGACTGAAAATGAAAGAACCGAGATAACACTTGCCAATTTTTAATCCGTTTGTTTTCCTAAAAAAAGAATCAACAAAGAGGTGTATCTTGAAACGTTCCATTCTACTTCTCGCTTTCCTATCTTTGATCTTCTCAATGATAGCATGTTCATCCACTACCAAAGTTCCATCTAACAGCAATAAAATTCATCCACACACTGCACTCCGAAAAATGGAAATTGATTTGATAAAAGTCGGTGATTCGCTCGTTAAAACTGAAGCACTTCTCGGCAAACCTACTGAAAAATCTTCAGATCCATCCGGAACGATAATGACTTGGTTTTTTGCAGAAGACATTGAAGTGCCTGAGCAGTATTATACTTTGAAAGAGAAGCCAGCAGACTCTGAAAAAAACAAATTTGTAAAATTGGTATTTGATCCGAAAAATAAGATCACAGCAAAAGACTTTAAACTTTAATCTTCGTTAGCTTCTTTTTCGGTATCTGATGCGGCAGGGAAAGGAAACCCAGGGAAACTTGGTTTTACTTTTCCCTCAACATCATCATCATACAGATCCAAGGTGGTGATTCCTAACAAAAAATCAACTGCCTCACCAAAGTTAAATCCAAACCGAAGACCACCGTAGGCTCCTCCTACTACTTCTACATTCCATAGATATCCTGGTGGATAACCAAAAGGTTTTTTATCTTCTGATGGTAAATAAACCAAAAACTCTGTTTTGCCAGTTTGTCTGACTAAATCTTGCGTTAGCTCTCGTTGAAAGGTTTGTTTCTTTCGTTTTTTGCGGTCTTTGACGGGGTCGTTAAAAAAGACAAAGTATCTCATCTTGAAGCTTTTGATATTGTACCTATCATTTTCGGTGAGAGGGATCTTTTTTTCATCCACCATCCAATTGCCTTTTTCGTCTTTGATCGGATCCCCTGAATGAAAACTTTCCCCACCTAAGAAGGTATAAACGAGCTGTTGTGAATGATAACCACCTAAACTACCACCCCTAACGCCATAACCACGGCCAAGATCTTTTTTACCCATCTCACTTTCGCCACCCAAAAAGAGCAAGCCGACTGGAATGGGACCAATTTTTACTGCGGCACCATACATCGGTGTTTCGGCACCAACGGTAACTACATCCAAAAGATCATTCTTTCGATTCTTCCAATAGGTCGCGCAACTAATGAAAAAAAAGTAGATTAGGATGATTGGCCAAATTCTCATTCTTTTCCAAGATTTAAGATTTTATACTTTTCGGAATCAAAAAAAAACTTAAATCTGGAGTAAGATGACAAGTCCTAGCGAATTCGAAGATGATTTTCCAATGATTGAAGTGAAAAAAATGAATGAGACGGAAACTCGTTTATTTGCCTTACTTTTCAATTTGATGAAAGAACCAAAGGGTATCACTTTTAAGCGTTTTCAAAAGATCATGCCTCGTTATTACAATAATGAGGATAGTGATTCCGATCGAAAAAAACTCTATCGTGACTTGAATCAATTGAAATCAATGGGTTTCAATATTAAAGTCGCAAACTTCGGATTTCAATCCGAAGAACACTATCCCTATTATCTGGAAAAGGAAACACTAGATATTCTGCTTAAATTCACAAAGCCAGAGCTGGAATACCTTTCCATTTTACTTTGTTCTGTTACAGATTTAAATAATGAAACCTTGCTTTCGTTATCCCAAAAATTATTCTCAAAAAGTTTAGATCTCTATCCAAAAGGTATCAAAATCTATAAACGAAAAATAGAAGAAACTGTAGAAGGAGAATCAGACCTCTCAAAAATAATACAAGCGTTAAAGGATAAAAGAGCACTTGTGGTCAATTATGGTCGAGAAAAAAAGGACAGAACCATTGAGCCATACAGGCTCATCAGGAAAAATTCAGAGGATTTTTATCTTTTAGCTTATGATCGGTCGCGCAACGCGCTACGTAGGTTTATTCTCCCTCGAATAGTTGTCAAAAAAGAACTTCGTGAAGATTTTTTATCGCAAAAGAAAATCAGTGATCAGGATCTAAATCTCCATCCATTGGCCTTTACAAACGGTGAATCCAAACAATACGAAATTGTGATTCATCCCATGTTTTATGACTCCTTTATCCATTTTTTAGAAGGCTATCCATATGAAGTGTCTGGACATTCATTTCAAGTTAAAACAGCTAACTCTGAAGCATTTTTCCCATTCTTTTTAAAATCACCTTCCGCCCTCCAAGAAGGGACCTCAGATTTATTTGTGACAGAATACAAATCGTATCTTAAATCCTTATCTGAGATGTATACAGTTGTCAGTTAACAAAATAAATTATCCAATTTCTAAATCTCAATACATTAGTTTTACTCGATGTTCCAATTCATTCTATCTCATCAACCAAAATCTACATCAGAAAGAAAACCATCTCCATAGTGGAAATTTAGAATGGCATGAATTTCATGACCTCTGTACTTCCATATTCGAAAATACAATACAGATACCGCGCACGATATCTAAAGCAGAACAAAAGTTAGCAACAGAGGAAGCGGTTACACAACGTAAAACCATTTTAGGTGGATACTTTGAATCCTCATCCTATTTTACTCATATTGAATGTTTGTTACCCGATAGCGAAGGGGAAGGCTGGACGATCATCGACTTTCGCCCGATAGGATCCAATAAACTTGAAATTTATAGGTCATTTTTTTTTCAAAAGAAGCTGTTGATATCTTTAGGATTTATCATTTCTGATTGTAAAATATTTCGAGTAAATTCGAGTTATGTGCTCGAATTTGATAAAGTAGATAGCAATAAGTTTCTTCATATCGAATCCGTTGTAGAGAAGCTAACTAGAGAAGAAGTGCGATTTGAAGAGGAATGGAAAGCATTTTCTGAGTTCCAGAATGAACCTATTTTCCCTATCCATGATGGCAACTTACCTACGTGTAATTCACCAAAGGTATGTCTCGTGCAAACCGAATGTTTTGGTGAATCTCTTGAAAGGTATGAGATATTCGAACTGAGAGAAGGACAGGAACTACCCAAAAAATACTTTCAAATGGGAATTCGCACTTTTGCTGAGATGCCAGATGAAGACTTAAGTCCGACACAACGCATCCAAAAACATTGCCATATGACCAATGAAGCTTACTTTGATCACGCTCAACTTGCGCAATTTTTTGACAATGTCACAAGCACTGTAGCGTTTCTCGATTTTGAGTCAATCAACCCACTGATTCCGATTTATAAAAATTCCCATCCATTTCAACACACTCCCTTTCTTTTTTCGCTACATATTTGGGATTCTATCAGAGATGTTGTGACTCATTTTAGTTACATTCACCCTCCCGATCAATATGATCCGAGAAAAGAAATTTTAGCTCAGTTGGTAGCGAACGTTCCAAAGGATGTCACGATTTTTTCGTTCAATGATTTCTTTGAAAAGAAGATCATCGAGGAACTTGTAGCTAATTTCCCTGAACACTTTGATTTTTGGAACTCTATACAACCAAATTTTAAAGATCTAGCACTACCTTTTAAAAAGTTTTGGATCTATTCCCCCAAACAAAAAGGGAAAGCCTCTCTCAAAGAAATTTTGCCAGCGTTTTCGGAAACAACGCATACTGGTTTATCTATTCGTGCTGGGCAAGATGCAAATTACCAGTATTTGAGATTGTTAAAAAAGCAGGTGACACTAGAAGAAAAAAATCGAGTCTTGGAAGATTTAGTAGCTTACTGCAAAATGGACACATACGGATTGTTGATACTATATAAGATGATTAAAGAAAAGTTAAATCCTATATGTTAGGAATCAGACGCTCGATAGCACAGCTTATTTTTTCTTTACCTGAGAATTGGATCTATACTCTATTTGGTGGAGCTACTTTCCAAGAAGGTGGTCCACTCGATCCACAATGCCAACTAGCAGCAAACCTTGCCCGTATACTTCCAAAGTTACACACACTGCCTCCCACCAAAGCAAGAAGACTTTTTGCAGACAACATTCAAATCTTTGATGAGCCACCTATATCTGTTAGTCATATTGAAGACAAGCTCATCCCCACACCTTCTGCATCTTTTGTTCCTGTCCGACTTTATAATGCTCACCCACAACGAGGGAATCTGCCGATTGTCCTCTACTTCCATGGTGGAGGACTCACCATTGGTTCCATTGAGACTCACGATGCACTTTGTCGCAGACTTGCTTACTATGCAAAGGTGATCGTTGTTTCGGTGGATTACAGGCTCGCTCCTGAGCACCCTTATCCCTCTGCCATTGACGATGCCTTTCTTGCCTACCAATACGTTCGTAACAGTGCTTATCTTTTTGGCGGATCACCTAGCGAGATAGCAGTCGCTGGGGATAGTGCAGGAGCACTCCTTGCAACATCAGTCTGTTACAGGGCAAAAATGGAAAAAGTCCCACTTCCGGTCTTCCAAGCCTTGGTTTATCCGATGACGGATGTTTCCAAAGAATCAGAATCCTACGAGACACAAGGCGAAAAGTTCGTTCTCACTTCCGAAACAATGCGCTGGTTCATTCAAAATTATCTGCCTAATGTTGGGGATCGATCGCTTCCGATCAATTCACCTCTTCTCATTGATTCCAAGTTTCTCAAAGGTATGCCACCTGCTTACATTGCAACGGCTGGTTTTGATCCGCTACGCGATGAAGGAGATGCCTACGCTAAAAAATTGGCAGATGCCGGTGTGAAGGTTACCCACCAAAAATACCCAAATTTAATCCATGGGTATTTGCAGATGACTGGACTCATTTTAAAAGCAAAAGAGGCAGAAACCGCGTTCCACCAAGCTATCGCTTCTTTTTTTTCTGCCCGAAAATTCTGATCGATTCCATTAATAATCGACTTCATCTTTTACGATACTATAAAGGAATGAAAGTTCGAGGTATGTCATGACTCATCGTTTTTTAGGATTTTTAATCGCAACCGTTCTCTCCTTTCTTGCTTTGCCAATTTTAGCAGAAAAGCCTGCATCTCTTACCTTGAAAGACAGAGAATCCCAAAAACAAATTGATGCCCAAAGAGGCGCAGGATTCTCAGATAATGAAATTGATACATTACACGCTACTATATCCGAACATCTGGCAAAAATGAAAAAATTGCAAGATTTAGGAGTCGATAAAACCGCCGCCCAGTATCTAAGCCAGACTCCCGAAACCCTTAAAGAATTATTTTTGAAAGATGGTGAGGGCAAACCTTATCTCGAGTTTAAGCTCCCTCAAGGACAGTCCTACATTGATTGGCCGAAAGTATACCTTTACGATGGCACTGCCTTTATCTACCCTAACAAAGATTTTACGGAACTAGATAAAATTGTAATGATGTTCAAAAGAGTCAATGCTGACGGAACGGTCTATGTAAAAGAAATGCGTCGTTTGATCAACCCTACTCCAAAATCACAAAGCACAGAAAAAGATGAAAAGGGAGAATTTAAAATCGATGTAAACTCAGACATTCAACTTGAATATTTCCAAGCACTCACCTCCGATACTATCTGGCCTAACGTTCCGATTCAGAAAGAAGCTGCCAATGTTACGATGGTTCTCAATGACCAAAAAGATCCGCTTCCATATGACAAACAGAAGTTGATTATGCAGACTTATAAAAAGATGTTAAGAAAAATTAGCAAGGTAACTGCGAGAAGACTTAGAAATATGGAATTGGATCAAAAACAGCTAATTACAAAAGTAACTGATTTTAACTAAAATATAAGAGAAAGACAGATCAGAGCTGGATTTGTCTTTTTTTCAATAATTGTGAGATAGTCTGTTCCTCGGTGACATACTTTCGTTTGAGGTAGGAGATCGCGTTATTGATAAAGGCAGGTACTCGTTTATCTGCGTCCAAGAGGTCTAGCTTGGTTTGCATGAGTTCATCAATAGTAGCCAAAGCCAGTTTGCGCTGGCTTTGGTGAAGTTCGAAATCATCTTCTGATAGTAAGTTCATTCTGAAAACTGATTAGCTGCTTCCACTCCGCGTTTTTCATCAACAAATAGGTTGATTACAAGAGAGATCCCATAGAACAGTGCTACGACTAAAAAGGCATTCCGAAGGCTTACTACGGTTTGGATGTATCCAAACAAAAACAATCCGACTGCCGCTGCAATCTTACCTGAAAGTCCCCACATCCCAAAAAATTCTCCTGATTTTGACTCAGGCGAAAAGATTCCTACGAGTGCCCTTGATGCAGACTGTGTGGATCCGAGTCCCATACCGGCAAGAGAAGTAATAAATACAAACACCCATTGTATGGTCCAGTTGGTTCCCAAAGCTCCGTTTAAAAGAGCAGTCAAGTCTTGAACAAAATAAATGAGTCCACAGACGGCCAACCAAACCACAAGTGTGAGATTAAACGTTTTTTTGGCTCCGATGTTGTCTTGCACAACTCCAAAGATAAGCGCACCAATCGCGGCGGAAATCTGAATGAAGATAAACATTACTTGTTTGTGTTGCGATTCGATGTGAATTTCTTGTGCACCATAAATGAATGCAAAGGAAATCACAATGGCAAGGGCCGCCATAGTAAAAAACAAAGAGACCAAATAGATCATCAAATCCTTAAATCGAGTGGCATCCTTTAACGTTGTGACAACTCGATCGATTCCTATCTTTAAATAGTTCACTTTATTTGACCGACCCATAGGAAGGTGTGGCTCTTTTAGAAACAAAAAGGTAGGGATGGCGGCAATCAAAAAGAAAACGGCAGTATACGGACCAACAAGTTTTAGATTATCAAAATTTGCGATCGTATAATCACCGAGAGTGGTTGCAAGAACAACAGATCCGATCCCACCAAAGTATCCAATCCCCCATGCATATCCAGAGATTTTACCCAAATCTTCCTTCGCGCCCAGTGTCGGCAAAAAGCTAGATGCAAAATTTTCACCTGAAGCGAAGAAGAAGTTTGAGATGGCAACAAGTGCAAAGCCCAACCAAATCATTCCAGGATTTACATAGTATAATGCGAATGTTGCGATGATACATCCAATATAGCTAGCAAACAAAAACATTTTTTTCGTAGAGGAATAGTCTGTAATGGCTCCAAAAATCGGACCAGTGAGAACTACAAACAAATAAGAAAGTGCAAGCGACCATGCCCATAATGAGTTCCCATACTGGAAAGGATTGACTGAATTTGGATCGGACGGTACGACAAGTTGCGTAAAAATCTCACAATAAACTACACTAATGATCACCGTCGTGTAGGAGGAGTTGGCGAAGTCAAACATACACCATCCGAAGATTTCGCGGTTTCGACTTTTTTTTCTTTCTGGGCTGAGGTCATTTACCATAGATATTTCTATTTTTCCTTATCTGGAGTAATTAAAGAGTTTCCATCCTTTTGAAATTTCTGTCAAATGATAAGTTCAAACGTGGAAGATGGTTTTGATATAAATTCACTGATGAGACCCAAAAGGGTCTGTCTATGTCGTCTTGTCACGGAGAAAGAATTGGTGGACGCGATACAGGCTGGAGCCCATACTATTGAGGAATTACGCGAAACTACCAGAGCCTCTACGGGTTGCGGAACTTGCGCGCAAGCCGTCAACCGCATCCTCCAGCGCGAATTGGAAAATATCTCCCTTAGGAAGTCTCAATGAAGTTATCGATTAACATGGCCATGACTCTGGATGGCAAAGTGGTTCGTCCAGATGGAAAATGGTATGGTCTCACTTCGAAGGAAGATAAACTCCAAATGGATGTTTATAGATCCCAGTCGGATGCATTGATTTTAGGTAAAAATTCGATCATCAACGACAATCCTGTAGTCAAAATCCGAGCATTTCCTAACGCTCTCAATCCTCGACCAGTAATCCTCGTCCGAAATGGAACCATCCCAGGTGACAAACACGTATTCGAAGAGTCAGATCATATACCGCTCGTTATTTGTACAAAAAACAATTTAAAAGAGATTAAAACCGATTTAGAAAATCGGGCAGAAATCTTTGCGCTCGACTCGGGCGATATCGATCCCAAAAAAGTTACAGGCATTTTAAAAAGGAAAGGTTATAAAAATGTTCTCCTTGAAGGCGGGCCAAAACTCAATTATTCATTTCTTGATGGAGATCTTGTAGATCGGATCTACATTACTCTTGTCCCTTTTGTCATTGGGAAAAATGGATTGGCTGGAATCGCAGACGGTGCTTCTGCTATGTTAGGTTTCGACGAACGTGAATGGGCATTGACAAATTCTGTTGCAAAGGGCAACGAAATCTTTTTAACATATGACAGAAA